>JAVKCM010000018.1:0-7314 GCA_040222735.1 Fuerstiella sp. | reverse complement strand
CTCCCGACCCGACCACCCGACGTCCCGGTTGTGGCCGGGACTCCCGACCCGACCACCCGACGTCCCGGTTGGGGGCGGGTCTCCCGACCCGACCACCCGACCGACCGCAGGTCTCCCAATCCGCGTCACGACGAGCCTGTTCAACTGATCCACAACGAGTGCCTGCCGGGCTGGACCTTCGGGCGGGGGACGAACTGTTGGTACTATTTGCCGAGGGAGAAACGATCGAGTCACTCTGAATGCTCGTCGGTAATTGTCGTCACATCACGAGCGAAAGACGACAATAACTGACCAGACAATCCTAAGGTCGGAAAGAGGGCAAAAGTCGGCCGTTGCTTCCCGCCTTCCCGCCTTCCGCCTTCCCACTCCCGCCTAATTCAGAGGTTCACTCCGCGGGTAGGAACCCAGAATCTCAAGCCGGTCGGCCATCTTTTCCAGTTCCTTCAGCGTTCGTTTGATCTTGGCGTCGGTTACGTGGCCTTCAAAGTCCAGGAAGAACAGGTAGCCGATTTCCGGCGACCGAAGAGGAAACGATTCGATCCAGGTCAGGTTCACCTTGCACTGTTTGAACACCACCAGAGCATCGGAAAGTGAACCGGGTTTGTGCGGAATCTGCAGCAGAATGGCCGTGCGGTCGTGTCCGGTGGACTCGGCAATGGAATCACCGATGATGGCAAATCGAGTGATGTTGTTTCGATTGTCCTCGATACAGTCGGCGACAATCTGAATGCCGTACTGACTGGCGGCCTGCTGACTGGCAACGGCGGCCGCACCCGGCTTGTCGCGGGCCAGTTGAGCGGCTGTGGACGTACTGGTGACTTCAATCAGCCGAGCGTGAGACATGTTTTTGGCCAGCCAGTCCCGGCACTGTGAGAGTGCCTGAGGCTTGCTGTAAATTTCCGTGATCTCGCTGCGGTCACAGCGTGCCAGCAAATTGTGGTGCACGTGCAGCTGCACTTCGCCACAGATACGCAGCGGCAGCCGGGTAAACATGTCCAGCGTGTCGACAATTCGTCCGTCGGTGCTGTTTTCGATCGGCACCAGCCCGAAGTCCACATGCCCGCGATTAACTTCTTCAAAGACTGTGGCAATCGTGCTGACCGGGACCAGATCTGCAGATTCTCCGAACCGATTGATGGCGGCCAGATGGGTGAAGCTGTAAGCCGGGCCCAGGTAAGCCACGCGGTCATTCCTCACCCGCTGCCGCCCGGCACTCAGCAATGGGCGAAAAATGGCCTTCAGCTCCTCCGGCTTCATCGGCCCGGCATTACTGCTTTCCAGTAATGCCCACAGTTTGATGTCGTCCTGCACGTCAAAGACGGCTTTTCGCGGCGATTCGGCCTGAGCGATCTTCTCCAGAAATACCTCGACCCGCCGATTCAGCAGACTCACCAGCTGCTCGTCAATCTTCGCCAGCTGCTGATCCAGAGGTTCCGGCGTCGCCGCCCGAACTTTCGATGATCCGGTCGCGGCTTTCGCCGACGGAGTCTTTCGAGCGGCAGATTTTCTGGTGGCCGACTGTTTCGCCACCTTCTTCTTGATTGGGCGAGTTGCCTTCTTCTTTGCCATTATGGACCTCGCCAGCAGGCGGCGGAATGGTGGACGAAAGAACAGATTAAAGGAAGGACGGCGAATGTCTGGCAGGAGTTCCTAACCGCCGCGGTGTGCTTGTACAGGCGAAAAAACCCGATTTCAAGTAGCCACCGAATTCCTTCTGCAAGGTTCAAACAAACCCGGCAGACCGCACTCAGACCTTCCCGATTACCCGCATTTCCGCACTGCCACTCTGACGGCCACACCAGAGATGCCAAAACGGCACCATGCAGGTTTTGCACAGCCAATCAATGTGCTGCCAGTTTGGCAATCCCCGTTCCCTGTCAGTCCCGGCCTCCAGCCATAACATGTTGCAAGCAAAAGACCTGCGTCGACCCCTGTGTTTTGGCGCGCGTTGTGCTATGAATTCGGCCGTGGCAAATACCTGCCCTGTGTGAACACCAGACTGGGTCGGCAACACGTAACAGACCCTGTCGAATAGAAAACGAGTAACGGGAGTCAACGACAATGGCAGCTTCGGGTGAAAAAATTATCGGCATCGACCTGGGAACAACCAACTCTGTGGTTTCAGTGATGGAAGGTGGTGAGCCCAAGGTCATTGCCAACCAGGAAGGCAGCCGGACGACTCCCAGCGTGATCGCTTTCACGGACAAGGGAGAAACACTGGTCGGCGACCCGGCCAAACGGCAGGCGGTCACGAATCCGAAGAACACGATCTATTCCATCAAGCGGTTCATGGGACGTCGCCACAGCGAGGTGAAGTCGGAAGAAAAGATCGTGCCTTACGAAGTGGTTGGCGGCGAATCCGACTACGTGAAGGTCAACGTAAACGGCAAACAGCACACGCCGCCTGAAATCTCAGCGCTGGTGCTGCGGAAGCTGAAGGAAGCCTCCGAAAGCTATCTGGGCCACAAGGTCAACAAGGCTGTGATCACGGTTCCCGCCTACTTCAACGATGCTCAGCGACAGGCGACCAAGGACGCCGGCCAGATTGCCGGGCTGGAAGTATCCCGAATCATCAACGAACCCACCGCAGCTGCCCTGGCCTACGGTCTGGAAAAGAAACAGGAAGAAAAAATCGTGGTCTTCGACCTCGGGGGCGGTACGTTCGACGTATCTATCCTGGAAGTCGGCGACGAGCTGGTTGAGGTTCTGAGTACCAACGGCGACACGCACCTGGGTGGAGACGACTTCGACGAAGTCCTGATCAATCACATTGCGGATGAATTCAAGAAGAGCGACGGTATCGATCTGCGAAACGACCCGATGGCACTGCAGCGACTCCGTGAAGCCGCTGAAAAAGCCAAGAAGGAACTGTCGACGGCACAGACCTCCGACATCAACCTGCCGTTCATCACGGCCGATGCCAGTGGCGCCAAGCACCTGCAGCTGTCAATCACCCGCGGTGAATTTGAACGGCTGATCGATCCGCTGGTCGAACGCTGTCGGGCGCCCGTCCAGAATGCTCTGAAGGACGCCAAACTGCAGCCCGGCGATATCAGCGAGGTCGTCCTTGTGGGCGGTTCTACCCGCGTTCCGAAAGTACAGGCGTTCGTGAAGGAAATGTTCGGCAAGGAGCCGCACAAGGGAGTGAATCCCGACGAAGTGGTTTCTCTGGGGGCCGCCATTCAGGGCGGCATCATTGCCGGAGACGTCAAGGACGTGGTGCTGCTGGACGTCACCCCGCTGTCGCTGGGAATCGAAACCGAAGGCGGCATCATGACCACGCTGGTTGAACGCAACACCACGATTCCGACCACCAAGTCCGAAACCTTCTCAACCGCTGCCGATAATCAGCCGGCCGTGACGGTTCGAGTGTTTCAGGGTGAACGACGAATGGCCGCCGACAACCGGCTGCTGGATCAGTTCGACCTGTCCGACATTCCACCGGCACCGCGCGGTGTGCCTCAGATTGAGGTCAAGTTTGACATCGACGTGAACGGTATTCTGAGTGTCTCGGCCAAGGACAAAGCCACCGGCAAGGAACACAGCGTTCAGATCAAGCAGTCGAGCGGTCTGTCCGACGATGAGATTCAGCGGATGCGAAAGGACGCCGAAGCTCATGCGGAAGAAGACAAGCAGAAGGAAGAACTGGCCAAGGCCAGAAATGAGGCCTCAACCCTGGTGCATCAGACGGAAAAGACGCTGAAAGAGCACGAAGAGAAGCTGGACGAAGCTTCCCGCTCAGCAATCACGGCTTCCTGCGACAAGGTGAAAAAGGCCGCAGAAGGCACGGATGCAGCGGCGATCCGCAACGCTCTGGAAGAACTCGGACAGGCCAGCCAGGCGCTGTACCAGCACATGGCAGCCGCCGCTGAAGGCGGCGGCGAAAGCCCCGAAACCGCCGGGGCCACCGCCGGACAGGGTGACGATGACATCATCGACGCCGACTTTGAAAAGAAGGACTAACGGTCTGACCTTCAGTCGCTCCGGAACAGGCCGCCCGGCCTGTTCCGGCCCATCGTCGAATCCTGTTTCCCCTCCTCTCTCCCTCCCGATCAGCTCGACCGACTCCTCAGTTCTCACGGACTCTGGTGGCGGCTGCGCAGTCAACAAAGGAATTCATGATGGCATTCAATCCTGAAAAACTGACGGTCAAGGCCAGCCAGGCCATTCGGACCGCTCAGGAACTCGCCGAAGAACACAACCACCGCTTTCTGCGCCCACTGCATCTGCTGAAGGCTCTGCTGGAAGAAGACCAGGGCATCATGAAGCCGCTGCTGCAGCGAATCGGCGTGAACCTGGGCCAGCTGAATTCCATGGTGGACGGTGAACTGCAGCGACTGCCGCAGTCGTCCGCGTCGGACGAACCCGTCGGTGCCGGCCCCGAAGCGGTCAAAGTGCTGAACGCTGCCGAAAAACAGGCACGCGGCATGGGCGATGAATTCACCTCCACAGAGCATCTGCTGATCGCCCTGACTCAGGTGGAAGACCAGGCCAAACGGTTGCTGGCGCTGAACGCAGTGAACGAACAGGATATCCTGACCGCCCTGAAGGATGTCCGGGGAGGACAGACGGTGACCGATCAGAATCCGGAAGAAAAATATCAGGCACTCGAAAAATACGGGCGCGATCTGGTGCAGGCGGCACGTGACGGAGTCATTGACCCGGTTATCGGCCGGGACACGGAAATCCGCCGCGTCATTCAGGTGCTGTCGCGCCGTCGCAAGAACAACCCCGTGCTGATCGGAGAACCCGGTGTGGGCAAGACGGCCATCGTCGAAGGCCTGGCACACCGGATCGTGCTGGGCGATGTGCCCCAGAATCTGAAGGACAAGAAGGTCTTTGCCCTCGATCTGGGTGCCCTGGTGGCCGGTGCCAAGTACCGCGGCGAATTCGAAGATCGTCTGAAAGCCGTCCTGAAGGAGGTACAGTCGGCCAACGGGCAGATCATTATGTTCATCGACGAACTGCACACGGTGGTGGGGGCCGGAGCCAGTGAAGGTGCCATGGATGCCAGCAATCTGCTGAAACCCGCTCTGGCACGCGGCGAACTCCACTGTGTCGGCGCCACCACGCTGGACGAATACCGCAAGCACATCGAAAAGGATCCGGCACTGGAACGTCGGTTCCAGCCGGTCATGGTTCAGGAACCGAATGTCGAAGATACCATCTCTATTCTGCGAGGCCTGAAGGACCGCTACGAATCTCACCACGGCGTCCGGATCACCGACGATTCACTCATCGCCGCGGCTACCCTTTCTGACCGATATATCTCTGATCGGTTCCTGCCCGACAAGGCGATCGACCTGGTGGACGAAGCGGCCAGCCGGCTGCGAATGGAAATCGATTCGATGCCGGCGGAAATCGACGAAGCGACCCGGCTGCTGACGCGGATGCAGATCGAAGCCGCGGCGCTGGAAAAGGAAACCAGTGAAGACAGCCGTGAGCGACTGTCGGAACTGCGGCGCCAGATTGCCGAGAACGAGGAATCGACCAACCAGCTGAAGGCCAAGTGGGAAGTCGAAAAGGCGGCCATCTCCGGACTGAAGCCGCTGAAGGAAGAAATCGAACAGCTGCGCACTGTCTACACTCAGGCGTTTTCCAGAGCTCAGCGGACAAACAGCAACGAGGACTATCAGGAGGCCTACGAGGCTGAACAGAAGCTGAAGGTCGCGGAAGCTCAGCTGCAGGAAATGGAACAGAAGTCGTCCGAACTGAGCCAGGACAGCGAAAATCGCCTGCTGCGGGAAGAGGTCACAGAAGAAGATATTGCCCGTGTCGTCAGCCTGTGGACCGGTGTTCCCGTCGCTCGCATGATGCAGGGCGAACGCGAAAAGCTGCTGCGTATGGAAACCGAAATCCACAAGCGGATGATCAATCAGCACGAAGCCGTCGAAGCCGTGTCCAATGCGGTCCGCCGTGCCCGTTCAGGAATGCAGGATCCGGACCGGCCGATCGGGTCGTTCATGTTTCTTGGCCCGACCGGTGTCGGCAAGACGGAACTCTGCAAGGCCCTGGCCGAATTTCTGTTCGACGATGAACGCAGCATGGTTCGCATCGACATGAGCGAATTCATGGAGCGGCATTCCGTGGCCAGACTCATCGGCGCTCCTCCCGGTTATGTTGGCTACGAAGAAGGCGGCCGCCTGACCGAAGCCGTGCGACGCAATCCCTACTGCGTGATCCTGCTGGACGAAGTGGAAAAGGCACATCGAGATGTGTTCAACATCCTGCTGCAGCTGCTGGATGACGGTCGCCTGACCGACAGCCAGGGACGCACGGTGAACTTCAACAACTGCATTGTGGTGATGACGTCCAACATCGGCAGCCAGGCAATCATGGATCTGAGCTCAGAAGATGCGGACAGCAAAGAGATTCACAATCGCTGCATGGACGCTCTGCAGGCTCACTTTCTGCCTGAGTTTCTGAACCGGATCGACGAAGTCATCGTGTTCCATCCGCTGGGCCGCGAGGAAATTCGTGAAATCGTGGACCTGCAGGTCAGACATCTGAGCGATCAGCTGGTGGACAACGGCTACAAGCTGGATATCACAGACAGCGCCAAAGAGCTGCTGGCCGCCGAAGGGTACGACCAGAGATATGGTGCTCGTCCGCTGAAGCGGGTGATTCAGCAGCGGCTGCAGAATTCACTGGCCAATGAGATTCTGGCCGGGCATTTTCCGGAAGGTTCCACCATCCGGATCGACGCGGCCGCGGATGGCTTCATCTTTCAGGCCAGCTGACGAAACGCAGCAGTCCGTGTGTGGTGACAGGCCAGTGGCCGGTCGCCGCACGCGGTGTCCGCCCGCGAGGGGCTCAGACATCAATGCCGGCGTCCCACCGTGACAACCGGCACAGATCACTGTTGATTTCGAACCGCCGACACGCCTCCGGCCGCAGTTCGTAGTGCCGACAGCGGCGGGAAGCGGTATCAAACCAGACACAACACAACAGCTGGAAGTGTTCGTCGGCCGCGATACGGTCGTGAATCGGCTGCAGCAGTTCGGCCGGCACGTCCCGAGCCACTTCTTCACCGGGCTCGAACGGAGGCACCGGTGTGCACAGGCAACAGGCTCCGCAGTCGTCACAGGATTCGATGATCGGCAGGCTGGTCATCAGTACGGGCCGGAATTCCAAAGTCAGCAGGTCAACGCTGATCGCATTTATTTAGGACCGAGCGGAAAATAAGTGGCGTAAGCTTCCAGCTTGCGATGCAGAAAAACGCAGGCTGGAAGCCTACGCCACGTTTCGACGCGACAGTAATTTTCCGTTTGATCCTTAGGAGTGTCCGGTCAATTATTGTCGCCTTTCGCTCCG
>JAVKCM010000017.1:0-32460 GCA_040222735.1 Fuerstiella sp. | reverse complement strand
CTCCCGACCGCCTCACAGATTCGACCGCAGGTCTCCTATGACACGCCGGGCCAAACTGTCGGGCCGCGGTGTGCCGGCGCGAAGGATTGTGAGCAGCCATGCGTAAGGATTTGCGATCGAGCCTCGTGGGTGGGATGGTCGAGGGCGGCATTCTTCGCTGGTCACACCCTACGGCTCCCTCGTTGTGGGGCGGTCTCCCGACCGCCTCACAGCTTCGACCGCAGGTCTCCTATGACACGCCGGGCCAAACTGTCGGGCCACGGTGTGCCGGCGCGAAGGCTTGTGAGCAGCCATGCGTAAGGATTTGCGATCGAGTATTGTGGGTGGGATGGTCGAGGGCGGCAGGCTTCGCTTGTCACACCCTACGGCTCCCTCTTTGTTGTCACGCAAGGCACTTTGCCGTACGGCGTGGCGGATTCATAAACGTCGTATCAAAAACGGTTGTCGGGCCGGGCCGTCTTCGCTGCGTCATTCACTGATTCTGCTGTCGAGCAAGCAGCTGCCGCGGCGGGATCCCATAGACACGTTTAAAGGCACGGGAAAACTGGAAGGCATCGGTGAAGTTCATGCGAAAGGCCACTTCCTTCACCAGCAGACCTTCGTTCATCAGCAGCCCCGCGGCGTAGTTCATTTTGCGCTGCAGCAGGTATTGGTAGGCGCCGCAGTCTGAGAATCGTTTGAATAACCGAGACAGGTAGACCGGCGTCACATCACAGTCTTCCCCCAGCTGTTGAACCGATTTGATCTGCAAAAAATGGGTGTCGATATGACGGCGGATCCGTTCGTACGTGGCATACGACTGCGAGGGAATATTGCCCTCCGGCAGGCGAAGCTGGCGAATTTTCAACAACAACAGCTGCACCAGAGACTCACAGATTGGTCCGACCAGAGGGCCGCCCTGTCCTGAGTTACGGATCAGCATTTCAAACAACTCGGTCAGTTCATGCAGAGCACTGACGGAAATCTTTTGATAGGTATTCGCATCCGTCCGGAGTTCCGCTTCACGCAGCAGTCTTGCAGCCCGAGTCCCCACGAAGTCCAGATAGTATTTTCGCATCCCGTTTTCAGCGTGATTGCGAATTGTGTGCGGCACCTTCGGGCCGTAGGCAAACACAGATCCGGCGGCCAGCGGGAACTCTGTGCCGCCGATTACCAGCGTCCCTTCACCTTCCGCGACAACTTCAATCGCGAAATACGGAAAATCGTTTCGGTCCACGATGTAGTCCGGACGCATTCGCTCGACACCGCCACAAACGACTTCCAGCGGCGAATTCTGATTCGGGTTCAGATTCAGAAAGAAACGTCGGGCTTCGGTTACCTGCCGCGAAACGAAGGTGGGCAGAGATTCTGACGGTGCTGGAGCCATGTTTCGATTCTGCAGACCGCCCGGACGCATCATCGCTGCTGAGTCGGGACGGCGGCCGGTTGCGAGGAACGGAAGCGAACGAGGCGTTTGCCGGCAAACGCCTCGAATCTGACAAACCAGTCTGACGGCAGGTTAGTATTCGCCATGCACAAGTAAAGTCCGGTCATTCAACGAACGGACGGCATCGCTGAATCAGAACAGGGACAACCACAGCAGATGGCTCGGAAGGCGCAGGCGGCTCAGGATTCCGCACTGTGCGCCGTACGTTGCACAAAATGAGACACCGGTGCGGCGGCGGGGCTGCGGGATAAACTTTTCCGGAAAAGCCGATAGAATCCGGCTCGGGCGCATCGCGCCGAACCCTGTTCATTTCAACCGTCTGCAGAATAACATGACTCATCACAGTCCCGGATACAGCATCACCGTACGTCTTCGCTACCCGGACCTGCCCGGTTCTCTGGGCCGAATCACCTCGGCCATCGGTGATGCCGACGGCCTGATCGGCGCGGTCGATGTGGTGGATAGCCGCGACAGCAGCATTGTCCGGGACTTCACCATCAGTGCCACCAACGTGGATCATGGGCAAAGAATTGCCGACGTGCTGCGAGCGATTCCTCATGTCGAAGTGGTGCACGTTTCTGATCGTGTGTTTCTGCTGCACCTGGGAGGCAAACTGGAGGTGAAGTCTCGTGTGGCCCTGAAGTCGCGGGACGACCTGTCGATGGCCTATACACCCGGCGTCGCCAGGATCTGCACGGCGATTCACGAGGATCCCGAGGCCGCCTTTGCGCTGACGATCAAGAGAAACACGGTGGCGGTGGTCTCGGACGGCTCAGCAATTCTGGGGCTGGGAAATCTGGGTGCCCGAGCGGCCATGCCGGTCATGGAAGGCAAGGCCATTCTGTTCAAGGAATTTGGTGAAGTCGACGCCTTCCCGATCTGCCTCGACACTCAGGATACTGAACAGATTATCGCTGCCGTCAAGGCGATCGCGCCGACATTCGGAGGAATCAACCTGGAAGATATTTCCGCTCCGCGCTGCGTGGAAATCGAACAGCGGCTGGCGGCTGAACTGGATATCCCCGTCTTCCACGACGACCAGCACGGAACGGCCATCGTGGTGCTGGCAGCACTGACCAACGCGCTGAAGGTCGTTGACAAACAGATTGACGCCGTTCGAGTGGTCATCAACGGAGCGGGCGCCGCCGGCGCCGCGATTTCACAGCTGCTGATGGATGCCGGTGTTACTGATATCATTGTCTGCGACCGCTCAGGTGCCATCCACAGTGACCGTCCCGGCCTGTCCGACCTGAAGAGCTGGATTGCCGGTCATACAAATCAGGGTCGTGCTCGCGGCAGCCTGACCGAAATCATCGGAGGCGCCGATGTGTTTGTCGGCGTGTCTGCAAAAGGCACCCTGTCGCAGGACAACGTACGGCAGATGGCAGACAACGCCATTGTGTTCGCACTGGCGAATCCCGACCCCGAGATCACTCCGGAGGACGCGGCCGGCTATGTTCGCGTCATGGCAACCGGCCGTTCAGACTATCCCAATCAGATCAATAACGTGCTGTGCTTTCCCGGGCTGTTCCGCGGAGCACTGGATGTGCGAGCACGCAACATCAACCAGCAGATGAAAATGGCGGCCGCTCACGCCATTGCCGGGACGATCAGCGAGAATGAACTGCATGCCGAGTATATCGTCCCGAGTGTGTTCGATCGCCGGGTGGCCACGGCCGTTGCCGAAGCCGTGTCCCGGACCGCGATCGAAACCGGTGAAGCCCGTCGTGAACCAAAATCCTAGCAGCCTGTCCGGATGCTCCTGTATGACGGACTTCCAGGACGGAACCGACAAAAGTCGAGATTCGAAAAATCACATACAAGGCATTGAGCACCCCCAAGCAGATGACCACAACATCAGGTATGTGAAATTTCCGGAAGGGACTTTTGTCGGGCGCGTCTTCCAGGTCCGTCATCCGCAAAAACGTCCGCATTCTCAACGCCCTTGGCCGGCCGGAATCCCGGACAGCTGCGTTCCTGTTTCGTTCGTGTTTCCACCGGAAGTTCTGAAAATGCCCGGTGACCTCCACTTATTTGAAGAATTCCGAGCCATCGGTACATTGAGGAAGATCGGCCATCGCTGACAGGTTGCCGGATCGGGCCGACGGAAATCCAGGATATCGTGATTTTTCTGAATATGGTTCTTTCAGCACAGGTACAGCATGAAATCATTGATCGCAGCCGCAGCTCTTGTGTTCACGACTTCCATCGCGACAGCTGATCCGCTGGTCTACGAAGGAGTGGCAGGTGTCGGCACGGGCAGGCACATTGTCTTTATCGCGAATGACCACGAGTACCGGTCCGAGCAGAGTTGTCCGGTGCTGGCAAAGATTCTGGCAAAGCACCACGGCTTTCGCTGCACCGTGTTGTTCGGGATTGATGACCAGGGTTCCATCGAGCCCGGAGCCCGCAACGTGCCGGGTCTGGAAGCTCTGGAAGACGCCGATCTGCTGGTCTTCTTCACACGTTTTATGAATCTGCCGGACCGTCAGGCGGACCTGCTGGCGGACTATTTTGAGCGAGGCGGCCCCGCCGTGGGAATGCGAACGTCGACGCACTGCTTCAACGGGCAGGAAGGAAAATGGGCCCGGCTGAATTTCAACTACGAAGGCAAAGACTATCCAGGTGGCCTGGGCCAGCAGGTATTCGGAAACACCTGGCACAGGGAACGCGGCCAGAGCCACTATGGAACCAACCATCAGATGGGCTGCCGAATTACACCGGCGGCCGGTGCCGCCGACCATCCTATTCTGAGAGGTGTCCGGCAGATCCATGCTTATTCCGGCGGTTACAGGTCACAGCCACCAGCGGGATCGACACCGCTGCTCGACCTGCAGGTGCTGAATTCGTTCGGCCCCGGTGACAACATCAACGTCGAAAAGCCGGTCGTTTCTGCGGGATGGACGCGTGATTCCTACGTGGCCCCCTCAGGGCAAAAAAAAGCTGCCCGCGTTGTGTATACATCATTCGGCGCGTCGGAAGACCTGCTGAGCGAAGATGCTCGACGCTTCCTGACGAACGCCTGCCTATGGGCCGCGGGCCTGGAAAACAAAATCAGAAGTGACCTCGATGTCAGCATCGTCGGTGGATTCAAACCAAGTCCGTATTCATCAGGAGCGTTCTACTTTGAGAACGTCAAACCGTCAGACCTGGCTGGATTCGAAAGCCAGGTGATGCCGCCCGGCGCGAAGCTGGCGGGGCTCAGCGATCCCGGATTGAAAAAGAAGTTTGCAAGAGTGCTCAGCAATCGCCCTGACCTGAAAGCGGAAATCGAAAAAAATTAGGCCGTCTGCCGCAGGAACGCCGCGAGTTCAGCATCGATCGAACTCAGATGAACAACCCGCCAACCCGGTACTTTCAACCAGTGCATGGAATGTCATCAGCTGGGGAACGACCGGACGCCGCGAACCAGGTCTGCCGGGATGGCGCATGACCTCACCGTAAAGTTTCCGAAAACAGACCCTCTGCCACATTGCAGCGACAGCCGGCGCCCAAAGCCGGAAGCGGCGTCCGTTACTGACCAGGACCGATGTCCGTTTCCTGATGCCATACAGGTTAAAAATAGACATGATCAAGTAAAGTCCAGCTATTCAAATGCCTGATTCAGCTGTCATAATCCTGCCCATGTTGAGTCGCTCTGAACGTGTCCTGTACGATTGTCTGACCGACAGGCACACAGGTGAAACAGGCGACATGGCGGAATCGTCCGGCGTCGACGCGGTGGCATACTTCCGTCGGCCGCTTCAGCAGAACAGAACAGTGCCTGCTGCCTGACCATCCATGCGGCGTGATGCTGCCTGACCCAGCGGGCCGTTTCTGCTTTTGTTCTGCGCAATTATCGATTAATCCCTGACCACCCGAAGGGCAGCATTAACATGGAAAAACGAGCGCTGGGACAGACCGGCATCGAGCTGACAAAACTGTCATTCGGAGCATCGTCGCTGGGGGCGGAATTTCGCAGCGTGGATCTGAATGAAGTATTTCGCAGCGTGCATGTGGCCATTGAACGCGGGATGAACTTCATCGACACGTCACCGTTCTACGGTCGCGGCATGAGTGAAGTGATGCTCGGGCAGGTGCTGCCTCAGATTCCTCGGGACAGTTATTATCTGGGCACCAAGCTGGGGCGTTACGCAGGCCAGCACTTCGACTTCAGTGCCCGCCGAGTCGAAGAGAGTGTGGATATCTCGCTGGAACGCATGAAGGTTGAATATCTGGACATCGTGCTGTGCCACGATCTTGAGTTTGTTGAAATGTCGCAGATCGTCGACGAGACCCTGCCGGCGCTGCGGAAGCAGGTCGAAAAGGGCAAGGTGAGATTCATCGGTGTCAGTGGCTACCCGATGAAGATGTTTAAATACGTGCTTGCGAATACCGAGATCGACGTGCTGCTGACCTATAACCATTACACACTGCAGAACGATATGGCACTGGAACTGGTGCCGATTTGTAAACAGAAGGGTGTGGGGCTGATGAACGCGGCTCCGTTTTCAGCCAGACTGCTGACCAGTGCGCCGCTTCCGGCATGGCACAAGGCCACGCCGGAAGTTCGGGCCATTGCAAAACAGGCGGCCGATCACTGTGCCGCTCGCGGTGTTGATATTGCGAAGCTCGCGCTCCAGTTTTCTCTGGCGAATCCGGACTTCACGACCTGCGTGACAGGTTCAGCCAATCCGAATCGCGTATCACAATGGGTTGACTGGGCGGAAGAACCGCTGGATGAAACGCTGCTGGCTGAGGTTCTGGAAATCCTGAAACCGATCCACAACTGGTTCTATATTGAAGGCCGGCCGGAAAACAATGACGAACCGGTGTGCGAACTGCCGCCAGCATAAAGACTCAGCCTGAGTCAGGCCGGTTGCAGCAGCACGCTTCTTCCGGCGACAGGGCGATCCCGAAAATGTCGGCCGAACCCGGCCCACGTCGCCTTTGGTCCCGGCCAACTTCTTACGACATCATAATCTGCGAAAGAAAAATCATGACTAATCCGTCCGGATGTGTGCCGCTGGGTCTGGCTCCCAGTTTTGGATTCGGCGACCGCATTGGCCTGGCGACGCCCGGTCATGTGGAAGCAATGAAGCGATCAGCCCATGGGATCGAACCAATCTTTCCGCAGCAGTCAATCCGCGAAATGACGCGGACACAGCGAACTGCCCGGGAAGTCATGGATGACGCCATGAATGGCGCTCGGGCCGCCGGGTGGGAAGGCCGCATCGGAGCTGACGCAGACCACCTGAAGACACCGGCCGATGTCGACGTGACAGCCGCCGTTGGGTTCACCTTCTTCACAATCGACCCGTCTGATGATGTTGATCAGAAGGCGGACGACTACGACGAAGCCACGCTGCGTGAGAAGTTTGACGCGGCCCGGGATGCGGCCCCCTGGTACGACAGCTATCTCGGCAGATCCATTGACCTGGAGACCGGCGCCCGCATCGAACTGACCGAAGAATCCTGCATGCGAGCAGCAGTGAAGTACGGTCAGGCAATCCGGCGAGCCCTGAGCATGGGAGACTACATCAAGAGCGTCCACGACAAGGATGGACTCGATTACGAAATCGAACTCTCGGTCGACGAAACTGACCAGCCCACGACGCTGGCCGAGCACTACATCATTGCCGATCAGTGTCTGAAAGGCGGCGTGAAGCTGGTCAGTCTGGCCCCAAGGTTCATCGGCGAACTGGAGAAGGGTGTTGACTACAAAGGCGATGTGGCGGCTCTGGAATCATCGCTGAACAATCATGCGGCAATCGCCGATCTGCTGGGGCCGTACAAGCTAAGTCTGCATTCAGGGTCTGACAAGCTGTCCATGTACGCGGCTCTCGCCCGCGCCACCCGGGGACGTTTTCACGTCAAGACCGCCGGCACCAGTTATCTTGAAGCGCTGCGAGTCGTCGCGCGGCATGATGAAGACCTGTTCCGCCGCATCGTACGGTTCGGTCGCGAACGGTACGACGTCGACAAGGCCACCTATCACGTGTCGGCGACGAACGACGCGGTTCCGGCAGACACGGAGCTCGACGCAAAAAAACTGGAACAGGTGTACCTGGAATGCTGGGCCGATGTGCCTCAGGGCGTCGGATTCACGGAACCGGGTCGTCAGATTCTGCACTGCACATTCGGTTCGACACTGACCGACCCGGAACTTGGGCCGGCCGTACGATCCGTGCTGGAAGCTCATCCGGATACCTACACCGAAGTGCTGGCCGATCACTTCAGCCGTCACCTTGAAGCTCTGGCCGCCGGGATGTAACCATCAGGCGGTCGATCGACGCGTTCGTCGGGTCGGTGCATCGCCGCACCGATTCCGGCAACTGCTTCGCACTGCCCCACAGCTAACCGCGCCGACCGTTTTCCCTGTCGGCGGCGTGTGTGTCATTCTCGTGACTGATCACTTCCCAGATAGGCGATCAGATCACGAAGCTCCCGATCCGTCAGCAGATAGACCAGACCGGTGGGCATAAAGGAAACGGTCGATTCGACCATGGTTTCGATTTCATCACGATCGAACGTGCGATTCTGTCCGTTGGTATCCCGCATGGCTTCCCGCGTGGACGACCGCAGTCTGATACCGGTGAAGGTTAGCCCGTTCTTCAGCACAATCGTTCTCGGCTGATACTGCGGCGCCATGTCCCGGCCTGGTTCCAGAACTGCCTGCAGCAGCCACGTGCGATTCGTGCGCTGGTCCAGACCACTCAGGTCCGGACCGACGACGTTGCCTCGACCATGGTGTCGATGACAGCTGGAACATTTGGTCAGGCGGGCGTGATAGAAAATACGACGACCGCTGTGCGGGTCCGCCGGGCCGTCCACAGCATCAAGCAATGTCAGCCAGCCCGCCGTGTCGCTTAGTGCCGGTCGCCCGTTTGCCAGAGATTTCGGATCCAGCGCGGCCTGAACCAGGTCCGCAGACTCCGGATACATGTCGGCCAGGCGCTGCAGCTCATTCTTCTGCTCCGGCGCTTGCTCGATCGCGCGCAGACAGCGCAACGCTTCCTCCCGCACTGGACGTTCAGCATCGCCCGCCAGTTTCAGCAACAGATCGGTGTGCTGCTCGGCGACCGCGGCAAGGCCCGCAATCGCGTCCGCACGCAGCAAAACACTCTGGTGTGAATCGGCAGCGATTTCGGCTAACAGTTTCCGGGCCTTCGGAGCGTTTCCGGCCAGTGTCCGCACCGCCTCCAGCGACAGTGTTTCATCGCCGACCGCCAGAAGATTCTGCAGCATCTGCAATGTCAGTCCTTTGGGAAAATCCTGCACCGGCGGGCTGCCGTCCGCTGCGGCAGATCGCGATTGAGTCGGCAGCAGTCGCAGGGCAAACGCCCGAAGTTTCGGAGCACTTTTGGGGTCCTGCACCCGTCGAAGCAGCATCTCCGGGTCTCGAACACCGGCCTCCGGCTTCCCCGTCAGCGTGTTCCATGTGGCAATCGCCGCTTCAAAGCGGTGGTAATCAAGATTGCTGCGACCCAGGATTTTCTGAACGTCGGGCAGAAAGTCGCTTAGCCGCGAATCAGCAATCCAGCGCAGCGTTTCAAACTGGACTTCCGGGTTTCTGTCCGTAAGCAGCGGCCGGATCCAGACGGCGGGTTCAGCACCGGCCAGTTTCAGCGCCAGCACCGCCTGAACGCGATCCGGGTCAGGCCACTCGGCAATGATGTCCGGCGTCCAGTCATCGGTCTGACGGGACAGCGCCAGCAACGCTGATCGGGCCAGAAACGGATCTTCGTCCTGAGCCAGCTGCAGCAGAGCCCCGCGATCGGTGGCTGAATTCCCATTCCGCAGATCAGCAGCAAGCTGCGCTTTGTCGGTCAGCGGTTCCGGTTCAAGCGGTCCCACCCACTCGGCCCGGTCCAGATCGATCTCCAGCTTCCAGATCCTGCCGAAACCGTGTGCCTGGTAGCGTCCATCGACCCAGTCGGACAGATACCAGACGCGTTTTCTGCTGTTGCTGTCCTGAGCAATCTCGGCACTGGCGATACAGGCGGGCCGAAAATAACGACCTCCCTGAATCAGGGCCATCCGATCAGCTTCAAAACTGGCTCCCTTGCGGCGGAGCAGAAAAAAATCAATCCGATGATCGCTCCATGACGGCACCAGTAATCCGCGTCCCAGTGGCAGAACGCCGCAGGGCGCTTCTCCCGAAGGATGAATCATCGGCAGGGTCCCCCGCAGTTCTCCGTTCCAGGCAACAAACGGATGGTGGGCCTCGGGGCCGTAGGATCGCTGATATCCGTAGTCACCGCCTTCGATCACATGCAGCAGGCGACACGGCGGTAGTTCGCCGGGATCGTTTTCAGCAGCGAAGATCGCTCCATCTTCACGGACGCAGATGCCGAACGGATTCCAGAATCCCAGAGCAATCCGCCGCAGCCCCGAGCCATCTGCAGCGCAACGGAAAATTCCACCTTCGCCGGTTCCGCTGACGGTGCTTTTGTCGGGACCCGCCAGAGTCCACGGCTTCGCAAAGTTTTCTCCCAGACCGAAGATCAGGTCTCCGTCGGGGTGCCATGCCAGTCCTTCCAGACCGTTGTGCGGATAATCAGCTTCGGAATCCAGAGTGATTATATCTTCTTCGACATCCGCCACTCCGTCGCCATCGGAATCCCTGATTCGCATAATCCGATCCCGCTCGGCCAGATACACCCAGCCGTCAGGTCCGAGTTCCAGATCCATCGTGGCATCCGTCGCGTTGTAGAAGACCTGCCGGTGTTCCGGGGTCCCGTCGCCGTCCGCGTCAGAGAAGACCAGAATCTCATCGTGTTCCGGACCGACATAGTCGTCCGGGCGAAAATGAGTGTGCGTCGCCACGACCCAGATGCGGCCCTGATCATCAACGTCGATGCCCGTCGGAGTGGCCAGATCAGGATGTTCGGCAACTATCGACAGTCGGACACCCGGCAGGCTCGTGGTCACCTGCGGCGACCGTTCGTCGGCCGCAGAAAAACCATCGGTCAGCAGAAAACAAAGCAGGCTGGCAAAGAGAGCCCGGTTGGTCATGTTGTTCATTGATCAGGCAGGTTGTGGCAGATTGGTGCAGAGAGGCCGGAAACTTCAGCCGCAGGTGGTGGCAGACGACGCCGCAAGTCCGGGCGCAGAGGTCTCACAACATTCGATATTCCTCGAACGGGTGATTGCACGGCGTACCTCGCGACACCAGCATCCGGCGTTCTTCGGGTTGAATGATAATCGCAAACACGGTTTCCCAGAAACCGTACAGCGGGTCGTCGCCGGCATGGCGGCAGATCGAACCGGGAAAGTTATCGTGGTCGCTCAGGATGGCCTTAATCTGTTCCAGATCCATCTGATGAGCCCCGCTTTTCAGCAGATCATCAATGCGTGTCTTGCGGCTATACGACTGAGCGAGCTCCGGGAAGTCATCGTTGATCGGCTGGAAGTCGGTGTGCACGCAATGGTTGGTGTGAGCCACCGCAGGTGTGTGTTCGGGGCTGAGTACGCGAATCTGGTCCAGCGTCACTTCCAGATTGGCGGGGCCCTGCGGGGTGGCCATCATGATGTTGACCGGGATTGCCCGTTCGGCACGTTCCAGCGACTGAATCGCGTCCTGCAGAGAATTCGCTTCGTACATTTCCCGCAGAATAAAGTAGTGGGGAACGCCGACTTCCCGCGACGGAGCGGGCAGCGTATTCACGCAGGTGCCGATGCCCGTTTCACTGAAGCCCATATACGAGATCAATCCGGCCTGCGTGCACGATGTAAAGGCCGGCCGCCCTTCGGGGTGCCGCGTCAGCACCACGGTGAATTCATCCAGAAACGGATCATTATCCCACGTCTGAGCCACGACCGGCCCGGTGCGGACGCCGGCCTGCGGCCGAAACGACACAGACGTACAGCCGCCGGATTTGTCTGCCTGCAGTTGATTCCGTACCTGCAGCAGCATCAGGTCATCCAGCGTCACGCCGGCGGCGTCTGCCGTTCCCTGCAGTTCGTCAACCAGGTCGGGGCGGTACGCCTGCGCATACTGCAGGCTTTTCCGGGCGACGTCATAAGCGCGTTCACGTGAAATTCGGACGGTGCGGCGTACGCGTTCCAAAGCGATCTGGCAGAAACCGCGCACCTGTTCCCGCGCCGCTTCGCCGATCTGCTGTCCCAGAATTGCAGGAGGACCGCTGACTGAAATTTCCGGGTACCGTGACGGTTTCTGCATCATCGCGGCACCGACTTCACCGCCCGCTCCCAGGTCGCCAGCTGTTGTTTCAGCGGCGCCGCCTTGTCGGGCAGCGTGTTCATCAGGTTGTTGGATTCTTCGGGATTCTGACCAAGGTGAAACAGATATTCGTCCAGCTGATTTCCGTCCTGACGCCAGATGTACTTCCAATCGCCCTGACGCACGGCCTTCCAGGTGCGGTCAGCCCGCCGAGCTCTCCAGAACAGGGTCCTGGGTTCCGCCTGTTTTCCGGCGGCGATATTGCCCAGAACATCGATGCCGTCGAGCGGCCGATCTTCACGGGGGGAACAGCCGGCCGCTGCCAGAATCGATGCCGTCAGGTCAAACGTCAGCGTGGGCCGGTCGTCCAGTACGCCAACCGGCAGCCGGCCGGGCCAGCGGGCCATGCAGGCGACATGAATGCCGCCTTCAAACAGTTCCGAGGCATGGCCGCGAAACGGAGCATTACTAGCCGCAATCGGATAGGCACCGTTGTCACTGCAGAAGATCAGCAGCGTGTTGTCGGCCCGGCCTGTTGACTCCAGGGTTTCCATAATCCTGCCAACTCCCTGATCCAGACGTTCGATAATCAGCCGCAGCGTCGCCCGGTCCCCCTTTTGCCAGTCTTTTGAATCCCACTTGTGCGAGACCTTCGGACGATCAGGCTTCTGATCCGGGTGCTGGAAGGGAGCACTTGGAGCGTTATAGGGCAGGTACAGAAAGATGGGCTCGTCGGCGGGCTGTTGTTGCAGAAACTGCACCGCTCCGTCGGTGATAACATCTGTGAAGTACCGATCGCGACGGACCTGCTTCAGATTCTCATACAGAACGTGCTCGCCGGTCGGTTCGTTGTGATAGAAATAGTCCATCGTGCCACCGAGCGCCGCAAGGAAGTAGTCGAATCCGTGGTGGGGCGGCAGCAGATGCGGTTCGTACCCGAGATGCCATTTTCCCAGGCCGACGGTCCTGTACCCCCGGTCGTTGAGCAGCGGAATCAATACCGTTTCATCCGGCGGCAGACCCAGTTCGTGTCGTTCAGCCAGCGCTATGGCATCGTCGTAACGCCCCACGTTGCCCGTCCCGAGAGCACATTCCAGCCCCGGAATCCGCTGCTGGTAACGTCCGGTCAGCAGGGCCGTGCGCGTCGGCGAACATTCCGGGCCGTTCGAATAGAAGTTTGTGAACCGCACGCCCTGAGCTGCGATCCGGTCAATGTTGGGGGTCCTGATGTCGGGACAGCCGTAGCACGACAGATCGCCGTGGCCGAGGTTATCCGCAACAATCAAAACGATGTCCGGCCTGCCGGCTGACACGTCGTCTGCCGCCGGCAGAATCAGCCAGCTGAGCAAGGCCACCATTGTGAAGCAGTGACGAATCATTGGTATTCCTGTGCAATGCAGTTAAAGACTGTCGTCTTCAGTATCAACGGCACCGTTGCCGACGGAAATGATTTTCGTGTTGTCACCTTCTTTGGTGACGGCCTTCGTCGTCAGCCCGGAGAAGATGTTGCCGGTCAGTGAAATCGCTGTGGTCGACTGCAGTACCAGCCCGCCGGCCGCAAAGTCGTCCTGCCGACGACGAACCTGTCCGTCACCGGTGTAGCTGTTGCTGAAGTTGTTGCCCGTGACCGTAATTCGTCCGCTGTCGGGACCGATCCGCATCGCGAAATCCTTCATGATCGTGAAGGTGTTGGCACTGACCGCACAGCCGTGAGCATCCTTCAAGTCGACGCCCGCTCCGTTGTGGGCAATCACGTTGGCACCGATGGTGATTCCATAGCAGTCGCGATCGAGTGTGACGGCCGTGCCGGCACATTCTTCAATCATGTTACCAGACAGAACTGAGCCATAGGTGTTCTCGATCACCACGCCTTTGTCAAGATGGTCGTCGACGCAGTTGCCGGTCATGCACAGGTTGAAGGCATCAATGCAGTGCAGAGCATCCTGGTTCTCCTCAAACTGATTTGAAGACACCACGATATCGTGGCATCCGATCAGATTCAGACCGACGGCCTTGTTGTAAGTCAGCAGGCAATCACTGACCCGCGGATCTTCGTAACAGTGATTCAGGTGGATTCCATCCGCTCCGTGGTACGACACGCTGACACCCTGAATAAAAATTTCCTCGATCAGAATCGCTTCAATGCCGTGTCCGCTTTTTTCGTTACCGGTGATCCGGAAATCTGCGAGATTCACACGCCACAGCCGATCCGCCTTTTTAACATCGGCGCCATCGGGGTGCTGCACAATCAGAGCAGATCTGCCGTCGGTGTTGGTATTAATGATGTGGGTCGCGGAACCGGAACCTTCAATCCGCACGTCGCCGCGCTGCAGTTTCAGCGGTTCAGAAATCTCGAATCTGCCCGGCGGGATCCGAACGATGCCGCCTTCTTCCGGGATGGCATCAAATGCCGCCTGAAGTGAACCAAACTGGCCGGCATCGATCAGCGGACGTGCGCCGGGCAGCGTGTCGGCCTGAATTTCAGCGGCTGAAAAAACGAGCGTCGGAAGCAGAAACAGAACAGCTCGGCACATCGGTTGAGACTCCGTTTGCAGGGATGACAGCAGGTGAGTGACGCGGGACCTGGCAGTCCGGGCAACACTGCCGTCTGGATGGTGGTGAGGGCGAGAAACAAGGGAAAGACGGGGTCCGGCGTTGCCGGCAGAGCTGCTGTCAGCCATGGATGCTGAACATCCGCCCCGCCGTGTCGGACCCTTGCACGTCAGGTGACAGCACCGCAACAGGCAATCGAAGCAACCGGTGACGACGACGCGGCCATCAATGACCGGACTGCAGGCGACTGTGCGGCGCTGGTCAGGCGACGACTGAGTTTGTATACCCCAATCGTCCTCAGTTCGCAAACAAGAGCCCCGCCGCAGAAAACTTCCCACCACCGCGGTGCGCGCGGATCCACGCCCCCCGCGGCCGCCCAAAACGGACCTCAATCCATGCCAGAACCATTCGTCTATCTCAAAAATGAATTCCTTCCGGCCTCTCAGGCCCACATCGCCATTTACGACGCGTCTGTGGTGCTGGGAGCCACCGTCACCGATCTTTGCCGAACCTTTAATCAGGTTCCGTTTCGACTGGCAGACCATGTCGCGAGGTTCTATCGATCGTGTCGGTATGCACGCATCGAACCGCCAATCAGTGCGGACGAGACGATGGACGTGGCTCAGGAATTGATTCGTCGCAATTCTGAACTGCTCAGGCCGGACCAGGAACTGGCGATGGTACAGTTTATCAGCCCCGGAGAATTCAAACTGTACGCCGGTGCGGCAGGAGGAACGGCAGACATGGTGCCCACCTACTGCCTGCATACGTTTCCGCTGCCGTTTCAGTTCTGGCACCACTATTTTACAGAAGGCGCCCATGTGGTGACTCCTTCCATCCGCCATGTTCCGCCTCAGTGCATGGATCCGAAGATCAAATGCCGCAGCCGGATGCACTGGTGGCTGGCCGATCAGGAGACTCATCTGGCTGACCCTCGGGCCGTCAGCCTGTGTCTGGATCTGGACGGCAACGTGACGGAAACCGCCGGATCCAATTTTCTGATCTATACCGGCGGACAGGTCGTCAGTCCGAGCCGTCGCAACGTGCTGCCCGGAATCAGCGTGGCAACGGTCCGCGAACTCTGTGAAGAACTGGATATCCCCTTCGTGGAACGTGATTTTCAGGTCTACGACGTCATCAACGCCGACGAAGCTTTCCTGGCCAGCACACCGTACTGTCTGGCACCGGTCACCCGGATCAACGGCGTCTCCATCGGCAATGGCCAGCCCGGCCCGCTGCTGCAGCGGCTGCTGGATCTGTGGAGCACCCGAGTCGGCGTCAACATTGTTGCCCAGATCACGGCCTGAACAGCCTTGTCGTTACCCACAAATTCGGGTGTCAACACCGGGCGTTATCAGAGAACTCAAGAGTGAGCCGAGTGCCGTCAGGCACCGGGCCGTTCACGACGCGGCTTGCGTGTGTGACGTGCGATCTGTGCGAGCATCGCACCTGGGCCCGGCCGCTGACGCGTCGCGGCTCACAAGGCGCAAACGTACCTGGCCGCACGACGGTGAGCCGAGTGCCGTCAGGCACCGGGCCGTTCACCGGCGCGGCTTGTGTATGGGACGTGCGATCTGTGCGAGCATCGCACCAGGGCCCGGCCGCTGACGCGTCGCGGCTCACAACAAAGTGGATGGGACAGGCTCAATGTTGTTGCTCAGAACACAACGTTTTTAATCAATGTTCAATCTGCGTCAATCTGCGTCAATCTGCGGATCAAATCCGGGCAGCGACAGGTTTGCAGATAAAAAAGATGAACGACGCAATTCCTGTTTCGGCTTACGGCGCCGCTGTCAGCAGGTGCCTGATCGAATCCAGAAACAGCTGCTCGCACGGTCCGGCAAAGGCATAAGTCTGTTCGTATCCGCCTCGGTCCGTGAAAATTCGATCGCCGCCGATATATCCCATGCCGCAGTCTCCGAATCCCGCCACACAGACAAAGCTTTGGGGCTGCATTTTCTGAGCCGCCAGCTGGTACTGAACAAACGGTTCTCCGGGCAGGTGCAGCATCTTCACGGTGCCGATCGACAGGCAACTGAGTTCTACCGGCTGCCCGGACCTGACGCGATCGATCCAGGCCAGTGCGATGGCGGCCTTGCGGCGCTGACTGTCACCGGCCTCGGCGTTCTCCAGAATTCGTCGATTGGTGACTTCAGAAAATTCTTCATCTGTTCGCAAGGGAAATGCGACCGGCTGCACAGACCAGGTCATGCTGGTGACCGGCTGACAGACAGTTGTCGCAATAGCGTGCTCAATCCCGGCCTGTAGCCGGTCTGCCAGTTCTGCCCGAGCCAGAGGCGATCCGTCATTGTATTTGCCGAAGGCCACGTCCCCGCCGCAACCGGTCAGATACAGCTGAAACACGCCGGTCTTCTGTTCCAGTCGTTCTCGGATGATGCCCGGCACGTCATAGCTGGCCCGGCCATCACCGTAAAAACTCTGCGGATGCGACGCATAATAATGCAGATGGGCAATCGGCCGATCTGCGTTGAACAGCGAAACGGTCCGCACCCACGGGTCAATCACGCCTTCCGGAAGCTGTCGCAGCTGTGGAGCTGACCTGGTGCTGCTGCTGCGACCCTGAATAGTGCCGTCCGACTGCTCCAGTCGGCGACTGGAGGCCACGCGTTCCACTCTGCCCTGCCCGCTGCCGATCTGTGTCACCGGCTGCCACGACTGCTGCGCCGCTGAAACCGCTGCGGTCAGATCTTCTGCCATCTGAACCAGATATTCGGCTGTCCTCACCAGACGAGGATCGTTTTCGGCCCGTTCCAGACGCAGGGCGGCTGTATCGATGGCCGGAGCCGTATGCTGATGAAGACACTGCAGCGCGACGCGCGATTCAGTAATACCTGCCGCATTTGCAATGGCCCGGCGCAGAAAGTCGTAGGATTCGTTGTGAACTTCCATCAGGTCCAGCGTGCAGATGACGCAGGTGACACCTGAATCCCGCAGCAGAATTCCGCGTGCCAGCAACGGATGTTCGGCCGTGTTCAGAAGCGGAATAAATCCCTGACCGACCGGTTGTCCGAGTGGCGGCGTAATGTCGACGGAAAACGTGGCCATCCACAGGTCTTCGTCTGCCACCGTTTGACTCAATACCAGCCCGGGAAACAACCAGCACAACACCATCAGCAGTCGCAGATTCTTCATCATCGGTTGCCGTTACATGTGGACACGTCGGAAAAGGGGTCGGGTTTGTTTTTATAGTGACGGTTCGTGACAAAGTCATCGCGCGACAGAAAAAGAAACCCGACCCCTTTTCCGTTTCACTTAGACACGCCGCTACTTCAGTTTCGCCATCATTCGTTCCACACCGTCCGAGATCAGTTCTTCGATGTCGTCGGCCCAGCGATGTGCCGCGCGGCCATAGACCATCATGGACGTATTGCCTTCATACCCCCACCGACTGGACTTCCGCGGCGGAATGTCTTCGTCCAGTACTCGCAACGACGGGATGTAGGCCATCACATCGTTGCAGTATCCCGCTACCCAGACACTATCGCCATACTGCTGCTTGAAGCCAAGGGCGTAGTCCACCACCACTTCGCCGCCCATGGTGATCCACAGCTGTTTGCGGCCGAGTTTCCAGACCTGCAACGGATACGGATAGGTGCGTTCCAGAGCCTTGCCGGCATCCACATCCTTCAGCAGTCGGGCGGCCCAGCGATTTACATAGGAAGAACCGCCTGCCGCGATAGACGCCAGTTCTTCGCGAGTTGGTTCGGCTCCCAGGTTCAGCGTGATCATTTCCAGTTCTGTCTGCAGCTCGGGGGCCAACGACTGCATGGGTTCAGCCAGGACACGCTCGACCGCGGCAGCCAGTCGCAGTCCGTAACCCTTCGCCAGTTCAACCGTGCGACGCGGCAGAGGATTCTGGTCGGCACCGCAACCCATGTAAAACATGGCCACGGCATCCGGATGAACGTCTTCCAGGGCATACTGCGCGAAACCGGCATAGTCTCCGGCCCACTGGTAGAAGCTGAGGTTCGTGTTGTGACAGGCGTAGCCGAACACGACGGCCAGCAGCCGGTTGTCTTCCGCCCGGACGGCCAGCACCGGGACGTCGTGATCAACCGGCCCCTTCAGAGAACCGGTCTGCCGCAGCTTCGGCACGTCAGATTCGATGTTGTTGCGGCGATTGACGGCAAAGGTGGCGGTCCCCTGCCCCCCGGAAACCGTGGCCGGAACCAGATTCCCAAGCGCTTCGCCGACGGTCTCGACGATTTTCTGTTCCAGCTCTGACGAATATTCGTCGATCAGGCGATGTTGTTCCTCGTCCAGCGGATAGACGTCGTACAACGCTCCGCGCAAAACCGGCCCGCAGTGCGTATGAGAACTGTGCAGCATGATCTGGTCGGGATCCAGATCGAACTTCTTTTTAAGGGCGGCACATGTGTTGTTGTAGATCGACTGAGGAATTCCGAGCGTGTCGCTGCTGAGAATGATGCCGGTGTGGCCGGTCCGATCCTGCAGAGCCAGCACTCGGATCCACAGATCGTGCAGCTTGCCTTCGGCGGGATGTTTACGACCTCCGTAGCCGGCCATCCACAACGGTTTTTCCGGCGTAATCACCGCTTTGGCGGTTCCGGCTTTCCACTGCAGCTCGTCCGCTCCGGCAAGTCCGGTGGTGAGCAGAAGTAACAGTACGGCAGTCAATGATCGCATATCTAAAGATTCCTGGTGAAAAAAACACGAGGCTCGCCATACACACGCACTTCAGCAATGCGGGCATGGTCGATGCCGTTGGTCTGTGTAATGTGAATTCGGATTGTACGGATCGGCTCAGGCAGTTCGAAGTCATGACGCCGCAGCCGCTGGTAGTTGCCGGTCACCTGCGCCACGGTGCTGAATCCGTTGCCGTTGCTGACTTCAATTGTGTAGTCGCGAACGGTTTCCGGCTGTGGTTGCCCCCAGATCATGCGGCTGGTATATCCGTCATGATGACTCAGCGTGAGGTGCCGGTGCAGACCAGTATCAAAGACCAGCTGAACCTGGCAGACGGTCACGGGCTCTGCCCAGTCTAGCTGCAGCCATGCCGGCAGACCAGCGGCCGGGTCAGACATCCAGCGGTGAACGCCCGGAACGCATCGCCCTGGTGGTGCGCCATGCTGACCATGCACCGCGCGCGTGCATCCGGAAATCACCTGATCTGCCGCACCAGTCGATTGTGCGGTTGATGCCGACAGGGCGGCACAACGTGCCAGGTCATCGGCCTGCGCGTTGTGCCGACCGATCAGAAAAGCGTCATCCTGAAGCAGACGCTGCTGAATGGCAGCGATGGCAACATCGCTGGATGCCAGATCTGCCGGAGAAATCCGGTGCTGAAGGGCATACGCCGCCGCCGTACCGACGCCCTGCCCGACGGCGGCACAGGTCGCCATGACGCGCGTTGAAGAAAAAGCCACGTGTGTGGCAGACAGGTTGCGTCCGGCAAACATCAGATTGGAAATATCCCGAGCCACACAGCAACGCAGCGGAATATCGTACAGGTGCGGCACGGGATGCTGAACGCACGGTTCAGTATCCGGCGCATCGATCCGTTCCGGAGGATGCAGATCGAGCGACCAGCCGCCGTAAGCAATCGCATCCGGAAACTCACGCGAACACAGCACATCCTGTTCGGTAAGCACATGCTGCCCCACGAATCGCCGGCTTTCACGCTTGCCGGGAAGAAACCCGATCCAGTCCAGTGCCCAGTGCGATGCACCGGACGTGTCTGCTGTGGACGTGTGTGCCTTGGCCGAACCTTCCGGCGGGCCGTTCTTGACGTGATTCCAGATCCCCAGTGCCACGGCCAGCAGTTCGTCCCGGATTACTTCGTTGTCTTTGACGGTGTCCAGCGTGCCGCCCCATTCAGCCCACCAGTATCCGTACTCATGCGTCGGTTCTTCCTCACCCGGATTTGCATACAGCCGCAGTCGCAGTTCCTGCCTGGTGAATGAACGTGCCCATTCCGGAGCCACAAAAGGCATCGGTTGATCATGACGCCGAGCCTGCAGCAGAATGGTCGACCCGAGTCGCCGTGAGTCGGCTTCAGGCTCGGCCAGAGATTCGCCAAAAGCAGCGCGACTTTCCCTTCCTTCCATATACGCGGCGTTTGCCTCAACGCCCGGACGCCCGTCGCCCGTACAGTCAATCAGGATGTCCGCCCGGATCTGAAACCGATCCTCGGTGCTCTGACGTTCTGCCACAGCGAATTCAATCGCATCGCCGCGAAGCTGTACCGACGTCAGCGTCGTATTCAACAACAGTGTGAGGTTCGGTTCGGTACGACACTTGTCATACAGCAGCAGATCGAACACCGAGGCCGACCGCTGCGGATTAAGAACACAGCTGTCGAGTCGGATTTCTTCCATGATCCCACCCTCTCGGGCTTCCGTCATCAGCTCGCAGCCGCGGTCGAAGCGGCCGGTTCCATTGGCACCCACCACATGCATGCGGACTTCACTGGATGCGTTGCCCCCCAATACCGGGCGGTCCTGGCACAAAATCACCCGAGCTCCGCAGCGGGCGGCCGCCAGCGCGCAGGGCAACCCCGCGGCGCCACCTCCGGCCACCAGAATATCACAGTTCAGCTGATGTGTTTCAACAGGCATGGTGTCAGCGTTCAGGAATGATTCACCGTCATTCAACAGACTCCTGACCCCGTGGATCCACCTGCAGCAGTTCAAGGCGATCGAACTGCACGGGGCCTCCAAGAGCGGTCGGAGCCATGCCTGTCAGCGTGAAATCACCGAAGTCCTGCCACAGGTCACGCGTCACCACAACCCAGTCGCGGGGGACCGTCGTGTCCACTTCCACAGACTGCCAGCTGGTAGAATTGCGGCCGGCGTGATACCTTCGCAGCGGTTTTTCCGCCGGTGGCCAGTTTCCGCTGTCCGCCAGTTCCAGCAGAACGCCGTGTGCCTCAGGCGCCTTCCACGCCATCCGCAGATAACGGTACTCGCCCGCCCCGGGACGCTCACGAATCCGAAATTTCCAGCCGGGAATTCGCGGCGAATGTCGCTGAAACGGGGTTACCTGCAGACACCGCTGCCCGCTGTGGCTGTCGCCGGTAATGAATTCCACCGTGCCGGAACCTTCCTGCAGGGCATTCACCACGTCATCGTCTTCATCCAGCAGAACCAGCTCCGTCGGCGGCCGACGCAGCCAGGCCAGAGCATCGGCCAGATCTGAAGGTGACACTGTGCTGGTCAGATTGTCCGGCATCATAGATACCGACATCGCTCGCAGTTCCTCAACATCCCGACGCAGAATGACCTGTTCTTTTCCTTCCGCCTGCCGCAGCGTGATGCTGGTTGGTGACTCTGATGCCAGCAGTCCGTTGAAGGTCTTGCCGGACGTTGTGGCGACGGTGTAGGTCACATATCCGGACGATATCTTTTCACCGGGGACAAGAATGTCCCGAATAATCGTTTCTTCGGCCCGCAGAAACTCGGCACTCAGATCAGGGCCCACAGCATGCCCGATCCCATGGGCCTGATGACAGCCGCCGCACTTTGTGCGAAACACCTGCTGGCCATGCACCACATCCCGGCGATGCTGCAGCGCCGCCGAATATTCATTGAATTTTTCATCACCCGCGTGGCTGACCGCTGTCAGCAGACGAGCCGCTTTCTCACGGACCTTTGCCTGGTTCGATTCCAGCAGCGTCGCGCGCTGCACGGACGTCAGCACAGAGGCAGGCACCGTGCCGGCTTCGATTGCGTCGAGCAGCTGAGTCGCGCGGTGGCGATGCGCCAGCACGGCATCAAGAATCGCATCACGCACGCGTGGCGTCGCCGAACCAACGGCCGCCAGCAGTGTCTGCGTCGTTCCGGGATCCGGATCGTCGGCCAGCTGAAACACGGCAGCAACACGTTCCGGAGTGGGCCGCGTCACATCGTTCAGATCCTGCACGGCCTGAGCCAGGCGGGCCCGCCGTTCCTCCGCCGTTTCCATATTCAGCAGGCTGATCAGCGGCAGCGCCTGATTTCGGATCGCGTCATCGGTACTGACGGCAAGCCGCTTCACCGCCTCGCGCGTTTCTTCACTCAGCTCGATGTCCATCGCCTGCGACAGCCCCGATCGAATGCCTGCGAGGCAGGTGATCAGAAGGCGTCGGTTCTTCATCTGCACAACCGTCTGCAGCGTCCGGGAAAGTTCCGGTCCGTCGCGGCGACGGGCAATTGCAGCACTCAGCAGACCAGGCAGAGGTTCAGCCTGGCCAATGTCGTCGGGCGTCTGCAGCAGTCGCGACAACATCAGGCCGCTTTGCTGATGCAGGCCGGTCAGAATGGCGGACAACATCCAGCGCTCGTCGCCGTGATCGCGAGCGAGCCTGGCGAGAGCGTCTAATGCCCGGTCATCCCGGCTCTCCCCCAGCGACAGGGCCAGCTGCAGACGCACCATTGGTTGATCGTCCGAGGTCAGTGCCGTCACCTGATCCAGCAAACCGCCGCCGTTGTTCAGCCACCGTTCAGACAGCTGCAGAGCGCGGCGTCTGACACTGGCCTCGGAATGACGAAGCGCCGCCGCAACGTCGCTGTCAGTCAGCAGTTCAGTGCCATCGAGCGTGGCCAGTGCATTCAGCACGGTAGCCGGCTCACCGGCTTCCCGGACCAGTCGAGACAGTTCCGTAGATATGTCCTGCTGCGTCGCCTTGTCCCGCTCTGTCTGTTCCACCAGCAGCCGCCGCGCCGTCTGCCGGCGCCAGAAACCAGGACTGGCGATCTCTGCCGACAACTGCAGCGGCGTCAGACAACTCATGTCGGCGGAGGCCATCGTGGCACCGGTTGTGGACTCCGAATGCTTTCCAGCAGAGTTCGCTTCTGTCGGCGGGGTTTTCGATTCAGAGTCCTTGTGCGTGAGTCGCCAGATTCGGCCGTGATTCCGGCCGCCCACCAGTCCGTATTGCTGCTGCAGGTACCGGGGAATCGCAGAATAGTCTTCGATGATCTCGCGATAGAAGTCCACGATAAGAATGGTTCCATCCGGAGCATGAGACATCGAAATGGCGTGAAACCACGGGTCGCTGGAGGTCAGAAACTCAGACTGTTCTTCGCCGGCCGCCCGACGCAGCCTGAGTCGGGTACCGTCGCGTTCGACGATGGATCGATGCACCATGTTCTGAGCCGGCTCACAGGCCAGCAGGTGTCCTCGCAGTCCCGGCAGCCGTACATCCTGATAGACCAGTGGTGAACAGGCCGACGTGAAGTAGCCGTTGGGAGCAGATTCCTCGATGCCGTATCGATCGCTGTAATAGTCTGAGAAACCCGGGTCTTCGGCCCGTCGGGTTCGCCATGGATGAGGCTGACTTGTCGGCCACGTTCGCTGATCGCTGGTCGCCGAATGTTCCAGTTCCGGAGCCGGAACGTCCGGATTGCGAGCCAGGTAGTGCCACGACAGCGGGGCGACAAAGATTCCCGGCGTCCGCGTCGAAATCACAAACCGGTCGCCCGCTTCGGTAAAGGCAAAGCCCATCGTATGAGTCGTTCCGACCACCGGTTCGATGGACGATCCGTCCGGCCGGATACGAAAGTCGGTTCTCGGAAGCTCAACCGGCTCTGCAAGATATTTTCCCCGGATTGTGCCGCCACCCGCACCGCTGCCCAGGTAGATCCAGTTGTCCGGTCCCCACTGAGGGCAGTTGATGCTGCGCTCCAGAGGACCTTTGGTGAATCCTTCAAACAGCACGTCCCGGACTTCAGCCTTTCCATCACCGTCGCGGTCAGCAAGAAACAGAACCTGCGTCTGGCAGGCTGCGATCAACCCGCCGTTGGCCGGGCAGATTCCCAGACACGGCGGCAGGCGGTCTGCCCAGACTTCGGCGCGATCCATTACTCGATCGTTGTTGTCGTCATAGAGTTTCCTGATCGTGCCGTAAGTATCTTTTTCCGCCGCTTTTTTATGACGCTCTTCTGCCTGAACCCGCCGCACCACGCGGTCCAGCTGCCCCGTCTTGTTCAGTTCTTCAATGTCGTACTGCCCTTCCAGGTTGTACCCATGCAGTTCACAGACAAACAGCTGACCGGTTTCGTCCCAGCAGACACCCGAGGGTTCCTGAATCAGCGGTTCACACGCCACCAGCTCCACTTTGAAACCGGGCGGAACGGTAAAACATCCGGCACTTTCCTCAGGAGTCAGCGGTGGCGGGGCGTCGTCCGGTTGAGGAATCTGCGCATCGGCCATGCTGACACAGAGGCTGATCAGCACAACCACGAGAAACCGTGGCCAGCTACACTTCCGAACCGACAAACGGCATGGCCATGTCATCTGAATCATAAGTCACCTGATGCAGAAAGCAGAGGCGTAGAGGCAGAGAATGTCACCGATCAAAGCCGGACGCATAAAGTTCTCGGCAGCACCGCAGATCGTCGGCGTGCCGCGGATCGGCGACCACATTGTCAGTTTCCCGAGGATCCTGCTGGTGGTCGTAGAGTTCCTCAGCAACCACGACGCCCGTCTTGTGATCACGCCACGACGTATACCGGAAACGTGCTGTGCGAACAGAACGTCCCATCACCTCAGGAGCTCCCTTGTAATAAGCAGGTCGCGGGTGCTGGGTGTAGGCGGCGGGTTTGACCACCGCCTGCGGATCCCTCAGCGCCGGCACCAGACTGGTGCCTTCTGTTTCCGGCACCGCCGGCAGCCTGCACAATTCCGTCAGCGTCGGGTACAGGTCCAGCAACTCAGCCAGAGCGTCGGTTGCCTGTCCGCGGTGCTGCATCTTCGGCGTTGAGATGATCAGGGGCACATGCGCATCCAGTTCAAAATTGGACGTCTTGGCCCACAGGGTCTGTTCGCCGAGGTGATAACCGTGGTCGGACCAGAACACAATAATAGTGTTGTCTCGCAGCTGCAGTGCGTCCAGCTCGGCCAGCACTCGTCCGACCTGAGCATCGAAATAGCTGATCGCGGCCAGATAACCGTGGCGTATCTCCATCACCGCTTCGGCGGACAGCGTTCGCTGTTTCGAACCAAGTATCTCGCGACTGTTGTGCCAGGCAATGCGCGGAGCATTTTGGGGCCATTCGGGGTTCAGAGGCGGCGACAGGCGAGATCGATCGTACAGATCCCAATACCTTGCCGGAGCATTGAAGGGAGAATGAGGTTTCCAGAAACCCACCGCCAGAAAAAATGGCTGATCACTGCGGCTGCGTTCTTTGAGTGCCTCAACAGCCAGCGACGCAATCCGCCCGTCGAAATAGGCGTCGTCCGGGACATCGCGACATTCGCACTTGAGATCGCTGGCTGAATTCGCCGGAAGTTCACCGACTACCTGAGGCTTGTCGGAACTGTGGGTGGCAAAGTGCATGACGGCCGGCACGGTCCACGACGCCGGATCTCCGTGCACTTCATGAATCCAGTTGTGGTAGATCTTTCCGATGTTCTGAGTGAAGTAGCCGTGATTCAGAAAATGCTGCGGCAGAGTCACCGCGTCAGGTACCTGATCCCGAAAATGCGTCGCCAGGTCCCAGATCTGCAGCGTATCCGGCCGACGTCCGGTCAGCAACGAGGCTCGAGACGGATTACAGACCGCCTGCTGACAGTACGCATGAGTAAACAGGCGTCCGCTGGCGGCCAGCGCATCCAGATTCGGAGACAGCACTTCCGTATTGCCCGTGCATCCCAGATCGCACCGCAGGTCGTCCGCGGCAATGAACAGAACATTCGGACGATCGGCCGCCGTGACCATCGCGGTCGACGCGATCAACACCAGAACACACAGCAACCTGTCAGCAGATTTTCTCATAGACTTCAGTTCCACAGGACAAATTCCGTTGATTGTTGGCAGGCAGGCGGATTCGCGCCATGACGCTTTTCAGGTTTCAGGTTGGAGAGGGGGGGGTGAGCAGGGCGATCCGTTGATCCGCCACTCGGTGTGTTCGAATACCCCGGACGTTTATCCTCCTGACCATCTCAGAAAAGGATCCAGCCGTCAAACCCATCGCCCCGCCGTGTCGGCCGAGTCAAGTTCGGGGCTCGATCTTTTTCCGACAGCCTGGGTTCGTCTTTCCAATCGCCGTCTGGGCAGAGTCTGTCATGCGAAGATTCCCGTACGAAGATCCGCCCTTTGACCGGCCGACAGAAAAGAACTTCCTCCCGGCCTGAAAAGTTCTTCGAATTTCTCGCGCCGTTTGCGGTGCATAAGGCAAAATAGTTCAGCGACTTCGTCCAACTGCCGATGATGTTTCGCAGAAGACACCAGACATTTCGGATTTACTCCGACGGAGGTCTCAAATCTATCGCGTAGGCCCGAACCATTTATGAGTGCACGCTCAGCGTGACTCGGTTTTCGCCTGACTCGCTGCGTCTCCACCGTCGCAGTAACCGAGATGTCTGAATACAACCGACACCGCGCAGGAAAACGAAGATCCGGCCGGTGCACCGGCACCGCGATGTTTCCACACAGTTCGCCGCGGTAACATGGCAAACGGGCCACAGGGGATAACTTCCCTGTGGCCCGCTTCGGTTTCCGACCGCGGTTCTGCGGCGTCTGCTCGTCGCCCGACGACTTCTCACTCAGCGATGTCTGACATCTGCTGTCTGCCGGGGCCGCCCTGGTCAATCAATCAGCCGTTCCGCCGGGCGACGGAAGCGGGGTTTTCTTCACGCCGCCTGTCGTGGTTCGGGATCCAATGAATCGGGCTGAGTCGTCTCGGTTACCGGCCGAATTTTGTCGTCCGGGTATTTACCTGTCTGAGCTACCAGAGAAAACACGGATTCGTCACCGCGCACCAGCCGTTGCCCGATCAGATGCAGCCGATCCATTTCCTGCTGAATCTGATCGGTCACCTCAGAAATCTGAGCGCGGGATAGATCAGGTGGAACTTCAATCGGCTTTCCCGCCAGCAGCAGCGCTGTGGAAAATGGCTTGGGAATCAGCATGTCAGACCAGCCACCAGGAACCGACCAGTAACTGGTCGCGGTGACGGTGGTCGGGACCACCGGACGCCCGGTTCGAGACGCAAGATAGACGATTCCATCCTTCATGACGCGGCGCGGCCCGCGTGGCCCATCCGGCGTAATGCAGACGTGAAGGTCCGGGCGGTCAATCAGCTGCCGTGTGGCCTGAGCACCGCCGCGACTGGCGGACCCCCGTACCGGAGTGATGCCCAGCAGCCTGATCGCGTGAGTCAGGTAGGTGCCGTCCTGATGGCGGCTGATGAGTCCGGACAATTTGTAGGTTTTCAGGGCAAAAAGGGCGGTTACGATGGCATCGTGCCACATGCAGAAACAGTATCGCGTCGACGAGGTGGCAGGCGCATACGGAGTCCCGTCGGGCGCAATTCTGCGATGATCGACGCGGACGGTAAGAAACATAAGACGCAGAATCCACGTCGCAATTCGGGCGATCATCCAGTTGGCATAGCGGTTTCGGATCTTCATAGCGGCCTCCATGCGGGCAAAACAGGTCCGGATTCTGGCTGCGGCAGGTTGTGACCGCCTGGTCAGATCCCCAGCGGAACGACATCTTCGATTATGTCACCAGACCCAAGCTGCTCGGGGGCGGCTTTATACAGTTCCATCGCCTCGGGCAGAAGATCTCTTAAGGCGGCGGACCGGCGGGCATCCGATGGATGAGTTGACATGAACTCAAGCGGAGCAGCGCCTTCCTTCTGGCTGGCAAAACGTTCCCAGAATTCCGGGGCTTCTGACGGATCGTAGCCGGCCTTCGACATCAGCATGATTCCGATGTGGTCCGCCTCCAGTTCGTGCTTGCGACTGTACGGCAGAATGGCCCCGTAGTGAGCTCCGGCTCCATAGGCCGTCAGCACTATCTTCTGAGTGTCGTCGTCCTTTTCACGCATCACATACTTGACGGCATCTCGAACCGTATTCTGTACCGTCTGCTGTGACATGCGCTCACCACCGTGCCGGGCAATGGCATGCCCGATCTCATGCGACATCACCACGGCGAGTCCCGCTTCGCTTTGACAGATCGGAAGAATGCCCGTGTACACGGCCACTTTGCCTCCAGGCAGACAGAAGGCATTCTGCGTTTTCGCTTCGATGACGTTGAATTCCCAGTCAAAGTCCGGGCGATCCGCCACCGCCGCAATCCGCTGACCGACCTTCCGAACAAGTTCGACGGCCGCGGTGTTCTGAGTGACCGGTTCTTCCTTCAGCACTTCCTGATAGGCCGTCAGCCCCATCGCGTTTTCTTTTTCTTCAGACATCACCAGCAGCTGACGGCGGTTGGTCACCGGAGCTGTCTGGCAGCCGATGGCCAGCAAAGTTCCAGCCACTACACCGGTCAGGCTTAACACCAGTATCGTCTGGCTGGCGCACAGGCGCTTCAGCAGTGAGCGTTCAACATCCATGTCGTTAACTCGGTTGTGTTTACAAAGAAGGCGGCGTCCCGTGCCGCGGCGGGCAGAGTACTGAAAAAGCCCGGTTTGCTTCAACACCGGGTTTGGCCGCACAGCCTAAGAATCCGCAGCAGATTTCCACTCAGCCGCCAAACTCGGCAGGCCGCTGCCTTCTGCCGGTTGTGCGGCGTGAGCGTCTGAAAACATGCGTCAAACAGGGAGAATAAGAAGGATTGCGCGACTGATCGGACTATTCGGGTCCGGCTGTGGCGGTCATGCATGCCACGCCGATAAATCTTTTCGGACCAGATCAACTGGTTAGTTGAGTCACGAAACAGGTTCTGCCACGGAGGTTAAGGCAATCGGGACCAGCTCGTAAAGATGGGAAAACAAGATAGACGAAGAAGACTGGGCGTGAAGTTCCTTACGGGCAAAGTGGATGTGCCCGTATCAGTTGACCCGGTAAAAAGGTAAGAGGCGATGAAAAGGCTCATGGTGGGAGCCGCTGCAGCAGTCATTCTGCTGATGAACGGCGGTGTGACAAGTGCTGGATTGCTGGGGCTGGGCGGCTACTCAGCCGTACCAGCACAGGCCTGTGATGACTGCTCCGATTTCGGTGCAGCAAAGTGCGGCTGCAATGTGCAGTACCGCACCGTTCGAGAAGTGGTGTGGGAACAGCAGCCCTGTGAAACCACTCGAGTGGTATTCGACCGCTGCACGGAAACGGTTCCTGTGTCCTGTCTGCGGAATGTGTACAAGACCTGCTACCGCGACGAATGCTACACGGTCTGCAAGCCGGTCTACGAGACGTGTTATCGCGATGTTCAGTGTCAGGTCTGCAAGCCGGTGGTGGAAACCTGTTACCGGACCGTGACCTGCAATGTCCGGAAGCCGTGCTACAAGACGTGCTACCGGGACGTGTGCTACAACGTATGCAAGCCGGTTTACAAGACGTGCTACCGAACGGTCTGCTATAACGTCTGCAAGCCGTCCTACAAGACGTGCTACCGGGACTGCTGCTACACAACCTACAAAACGGAAGCCAAAACGTGCTACCGAGACTGCTGCTACACCGTCATGAAGCCGGTCACGGAAACCCGGACGGTAGACGTCTGCAGCGGGCGCTGGGAAACCTACACCAAGCAGGTTCCCGGCCCGATGATTCAGAAGTGTGTGCCCGATCCGTGCAACCCCTGCTGCTCAAAGATTATCTGCTGCCCGGGACCGTGTCAGACCATCTGCTGCAAGCGGTGGGTTCCCTGCACTGTTCAGAAGCAGATCTGCTGCACTCGCATGGTTCCGGAAATCTGCCACAAGAAGGTTCCCTACACCGTCTGCTGCCAGATTCCGGTCACCTGCACGAAGAAGGTTCCGTACACCGTCTGCACCTACACTCAGGAAACCTGCACTCGTCAGGTTCCCTACACGGTCTGCACGATGGTTCAGGAAACCTGCACCAAAAAGGTTCCGTACACGGTCTGCACCTGGACAAACGAATGTGTGACAAAGCAGATTCCGTACACGAAATGCCGCATGGAAACTCACTGCATCACCAAGCGAATTCCCTACACCACCTGCCGCATGGTTCAGCAGCAGTGTACTCGCCGAATTCCTTACACGGTCTGTGAACAGGTTTGCGAAACCAGGCTGGTAACGAAAACCAAGTGTATTCCTCGCTGCGTCAAGGTCTGCTCCACACGCTGCGTTCCTCGGGTCGTCTGCCGACAGGTTCCGGTCTGCTGTGATCCGTGCTGTGACCCCTGCCCTCCGACCTGCAACGCTCCCAGCTGCATTGCACCGGGAGGCTGCGACTAGCATCAAGTCCTGACAGGATGACGCCGCGATCTCAGCGGCCGTTATCTCCCCACGATGATCCTCATCGCCGAAGGGAGTTCACACGACGTGAGCTCCCTTTTTTCATTGCTGAACGCGTTCTGCTAATCAAACTGAGCCAGGGCATGGCGGGCGATATTCCCGATGTACCCCTTCTTGTTCCTCATCGGGCGGATGACTTCGGCCGCCGCTGAGGCGCCCGGGCCGATTTCATCGATTTCGTTGATCGCCGCATGCCGTACGAATTCGCTGCGGTGACCCAGCTCCCGGATCAGCAGCGACACAGCCTGATTGGTCTGCCCCAGCTGATGCAGGGCACGGGCCGCCGCCACTCGGACAGAGGCTGATTCATCGCTCGCAGCCTGATCCACGGCCTGTCGGGCAGCAGCGCTGTCCGCACCGGCGTTCGTCAGCCCGGTGATCGCCCACCAGCGAGCCGCCGGGTCTGCATCACCAGCGGCCGCAATCAACTGCTCGACGGCGTCTCCAGTCGGGTTGTTGGCGATTCGAGCCAGTTGATTCAGCTTCCGTACCCGCGCAGCACCGTCGTCACCGCCGTTCAGAATCTGCCACCGGTTGCCCACGCGGCCTTCCTCCTCATCCAGAATCGCTTCCGGAATCAGGTGCGCATCACGCACCTCAAGCTGCCAGCGATCACACTCAGCCTGCAGCCGCTTCAGCGTTGCAGCATGAGCAGGATCGGCGGCCAGATTGTGAAGTTCCCACGGATCGGCGTGCAGATCGTAGAGTTCTTCCGGTGGCCGAATGGGGTTTAGAAACTGAGCTGATTCGCGGGGCAGCGTGCCGGCGGCATAGAGTCGTCGCATCTCTTTCCGCGTGACGCTGTTTTCGGCATATTCAATGAACTGCAGGGCCGGCCGCCACGAATTGTAGTTCCGCAGATAGCGGAACTGGCGGTCGCGGACCGATCGAACCATGTCAAAACGTTCATCAATTCGGTCGCGAGCACCGTGAATATATTGGCGGGGTTCAGGAAGATTCGGGCCCAGAAACGGCTGACCGAACATGTGTTCAGGAATCTCAACGCCGGCCAGATTCAGCACGGTCGGACCAAGGTCAATCAGATTGATCAACTGATCGCTCACACTTCCCGGCACACCCTGTCCGTCCACCCGAAATCTTTCCGGCACACGAGCCATCATGGGAACCAGCGTCCCGCTGTCATAAATCCAGCGCTTGGCCCGCGCAAACCCGTTTCCATGATCAGACCAGAAAATCACGATCGTGTCGTCCGTCAGACCCGCGTCCTCGATCTCCTGCAGATACTTCCCGGCCTGCGCGTCCATCACCATGATGATGTCCAGCAGCCGAGCATGGGCCGCGCGAACATCCGGCGTATTCGGATACAGCGGTGGTACTTTAATGACGTCCGGGTCATGCAGTCTGGCCGGCGGCACGCCCTGAACCACCTTCTTCCAGTTCTGAGGCCAGATACGACTTTCATGGGTCATCGTCATGTTGAAGACGGCAAAGAAGGGCTGACTGCTGTCGCGGCGGTTCTTCCAGTGTGCCTTGTTCGAGGACTCGTCCCACACGTCCGCTTCCTTCCAGTGGAAGTTGTAGTCCGTCTTCGAATTGTTGGTGCAGTAATAACCGGCCTGTTTCAGGTAGTGCGGAAAGCACTGAATCTGATCGGGCAACGTCGCCTTCGACCGCATGTGGTTGGCACCGATGCCGATCGGATACATGCCGGTAATGATGCCGGTGCGACACGGAGCACACACACCGTGCACAGTGAAGGCCTGCGTGTACCTGACGCTTTCTTCAGCAAAGGCATCCAGATGCGGTGTGGTGGCATGCGGGTCGCCGTAGCACCCAAGATGGGAACTGATGTCTTCACAGCTGATCCAGACAATATTCGGACGTTCGGCTGCCGACAATGTGACAGACAGACTGAACCACGCAAGAACCAGTACGCCGCGCATGGCAGATGCTTTCGAGATGAAGTTTGTTTTCGTCCTGACATCAGACTGATGGCATCATGGTCGGACAGCGGCGAATCTTCAAGTCGATGTCGGACAGCCGACGGCACCCGGCTGCCCCGTACATCGTTCCCCCACGCAGGAGCGCGTCTCGCGCGCATGACTCCCGTGTCGTTACCCACTCTTTCGGGGGAAAACACCGGTCGTTATCTGGGAACTCAAGAGTGAGCCGAGTGCCGTAAG
>JAVKCM010000016.1:0-14348 GCA_040222735.1 Fuerstiella sp. | reverse complement strand
AACCGTGCCTGAGCCCCCGGCATGAAGTTGCTTCGAGGAGAATTTGCGCGCCCACCAGCCTGGAAGCAGCAGATCTCATGGCGCCAACTAAGGGGACAGGCATTAACCGGGGCGCCAACTAAGGGGACGGGCAATAACCGGCACTTCAATGGACATGAAAATGCCTGTCCCTTTTCTGATCCCTAGCTGCCCTGTGATGGTTTGTTCAGTGCACCGTGCTGCGCGCTGGAAGCCCGGAACCGTGCCTGAGCCCCCGGCATGAAGTTGCTTCGAGGAGAATCTGCGCGCCCACCAGCCTGGAAGCAGCAGATCCCATAGCCCCGGCCCCGTTGCTGAGATCGAATTTCCCTGCCAACGAAGGGGACAGGCATTGATCGGCACTTCCTTTATGATTTATGAACCTGAATATGCCTGTCCCTTTATGAATCCTTTATGAATCCTTTGAGACTATCTGCTTTTTCAGCATCGCCAGTGCGCGGACCCACAGCATTCGAACGGCGCCGACGTTTCGATTCATCCGGTCCGCAATCTGTTCATGCGAAAGCCCCTGCAGGTTGCGTAACACAATTACGTCGCGGTAGTCGACGGGCAATCGTTCCAGAACCTCGGCCAGCAGAAGTTCCTGTTCGTGTCGCTCTGCATTGTCGCTGGGGGATGTATCGGACGTCGCCAGACACGAGCGTAGGCGCTGTGAAGATTCGGCCAGCTGTTGATCGATCGAAATTTCACGGCCGACATGGCGCTTCGCCGCGCCACGGTGGCGGTGCAGTTCATGCCCCAGCGCGTGACCCAGAACCTGACGCAGCCAGGCGGTGAACTCCGCTTCGGTGTTTCCTTGAAACTGCGGAAAATCACGGACGGCTTCCAGCATCGTCTGCTGAACGATGTCGGATGCATCAAAGCGTCGGTCCAGCTGTGGATCGATCTGCAGACGAGCCAGCAGCCTGAGCCACGGCCGGTAACGCTTCAGCAATTCGTTACCCGCCTCGACATCGCCTGCGCGAAAGGTTCGAATCAGCCGGGCAACCATGACAGAGGAGTCGGACAACGTATCTTCCTGTGGAAAACAGTACGGCACCAGCAGCCACTGCTGAGTATAAAAAAGTGCCTGGGCGGCCTGCGGGTTGGCGGCTTGGTGGGTTGGCTGAACAGCATCAACCTCGGCTGCAGGTGGCTCGACGTAAATCCGGGTCTGACATCCACACTGGTGAAACTCAGAAAACAGAGAAAGGCCACAACACGCCCACCGGTTTCCCGCATTGCTCCTGCGACTGAAGAGCACACCATGATTAAGCGGCACCACTGGTTTCGATGCCCGCTTTCCGGTTCTCTCTGTTCGTTTTTGCCGACATTCGGTGAAGTACGTTGACCGCCGCTTTCGGGGTCATTCGGACCGCCGCCAGCAGACCCGTCACAGAGGCTCCCCAGAACCAGATGATATACCAGCCGTTCCACGAATAGTTGAGCTGATCCACGCGAAATTCTGTTTCCAGGCCGATAGTGACTGCTGCCAGAATCAGTGCCGCAATCGTTGCTCCGGCCAGCAGCCGGCGAACGTTTTTCCCGTCAGCCTGCCGCGTGGCTTTGAACAGCATTGTCCCGTAAAGATATCCGGGAAACCCAACAACAAGCCCCAGCATCAACGGTTCAATGAACAGTTCCTCAAGCCAGTAGCGTGCGGCCCATGTTCTGGTGGCAATCCGTACATGAGGCGTCGCATACAGCAGGACAAGTGGTACGCACAACAACACGACAGCAATGCCTGCCAGCAGCCCGTCGCCGGAATTGCGATTCTTGACAAAACGGGTCAGCAGCAGCACAGGCAGCGCCAGCGCGATGGCGCTGGACACCACCTGTTCGAACGGCCCCAGAACACCCAGTGCGCTGACCAGACACAGGCCCAGCAGCGGTGCAATGGCGGTCAGCGTAGTGGAACGGCAAAGCGACGCGCGAAGCAGCCGGATCGGCAGCATGATCATCAGCAGCATGGCGAGTCCGGAAGGAATCAACAGGCCTTCGAGATGCTGAGTCAGACTCGGCACACGATCATTGATCCACGGCAGCGGCTGACGCGGCTGCGGTTCTTTTTCGAGCGGTTCATAGCTGCGCTGCTGCGGAGCCGGTGGCAGGAAGTGACCTGACGCATCAATCGGCCACGCCTGTCGGCTGATCGTGGTAAGGCTGCCGGAACTGAACGCAGCGTTGAAGACGATCTGCGGTGGCAGATCCGATTGTCTCCCTCTGACCAACCTGATCTGTGGCGGGCGTGAAGCACCGGGGCCTGGTGCCACCTGTCCATCACAGCGCCACACCGATTCACCTGTCTTCGGGTTCAGGCCGTGGACCGATGTGCCTGCCCACAGAATCAATTCGGCGGGACCGACGGCCTCAGATCGTTCGCCAGTGAATTCACGTTCAACCAGCAGCACAGCATTCCGATCCGGCAGTTTTCGGGACCAGATCTCTTCACCCACACGTCCGCGGCTGGCGACCAGTCGATGTTCATCAGCGAACAGCAGTTCTTCGCGGCCATCTCGATCAACGTCGGCGACGTTCCACAGGGCGGCTCTGTACATCATGTTACTGCGGAGATCAAACGGCAGGCGATGACTGCCCCTGCCGCCGGCCTCGAAGACGGCGATTTCACGCTGCCGGCCACTTTCGTGCAGCCCCAGGCAGACCGAATGTCGTCCGTCCCCGTCAAAGTCCACCAGCAACGGGGGCAGAATGTCTGAAGAGCCGTACCAGGAATACGACCATTTCACCGTCCCGTCGCTGCCGTTCAGCACCAACAGTTCATGCTTTGAACCCCGGTCCCGCTGAAATCCATCAACATCCCGACCGACAACAACCTCCGGCTGGCCGTCACCATCAATGTCTCCGGTGGCGGCCCGCGGCCACAGCCAGCCCTGTTCTGCGACGGACAACTCCGGGGTCGCCCACAGTGTGGATCCGTCGCTGCCGCTGATCGCGCGCGGAGCAAACAAAGCATTCTGCCCCGGTCCGCCGAATCGTTGCGTGCCCGCTGTTGCTCGGTCGGCGGCGGCTTCGGACGTTTGTTCGACCGGAGCCCAGACGACGATATCATCGGTACCGTCGCGATTCAGGTCGTCAAACTTCCGACCGTACGGATCCGGCCAGCAAAGCAGGCTTCCCCGAGCGATCGGCGTCTGCCATTTGAGACGGCCGTCCTGTCCGGACAGAACGCTCAGAACGGGCTGACCACTGCTGCTGCCGTGGTTCCGGCGGTCACGCTGCAGCATGTGGACCACCAGAAATTCTGCACAGCCATCACCATCAAGGTCCGTCCAGTCGCAGGCGGGCCAGTTGTAGCTTCCGCGGCGACCTGTGCCGCTGCCGCTCGCGCCGGCTGCCAGACCAAAGTCCGCTCCCTGCCACAACTGCCGGCCGTCGCGACCGGAAACAGCGACCGGAGACGCATACGTCTGCGGAAACGGCTCCTGCTGCAGCCCCACGATATCCGGAATTCCGTCGCCGTTCAGATCGCCAAAAGGCAGCGGAGGAGCCAAGGGGGCAACGCCAGGATCGAATGCGGTGTCGTGCCGCCAGAGCAACTTATTATCCCTTCCGGACACAGCAGTGCTTGAGGTCTCGCTGAGAAAATCGTCGCTGCCATCGTGATCGAGGTCTTTAACCGGCCGCCATTCTCCCAGCCGCTTCCAGGGTTCCGACGGAGCACCTTTCACCACCAGCAGTCGAGGCGATCCCTGTGGCCATACGCGGTACAACAGGTCACGGATGCCGTCACCGTTGAAATCAGCGACCCGCGGATCAGCGACATCCGACAACGTGTGCAGCTGCTGACCGGTCGCCGAAGACAGAAACCATGTCAGATCCTGACCGCCGCGCGCCCTGGCGACCGGCACCACCAGAATCGGCCAGCCATCCGGTCCGGGCTGCCACCATCTCATCGGCCCGCTGCGATCGTAAGTGTGATGCGAGCGGGTCACCGGAGCGTGCCAGCGCCACAGCGTGGCTCCGTCCTTTCCGGAAAGCGCCACCACCCTGACCGACGGTTCCCACTCGGCATCAGACGAACTGTTCGGCCCCAGCCAGGACGCAAAGATATCACGATAACCGTCACCGTTCAGATCCGGGCCTGTGATCAGGCGATCGACGGACGGCGGCTGAGGCTGATCGGTCACGGACAGTCGACGCTTCCAGATGGATTCACCGCTGCGGCCGTCGATCATTTCTACGCCGCCCCAGCACAAATCAGATTTAGAACCGACGGAACCGTCGGAACCGACGGAACCGCCGGCACCGTCGAATTTTCCGGTGGCAAAAATGATTTCCACGGTGGCATCACCGTTCAGGTCTTCCACCAGAAACCAGTCGTCACGGCCCCTGCGAAAGTCGCTCCGCTGCTCGCTCGGACGGAATGCTGTGGCAAAGGCGGGACCTGCCGGCGGCGTGTTCCCGCCAGCGGAGTTCGCCACAGCCGGCAGTGGCATCGCCAGAGCCTCCAGATCGTTGTCATTGCGGGACCGCACAAACAATACATCGGTCGTCCCGTCATCGTTCACGTCACGGTAGACCGGCGGGCGGTATGGATCAAAGTCCAGCTGATATGGCGTCCATGCTTCGTCTCCGCTGACCAGGTCAAATCCCAGAAGCTGCCGTGCCACAACCGTGACGATTACCTGACGCTGTCCCAGACGGGCTACTGCAATCTGACAGGCAATGCGTGTTTTTTCCGCCGCGTCAGAACTGCTCAGCACGGCGCCGATGCTGTCGCTGATACGACTCGTCCAAAGCGATTCACCGGTTCGCCCGGAGACCGCCTTGATCCAGCACTGCTGGCCGGACGAGACAGCTTCTCCCGATGCCGGATGAAAGGTTTCGCCGTAAGACATGAAACAGGCCACGACATCCGGAGTTCCGTCGGCATCTGCGTCGATCAGGGTCGGCTGACCGATCACCGCACTCCCACCGGATGATGTCCATCGGCCGTTCAGGCCCGATTCGTTGTTCGGCAGCAGCGGTCGGGCGCGATGCCACCACAGCGGCGTTCCATCCTTTCCGGACACTGCCAGCAGTGACGGGCTGCTTCGTGACATCAGAACCGGATCCGTGATACCGTCACCGTTCAGGTCCATCAGCGGCCGCACCAGCCGATTCAGATCGTCGCTCAGGACACCGGGATTCATCAGCATCGTGGCCCACTCAGACGCATATGGTACGTCCGGCGCCGTGCTGCTGTTGAGAATCAGATCCTGAGGCCACGCCGATGAGCCCGTCGCCCCGTCGATGCAGCGCAGCCTTGTCTGGAAATCCTGTCCGGACATACCGGTTTTGTAACTCTGGATCAGCAGGTCCGCGCCACCGGGCGACGTTTCCGTCCCGGCCCCCTCGACACCGAGCACGTCCACCTGAATCCATGCAGTCGGGTCCAGTTCCAGCGGCGGCCACAGCCAGCGGGATCGGAAGTTGACGTCAAACAACTGCTGCCCGCCGCGTTCCACTTCCAGCGGCCATGTCTCACTCAGCAGCCCGTCTGCCGACAGCCGGACCGTGTATTCGCCCGCGGGCAGCTTCAGAGGTTCAGCCGTGGGAACCGGAAAACCGCCAATCAGCGTCTGTTGTCGCTCATCGACAATCTCACCGACCATGCGGGGCCCGGATGTCGTAAACCGGACTTCCCCCAGCCGAGATGCAGCATAGTATTGCGATGCAAGCAGCCCGCCGACAACCAGCAGGACGGCGATCCCGGCAGAGATCGCTCCGGCCCCCGCCACTCGGCGGTGCCGACGAAGAGCCTGCACCGTGCGTTCGACCACCGTCGGACGACGAGCCCGAATCGGACGGTCATCCAGAAACGCCTGCAGGTCCTCAGCCAGGTCCGCTGCGGTCGCATAACGGTCGGCCGGCTCCCTGGCCAGACATTTCAGAATGATGGTCTCCAGATCGCGGGGCAGATCGGGATCAAGGTTCCGAGGCGCACGCGGCACGTTGTTCAGAATCTGAGTGATCACGCCCTGCGGTGTATCGGCATCAAAGACCGGCTCTCCCGTTGTCAGTTCGTACAGAGTTGCCCCCAGACTGTAGATGTCTGTCCGATGGTCCATCGGCTTCATCGCTGCCGCCGCCTGTTCGGGACTCATGTACCGCGGTGTTCCGAGCAGCGTCCCCGCGATACTTAGCGTGGTGTCGATGTCGCGGCGAGCCAGTCCGAAATCCGTCAGCCACAGGCGGCCGTCACGATCGAGAATCAGGTTTGACGGCTTGACGTCGCGATGCACCACTCCCTTCCGATGTGCGTGCGACAACGCCTGAGCAGCCGACAGCCCCCACCGGGCCGTCTGTTGCGGGCTCGTCACAAACACCGGTGCGGCTGATGTCGCAGTGCCGGCACTGTTAGCAGATCCGGCAGGTCCGGCAGCGTCGTCCGGCTGGCGACCTGATGATCGGCCACCGCGGCTGCAGACGTATTCCGCCAGACTGTGTCCTTCAATAAACTGCATCGCGTAATAATGCACACCGTCCTGAATACCGACGGAATAAACGGGAACGATGTTGCCGTGGTCGAGTCCCGCAACGGTTTCGGCTTCTCGATGAAATCGCTGCACAGCCTCGGCATCTGCCACGCCGCCAAAACGCAGAACCTTCAACGCCACCCGTCGCTTCAGCGATTTCTGTTCGGCTTCATACACGACTCCCATGCCGCCCCGACCGATTTCACGCACGATCCGGAAATCGCCAAGTTCCGATGGCGTGCCCGTCGGGGAATGCGATGTCTGGTGCACAAACTCGATCCCGTCCAGACATTCCTCCAGCCGAGTGGCCAGTTCGGGATGATCGGCCAGCAGCTGCGCCCGGTCGGGATTTCTGCCCGCCTGCAGATCGTCCATGTACTGATCCAGCAGAGCGACCAGAGCAGACGCCGAACTGTCCGGCGATTGAATGCGCGCCGGGGCGATCTTTGTGCCGGATGCCGGCGGGGCGAACTGGTCTTCGGTGGAACTCATCTGCCTGATCCTCTTCACCCACAAGGTACTCCGGAATCACCCGTTTCTCCAGGAAAACAGGTTGTCAGGGTATAAAGGGCTGATTCCGTCACCCGCGTCACTCAGATTTTTCGGTAAATCAGCGCCGTTTTGAAAATCTTGAGCGTTGGGCGACAAGCCCGGATGGCCGCCGGTTCTGTCTGGTCCGAGAGAATCTGAACCGCCGCATCCGGACATCTGTTATACTGCGGTGTTCGATTTTTCTTTTCAGGAACACTGTATGACGAAGTACCGAGTTGAAGTGGACAGCCTTGAGGAACTGACAGAACTGGAGGGTAGTTGGCTGCCGGCCGACTACGTCGCCATTCTGGAGGAACTGGACGTCGATGGCGCCGCCGCGATCCCCGCCGAGGAACTTCGCGACATGTGCCTGCTGGCCCTGCAGGATCTGGAGCCGCCGGAAGCCGCCGCCGTGTTGCTGAAATACCGACTCGGGACCGAACTGACCGATGGTCAGATCAGGAACTTCAGCATCGAAAGTCAGCACGAACGACTTTGGGAGCAGTCAGCCGACCTTGAATTTCATCAGCGGATGTTCGCCATCGCCAGTCTGCTGAATACCGTCAATGAAATGGAATTCCCCACGCCGGACGCTCTCTGCGTGACCCTGATCGTTTCGTGTGCGGACCCGGCATCACTGGCGGTCTTCGAAGATTCGATGGATCCCGCGCTGCTGGTCCGGCTGCTGTCGGCCGGGATGGACGATTCCGCCATTCTGAATCGCCTGTTCGGCGAACAGATTGCCGCCGGCCGGATTGATGACGCCGGATCCATCATCTGGGCGGTCCGTGTGGACGGATCTGAACAGTCGTCGATCCGCCTGCAGATCACCAGCTCCGCCTACTGGCTGAATGCAATTCGCGAAACCGAGTCGTTTGAATGGGATGCAGATCTGGTTACGCAGTAAGCCGACTGGTGTACAACCACACCGACCGTCCGAAGTTGTACCGACACAAACCACGCGACGCAGCATCAGACGTCGCGGCGAAGACGCCGCTGTAGACGCTGTGCTGCACATGATGTCGCACCCGAATCGCAGGGACGGGGAAGTTGCTTGCGGGCTGCTGGTGCGTTGTGTATTGTGAGACGCCTATTGCACATTACACATCGTTAGGAGCCGGCCGGCGTGTCGCAACCGTTGGGAACTCTTGTCAAGGCGATGAACGTTCTGGATGCGCTGGGGGCCGAGGCCCCTGTGGGCGTGCTGGATCTGAGCCGTCGGCTGAAGATGGACAAGAGTGCTGTATCCCGCATTCTCACGACGTTCCGTTCCCGTGACTATGTGCAGGTCAGGCAGGACGGCCGTTATGACCTCGGCCTGCGTCTTTTCGAACTGGGTCAGGCGCTGCAGGAACGGATGCCGTTTCGCGAAGCCGTCATCCCGCATGTCGACGCGATCGCCCGTGAATCAAAAGAAACGGCGTTCGCCGCACATTACAGTCAGGGGCAGATTGCCTATCTGTATGACTGCGTGTCGACACAGGACATCCGGCTGGGGGAACGGCGGGGCCTGCGAGTGCCGGTCTGGAATCATCCGGCCGGCAAAGCCATCATGGCCTACCGCGATCCGGCCACGGTCAGCGCGGAGCTGGCCGCGGCACGCCGGGCAAGTCGCCGGGGACTGCCGACGGTCGACAGCTTTCGGCGTGAACTGGCGCGTGTTCGCCGCCGGGGCTATGCCGAACAGCGGGACGCCGACACCTGCCTGCTCAGCGTGCCGGTGCTGCACGCCACGCAACCGGTAAACGCCGCTCTGATGCTTGGCGGTCCGGCATTCCGAATGGCAGCGTCGCGGACAGAATCGCTGGCAGCGATGCTGACTCGACACGCCGCTGAAGTTTCCAAATCACTCGGCTGGGTATGATCACCGGCCGCGCAGAATTATTTGACAACGAGTGACGCATGTTCCGACTGACTCTTCTGTTTGCACTGTTTGTTCTGACACCAAACATGTGTCATGCTGCCGAGGCGGCCGAAGCCGGATCAGAGCCGGCTGGTCTGACGTGGATTGACTGGCTGATCATTCTGACCTACGCCATTTCGACCATTGTACTTGGCTGGTGGTACGGACGCCGCCAGACGTCGACGAAGGAATACTTCATCGGCGGCGGCAACATGAATCCGTTTTTTGTCGGCGTTTCTCTGTTCGCCACCTTGCTGAGTACGATTTCGTATCTGTCCATGCCGGGTGAAGCGGCCGGCAAGGGACCGGTGACACTGATCGGGCTGCTCACCTATCCCGTGATCTTTGCGGTCGTCGCCTACCTGTTTATTCCCGTGTATATGCGGCAGCGAGCGACCAGCGCCTACGAACTGCTGGAACTGCGACTGGGACTCAGCGTACGTCTGCTGGGCGCCTGCATGTTTCTGTCGCTGCGACTGGTCTGGATGATGCTGCTGGTCTATCTGGCGGCGAGTGCCATGACCGTAATGCTGGGCGTTGATTTCTGGATCATTGATGTCAATTCCTGGACCTTCCAGGCAGCGCGTTTCAGCGACGCCGTCGACCCCGCGACGGATCTGCCGGGAATTTTTCGCTGGAACGGATCCGAACTGCGGATCGCCAGTATTCCTGTCATCGTACTGATCACGGGCATCGTGTCCGTCACCTACACAACCCTGGGCGGCCTGCGGGCCGTGGTGATGACCGACTTCATGCAGTCGGTGCTGCTTCTGGGCGGCGCCTGGATGGTGATCGGCACCGTGACCTGGCAGCTTGGCGGTTTCAGCTGGATTCCCACCAGCTGGCACAGCAACTGGGACGCTCAGCCGCTGTTCAGCACCGATCCTCGCACGCGGGTGACCATGGTCGGGACGTTTCTGAGCATTCTGACGTGGTACATAGCCACCTCGGCCGGTGACCAGACGTCTGTGCAGCGATTCATGGCCACGCGTGATGCGGCCGCAGCCCGGCGGGCGCTGGCCACCCAGCTGGCTGTCGGTGCCGTCGTGGCCATCACACTGCATCTGGTCGGCATGGCGCTGCTGGGATTCTTTCAGACCAACCCCGATGCACTGCCGGTCGACATGAGCGTCAAAACGGACGCGGACAAGCTGTTCCCTCGTTATGTGTCGTTCGAACTGCCGGTGGGTATTTCCGGACTCGTGGTGGCGGCGATGTTTGCCGCCGCGATGAGCAGCATCGACTCAGGTGTGAATTCGATTACCGCCGTCGTGACCTCAGACTTTCTGGAACGACTCGGCATGCAGCCGAAGACAGAAAAGGGGAATGTGCATGCCGCCCGCCTGCTGGCGCTGGCCATCGGCATCATCGTTGTCCTCGGCAGTACCTACATGAAGTACATCCCCGGAAACATCACGGCTGTGACCAACAAGACCGCCAATCTGTTCACGTCGCCGATCTTCGCGCTGTTCTTCTTCGCTCTGTTCGTACGGTTCGCCCATCCGGTTGGTGTCTGGATCGGTACGGTCTGCGGGGCCTCCATCGGAGCGATGATCGCTTTCTCTGGTCCACTGGTCGTACTGCTGCATACGCAGTTCGGTTTCGATCCCGCCACCTTCGGCGTAGAACTGATGACGCGCATCGACCCGGAAACCGGTGCCGAATACTTCGCATCGGCCGTCCGCGAACTCAACCCGGAGACCGGACAACTGGCTCTGACGCCCCGCGATCCTGTCAGCTTTCAATGGATCGGACCGGTCTCCCTGATCGTGAATCTGGTGGTCGGAACCGTTCTGAGCGCGGTATTGAACCGCGGAAAGGCCAACACCACCGCGACCCCAACGGAACGCTCTGCGTCATAGCAGAACGGTCCGAAAACGTTACCCGCACAGCTGGTGCTCGCGCAAGGCACGATCGGCGAACCTCTGGTTCCTCATTGGCAGCATCCTTGTCTTCAATGATTGTCTGCGTGCAGCTGCGCGTGTTCGCCAGTTCCTGAGAAAGCGGAATTGGAGATTCGTAGTGCCGGGCCGAACAAGAAATCCACATCGGATGGCCCACGGTCGCGGCAAAGCCGCGAAGTGCCGCCCGGCAGGCGGCACCTACTGTTCGACCGACGGCCGGACCGCCCGACCGCAGAACCGGGACGTCCTTATGGTGGCGACGCCGGGCCGTTGACAGAAGATGATGCAGACACTACAAAGATGTATTAATTCTACATCTTTATCGAAGACATCCTTCGTCCCACCCTCCTCAACCACCTGAATCATGCCGTCATGCATGATCTGTTGTTCCTGCCCTAAAGACGCGAAGACAGGTCATCCGCCTTGTCACAGAACTGCGTCCCGTTTTTCTGTGTTTTACAGCAGCATCGCCATCAGGATTGAAACGCCGTGGCAACTCTTGTCATCGCCGCAGCATCGAAGCCCTGCCACAGCCGGACACCCTCGTCCATAGCCAGCCGGATTCCGTCACCGCTTCTGAGGACTTCGACGCCCAACAGTACCCGAACACCGCCCTCCTGACACAGCAGGTACCAACCTCCGATGAAATGTACCAGACTCGCGGCCGCTCTTCTGATGCCGATTACCATCAGCCTGCTGATTGTCCGGGCTGACGAACCGACAACAGAGCAACAGGCCTCAGTCATTCCACCGCCCGCTTCCGTCGCCGAAGCCCGGGCACGTGCCAGACTGCTGCATGAAACAATTCACGGATCGCTGCAGGTGATGCACCGTGATTTCTTCGACGAAGAAGAATCCCGGATGATCCCGTCGCAGTCACTGGAAGACGTCTTCAGCGAACTGAAGCAGACCTACCATGTCGATGTCAAGTGGCTGATCGTCGACACCGATGTCGTGAATGTCGACCACCAGCCGGCCGATGACTTCGAAAAGAAGGCCGCTGAGGAACTCGGCAAAGGCAGGCCGCATTTCGAATCAACAGATGACACGCGGTATCGTTACGCCGGACCTGTTCGCCTTGCCTCGCAATGCCTGAAATGCCATGTCCGAGGACGCACCAGTACCAAAGATCGTACCGCCGGCCTGGTCATTTCGATGCCCCTGAATAACGACTCCAGGAACCGCACGAAGAATCCCTGAAGACTGTCCGCATCCGTAAAGCAGTCACGATGCAGGTAGTTCAGCCTCGACAGTTTTGCTGAAGGCTGGCTCGACGGTGGAATATCGAAGACTCTGACTTTGCAGGGGCAAGGGCAGGGCGGCTGCTCCTGCCGTCCGCGCGAGCATATGCTGGCCTCAATGTGTGCGTCGAGTCAGGATCATCGACTGCCCCAACACGTCCTCGGACGCATACCCCAGCAGCCGCTGTGCGGCCTGATTCCAGAAAATGATTTGCCCACGACGATCAACCGCGATGATCGCGTCTCCGACACATTCAACAAACTTCTGAGGGTCAAAAGTGTTCCTCATGAGCCTCTTCTCTGCCTCAGTCAGTGCCCCGATTCATATCTGACCCGGTTCTTATCTGACCCGATTCAGCTGGCGTTTGGCGGGGACCACATCGGCCAGCGTCACCGTCTGCAGATATTCCACCTGCACGCGTTCCGCTTCAGCCAGCACTGTTCTGAGCTTACAAAAGGAGTGAATGACACAGGTATCGTCGCTGCCGACACAGGACAGCAGATGCAGATCACCTTCAATCTCTGTAATCACGTCTCCGAGCCTGATTTCTTCCGCCGGTCGCGCCAGTTCGATGCCCCCACCGATTCCCCGTATGCTGCGGACATACCCGGTTCGCGCCAGCAGATTGACAACCTTGGCCACGTGATTGACTGAAATGCCGAACAGCGCGGCGACGTCTGCAACATTGGCCCGAGCCGTTCTGGTCGCCAGAAACATGAGTGTCCGCAGCGCATAGTCGGTCTGAGTCGTGAGTTTCATTGTACAGACACCGCTAAAAGATGCGGAACAAACACATGTTTTCGACAGCCTATCGGCTGCGATGCGGATCGTCAAACGCCGATGACCGGGCGACCACTGCACGGGCGCGTGCGTCTGATTTACACGAAGAGAATTTCTGGCGCAATGCGGTGTCCTTAGCACAGTCGGCTGTCATGTACGGTCGAGCGGACAGCGGATGCCGAACAATGACCGGAGTATGTCTTTGCACTGAAGAACAACCCCGCATCCATTCCACTGAGCGAGCTGAAGCATTGTGGAATCATCAGTCCGGTTCCACCAGAAATTGTTTCGGCAGTTTCCGAGGCACCTCAATGCGGATTGTTTTGTCGCGGGACGTTTCCCCGCTGACCAGCGAAACACTCGATTTCGACACACCAAACTGCTTCGCCACGAACTGCACCAGATGAGCGTTGGCCTTACCGTCCACCGGAGGCGCAGTGATCAGCAGTTTCAGCCGGTCCCCATACAGATCCCCCACTTTGTCCCGCGACGCCCGCGGAGAAATGCGAACCCGAAGCAGCAGATCCGGTCCGTCCCAGTTGTAGTGCCGACTCATCACAGAACTCGTTTCAGGATTCCGCCAACGGCGGACTGCAGAATCTGTCGTCCGACCTTCGCAGACAACGATCAAGTCAACAGACTATCAAAGTTCCCGGCCGGGGGCGTGACCAGCCACACTCTGTTTTGTGCGACCAACCAATGATTTCTTCCCGGATACAGAAATGAACCTGCTGGTGCGCTCAGAACGCCCCGCCGACAGACTTTCGGTTCGCCATGTCAACAGGACTGCGTTCGACACAGATCAGGAAGCCGACCTTGTGGACGCGCTGCGAGACAGCGGTTTTGCCGAAACGTCGCTGGTGGCCGTGGCAGACGGTCAGTTGATCGGGCACATTCTGTTCAGTCCGGTGTCAATCATCGACAACACGGTCGTGGTTCCCGCTCTTTCACTGGCCCCGATGGCCGTCGCCCCGAGTCATCAGAGACAGGGAATCGGCACCAAACTGGTCGAAACGGGGCTGGAATCCTGCCGAAAACTCGGGCACCGGATTGTGGTCGTCCTGGGTGATCCTCACTTCTATCGCCGCTTCGGGTTCTCTTCAGAAGATGCACGTCCGCTGAAATCACCTTTTGGCGAGACCGACGCGTGGATGGCGCTGGAACTGATCCCCGGCAGCCTGAACAACGTCAAAGGGCTGGTCAGGTACGCTCCGCCATTCGATATCTTCCTTTAGCTCCACCGTCGTGGAATCTTCTGTAGATGCAGCGGACCGTGCGGGTGTGATGGCTCCGGATGTGGGCGCGCATGCAAAACGGTCAGCCATGCGAGGTGCACGACTGACCGCTTTGGGTATAGACAAGATTGAGATTGTGTGTTTGTGAGTTCTGGCAGGTGTTATGTCTGTTCTGAAAGGTTAGTTTCAGAGCATCGGCAACACCCCAAACGCTGTTGGTTTGGTTATGGATGGTTGTCCGAGCGAACTCGTCAAC
>JAVKCM010000015.1:0-90271 GCA_040222735.1 Fuerstiella sp. | reverse complement strand
GGCGGAAAGGGGACAGGCACAATCCGGGCGATACCAACCGTAACTGGGGCTTCCAGCCGCAGTTCATGCCGGGTTTCGAGTATCAACCGGTATCCGGCGGCGCGGCGGAAAGGGGACAGGCACAATCCGAGCGGGACGCTGCGGCTGGAAGCCCCAGCTACGAATAGCAGTCATCACGGGTGACAGAATCCGGACCCGGCAACACAACACGAACGCTGTTCCGGCACAACATTCTCGCGCATGCACCTGGCCGCACGACTGTGAGCCGAGTGCCGTCAGGCACCGGGCCGTTCACCGGGTGGCTTCCCGGTGTGACGTTGAAATCCATGGAATCGTCGCACCCGGAGCCCGGCCGCTGACGCGTCGCGGCTCACGGAAGGATGACCAATGGCGGGCATCGGTTGTTGCGTGAAACACCCCGTACCTGGGGCTTTCAGCTGCAGTTCATGCCACGTTTCGAGTCCCGACGTGTATCCGGTGGCGCTGCGGCTGGGAGCCACAGCTACGGAAACGCTGCACGGCAACACGGAAAACGGACCACGGATTCACCAGCACTCGGTCATCGCCCCCGCCCGCGAAATGAGGGCAACACCATCACAGGAACCCGGGGCCTGTCCGGATACCGAAATTCTCCGTACGCCGGCCTGCGAGGCGCGTTGGAAATATGGCCGGTTTCGCCAATGACGGACTTGGAAGTCCGTCATACAGAAGTATCCGGACAGCCTGCTGTGCGTACCTGAGCAGACGGCGTGCCAAACACCATTGGCTGGAAGCCACAGCTACGGAAATGCAGCACGGCACCACATCAATCGTCAGCCCGGGACACCCATTCACCCGTAAAACTCACCGCCGCCGGCCCGGCCAGCCAGAGGGTACCGGATTTCTGCCACTCCACCTCAAGCCGGCCTCCGGGCAGATCCACCTGAATCGGCTCGCCACGAGCGCAGTATCCCTGGTCGATCGCTGCCACCGCCGCTGCACAGGCGCCGGAACCACAGGCCTGAGTCTCACCGCTGCCGCGTTCCCAGACGCGAACGTGTAATTTTGTTTCAGAGACCACCCGCACCCATTCGACGTTGGTTCCCCCGGGGAATCGTGGGTGACATTCGATGATTCGCCCTGCGTGCCGAACATTTCGATCTGTCAGTTCGTCAGCAAAGACGACCGCATGAGGATTGCCCATCGACACGGCGACCACGCCAACATTCGCGTCTTCAACCCCGGGCAGCCGGACGTCGTTCAGGTACTCAAGCCGATCACCAGACTCAACACTGAACTCAGGGCAGCCCATGTCTGCCCGGAACCGACCTCGCAAACCATTCCGCTGCAGCTCAAGTACATCCACCGCAACGGTACGGCTTTTTGTTCGGACTCGGCAGGCACCGGTGACGCGCTGCTGCAGCGCCATCCACAGGGCCACACATCGTACGCCGTTGCCGCACATCTGACCTTCAGATCCGTCGGCATTCCACATCCGCATTTCCACATCGCACGTCTTGTCGTCCGGCGGGACCATCATGATGAGCCCGTCCGAACCGATTCCACGGTGACGATCCGAAACCTGCACGGCCAGTTCGGCCGCGGACTCCGGACACGGTGTCACAAAGCCGTCGATGAAAACGTAGTCGTTACCGGCGCCCTGCATCTTGATGAACGGAACTCGCGGCATCACAGCGTGCCCAGCCACTGCACCAGTTTCTTCAGCACGTTGTGCGGAACGTGAAACCGGTCACCGTGGGCTTCATTCATGGCGACACCGTCCACCAGTTCGTAACCGTTGGCGAAGACCTGTTGTTCAGATTCCTGTCGCAGAATCGTTCCCATACGAAATCATTCCGGCTACTTCCTGAACATCGGATGCTTTTCATCCCCGCGCGACAGCAGGTAGGCCAGCAGATCCAGCACTTCGTCCTGATTCAGCGTCTTCAGCAAATCGGCCGGCATGATCGACACCGCTGACGGAACAATCTCGTCGATATCGTTCTTCGGGATGTCCACGATCTTTGTGCTGTCTTCCGGATCGATCAGCACGCTGATCTGCTGTTCATTTTCGGACACAATCCGACCATTGACCTGCTTACCGGCCGACGTGACCACGGTGCTGGCCTTGTACTGGTCACTGATCACTTTGCTCGGATCCATAATGGCTTCGGTCAGCGCTTCAATACTGAAACGTCCGGCCAGCTGCGTCAGATCGGGTCCGGTCGCGCCCCCGTCGCCGGCAAAGCGGTGGCACAGAATACACCGCGTCGCCGCGAACATTTTCTGCCCGTTTTCGAAGCTGCGGCCCTTCAGACCGTCGCTGGCAAGGGCTCGAACTTCTTCCATTGACCAGTTTTTGCCGGGCCCGGCCGGCCTGGGGAGTTCAGGAGCCTGATACGGCGTGCGAGCTCCTGCTTTTTCGACCAGCACACGATGATCGAACGGAGTCTTCTGCCATGCTTCGTCTTCAATATTCTGCAGAAACTTTCTGAAGCTGTTGCCCCCGGACCATGTCTGAGCCCGGCCGAACCAGCGGTAATAATCGGCTCGCAGCTCCGGCGTCCACCCGACCTCGGCAACGCGCAGACAGAAGGCATACCACATCTGCTGCTTGTCGGGCTGATTGTCGATCATGGCTTTGATGGCCCGTCCGTACCCGGCGTTGCGAGTCAGTAGTTCGCCCATGTCAATATCTTCACGCTGCGGCGGCTGATTCATCAGAGCCACGGTCTTTGCCACGACCGTGGGCGACTTAAGATACACCAGGACCTGACACAACTCGCGATTCACACGATGATCGGTCGACGGGAAGGCCGGATCCAGCTGCTGCAGAAATCCGTCGCGATCATCTGCTGTCGGTTCGCCCAGACGAATGAACGACAGCGATAAGGCGCGCAGATAATTCAGCTGCTGCATGGCGGACAGATCCTGAAACGTCAGGGATCCCAGTAACCGCATTGACGCGTCCCGCGCAGCCGTCTTCCATTCTGCTGTTGCCGATTCTGATCCCCGGACAGAACCAACATGTGCAGGCGGCGTCTTCGCAAAGGCCACGGTCGCTCCGATGACTTCATCGGCTTTCGGCGACGAATCGTCCCGACCGACATCTGCCGCCAGGCCATGCAGCAGCTTCGGAGTGAATTCCTTCCACAAGATCTCTGAATTGAAGAACGCGTTCCTCATCGCGGTCTTCAGAAAGCGGTCACCGGAAACCATGTCCTCAGTGAAATTCTGCAAGAAATCATTCGATTCCGACGGCAGGTCCGGAGAGGCCACGCCGGCTCTTCCGTGAAACTGTTCCAGATGCCGCCGGTGCTGCCTGGCTGCCGCGAACGCGGACTGGTGCAGTTCGGCCGGCTCGGTTGATTCGTCGCCGACGTAGGTCACACGGAACAGTTCTGACTGCGTGCCGCGCCCGCCGATCGTAAAGTACAGCGCGCCATCAGGGCCCGCAGCGCAGTCGGTCAGAGGCAGCGGGCTACGAGCGACAAACTCTTCTTTGACACCCCGATAACTGCTCTGATGCGGCTCCAGATGGATGGCGTACATGGTGCCGAACGTCCAGTCACAGATGTACAGCGCCTGCTGATACTTGGCCGGAAACTTCAGTCTGAAAAAGGGGTCGGGGTTCTTTTCCGCTGTGCTGTCCCCCCCATCCGACGCATCCAGGGAGGAGAAAGACTCCCGCCCCCTTCTTTCGTAGCCGAAAGTGACGCCCACCGGAGAACCCGGACCGATGTCGACCAGCGCGGGCAGACTGTCGACATAATATTCCGGCCACTTGCCCGTCCCGCTGCGCCAGCCGAATTCGCTGCCGCTGGTGGCATGCACCACGCGCGTGGGCCGATACCACGGTGTCCCCACATCCCATTCCATGTCCGCATCGTAAGCAAACAGTTCGCCGTCGGCATTGAACGCCATGTCGTACGGATTGCGGTAACCGACACTCCAGATCTGCCACGTCTGACCATCCGGGTCAGTGCTGGCGATCCAGCCGCCCGGAGCCAGTTTGCCGCGAGCATGACCGTTGGCGTCCCACATCCGGGGCAGCAGCAGGTCCTCGCCCCAGTTGGTCGGGATGCGGCTGCTGTAGTTTTTGTTGTCGAATTCTTCGCCCGCGGCGAACGGAGGATCTGTGTGGTTGCCCGCGATCACGAAGATCCGCTGACCGTCGGGTGACAGCCGCAGCGAATGCGGTCCGTGTTCACCACCACCTCGAAAACTCTTCAATTTCACGCATTCGTCAAACTGGTCGTCGCCGTCCAGATCACGAGCACGATACAGCCCGCTGCCCGGTCCGCCGTTACAGCTGAAATACAGACTGTCGAAGGCCCACAGCATGCCCTGAGCACCGGTCGGCTGAAACTCGCAGTTTGAAAAATCCAGCCGCTCGACCCTCGTCTCCGCACTGGCTTCTTCTGTTCCTGCGGAAACAGCAGCGGCGGCGGTGACCGGCGGCAATGTGATCCGACAGATTCCCTTACCACCCTGATCGCTGGCCAGCAGTCGGCCCTTGTTGTCGAAAGCGATGCATACCCATGACCCGAGTTCATCCTTCGGCACGGTGAACAGTTTCTCAACCTGATACCCCGGCAGCACATCAAACACACCCTGCGGCACCCGGCCGGTATATTCAGACGAATTGTCGAACACGGCACCCCACGGCCCGTCACCGTAATCGCCGCGCAGTGCGACCTTCTTTCCGTCGTCCAGATTCTTCGCGACAATCGTCCAGTCGGCGTCGCTGACCACATGTGTGAGCTGACCGGCTTCGTCCTGCAGCGCCAGCTTCAGTACGAAGGCGGCGACGCCTCCCTGATTGCTGACGGTTGCCGTGATCGTGTTGCGGCCATCCACGATGTGTTCAGTGACATCTGCCGCCATCGGTTCCTGCCATTCGCTGCCGGACGCGACCTGCCTGCCATTGATCGCCACCGACCCGACGTTGTCACACGCCGCCTTGAGTAAAGCGGCTTTGATCCCCGACGCCGAAAACGTCGTCTGCAGAACGTAATTGCTGTTGTTGTCGTCGCCCCAGATCCACTTTGGATTCGGCCCCGTGCCAAAGGCCGCGTCTGAGATGGCTGATTTTTCGCTATCGGGTTTCTGTTCCGGCTCCACTCCCCGTTCCATGGCCTGCTGAATCTCAGGCTGCTGGGTCCACACCGGCCGAGTCGTGATCAGTTTGCCTTCCGGGTTTTCGGTCAGCACCAGACCACGGAAATGGTATTCCTGCGGCTTGTTGTTGCTGGGCAGCTGCAGCCCGATCGGCGACGGCTGCAGATTCTTTGCCTTGTCGGTAAAGTCCGTTTCCGCTTCCGTCAGATCCAGCGGTTTGATCCATGCGTTGCGGTAGCGGACATCGTGTCCTTCGCACTGCAGCTTCAGCCCCTGCGGCGTATCGGTGATCCCAAACCCATTGTCGTTGCCACCGTCCACGCCGGAATTCGGTCCGCCCCAGACTTTATTGATCACCACGTTGTCGTGGACCTTTTTGCCATTGAAGTACATCGACACCAGCGCCTTTTCAGAGAGCTGACCGTCTTTGAACCGGGCTGCCCGGAAAGTGATGTCGTAGGCGTTCCATTTTCCGACTCCGTTGTACGCATGGTACGGCGATTCTGTTTCGTTAATGACGGCTCCCATGCCGTGTTTTGAGCGGTCGCCGTCCAGGACCTGGATCTCGTAGCGATTCTGCAGATAAACGCCGCTGTTGCCGCCTGGCTTTGTGATCAGAAATTCGATGTGCAGGCGGAAATCACGGTAGGGCTTCTTCGTAACAATGTCTGCCGTCCCGTATTTGCCGCCGGCAGCCGCGGGATCATCGGTCATGACGCAGGTGCCGCCGTCGACGGGATCATCGACGATCTTCCATTTGATCGGCAGCGAGGAGGAAAATCGCGGACCCTCCCAGTACGTCCACTTGTCGTCCAGCATTTCGCGTGAACCGTCCAGAATAACTTCTGCCCCGGGCAGCGGTTTTGCCCCGACACCAACATCAGCACAGGCCGAAGGTGCGACGCAGGATGCAGCGAGGACGACAGACAGCAACAGGAAACGGAACAGAAGGTTCATGGCAGGCAGTCCGGGACCGTGGCGGGAAAAGCCCCAGCATGACGAAACGATCTCGTTGGGACAAGTGAGCGGTCGGCACACCAGACCGCTGACAGGACCACTGCCCCTGCCAAACTTCCCGCGGCACAATCTGTCCCCGTCAGACGCGTGCGAGTCGGCGTCCGACGGGGTGACTGCCGGCAGACGGCTGGTCCGCCCGATCGACCGCCTGCTCGGCCGCCAAATCTACTATTTCAGGAGCGGCAAGTAGGCGTAGCCATCTGTCTGAAGGTTCACAAGCGATGTCAGCGCAGAGACGGCAACATCGGCAAACACAACCACGTCACCCGGCTTCGCTCCTTTGGAAGTCAGCGACTGACCACAGACATAGATCTCGACACCAGCTTCGTGCAGCTGGTGAAGACAGTCGAAGTTTGGATTGTCGGCCGTGCCAAACCGCTCAGCATAGACGTCGCTGTTCAGCACCGTGAGTGTGGCGTCGCCATGCAGCACAACGGCGATGCTGACCGAAGCTGGTTTCTCGCCGGCTCCCTGATAGATGTTCACGAATCTCGCGATCTTCTCGATACCCGGGTTCAGTTCGTCGGGTTCTCCGCCTTTGGTGACATCGACCACGATTCTGCTGTTGTCGCGCGGCTGATGACGAGCATTCGGAAGCTGGACAACCTTGCCGTAATCTTTGATCACGGGGTGTGCGTATTCGATCGGTCGTTCCTTACTGTCCGGGACCGCGTGATTCTTCATGGCTTCCGCAAAGCCACGATCCACAAACCCGGAAACCGCCTTCGCGTGAGCCTTGATCAGTTTCGCGACATAGGGATCGTCTGAAGTTTCGGTGACCTGCACACCTTTATCTGTATCCTTGTGAACCATTTTAATTTTGTCCGTATGCCGGAACAACTCCGCAAATAACGGGTCGCGCATTCGGATCGGCTGAGTTTTTTCAATTCGTTGCTGCATCCAGTACACATGTTCCTGAATCTTCGCCACGACTTCGCTGTCATCTGATTCCGTCGTCGTTTCGACACCGTTGGGCAGTTCCTTCACTGTGCGACGGATCTTGCGGTGGTTGGTGAGCAGAAAATGAAAGACATCGTGATCTTCATCGTGTCGTTCGTCACTGCCGTGCCCATGTCCCCGTCCCTGACCGGGCCCGCGTTGCCCCTGTGCACCGGGGCCGCGTCCCTGCCCGCGGCCGAATCCGCGGCCCTTTCCGGGCTGTGCCGCGGCAGGTTCGACAACAATGGCCGCGACAAGCAGCAGAGCGACACAGGTAATAAGATGCTTCATCAGGAGCTCCTTTTGCAGAAATAACAGGTGAGTCAGTGGATCGTGCCGGATTGAATCGATGATGTTTCGATCTCAGATTCATTGATCAGTGTTTCGCCCGGACGAGACGGGATACGCGGCAGCTGGATGGCCGGAAATGTTCCTTCCAGAGAACTCAGAAACGTGGGACCGTCAGGCCCGCCCCTTCAACATGCCATGCCAGTACAGATTCGGCAGGGCGTACTTTTTCAGCATCAACATACTGAACCGTTCTTTCGACTGATCAAACGGAAACGTCTCGGCTGGTTCCTTGTCGTAGTTGAATTCAGCCAGCACGAGGCTGTCGTAGCCGGTGACCACCGGACACGAGGTGTATCCGTCGTAGGTTGCAGACGGGCTCTCACCCCGAGCGACCGCCATCAGGTTTTCAACAAGAACCGGAGCCTGTTTCCGAACGGCCGCTCCCGTCTTCGAAGTCGGCAGGCTGGAGGCATCGCCCAGACTGAAGATGTTGTTGTAACGAGCATGCTGAAGCGTGTATTTGTCAACATCAACCCAGCCATCGCTGTCTGCCAGAGGACTGCCGGCCACGAAATCCGGAGCACTCATCGGCGGCGTCACATGGATCATGTCGTACGGCAGAACGATTTCCTCGTTCGTATCCATATGCCGGTACACGGCCTCTTTTGACGCCCCGCGTATTTCAATCAGGTTGTGGCGGAACTTTGTTTCGATCTGCTTTCGTTCAACGACTTCCTGCAGCGTCTTCGCGTATTTTTCAACCGCAAAAATTCGCGGCCCGGCGGCAGTGAACGTGACTTCACACTTGTCACGAATACCGGCTCGACGGAAATAATCCTCCGCCAGATAGCAGATTTTCTGAGGAGCACCGCCACACTTCACGGCTCCGGCCGGCTGCGTGAAGATCGCTTTGCCGCCCTTGAAATTACGAATATTGTCCCACGTGCTCCCGACGGTCGCATACGAATAATTGCTGCAGACTCCGTCCTTTCCAAGGGATTCAGAAAGTCCCTTGATCTGTTTCCAGTTCAGCTGAATGCCCGGTGCCACAATCAGAAAGTCGTAGGTGATCGTGTCGCCGCTTCGCGTCATCAGAGCGTTGTGGTCCGGATCGAAACTTTCGACGAACTCATGGATCCAGTGGGCACCGTCCGGAATCACTTCGGCTTCAGTGCGTTCCGATTCTTCCGGTCTGCAGATGCCACCTCCCACCAGAGTCCACAGCGGCTGGTAATAGTGCTTCTCTGACGGTTCGATGATCGCAACGTCCAGTTTTTCATCGGACCGCAGAAGCCTTGCGGCAACAGTGATGCCGGCGGTACCGCCGCCGACAATCAGAATGTGATGATGGGAGGTCATGCTGTTTCCGTTCGTTTCTACGTGTCAGTGTGATCATCCGCGCCTGCGTGACAATTGCCTCGTCGGATGCGTTACAAACGCCAGTGCTGTTTTCTCAACACCGGTCGGTGTGAAGTAAGTGTCATCATCGCATCATCTGATCATGCAGAGACTGATGATGGCGTTGCCTGATCTGCCGAATTCGAACCGGCATTGCGACTTCCAAAGCACTTCGCAAACCGAATCGCAAATCCAAGTGTCTTCTGAACGCCGGGATCCCTCAGCGCTGCCAGGATTCCAAACAGGCCGACGCGGTCCGCTGTTTCAAGGTCGCATGTTTCCCGCTGGCAGCTGGCCAGTGACGAGGCGGCATTCCCGACAACTTCCAGAGCATGCGGATCCAGGACGTCTGAACGAAGCAGATAGCCGAGTCTTTCAAGTTCCACATTGCTGACACGACATCCAAGCCAGAGTGCGGCGTGCAGCCCCTGAGTCAGACTTTTTTCCAGATCAACACCTTCCGCATGCATATGCTTTGCGAACTCATCAAAGACGTCAACGGCAATGGCCACCAGACCGGGGACTTCTTCCAGCAGCCGACTCGCCTGTTCCAGTTGCGGCAAACGATCGATCAGTTTCCCGAGTGCATCCACCGTCTTCGGCTCGGTAACCTTCAGCAACAGGGTGATCAGTGAAGTTAAACGCTTATCAACCGGTGTTCCCGACGCGTTGATGTTCTCGCACTGTTCATCGACGATATCCATGCCGGTGGCGAACAGTCCGTCGATGGCACCTTTGGCCTCCGTCGCCTGTGACACAAGCCTGTCGACATCACCGGCTCGACCCAGCAGACGAGACAGTGCTTCGGCAATCTGCGGATCGTCCAGCTGTTCGCGAAATGCCATGTCACCGATTTGTGTGCTCATCAGTTTCTTCGCCCTGTGAAATCCTGATTGATGTGACTGCTGTGTGCTCAAGGGTGTTAAGGAATGTCCGGTCAATGATTCTCGCCATTCGCTCCGCGAAAGTGCGCCCTTTCGCGGAGCAAAAGGCGACCAACAAGTCAGCTATTGATCGACCGTTTCTAACCGCCTCCCGTGTCACACAGGGTTTCGTAGCAAGAGCCATGCCGGAACCGCCGACTAAACAAGGCTCTGGCGTAACCCGTTTCTGGGATGGGTCTTACGACGCTTTCGGCGGATTTGCGTTGAGCAGAACGCAGTTCCTGAGCGCGCATCGGTATACGCACAACGTTAGCGCTAACTATTGGCGCTAGCCGCTCGAATGAACGTTAACGGACCGGGCTCAGTCAGGACCTGATAGCCCCGCAAGCACCACTGACGCCGGGAAGCTGGAAACCGGGAAGCTGCGAGCTGCGAGCTGGGAGCTGGGAAGCAGTCGCTTTGACCGCCACTGAACCTGGTTCAGCAGTTCCTGGGGTTCTGAAGAGGACATGTGCTCAGCACCTGACAGTCATAAATGACTCGGTGCTATGACCACAATCCTTCGCGTGGGTGCTGGGGAGCGACGGATTCGAGCTGGCGGTACAATTCCTTCGCTTCGTCGGACAGGTCCTTCGGAATGACAACCTTGATCACGACCAGCTGGTCGCCGCGTTCGCCGGACTTGCGGTCACGCACGCCCTTGCCGCGGAGTCTGAGTTTCGCTCCGCCGGAAGTACCGGGCGGAACCGACATCACCACCGTACCTTCGGACAGGGTCGGCACATCCACTTTCGCGCCGAGTGCGGCTTCAGACGGCGTCACAGGTACATCGACCAGAAGATTCCTGCCTTCGCGTCGGAACCACGGGTGGGCCGAGACGCGAACGGTGACAATCACGTCACCCGGCGCTCCGCCGCCATGGCCGGGGTGGCCCTGTCCGGTGAGTCGGATCTTGTCACCATTATCGATGCCAGCGGGGATCTTCACAGAGATTCGCTGCACCTTGCCACCGGTCTGCAGCGTCAGTTCATGTTCGCCGCCGTTCACACCGACCTGAAACGGAACCCGGATCTCGGCCTCAACATTCTGCCCCTTCTGAGAACGGGCCTGACGCCGTCCGCCACCGGCCGGACCGCCACGAAACGGGCCTCCCCCGCCGCCACCGCCGCCGAACATTCCCCCCAGAATATCGTTCAGGTCGAAGCCGGCTGAGCCCGCTCCACCGAATCCTTCAAACGGATTGTGTCCGCCGCCGCCGCCGGCCGTTCCGACCTTGCTCCAGTTGTGCCCGAACTTGTCGTACTTGCTGCGTTTTTCCTCGTCACTGAGCACATCATAGGCTTCGGTGATATCCGAGAACTTCTTCTGCGCCGAAGGGTCATCCGGATTGGCATCCGGATGATGCTGCTTGGCCAGTTTGCGATAGGCCTTCTTGATTTCGTCGGCCGACGCAGAGCGGGACAGGCCGAGAATTTCGTAGTAATCTTGCTGAGACATGCGGTTGTGAATCACCAGAGTCGAATTAGAAATGATCAGCGTCCGGAGCGCCGGACCGGGTGGTCACGGCTCAGGAATCACGCTGCAAACAACGCGTCCACGAAACCATCGGGGTCAAACAGTTCCAGGTCGTCAATCCCTTCTCCGACCCCGATGTATTTGACCGGAATGCCCATTTCCTGTCGAATCGCCACCGTGACGCCGCCGCGCGCCGTTCCGTCCAGTTTGGCCAGCACCAGGCCCGTACATTTCACGGCGGCCGAAAAACTTTTGGCCTGACTCAGGCCGTTCTGTCCGGTCGTGGCATCCAGCACCAGCAGGCTTTCATGAGGTGCTTCGGGAATCACCTTCTGCACGACACGGCGAATTTTATCCAGTTCATCCATGAGATTCTTCTGCGTCTGCAGCCGTCCGGCTGTATCCACAATCAGATAGTCCGCCCTGATTTCAACCGCCTTTGACGCACCTTCGTAGGCCACGGACGCGGGATCGGCGCCACTGGCCTTCCGCACGATCTCGCAGCCCAGCCGCTGACTCCACATGGTCAGCTGTTCAACCGCGGCCGCGCGAAATGTGTCGCCGGCCGCCAGTACCACCTTCTTGCCGTGCTTCTGCAGCAGGTTTGCGATCTTGGCAATCGACGTGGTCTTGCCGACGCCGTTGACTCCTGCCACCAGAATTACCGTCGGGCCTGATTCAGCTTTCGCCAGTGGTGACATCGCATCGGCAGGGTCCCAGTGCGTCGTACCATCACCCCTCAACAGATCTCGCAGCTCGGTTCGGACGGTTTCCCAGACGGCATCCACGTCCACAGTTCGTCCGCCATGTTCCTCGCGCAGCTTCGCCACGATCTTTTCTGAGGCGGCCACACCCATGTCAGTCCGAATCAGTCGCCCTTCGAATTCCTCAAGCAGACTTTCATCCAGAATATCACCGGCCCGGAACAGGTCACGGACGTCCGTGCGCAGAATGTCCTTTGTCTTCTTCAGGCCAGCCTTTAGGCGGTCAAACAATCCCATTTTGTCTTTACCAACGGTTCCGGGTCACGGTTGTCTGGTTGCGGCATCGTTCACGGACATCAGCCAGAGAACGACATGATCGGAGAAATACTCCGGGTCGCTGCCTACGATTCACACAGTTTCTGAAAACGGCCCCACGCATCTTCCCATGCAGCGGGGTGCTCAGGAGTGTATTCGCCGATCGTCTCTGAGGTTCGCACGACTTCACGGATTTCCGACAATGACGAAAGATCTCCGGCCGCACGGGCCTGCAGCAGCACATTTCCGAGAGCGGTCGCTTCAATCGGCCCCGCAAACACGGGGCGGCCGCACGCATCGGCCGTAAACTGGTTCAGCAGCTGATTCTGAGTCCCGCCGCCGACAATATGAATCACCTGCACGGGTGTGCCGGTCAGTTCTTCCAGCCACCCCAGCACCATCCGATACTTCAGGGCCAGACTTTCCAGGGCACAACGGACAAACTGGCCCAGGGTTTCCGGAACCGGCTGGCCGGTTCGACGGCACTCTTCCGCAATCGCCTCAGTCATGTCCGGCGGCCCCAGAAAAGCGGGCCGATCGGGATCCACCAGCGAGCGGAATGCCGGCGCTTCGACCGCCAGACGGGTCAGTTCTGCATAGTCAACCTGCTGCCCGCGGGCGGCAAAGGCGACCTTGCAGCGCTGCACCAGCCACAACCCCATGATGTTTTTCAGCAGACGATACGTGCCGTCGACCCCGCCTTCATTTGTGACGTTTCGCGCCAGTGCCTGAGGGGTCAGAATAGCGTTCTGAACCTCCACCCCCATCAGCGACCATGTGCCGCTGCTGATGTAGGCCCAGTCGGCACTGCCCGTTCGCCGCGTCGGCACCGCCGCCACGGCCGCTCCGGTGTCATGGGTAGCCGGGGTCACCACGTCCAGTTTGCCCAATCCGGTGAAGTCGGCCACTTCGTTCCTGAGCGTTCCCAGATTCGTGCCGGGCACCACAATCTCCGGAAACATGTCCGTCGGGATTTCGAACTTCCTGATCAGGTCAAAGGCCCACTCGCGCGTCGTCGCATTAAGCAGCTGAGAGGTGGTGGCGTTGGTAAATTCGACCACCCGGCTGCCGCTCAGACACCAGTGAAAAAAATCGGGAATCATCAGAAACCTGGTCGCCTGAGCCACCAGTTCCGGGTCGCGTTCACACATCGCCAGCAGCTGATACAGCGAATTGATCTGCATGAACTGCAGACCGGTTTCCGCAAAGATCTCGGCCCGCGGGACACGTGAACAGGCTTTCTGAATCATTCCATCCGTGCGGCTGTCGCGATAATTCCAGGGCTGCCCCAGCAGTTCATCGTTTCTGTTCATCAGCACGAAGTCGACACCCCATGTGTCGACGCCGACCGACACAGCGGCACCGTTCATCTGTGACGCCGCTTCGCGCAGTCCGTTCTGAATCTCGGTCCACAGACCGATCAGATTCCACCGCAATGTTCCCGCCAGACTCACCGGACCGTTGGAAAAGCGGTGAAACTGCTGCAACGCGATTTTCGAACCGTCAAACCGGCCCGCCATCACGCGACCACTTTCCGCCCCCAGATCCACCGCCAGATAGGCTTTTTCGGCCATTCCCGTTCCCCTCGCCTGATTTCTCTTTGCTCATCGGCCGCCGCGGACGACCTGTGACCTCGATCAGTTGACAAAACTGACCTGGCCGCCGGTTCGGACAGGCCGGCCCGACAACCACCGCGGAAAGAATGATAGCGATCCCCGATGGCTCGCCAAAACCAATCCACCAGCAGGCACCCACCCGACTCTCGTGTTATGATGAACGGCTGTCGGCACGTTCGCTTCGCCTTCCGGATCTGCCCCCCGTGACTTCGCCACCACACCATGATTCGCTGCGTCTGACCAGCCGGCAGCGACTGAAGACTTCTGACCAGTTCAAATGCTGCTACGACAGCGTGCGCGCCGGCGACGACCATTTGCTGCTGTTTGCCGCCCGAAACGGGCTGCCATACTGCCGCGTGGGTCTGAGTGTTTCCAGAAAACACGGCAACGCCGTGGTCCGCAACCGGAAGAAAAGACTGCTAAGAGAAGCGTTTCGCCTGCTGCAGCACGATCTTCCGCCCGGACTCGACCTGGTTCTGGTGCCCCGGTTTCGCTCAGATACCGGTCTGAGCCACTTCCAGACCTCTCTGAAAAGACTGGTGAAGAAGGTGGATCGACGTCTGAAAAAACCGGACGCCCGCGACATCCACCGGGAATCCGCACCGTGAAACTGCTGAGTGCGCTGATCCAGGCGCCGAGCCGCATAGCAATTCTGCTGGTCCGTCTCTACCAGCGACTCATCAGCCCGCTGCTGGGACCAACCTGCCGGTTTCATCCCACCTGCAGCGAATACTTCATTCTGGCCGTTCGCAAGCACGGACTGGTTATCGGGACCTGTAAAGGCCTCTGGCGGATCGCCAGATGCCACCCCTGGCACCCCGGCGGCTATGATCCGCCCTGATATATTCTGGCCCCGAACGCGTCTGCTTCGATGTCAGCGTCAGGAATGGGCGGCTGCAAGAAGCTGAGGTGCCACCGGCTCAAACGCCTCAGGCAGCCAGTCAACAGCAGCGTCCTGCGTTCATTCAATGAACCGAGCCTCAAAGGGCTCATTCTGCCGAAAATTGATCCGAAAACCGGTATGACGGCCGCGTTGTGGATCGGATCAAACACCGTCAACCTGTTGTGTTTGCCCGGCACACCCCCTATTCTTTTTATTCATCGCAAACAAACCATTCCACCAGATTCGTGCCGAAAGATTTTGTCATGGCAGTCCGTAGTCTTCTGGACGGGGTATTCCGAAGGTCTTCCAGGTCCACTCATCGACGGAAAGCCGGACGCCAGGCCTGGTCGGCCGTCCGGATGGAAGCTCTGGAAGTCAGATCATTGCTGACATCGCTGATTGGTGCTGAGATTACGGTCAGCAACACCTATCAGTCGGCTGCGGTGACCGGTGGTCTGGAGGTACCTCAGGGCCAGCCACAGCGTGTGTTGGTGGAGCAGTCGTCGGACGACCCGGAGCTGACTCAGTTTCAGGGGTTGTACAATATTGACATCGACGGCGACCGGATTGCGATGGTCTACAACCTGTCGCCGAACTACGGGTCGGATCCTGCCCGCGTTCTGGAGCTGGGCACGTTTGACCGATACTACTTTGACGTGGAAGGTCTGGCCCCTGATGAATTCATCAGCAGCGTGGTGGCCGAACCGACACGCAACCTGGTCCCGAACGTCTCGCTGGTCGACGCCGACACGATTCTGGTGGAAATCGGACCGGGCATGCAGATCGGCAACAATTTCAATGCGTTGATTCTGGTTGATGTCGAGCAGGCACCGAGATCAATCGACGGTGAAACGTTCACGGTCAGCCATACCGTTCAGTCAACGCTGGGGACCAGTGGCATTGAAGTGCCGCAGGGGACACCAGTGACGGGCACCGTTGCCGACGGCAGCCCTCAGGTGGTGACGGCCGGCAGCTATCGTTTCTTTGTCGAATCCGAAAGCATCGGCATGGCATTCAACGCCACTGCTGTTCCGGGCCAGAATCCATCACAGATCGTGGAAGCCGGCAGCTTCGACCGTTACTACTTCGAATTTGATCTTGGAACAAACGAATTCATTTCCTCAGCCACCGCATCGCTTCAGGCGGCTCTGGTTCCGACCGTCAGCATCGTCGGCCAGAACACAATTGTGGTCGAGGTCGGACCGGGAATGCAGGTCGGCAACGGCTTCGACGCGTTGATCAACTTTGATGTCGACGTCGTCGGCTCAGAAGTCTCCGGACGTAAATGGAACGATCTGAACAACGACGGTCTGCGTTCAGGCAACGAACCGTGGCTGAATGGCTGGGAAATGCAGCTGCTGGATCCGCCTGGCAATGTCGTCGCCACCACCATCACCCGAAACGTCGACCTTGACGACAACGGTCTGATCGACCCGGCCACCGAAATGGGGGTCTACATCTTCGAGGGCGTACAAAACGGGTCGTACGTTGTCGAAGAAGTGCTGAAACAGAGCTGGATACAGTCGCATCCGATCAGCCCGATTGCGCAGCTGGCCTTTGAAACCGATCGTAATCTGCAGCTGCAGGCTCCTGCCAACACGTTTCTGAACTGGGGTGGGCTGAACGAAAAGTGGCTGTACGGAGCCGGGCTCTGGTACTACATCACGCCGGACGGCTTGTTCTACCGGTGGAACGGAAGCCCGCGAACGGCCCTGAGCGGAGACCTGGTGGCTGAGTTCAACAGCACGGTGTACAACAACCCGGCTCTGCTGCACAGCGCTCCCGCGCCGGTCCCGAACACCGTGGAAGTCAGCGTCCCGGATCCTGTGGCGGGCCGGCACTTCGGCAACTTTCTGGCACCGCCGCAGTTTCAGATCAGTCCTGATGCCGCCGGCAACAACGTGACGTTCGACTGGAACGAAGCCAGCTCTGACAGCCGGTATGAAATCTGGATTACGGATATCAACACGCGGCGGAGATTCGAAGTCACCACGGGAATCGTCGGTAACACCTACACGACCAATCTGCCGGATCGTTCCTATCGAGTCTGGATGAGAACCGAATATTCACCAGGCGTGTTCTCGGCGTGGTCATCGTCTCAGACGTTTGAATTCTTCCGCGCCCCGATTGATCCGATTGTTGCCGGACTGGACGCCGGAATTGACGCCACACCGACGATTCGATGGACCACTCAGACAGATGCCGTGTCCTACGATGTTCGGGTGATAAACAGCACTGGAGCAGTCACCTATCTGGCACAGCGCGTGGCCGGCACCTCACATCGAATCGCGAAACCGCAACAGCTGGGAACACACCGCGTGGCGGTTCGTGCCAACTACAGCGACGGCAGTCGCAGCGAATGGAGCAGCGGACAGACGCTGACCATCATCGGCCGGCCGCAGGTGCTGGTCGACGGACAGGTGGTTTCGTGGACGGCAGTGAAGGCGGCCACCGATTATGAGGTGTGGGTCGACCGGGTCGATGCTGAGGGCAGACGTCTGCAGCGTCAGGTTGTCTACGCCAACGACATCAAGACGCTGAACTTTCAGCTGCCGAATCCTGCGAACGGTCGCTACGCCGTCTGGGTCCGGGCGATCCGAGCCGAAGCCGGTGAACAATACGTGTCGTTCTGGAGCCCCAAAGTCGACCTTCAGGTCAGTGCCAGCGATGCCGACACCGGGCCTCTGGAAGCCGCGACAACAGATCTGATGCTGGTGTCGATACGTCCTGAACGCCGAACGCTGCCGCCGCAACAATCCGGTTCACGAATCTCCAACACCGTTCACACGCAGCCGGATGAAGAAGTACAGGCCGCGGCGGAAGAGCAGCTGATGAACGCCGTCATGGCTCAGCGGGCAGGTCGCTACAGCCTCCGGGTCCGCACCTTCCAGCTGACGGATGTGGGCGAAACACGAAGTCGCTGGAGCGAGCGAGTGGACGTGGAAGTGTCTGCGGTGTCAAATCTGGTGACGGTATTCAGCGAACAGGTCGGCGTGCTGCTGAATGGTCTGGACAGACTTTGATCGTTTCAGAGAACCTTACTTATGCTTCGCTTTCTGACCTGCGTCGCAGTGATGTCACTGCTGGCCAACCCCGTGGCGGGTGATGATGCCGCTTCGGTCTTTTACGATCCTGTTGAGAGGAAAATCGAAGGCTGGACCGTGGCCGTCGATCCGAAGCTTCTGAACGAACAGAACGGTGAGGTTGCTGACCGGGCTCTGACGGCGCTCGCCAATCATCTGCAGCGCATTACCTATATCGTTCCGGCCGAACGGCTGGCCGAACTGCAGCAGCTGCGTATCTGGCTGGACCTGTCGCACGACCTGAAGTCCATGCAATACCACCCGAGTGCCGGCTGGCTGACAAAAAACGGCTATGACCCGAGGCTGGCAAAGCACGTCCACATTCCTCAGGCCGCCGCCCTGACGGATCCCAAAATGTGGGCCAAGCATCCGTACGTCGTGTTGCACGAACTGGCTCATGCCTACCACGATCAGGTACTGGGCTTCGACCACGCCGAAATCAAAGCCGCATGGGACCACGCGAAGGAAACCGGCATTCTGGAAGACGTTCTGCTGTTCACCGGAAAAAGGGTCGAACATTATGGTCTGACCAACCACAAAGAGTATTTCGCGGAATCCACCGAAGCTTACTTCGGCGTCAACGACTTCTACCCCTTTGTGCGAGCCGAACTGCGCGAACACGATCCTCGCATGTTTGAGACTCTGAAGCGGATCTGGGGACCAGTGGCGGAATGAATTCGTGCCGACGCGGGCAGCAGAAGTCGCCCGGGCGTCCGGCCTGCCCTGTTCGCACACGCCGGTCATTGATCATTGGTCATTAGTCGCCTTTCACCGGTCACCGAAACCCTGCACGGCTTGTTGATTTGATGCAATTGGGTAACCCGCTGCGTCAGGGACTGGTTGTGGCGCGGTCCTTCGTTGTGGGGCGGTCTCCCGACCGCCCCACACATTGGCATGATACGCACCGGGAGACCTTCGATCTCGTGGTCGGGTCGGGAGACCCGACCACAACCGGTGTGGGTTTCCATTAAATCAACAAGCCGTGCAGGGGTTCCGCCACTGCCGCTGACAGACAGGTGTGGCGGAACCGGATTCGCATCATCCAGCCGGGTCCACCGTTGACTCATCGACGGATTTGCGTTTCCGGACGGGACCTGCGACGCTTCGACACTGTATCAAGTCTACCGGTATGTCACGGAGAATCGCTCTATGACCACTCGACTGCTGTTTCTGCTGGTCACCTTCGTCTCACTCACCGCTCAGTCAGTCTGCGGAGCCCGGTCGGCCCGCCCGAATATCCTGTTCGCCTTTGCCGACGACTGGGGGCGTTACGCCAGCGCCTATGCGGCCATCGAAGCCGGCGGCCCCGGTGATATCGTCCAGACGCCGAATTTTGATCGCGTGGCAAAAGAAGGCGTCCTGTTCACGAACGCTTTCGTGAATGCTCCGTCGTGTACTCCCTGTCGCAGTTCTCTGCTGTCCGGACAGTATTTCTGGCGGACCGGCCGCGGCGCCATTCTGCAGGGAGCGATCTGGGACGACAGCATTCCCAGCTATCCTCTGATTCTGGAAAAAGCGGGCTACCACATCGGCTTTACCTGGAAGGTATGGAGTCCCGGCACGCCAGCCAATGCACCGTACGGAGCCGGACGCAATGCGTATGCCCGACAGGGCAGCAGGTTCAATGGCTTCAGTCAGTTTGTCAGCAGACAGACCGATATTGAAGCCGGCAAAAAGATTCTGATGGACGAAGTCCGCGGCAACTTTCAGGACTTTCTGAAGGATCGTGAAGACGGCCAGCCCTTCTGCTACTGGTGGGGACCAACCAACTGCCATCGCAAGTGGACTCAGGGATCCGGCAGGAAATTGTGGGGGCTGAACCCGAATGACCTGAAGGGAAAACTGCCTCGATTTCTGCCCGACGTGCCTGCCGTCCGAGAAGACTTTGCCGACTACCTGGGTGAAGCAATGGCCTTTGATGCGGGCCTGGGCGTGCTGCTGGAAGAACTGGAACGAACCGGCGAACTCGACAATACGCTGATTGTGGTCAGCGGTGATCACGGTGCTCCCGGATTTCCCAACGGCAAGTGCAACCTGTACGACTTCGGAACCCATGTGGCGCTGGCGGTGCGGTGGCCATCGGCCGTCCCCGGCAATCGAATCGTCCACGACTTTACCGTCCTGCCGGACCTTGCCGCCACCTTTGTCGACGCGGCAGGAGAACCAGTCCCGGACGTAATGACCGGCAGGAGCCTGCTGCCCGTGCTGAAGTCGGACAAGGCCGGCGTGGTGGAACCGCTGCGGGATTCTGCCATCACCGGTCGTGAACGGCATGTGGCCAGAGCCCGCAACGACTGGATGCCGTATCCTCAGCGAGCCATCCGCACAAGACACTATCTGTATATTCGCAACTTCAAGCCGGATCGCTGGCCGATGGGAACCGCCCCGGGCTACGGAGCTCCGAAAAGTGAAATGCCGGACTTCGAAGCGCTGCGTGAAAACACGTTCGCTGCCTTCGGTGATCTGGACGCCAGCCCGACCAAAGCATGGATTGTCAGGAACTGTGAGAACGATCCCGAGCGAAGGAAGTATTTTGACTTTGCCTTCGCACAACGGCCCGCCGAAGAACTCTACGACCTGCGGACCGATGCCGACCAGATCTACAACGTGGCGGACGACAAACACTACGCAGCTGCCAAAGCCGAACTGTCAGCACGGCTGATACAGGTGCTGACGGAAACAGGTGATCCTCGTGTCACGGGCGATGGCTCAACCTTTGACAAACCGCCGTTCGCCACAGAATGGAAGAAAGAAAAACCCGCGCGGCAAAAGTGAGCCCCTGCCCGCACTCAGCCATGTCCCTGTCAGCAGATATTGAATCGAACGGATTCAGCATTCAGCCCTCAGTGCTGGAACCTGAAGTAGTGCGCCGCTTCCACGATCTGGTCGACCGTGCCCGGGCTCGGTCGAATCTTCAGAACGTCAGCAACAGCAGCGGCACCTACGGACTGCGCAATCTGACAGACGTACTGCCCGAAACAAAAGAGTTGTTGCTGCATCCGGGCCTGACCGGACTGGTGGAATCGGTGCTGGGTGGCGGAGCCTTTATGGTGCGAGCGACCTTGTTCGACAAGACGCCCGGCGCCAACTGGGGCGTGTTCTGGCATCAGGATCTGTCGATTGCCGTGGCGCAGAAACACCATGTGGACGGATTCGCGGCATGGACACGCAAAGCCGATGTCCCCTGCGTCCAGCCCCCGACGGAACTGATGGAACAGATCCTCGCGGTTCGCCTGCACCTGGACGACTGCACGGCGGCCAACGGAGCCCTGAAAGTGCTGCCGGGGACGCATCGCCTGGCGCGACTGTCAACCACGGACGTGGAAGCACAGCAGCAGCAGCGTCCTCAGGTCGTGTGCGAAGTGCCGGCCGGGGGAGCCGTACTGATGCGGCCTCTGCTGCTGCACGCGTCTTCGCCGATGGAAGAACCGACCAGTCGCCGTGTGATCCATTTTGAGTTCGCCGGTTTTCAGCTGCCCCCGCCGCTGCAATGGAAATTTCAGCTGCCGTGTCAGCGGCCGCGCTGAAACGCCGGCCTTTCGAACAACGCTGAAATTCGCAGCGGAAAGTGGCGCCGTTTTCGGTTGTTTCAGGACAGCCGGTCCTTCTCAGAAAGATGATGGCACAATCTTTGCGACCGAGGTCTTTCGTGGTGTCGGCCGAATCGTCGGCACCCGAAAACATGCGGCGATCACGGATTGCGGCGCTGGTGCATTTGTGACGTGCACACGTTATCTGATTGGGGCGCCCGAATGTGCGATAAGGCACACGGTGACGTTCTGGCCTGATCGCAGGATGGCCGACAATCTGAACATATTTACAGGCATTTACCGCCCTCCTGCGGATATCATCAGTGGACATTTATTCAGCAGGACCGACCAACGCTTAATGTCAGCTTCTGACCCATTCGGCGCGACGCAACAGGATTCCGGAACGATGGTTCCACCGGGCGGTTCTGCGCTCTCAAACATCCCGGAACGGATCGGCCGGTATCGGGTTGAGCGGCTGCTGGGCAGGGGCAGCTTTGGCCTGGTCTACCTTGGCGAGGACGAGGACCTGCAGCGTCCGGTGGCCATCAAGATACCGCACGAGAACCTGGTATCCGGGCCCGACGACGCGCAGCTGTATCTGACTGAAGCGCGGACGGTCGCCAGTCTGGTTCATCCCAACATCGCCCCCGTGTACGACGTCGGCAGTACGGACACCTGCTGCTGTTATATCGTGTCCATGTACATTGATGGATCCAGCCTGTCGCGGATTCTGAAACACCGGCGGCTGCCCTGCACAGAAGCGGCGGAACTGGTGGCCACCGTCGCCTCTGCCCTGCATTATGCGCACCAGCAGGGGCTGGTCCATCGGGACGTGAAGCCCGGCAACATTCTGATTGCGTCGGACGGGCAGCCGTGGATTGTGGACTTCGGGCTGGCGCTGAGCGAACAGAGTCACGACGTAGCGCTGGATTACAGCGGCACGCCATCATACATGTCGCCGGAGCAGGCTCGTGGCGAGGGACATCGGGTCGATGGCCGCAGCGATGTCTTCAGTCTGGGAGTCGTGCTTTATCAGTTGATCGCCGGGCACAAACCGTTCCGCGGCAGCTCAGAAGCCGAGCTGCTGCATCAGGTAAAGTACCATGACCCGCCGCCGCCCCGGAATTTTGATGCGGCGGTGCCGCAGGCGCTGGAGCGAATCTGCCGCAGGGCCATGTCCAAGCGCGCCAGTGACCGATACCGCACGGCTCAGGAGATGTCTGAGGACCTGCGGTATTTTCTGGCGGGTCGGAAGTCCGCCACCGGTCAGGGCGGGACCTCGTCGGCGGATTCCGGCCGGCACGCATCGATGGCGCGCGGTGACACGGCGGACGGCAGCAGCGTATCGCACACTCAGGCTTCCCGTTCGGACACTCATCCGGACACGATCGTCCCGAAGGGGCTCCGTTCCTTCGACGCGCGGGATGCCGGCTTCTTTACCGAACTGCTGCCCGGTCCGCGGGATCGCGATGGATTGCCCGACACGCTGCGATTCTGGATCACGGCCATTGAAGAAACCGACGCCGACCGCACCTTTCCGGTCGGACTGATGTACGGGCCATCGGGTTGTGGCAAATCGTCGCTGGTGAAAGCCGGACTGCTGCCTCACCTGTCAGAAAATATCGTTCCGGTGTATGTCGAATCGACGTCGCGTAACACCGGGGTCCGCCTGCTTCATGCCGTGCGAAAATCCTGTCCGGGAGCGCCTCAGGCAGAAAGTCTGGTCGACACGCTGTCTGCCATCCGACGCGGCCGCGGCATCCCGCCCGGCCGGAAGGTATTGGTTGTTCTGGATCAGTTTGAGCAGTGGCTGCACTCAGCACGCGGCGACGAACAGACGGCCCTGATTCACGCCCTGCGACAGTGTGACGGTGGTCGCGTCCAGTGTCTCGTGATGGTGCGGGACGATTTCTGGCTTGCCGTGAGTCGCTTCTTCCGCGACCTTGAAACACGGATTGTCGAGGGAGAGAACAGTGCACTGTGCGACCTGTTCGATATCAGCCATGCGGAAAAAGTGCTGTCGGCCTTCGGGCGAGCGTACGAAAAGATTCCCGAACAGGTCAGCGAGACGTCAGAAGCGCAGCAGGAATTTGTAAGACGGGCAGTCGCCGGCATGGAAACCGACGGCAAAGTGGTGAGCGTACGTCTGGCTCTGTTTGCTGAAATGATGAAAGGCAGGCCGTGGACGCCCGCGTCGCTGCGCCAGGTCGGCGGCACCACGGGAGTCGGCGTCACGTTTCTGGAAGAAACATTCAGCGCCTCGACTGCTCCCCCGGAACATCGCCGCCACGAAGCGGCGGCCCGTGCCGTGCTGCAGGCACTGCTGCCGGATTCCGGAGCAGACATCAAGGGACAGATGAAATCGCGCCTTGAACTGCTGCACGTGTCCGGTTGTCCCGCGGATTCACCGGAATTTGATGACCTGATCAGGATGCTGGATGGCGAACTGCGTCTGATCACACCTGTTGATACAGAAGAGGCCGAAGCGGACGACGGCTCCGATGCATCCACTCAGGAGGGACGCCGGTATTATCAGCTGACTCACGATTATCTGGTGCACTCTTTGCGGGACTGGCTGAACCTGCGGCGGCGGCAGACCCGGCGCGGTCGCGCTGAAATCCGTCTGGCCGAACGATCGGCTCTGTGGAATGCCCGGCAGGAAGTTCGACAGCTGCCCACGTTTCTTGAATTTCTGAACATTCGACTGGTGACAGATCCCCGCCGCTGGAATGAAAAAGAACGGCGGCTGCTAAGTGCAACCGGCCGGCATTATCTCAAAAAACTGAGCGGGATCGTGACCGTGCTGATCGTGGCGGCAATCATTGTCTGGCAGACGGTCGATTCGATCCGGGCACGGCAGATCGAGGCCGATAAACTGATCGATGAACAGTTTGCGGTGAACCGCGTGGTCAGGCTGGTGCATCGTCTGAGTACCATCGACACGAAGGCCGTCCCGTTCGTCGTTGCCGAACTGGGACCCTGGCTGAATCGGGCCGAACCAATGCTGAAAGAGGGGTTCGAACAGGCACCGGACGGCTCCCTGCAGAAGCTGCACTTTGCCCTGGCACTGGTCCAGTCCAGCCCGAAGCTTGTCACCTGGCTGACAGATCTGCTGCCGGGTCTGGAGGGGACTCAGCTGGAGACGGTTCGCCTGGCACTGCTGCCCTGGCAGAAAACTGTCAGCCGGTCGCTCTGGGAGAAACTGGAAAACAGCTCGTTCTCTGATCGCGAAATGCTGGCCATCGCCACGGCGCTGGCCCTGTATGTACCACATGATCCGCAGTGGGAAAACCTGGCCGAAGGCGTCGCCGGCCGTCTCACAAAGGTCGCTCGATTCGAACCGCTGCTGGAACAGCTTGTTCCGGTCGCAGATCGCCTGATAACGCCCTTTCAGAAGTGCGTCCGGAACCGTTCGCTGCCCGCCGCAGAGCGGCGGCGGGCGGCCGCCGCCCTGTGCCGGATTCTGACGGTGGAAGAACAGACCGAAGAACAGCTTCCTGCGGTTCTGGTTGACTGGATGCTGGACACGGAAGATCCCGAAGATTTTCTGTCACTGCTGACGGCGCTGCGGCCGCACTCCTACGGCGTCCAGCGCCAGATGCAGGCCGTCATCGAGCAGAACGGGCCAGCTGTGTCTCTGTCGCGACAGGCCCATGCAGCGATCGTCCTGTTCCACTTCGGTCATCCGGAACATCTGTGGCCACTGCTCAGACATGCCCCGGACCCGTCGCTGCGAAGCCTGCTGATCGAACGACTGGTCTGCCTGCAGGCCGATCACCACGTTCTCGCCGATCGTCTGAATGAAGAACCGGACGCCGCCGTGCGCCAGGCAATTGTTCTGGTGCTGGGCGGCCTGCAGGCGGACCAGTCGCCCGAGCAGCGGCAGGATATTGCCGAGCAACTGCTGCAGGCGTATGTCGAGGACACGGATGCCGGCGTGCATTCAGCCATCTGCTGGACGCTGCGGCAGTGGAGCATGGATGCGCAGCTGCAGCAGATCGACCATGAGCTGAGTACCCGGTATGACCCGGACTGCACCGGCCCCCGCCACTGGATGGTCAATTCGATGGGGCAGACGTATATCAGACTCGCGACTCCACCAGAGGTCTCTGTCCAGGAGATTCCAGCCGGCCAGACACCCGCCGTCACAAACATCAACTACGCGCTTGCCGTCGCGGCCACTGAAGTCACTGTGGCTGACTTTCGAATATTTCGACCGGACCATCAGCACGATGACAAATTCAGCCGGGATCCCCGCTGTCCGGTCAACAATGTTTCGTGGTATGACGCCGTGGCGTACTGCAACTGGCTGAGCGACAAAGAAGGCCTGGTTCGCTGCTACGAACCCAATCCAGATGGAAACTACGCCAGCGGAGTGGGCATTCCTGAAGATCTGATTCAGCGGACAGGATATCGGCTGCCGACGGAAGCCGAATGGGATCGGTTCTGCCGAGCCCACACCGTGTCGAATTATTCGTTCAGCCAGACCCCCCGTCTGCTCAACCGGTATGGCTGGTACCAGAAGAATTCAAGAAACCGTACGTGGCCGGTCGGCAGCCGGCTGCCGGGAAGTCAGGGAGCGTTTGATACACACGGTAATCTCTGGGAATGGTGCCAGTGTCTGAAACGCGTGGACGGACGACCGACCGATCGGGTGGCCACCGACCACGATGCCCGACTGCTTTGTGGCGGAGCCTTCGACAATTCAGAGTCGCGAGTCCGGAGCGACAGTCGGCTGGTTCACTTTCCCCACGAGTTCAAATACAGCTACGGTTTCCGCCCCGTGCGAACGCTCACGGCGGATTAAAGCGCAGCGGAGCCGCACTATTGGTTGATGATCAGGCTGCGGCCAGTGGTCCACCTTTTTTCTCCGCAGCCACTTATTGATCGACCGTTTCTAAACAATTACCGCTGCGAGTTTCGCGCCCATCTGTCAGCGGTGGCACCCTCAGCACGCGTCAACAGGCTTGCTGCAGCGGATGCATTATTCCTGACTCAGCCGGTTCCATCGATTGACGATTTCCACCTGCACAGGCAGCAGCACGAAGATCCACATCCAGACGAAATTCACCAGGACACCCGCCCACGCTCCCCACCGTATGCCGTTCAGTTCAGCCGCGACGCGTGTCACGTTGGTCAGTCCCACCGCGGCCGCACCGATGCATGGGAAGCTGACCGCCGTCAGCAGAATGGCCAGTGGCAGCGCCGCCCACCGCGTGTACAGGGACAGCAGAACGGTCAGGTGTGTCGACAGCAGTGAGATGAACACCCAGGCCACCACCTGCCCTGCAAAATCGTTCGTGTCGAGCACGGCGTCCAGATCGTAAATCAGCAGACAGACCAGCGTCAGCATCGCGGGCGACAGCGCAACCAGACTGGCGCCCAGCTTCTGCAGCAGAATCACGGGCGTGTGAATGGGCAGCATCCGGAGCGTGGCAATCGCCGACTGCCGCACTTCCTGAAACAGGCTGTTCGACGAATACAGCAGCATCTCCACCGTCAGCAGCAGGGTCACGATTTCGAACGCCGTCCGAGTCAGCTCGCGGGACAGCCAGACAGTGCTGCCGGGACGTTCCAGCCGGTGAAACCAGACGAACCCCGCGATCAGCAGGGCGTATCCGAACAGCTTGACGGTCAGAAATGTCTTCCCGCCGGTGAAGAACAGAAAGTCCTTCCACACAATGGCCAGCCGCCAGCAGCGGCCCACGGTAAATCGGCGGACACGACTGGAACGGCCGTGCGGATTGCTTTCCACAGGCTCACTGTACCGATTGAACATCAGCACACTCAGGACAAACAGCCCCAGCCCGACCACCATATTACGCCAGAACTGTTCAGCCACAATCTGCGGTCCAGCCGCACCACTCAGCACCGCTTCCAGCCGCGTGGTGACAGACATCAGCTGCTGTTCGTCGTAGAGGCCCCGGCAGGCGGCGATAAACCGAGGTGAAATCCAGCTGACGCCGGTAAGTCCCGCCACGCCCAGCAGAATCGGTCCGGACGCGAAAAACAGCAGCAGCACGGCGGTGGCCAGTGACGCGGCCCGGCCGGATGTCTGGCAGCGAACCGAACAGAACAGCGCCATATTGGCCACCATGCACATCCATGCGGCAAGCGACAGATACGCGGCAATGACCTGCTGCCAGGTGACTCCGCCCAGCGTAATAGCCAGAAACGTAAACGGCAGCTGAATCAGCAGCAGCATCAGTGCGCTGATCAGTCGCGACGTTGATTTGCTGAGCACAATGGCCAGGGGTGACACGCCGGCCAGTCTAAGCAGCGCCAGCGTCCCGGCGTCTTTTTCTTCGGTCACGGCCGAGACAAAATAGCTGATGCCGGCGACAGAAATCAGCAGCACATTCAGCATGCAGATCCGGCGAAAGTAGTTCAGTCCAGGCGCCATGCTCCCGAGCGAATCAGCCCAGGCGGCAAAGATGGCAAGAAACATGAATCCACAGAAGATCATCCGGACCACGTGCGGATAAACGGACCTGATGTCGGTCCGCAGCGACCAGTTGAACAGGGTCTGCGTGCCGCTGATCACGTCGGGACTCCTCGGGTCGTCAGATCCATGAAGGCCTGATTCAGCTGTTTTCGGCGCTGGCTGAAGGACACAATGGGAATTCCGAGTCCGATGATCGCCGCCAGAACGATGTTGGAATCGGCGCTGGCATCAAGCTCCAGTTCGAATTCGTTGCCGGAACTGTATTCCGGAATCGTCGCTGCCAGAATCCCGTCCAGCCCCGTCAGCAGCTCGACGGCATTTTCCGGAGCCTGACTCAGCCTGAGCCGAAACTGTGTGGTTTCATCGTCGGAATCCAGCAGCGCATCCATCGGCCCGCTGAAGCGGATGTGACCGCGGTCAATGATCGTCACGCTGTCACACAGTTCCGCCAGTTCACTCAGAATATGTGAACTGATGAAGATCGTCTTGCCCATACGGCGAAGTTCCCGCAGGATTTCCATCAGTTCAATTCGAGCCCGCGGATCCAGCCCGCTGGCAGGTTCATCCAGCAGCAGCAGGTCCGGATCATGCACCAGTACCCGGGCCAGACTCACCCGCTGCTGCATGCCGCGGGACAGCCCGGAGATCAGATCGTCGCGACGACCGTCCATGTCGGTCAGGGTCAGTACGTCCGTGATCACACGATCCCGCTGGGTCATGTTCAGACCGTAGGCCGCCGCAAAAAAATCAAGGTATTCGAACACGGTCATCTGCCGGTACATGCTGAAGTGATCCGGCATGAAGCCGATCCGGGCCCGCACGGCCACCGGCTCGGCCCGCACGCTGTGACCAAACACCTGAACTTCACCCCAGTTGGGTTTCAGCAGTGTGCAGATCACCTTCAGCGTTGTCGTTTTTCCGGCTCCGTTGGGACCGACAAACCCGTGCAGAGTCTGCGGCATCACGGCAAAGGATACCTGATTGAGTGCCTGGTGCCCTTTGAACGCGTGAGTCAGCTCACTCACGGAAATGGCGGGCACGGTACCGGCATCAAACGTCTGAGACATGTTGACTGAACTTCAGTAGAGAAAAAGCGGATGCTGAAACTGGTCGTGCAGAATGCGGACAAACGCCGCCACAAATCCACCGGCGACCTAATCAACAGGCTGCCGGCCATCTGTGGCACGCTCCTGCAGAAACAGGTCTTTCGTAAACAGAATTCGTCCCGTACCGCTGACATCAGCACTGATCCGCAGACTGAATTCCTCAGGAATTTCGGTGTACACATACAGTCGAAGGCGGTCCGACGGCAGTTCAAAGCGGACCGGCCTGTTGACCAGATCATCAAGAAGACTGCGCTGCATCAGCTGCTGCAGCGCTTCGTCGTAAAAGATTTCACGCTCTGTCCGATCATCGTTCTGCAGCCTCGTATCCCACGGGCTGGAATACGAGTAATCGAAACGGGGCTGACAGACCTGAGCCAGCGACTGTTTCTGACCAAACAGCTGCAGAATTCTGTTTTCGGGGTCGTATTTCATTTCGTAAACGCGTCGCCCGGCCAGCACCAGATACTGACTGTGTTCGCCTGCCGGGAAGTCCGGTCCGGTACTGAGCTGCAGTTTCACCAGACCCGAGGGCTGAATGTCCAGATCCTGAATCTTCAGCTTCCAGTCGGCACTGGTCAGTCTGCGGCGATCCACAAAGGTCTGCGATGAAAACGGAGGAATCCGCATCGCAATCTTTGCGTTGTTGCCCGTGACGACCTGAGCATCGGCGCGATCCATGGTGTCTGCGGTGGACAGCACAGCCTGCTGATCGTCCGCTCCGGCGCTGTAGTCATCGCCGGTGGTCACAAACAGCGCGTTCCATTCAAACACGCTCCAGTGAGTATTGTCTTCGGCCCGTGCTACCGCCAGGGTCTGCAGATTGGTGGTTTCTCCGTAACCACGGCGGCCGATCACCAGGAACAGAGCACTGAACGCCATCGACAGTCCCACAATGGCTCCATAGGTTGTCAGAAAATGCATATCCTTCCTTTTCGACAGCAGGAAACAGCCCGGAAAAATCAGGCCGATGTAGCACAGTGCCAGCAGAAAGATCAGCCACCAGGCATGGTCCGGCAGCGTCAGTTCCCGCATCTGTCGAAAAAAGGATTCATCAATTGATGACGGTTCGGTATCCGCCGCGACTCCAAGACCCTGCCCCGTCTGCTGCATCTGTTCCTGAATGGCCTGTTCGAATTCCTCGTCAGCCCCTTTCAGCACGTCCAACACCACCACACGCCGCACCAGATCTTCCGTGACGTCACCACGCTGCACGGCATGACGCACGACCACGCCACTACCCAGCGTGAACCGATCCAGCGGCTGATTCAGATCCAACAAAGCTCCGCCGAACCGCGGATATTCGCCGCGACTGTCCTTCAGCACATGCAGTCGCCCGCCCTGTTTCAGCCATGACATGAAGGCTTCCTGTCGCGGCAGCTCCCAGTCCGGTTCATGATCCAGAAACACCGTGTGCAGACCGAAGGTTACGGTCGCATAGGGAGGAAAGATGTTTTCCGGCAGATGCTTCAGGGCCGCCGGCTGAGTCGTGATGCGGCCGGCTCGGTCCAGGATCACGACCTGAGGCGGCTGTTCCGTATTTTCGTTCGACAGTTTCCACGCCGCCCGTGGCTGAGTGAAATCTTCGATCTTCCGGCCGTCAAATTCCAGCCGCCACTCGCACTGATGGCTGTCGGCGACGTACGGGTAAAACTGAATCCAGCGACGTGCCGCCGGAGCAATGAACACCGGCTGCACATACTGACCTCCCGTGACATTCAGCATTCCCTGAACACGCTGCAGCGTCGCGGTGGCATCGATCGCATCGGCCGTCTGATTGTCCAGCAGAATCGACAGCGGATTGAACTGCCCCGGCTGTACCCGACCATCAAAGCCCCAGATATGTTCCACCACCTTCAGCTTCGGTTCCGTCTGCTGTGCCGGCACCGGATCGGCTGCGTGATTCAGCAGCAGTCCCGTCAGCAGGCAGACGCTGAGTTTCCGCCACAGCGTGAGCCCGGCCGAGGGCCGCGAAAACAGGACCGCTGAAGCGATGTACCGCCAGCATGCAGTCATCGGACGGTCTGGACGACGGATACTCATCAGCGTGATCCTTCCAGCATCGCGACCTGCGGCTGGTGCGCAGACGCCGGCAGCGCTGTTCGAACGCCCCTGGATTCGCGGCGATTCAACAGCCGTGCCGCATTCCACCGGATCAGCAGCCAGATGCCCAGCAGCATCACGCCGTATACCGGCAGCGTCACCATCCACCAGACCTGTCCCACGGTATCAGTTCGCTGCGACCAGGCACTGAAGAACATCGCACCCGCCAGAAAGCGTTCGTTGGCCTCCACCACAGAGTACGGAGACAGCGTCAGAATGGTTTCCCGGGCGGGAGACTCCAGCCTGATCGCCCCGGACACCACCAGCGGCAGCACGGTCCATGTTCCGAACACCGCCACGGCCGTCAGTACGGCACGCGTCTGGGAATGGATTTTCAGACCGATGCCCGCTGAGATCCATGCACACAGATACAGCAGAATAAAGGTTCCGACCGTGCTCAGCGCCAGATACGACACCGGTCTGACGGCACCAACCAGCGTCACCGACTGGAAGTTAATGTGCAGCAGAAAATGAGTCAGGCTGACCGTCAGAATCGGCGTGGCCAGCACCAGCAGCAGTCGTCTCATGCCTGCCACTTTCTGACCCAGCATTTCGACGGCCGTCATGGGCGTGGCCAGCAGTGGTTCAATCGTCTGCCTGGATCGTTCAGAAGAAAACAGGGTCGCGCCCTTGACCGAGGCGACCAGGATGGACAGCGTCCAGATCAGACTCTGCAGCACATACAATCCCCGGAAAGCAGAATAGGCCGAGAGCGTTGCGGCAACCATGCAGATGAACAGCGTGGGCGCTTCCAGCACCACCAGTATCCGAAACAGATATCGAGCCTTCCCCAGTGATTTCTTGTTTTGTTCGCGCCAGGCCACGGGATCTCCCAGCGGCAGCGTTTCGCGGTCTTTGATCACCTCTATACCACCGGTCGTGCGATCGTTCAGTGCCTTGAAGAAACGATCGACGACCCGGAATACCTTCAGCAGGACGGACGTCTGAGAAACGAAGGCCCGACGCACGACAACCATACGTGCCGTCAGCAGCAGCAGCGCCGTCACCATCAGTCCGGGCAGCGTTCGAAAGACAATCACCAGCCACGAGGTTTCCGACTGGGTGCCGGGAGCTCCCATCCCCATCGCCTGCAGAAAGGCGGTCTGAGCCGTCCAGGCGTTCCAGTCGCCGTCGTAAAACACACTCCGCCAGATCGCCGACGGCATAAATGTCGTGAACCGCAGGCTGAGCGTCATCACCAGCAGCATCCCGATCAGCACATAGGACCAGATGAATGCCGCCACGGTCGTCGCAAACCACGCCGAACACAGAATCGAAATGGCGGCAATCAGAAAACACTCACACAGCAGCAGCCAGATCGTGCCGATCAGCAGATTCGTATCGACACCGCCCAGCGAATACACATGAGCCAGCACGGGAAACGTCAGCAGCAGCAGCGTCAGCATGGGAATCAGCCGACTGCCGAATTTTTCCAGAATGATGGTACCGGGAGAAAGCTTCGTCAGCAGCAGCGTGCCGATCGTATTGCTTTCCTTTTCTGATGTGATTGACGCACAGCACAGGGCCGGCAGCAGAATCTGAATTGTGTAGAACAACGTGGGAGTGATGTCGGCAAATACGCCGCCGCCAATCCCCAGATAGCGTGTTGGTCCCAGCACCATACCCACGCGGCTCAGCATCTGTTCACGATCAGAAACGGCCTTCAGATACGCCAGAAACACCACCAGCAGCAGAATGCATGCGGCGATCACCCGCACAATATACGTGCGGCGACGATTGGACAGCTCCGTCAGTTCACGACGCAGCAGCGGCAGCTCAGGAAAGACTCTCACGCCGTCTTGCCCTCCGTGAGCTTCATGAAGGCTGTTTCCATGTCCATCGCTTCCGGCTGGAACATCGTGATCCGGGCCTTCTCCTCGACCAGGGCCTGATGGAAATCCGCCACCGACAGCTCGTCTTCCCGCAGCCGAATCGCCCAGCGGTCCACCTGGCTTTCCACTGAATCCACACCGGAAATCCGCCGGACACGGTCTTCCAGATCAGCCGCCGGATTCTCCAGCCGGATATGAATCACACGTTTCAGCTGCAACTGCTGAAAGATGTCGTTCAGCGAACCCTGAGCCACCATCTCACCCGTTTCAATGATGCCGATGCGGGTACACAGCTGACTCAGTTCATGCAGAATATGACTGCTGATCAGAATCGTCTTGCCCATTTCTTTTAATGCCTTGAGCAGTTCACGCACCTCAATCCGCGCCCGCGGATCCAGACCACTGGCGGGTTCGTCCAGCAGCAGCACGTCCGGATCGTGCAGCAGCACGCGGGCCAGCGCCAGCCGCTGCTTCATCCCGCGCGACAGGCCGTCGACCGGCGACGAGGCCTTATGAGTCAGGTCGGTCAGCGCCAGCACGTCATCAATCACGCCTTTGCGGCGACTGGGCGCCAGTTTGTAGGCCGCAGCGAAAAAATGCAGGTACTCCAGCGCCGTCAGGTCCTCATACACACCAAAAAAGTCGGGCATATAACCGATCTTTTCGCGAACCTGCTGCGGCTGACTCAGCACATCCAGTCCGCAGACCAGCGCCATGCCCCGAAACTTCGGCTGCAGCGTCGCCAGCACCCGAATCGTGGATGACTTGCCCGCCCCGTTCGGACCGATGAAGCCGAACACTTCCCCCTTCGGAATGTCCAGCGAAATGCCTTTGACAGCTTCGAACTTACCGTAGCTGACTCGCAGGTCCCGGATGCAGACGGCGAGTGAATTCATGGTGTTGTCCCGGCAATAAGAAATAATCCCGACATCCGCGCACCGTTCGCCGCCGGCTCTGAGGCGACGATCAACGCGGCACGCGATCGCTGCTCGACTGCAGCCTGTTCGACTGCCGCCTGTTCCGGGCTTGCTTGCTCCGGGCTCGCCGGCTCTGATTTCTGTCGCTCAGCGCCCGCCGGTTTACCGCCCGACGACTCGGCTGGCACCGCCGGCACCGACTCGTCAGCAGACGTCCCCGTCGGCGACCCGGGTGGCCCGACCGATGGCGGCCCGGCGGTCGGCTGAGCACCGTCGGGCGTCGCGGCTGGTGTCGGCGGAACGTAGTACAACCGCCGGTAAACGGTGATGTTGTCGGCCACTTTCTCAGCCACCATCAGCAGCCACTGGTCCGGATCGGTCTGATCCAGCAGCGGCAGATCTTCCAGCGATGCCGATCCCTGAGGAGCCACCTGTGACACAATGCTGAAAAAGTCGCGTGTTCCCTGGCGACAGGCTGATTCCAGCAGCCCCAGCGCCACTACGCCGTCCTGCGGTGTGGGCATTCGCTGCCGGCGCCAGATGTCCGTGTTCCGCCACTGCTCGCCGTTGCGGAGCTGAGCCGACGAAAACAGGTAGCCGTTTGTCGGAAAAAGCGGCAGTTGCCCACGACCGTTCAACACAATCGCGTCGATCTGCGTGTCGTCATCCGCCAGCTGCCGCAGTTTTTCTGCCAGCTGGCTGCGTCCGGAAGATGTGGTCACCAGGCTCGGATCATCCCAGGATATCTTCGGTACATCATCGGCATCCGGCGTCAGGGTAAACGTGCGATTCAGCTGCGGCTCCCACTGGCGCATGTTCTGCTGCACAGCAAATGTCTGCGGAAACCGACCGGAATAATGAATCTGACGGTTTATGGATCGCGGTACCTGCTGCGGAGCGAAGGCGGAATTACTTTCCGTCATCTGGCCCGGCACCACAAACGCCTGATTGTGGTCAACCCGCAGAGCGGTCTGGGACGCATAGAAGTGCATCTGTACATCCGTCTGACGGACCGGCCTGCCATTCTCCAGAACATCCACAATCGACAGCCGTCCTCCCGTATCCGTGCTGGCCATATAATGATGAGCAATGTTGACCGTCAGTGCCGTAAAGATTCCGGTCACCAGCGGAAACAGAATCCAGGTGAACTTCCGAGCCCGAAAAACGCCCAGCACAAAATAATCCACCGGTCCGATGGTCACAACATAGGCAATCAGCAGCAGTGCGATGACAGACGTTGGCACCATTTCCACGTCCTGCGGCATCAGAGCCGTCTCGCAGGCACTCAGCAGCGGATTACTGCGCGGCTGCAGTTCGTAACGCAGATCAAACTCGGACGCGAGCTCTTCCAGAGTCGCGTAGCGACGGCCGCGGTACTGCTGATTCCGCTCCGGGGAATTCTGCAGAAAAAAACCGCGTTTGTCCCTGCTCAGCTCAAACCCTTGCTGACGCAGCAGTTGTTGCAGATCAGACTGTCCCCAGGGCAACCCCTGAAAAATTCCTGAGTCGCTGCGGACCTTCCACAGATGTCCCACCACCTGCCCCAGTGTTTCGCCGGACAACAACGCCGGCAGATCCTGACGGTCCGGCAGCAGCGTCACGCGGCCCAGTCCGAAACGGCGATTGATGACCGGATTTGTTTCTTCACTAATCACGATCAGTTCGCTGTCATCGGTGATGCTTAGATGCATTCCGGGATCCGAAGGCCGCTCAATCAGCGTCCGCAGAAACTGCAGATGAGAACCATCCAGCCGCTCATCGTCCGGCAGCACGCACAGACTTCCACCGGCCGCCACCCAGGTCTGCAGCGCCTGCATCTGAATTTCTTCCAGACGACTGAGTGCTCCATCGGCCAGCAGAACCAGATCAAAACAGCACAGTTGCAGCGGATCCTCCGGCAGGCTGTAAGCGTCCCAGCTGCAGGTATAATTCTGAACGCGCCGGGTATCTGAGGCGCGGCGGTTCACGTCGTCATCAAAACGCGGCAGCTCCGTCGTCTGCTGCGGATTGTAGTTTTCCAGCGACAGTGCTTCGTTCAGGTAGGCTCGACTCGGGGACGGTCGCTGAAAATCACGTCGGCCGGACACCGAGCAGATCAGCGTGGCCCGTTCGAAGGCGCCGATCGACAGCAGTTCGTGAGCAGCCTCGGGATCCTTCGGGTCCCGTGACAGCGACAGCCGTCCGGACGCCGTTTCAAACCAGGCAACAATCATGTACTGCTTGTTGGCCGAATGTTCGATCGGCGGCAGTACGGTATTGAAGATGTAGTCCGAACCCTGCAGGACAATTCCTTCATAGCGGATGGTCCCCATCAGATCTTCCGGCACCGGAAAACTGTTGTAGACCTCCAGCAGCAAATCACCTTCCAGCAGCTGAGGCGCGTTGTATTCCAGCTTGATCTGCACCGGCAGCGCACTACTGGAACGACCTCGAATCGACAATGGTTCCAGCTGCAGCCGCACCGGAGATTTTGTCTGAGCAGCAATCGGTGAGACCACCGCGTCACTGAACAGACACAGCAGCAGCAGAAGCACCGAGCAGCACGTCCGGCCAACCGCACCAAAAATGCCACGACCGGATCGAACCCGCCGCCTTCGGACGACGCCGGGCCACCGCCTCCGACAGCAGCAAACCGTCTGCTTTTGTCGCTGCCTCATGCCGGGACTCCTGTCTTCTGACGCTGGAAGTACCACCATTCAATCAGCAGAAACACAAAGGCCAGCAGCGCCAGCGTCCACCACAGCTGCCGGTCTGAATCAATCAGCTGAGTTGCATCAGTTGCGACCGACAGTTCCGCAAACTGCAGCTCCTCGGCAGCACGCAGCGAGGTTTCCAGCGGGCTGAGAATTCCCGTCCCCACAGACAGCACCAGTTCATCTCCGCTCCGAATATCATATCGCCCCACCAGATCGGCCTGAACTCCCGTCAGCAGCCCGGTCGCGGTTGAGTGAAACCGGTCGGTTTCGCCCGTGGGACCGGTCACCGTGTAGTCGCGATCGGGTTCAACACTCACGGCCGGCAGCACGCCGGTCGGCACCGCTGTGACTTCGGACAACGACGCCCGCTGCAGCGCGGATTCAATCACATTGGACACCAGAATGGGAAAGGCAATGCGGTACGGAAGCGTGGAACGATCGGTATGGAACAGAAAGTAAAAGTCCGTTTCCAGCCCACGCCGTCGCTGCAGCAGCAATGGTCCTTCCGCTCCGTGGACCAGAACTTCGTACCCGCGTTCCTCCAGCTGCTGAGTGCCGGCCCCTTCTGCATAACGTGACTTCTGCCCGATCTGCACGTCCCGCAGACGCACATGTCGCAGCAGAGGAGCCGTGTTGGCCCAGTCGACGATCTGGACGGGCGTGTCTTCCACATTCACATCACTGATCGCCACCAGATCCTGAATGTCCTGCGGAATCACCCCGTTGTACAGCACGATCGGAGCACTCGATCCCTGCAGGTTCTCGGAATCCGTCACGATCAGATCATATTCCGGCGCTGCAGGCTCTGCGCCGGTGTGCAGGTCCAGCCCCGTCTGAACGCTGAAGGCATGCTGCCAGGAATAAAGTTCCGGAGCCGACCAGATCTTCAGTGGCCGAGGTTTCGGCAGCGTCAGCCAGACCGTGTTGTCCAGCTCCAGAGAATCAAAGGCCCCGGGCTTCAGCGTGGCCTGCAGCAGCGTGGCGTCCGTCGCATCGATCGAAAACACAACACGTTCAGATTCCTCGGCCGAGGCAACCACGGTTTCCCGCCCGACCACCTGACCATCCTTTGTCAGCGTCAGTTCGCCATAGGCGGGGTCTGTCATGGATCCGCCCACCCGGACAAAGATATCCCAGCTTTCCGGTCCGCTGCGGCGGGCGTTCATTTCCGTGATTCCCAGATTGTCACCGCCGGTTTCCACGCGCTGCACGTCCAGTTTGAACGGCAGTTCAAACTCAACCTGATCGTTCAGATTACCATCGGTGATCACCACCACACGCTGGATCGGAGACGTCCGCGCATACGCTTCTGCCATCCGCAGGACCTCGTCCAGCCGGCTCGCTCGATGTGTCGGTTTCACGGAGGCCAGCGCCCGCTTCAGAATCTGCCGGTCATCCGTGAACTCAGTCAGCCGACGACCTCCCGTGGAAAACGCAAACAGCGCAATCCGGCCGTCTCCCCGCAGGTTGTCCACCAGCGCCAGCGCCTGTTCCTTTGCCACATCCAGACGCGTCCTGTCGGATCCGGGCACCGTCGCCGACATGCTGGCCGAACAATCAATCAGCACCGGCAGGTATTCTGCCGTCTCTGGCCCGGCACTGATGAACGGCTGCATCAAAGCCAGAATAATCAGACACAGCAGAATCAGCTGCAGCAACAACAGCAGATTGCGGCGGAACTTCTGAAAGGGTGAATTCACACGCTGATCATTCACCACCGACTGCCACAGCGCCAGCGACGGTATTTCCATTCGCGGACGCTTCAGCTTCAGAAAATACAGCACCACCAGCGGAATCAGCGCCAGAAAAAACCACGCTCCCAGGGGAAAAGCAAAGCCAGGCCACCTCATCGCAGCACCCAACCCTGTCGACACAGCGTGTCGAACAAAACATTCTGCAGCGGCACGGACGAAGCGATCGATGTGAATCGGCCGTTGCGACGGCGACACTGCTGATGCAGCGTTTCTTCCTGCCACCGCCGGTGTTCGTGATACACACTCAGCAGCTCACCGGCATTGGTGATGTCCAGCGTTTCTCCCGTTTCGCTGTCCACAAACCGCAGGTCTCCCTGCAGCACCGGACTGATTTCCGAATCCCCCAGAATCTGTAGTCCCCAGATCTCCAGCCCGCTGCTGAACAGCATGTTCAGACTGCGGGACAGATCCGAAAACGTCAGGAAATCAGACAGCAGAACGGCAATGCCCCGTCCGCGGTGAAACCGCAGCATGGTTTCGATGCCCTTTTCAACCGGCACATTGCCACCGCCTTCAACACCTTCCAGAAACTGCAGCAACCGGCGAATCCGAATCCGCCCGGCGCCCGGCGGCAGTATCCACGGCTGGTCATTCCGCGCATGTATCGCGTACACGCTGACGCGTTCCATACTCAACAACCCCATGATGCCAAACGCGGCCGCCAGCTGACGAGCCTTCAACAGCTTGTCTTCGAACAGCATGGATGTGGACGCATCCACCAGAATCACCACGTGCAGCTCCTCTTCGTGCAGAAACTGCTTGATGTACGGGCGATGCAGCCGCGCAAAAATATTCCAGTCGACGTAACGCATGTCGTCGCCGGTGGCGTAGTCGCGGTAGTCGGCGAAGTCGGTACTGCTGCCGCCCTTCCCCGCCAGATGCTCACCACGGCTGCGATTGGTCAGCCGGCGCATCGGATTCAGCCGCATGCGTTCAATACGGTTCAGCGTGCTGTTGTCAAACAGTGACGTAAGCTGAGTTGTTCCGGTGGTGCTCACAAAGTCGTTTCAGTCTGGTGTGTGTATCCAATGCTCAATGCTCAATGCTCAATGACCAATGACCAATACCCAATACCCAATGTGCGATGTGCGATGTGCGACCTGTCTTCCGGCTGACCTGCTGCCACTCTTTATCCGCCGTTTACACGAAAGCCACCGCCTCAGGACAGCGGTGGTCGGCCCGAAGACATGGTCTGCCGCGTTTGTTCAGCCTTCCTTCGGCAGCGTCTGCACACACTCCTGAATCAGATCCTGCACGGCAATGTTTTCGGCCTGGCCGTCGTAGTTCAGCAATGCCCGGTGCTGCAGCACTTCAGCCGCGAAGTAGCGGATGTCTTCAAAGGCCACATGCGGCCGCCCCTGACTCAGAGCCCGCACGCGGGCTGCCCGGATCAGCGCCTGAGCGGCACGCGGACTGGCTCCCCATCTCAGGAACTGCCTGACCGATTCCGGAGCGTACTCAGTATCCGGATGAGTGGCCAGCACAAGGCGGCAGGCGTAGTCCCGCATCGGATCGCTGACCACGACCCGGTCCAGCACGTTTCTCAGGTGCAGAATCCGGGGACCGTCAATCACCGTTTCGATGTCGACCTGCTTCCGCAGGATTGTGCGGCTGACCACTTCGTTCAGTTCGGTCCGGTTCAGAAACGGCACAACAACCTTGAACATAAACCGGTCCAGCTGCGCTTCGGGCAGCGGAAACGTGCCTTCCTGTTCAATCGGGTTCTGCGTGGCCAGCACAAAAAACGGCTGCTCAAGATGGTAGGTCTGACCGCTGGTGGTCACCGTCCCTTCCTGCATTGTTTCCAGCAGCGACGACTGTGTCTTTGGCGTCGCGCGATTGATTTCGTCCGCCAGCAGCAGCTGCGTGAAGACGGGCCCCCGACGAAATTCAAACCGGTAATTGCCGCCTTCGTCCGCCGTCATGATGTTGGTGCCGATCACATCCGCGGGCATCAGGTCCGGCGTAAACTGAATTCGACTGAAATCCAGATGCAGCACGCGGGACAGCGCCTTCACCAGCTCGGTTTTCCCGAGTCCCGGTACGCCTTCCAGCAGCACGTTGCCGCCACACAGAATCGCCGTCAGCGTGGCCTCCACCACGCGCTCCTGGCCGACAATGACCTGGCCCACGGCATCCCGGATGATCTGAAATTCTTTCTGAAACTGATCAGCTTCGGCCTGAAGCTCCGCAGGCGTGGCAGTTTGATTCATATTGTTCTTTTCCGGACTCTGGTTAGTTAAACAGCTTCATTCTGAACCCCGATCCACACCAGCAGCACAACTGCCGGGCGTCAGGCCGTCTCTGGTTTTGGACCGCCGTCTGGCGCCGGTCGCCGCCAGCGGCTACCTCTGCTACTCATCCCCGCCTTCCTGTTCGCGTCGGCGTTTCATGGCCAGCAGGCGCGAGGTGGTACCGCCATCATCGGACGACTTAGCACCGGTTTCCGGCGGTGACTCGCTCTGACTGTCGGCCGCCGGTTCCGGCCGAGCCGCCGGACGCGGCGGTGTCGGACGCGGCTGCATCGGACGTTCGGACGGCTTCGGACGATTGGTCGCTTCGGACCTGGCACTGGTCATGGTCGACCGAACGGCCTCGGCCTTCTGCAGCAGCGCTCCCATGGTTGCCGTCGATTCCTTCTTCTGCCGGCTGAACGCCTTCTTCAGGCCCGAGAAATCAAGCTGCACGCGGCGGATCGCCACGTCCAGCGGAATCATGCACGCCAGCGCCATCAGGAACCAGTCAAAGACCGACCGCGAGCTGCGTTTGGGCGCACGGCGTCCGTAGATGGTCTTTACCAGTTCTTCCGGAGGCAGCGCCGGATCAATTTCCACTCCGCCCGTCTGTTCGGCGATCTCGCGCAGGACAATCGGGTTGGCTTCAAATCGCAGATACTCGGGCGAATAAGAGACAATGAATCCGCCGTAGGCGATTTCTTTGCGGTCCGCGCCGGTGGCCGATATCTGTACCTGATAACGAGCTTCACCCTGCAGCGGAATCGTGGCCTGGTAACGCCGCGGAGCGATCTGCCGCACCGGCCCGGAATAGCGGAAGTCATTCGGTGACGTGACGGTCACATTCATGTCCAGCAAAGATTCTTCCGGATGGAAGTCCTCGACCACCACCACGCCCTCGTTTCCATTCACATACGTGTACACGCGCAGAAACTGTTCCCGCCGCACCCGACTGATACGCGTCATCAGCTGAGTAAACAGCTGCTGAAACTGTTCCCATTTCACCCAGTCTCTGCCCCAGTCATCGGTCATATCCGACGTGAATGCGGCTGTCGCCCCGAGACCATAGCGCCACACGGCCAGAATCGGATCCGCGTCTGAGTCGTCAGCGACAAGGTCTCCTTCCTTCGGCGGTGCGGACAGCAGTACGGTGGCCCGAGGATCTTCTTTTTCCGATGCCAGCACGTAGCCGTGCAGCGGCGGCAGAGCGGGAATGTCACGGAAGATCGGGTCATTGTTCATCAGCATCGGCGTGAACGTCCGCTTCTGAATCTGATTGCGCCGCAGCGTCTTCGCCTCTTTAATGAAGATGGAAGGCAGCTGGGCCGGATCCGGCGGAAAGTAGTAGCGACCACCCGTCTGACTGGCGATCGCGTTCAGGACCATCGTATCGCGGCCCCCGTGCGGAAAAACGGCCACCGTGGAAATTGAAGTCTGGGTTTCCTGAAACTTTTTAATGGCCTCCGGAGGCGGCATCGGCGGGTCGCCGTCTGAAATGATGATCATGTGGCGGCTGGCCGCGTCACTCTTCATCAACCCCTCCAGCCCCAGTTCCATGGTACTGGTGAAGTCCGGCATGTCGCCGATCTGAGCACCATTGATTTTGGTCACCAGTTCGCTGTATTTCGCCGCCGGCGTCAGTTCAAAAATCCACTCGTTGCCGTTCATCCCGTAGCCGATGGCCCCCACTTCGTCCTCGGCATTCAGCACTCGGATGGCTTCCTTGGTGATGCGTTTGGCCCAGGAATTCCCCTGAGGAAACTCGCAGGTGTGCAGAATGATGACCAGCGCCCCTTTGGGCAGAATCTTCTTCTTGCTGATCTCCATGGAAATCGGCAGGCAGTCTTCGATCGGCGAATTCTGATAACCGCCCGGCCCGAAACTGTTGGGGCCGCCCAGCATGACAAACCCGATCCCCAGATTTCGCACGGCGTCGTGAACGGCCTGCACCTGAGTGGCAAACAGTGTGTCGGCCGGCACGTTGGCAAAGACAATGGCGTCATACGGCATCAGGGACAGCGGATCGAGCGGAAACTGAGTGGCGGAAACGGTCTCCACTTTTCGTTCGCCCTGCTCCAGCGCCGCCTTGACATACTGCCATTCCTTCGGATTACCCTTCGGATCGGTGACGATCAGCACGCGGCCGGGACCTTCGATATACAGATAATTTCGGACGGCATTGTTTTCGACGCACGCATCCTCGCTGGCCGGGATTTCGATGCGGGCTTCGTATTCATAATACCCCGGTGCCTCTACCTTGATCGGCACGGCAATGCGGTTCTTGCCCGCCTTGAAGTCGACCGGGATCCGGGTCAGTTCTTCATTATTCTGACTCAGGACCAGCGTGCCCGACCCGTCCTGCAGCGACGTCAGAATGGTGGCCGCTTCGTAGGTCTCACCCAGCCTTACAAACCGCGGCAGGTCCAGCCGTTCCAGCAGCACTTCCTTGTCCTGTGCCTCAAGATGAGTGATGGGAATCACGTCGACCTGAATACCACGGGCCTGCAGTTCGGTCACCGCCTGCTTCAGTTCGCCCACGGTTTCCGTGCCGTCGCTGATCAGCACCACGCGTGAACGATTGTCCTCCGGCAGCATCGCGGCACTCAGCGACAGCGACTGCTGCAGATTGGTCGCGTCCTTACCGACCTGAGAATTCAGGTATTTTTCAAAGGGCATGGATTCTCGTGGAGGATACTCAACCGCCGGCGTTCGCCCGAAGACCACCATCCCCGCTTCGTCCTTCGGAGGTTTCTCGGCCACCGTGCCGGCCACAATCGTCAGTGCTTCCTCTTTGGCGTCATTCACTGAGTCGGACACGTCCACATTGAAGACCACCGACACAATGTCACTGGTCTTCACGGCCCGCGGCAGCGCCAGCACCGATACCAGAAGCCCGACAATAATCAGCCGCACCACCAGCGCCAAATGGCCGCGGCTGGCTGTCAGCCCGGAATGGCCGGCCGCCTGCATCCACCAGATCCACGGCGTGACCATCAGAAAAGCAAAGGACCAGGGTCGGTCAAATTCGACTACGTTCGCCAGCACCAGGTACAACAGAAACGCCGTGAACACGACCAGAAAGGCGAGCAGCGGCACCGCGGCCTTCCATGTCACCGGGCGCCGGGCCGGGGGAAAGATTCTGAGCAGAATTTTCTGAAACCAGTTCATCGTGCCGCTTTCGCTAAGTGAGTCCCACCATTCGATGAATTCCGGTCCACACCATCGAAAAGGCTGCCAACTGCCGGAAGGACGGGATTCCGCGCATCAACGCCTTTCGTGCCGCCACGGACCGGCAGGTCGTTCTGCTCAGTGTAATCGCCGTCCGATGCCAGAACCGTCAAAAGCCTGCCTTTATTATCAAACCCGTCCTGCCGTCCAGTGAATCGTCAACCGGTGAATATCGTAGTGAAACGCCTGCCCCGGCAAATTGTCTGGTGAATCGGGAATCAGACGAAACCCGGCGAAATCACCATCCTGCCCAAGACTGGCCACCCACGCACCTACAGAGTAAACGCTGCGCCCGCTCGGCACAATTCCAGCGGGTGAAAGCAGAGCAGCGCCGGACGCCGTCGAAGACGCCTCAGGCGGTCCTCGGCACTCCAGGCTCCCCGCGCATCAAACGGCGGCGCTGCCATCATCGCTTCCTCACAACAGTACTCGGTGGTCTGCCGGGCACAACATCCGCCGCCATGTACCAAGACGCGAAGCGGCGCATCACAAAAGATTCCTACACGGCGCCTACGGCTTCGCCGGTTTTGCCAGTCTGCGACTGCTGTCGGCGACCGAATGAATGAAGGATGAACGACGGTTCGCAGGCCAGATCAGCAACTGCCCCACCGCTTTGAGATCCCCACCCGTACGCCCCCGAGAAGAACCCGTATAGGCCCATGAGCCTGATGTTGCGTAGAATGGACAGTTGCCTGAACTTCTCATTCCTCCCGTTCTCTGATGTCCTTCACCAGCCCATGAAGTTCTTGACGTTCTGGCACATCACTCGCCAGGAATCTTCCCAACAGAAACTGAAACACACCCAATGGTTCCATCCCGGGCACGCGATCGGCAAGTAGCTCAAGTCGCTTCTTAGAATCGTCAATACTTCCAATTTGTCCGTTCACTTCTTGCCCTGGGCAAACATTATCGATTAGAGCCTCTGCTGAGGCTTCGTCCCAAACCAGACTCTCGGGTGTCGATCCCGGTAGGAACCGTACATTCCGACGAAAGAATTGAATAAAACGAGTGCAGTCCTGTTCGTCAACGAAATCAAGTTTCGGGCCATTCTTATTTGGCCCGGAAGTTATTGCGCTAATGAGCTTCTTTAGACCAACTATTCCCTGTGGAAGATCAGCATCGGCTGGCACTTCGACTTCCGGACGGTGGTCCCCATCCAGTACAACGAAGATATTCCGACGATCTGCGTTGGCGTAGGCTTGTATGTCGCGAAAAATACGGGACGTACCACCGTCGCGCACGACCACGCGAACTTCGCTTGCCGCCTTCGGCGACGAATAATTCAGTTCTGAAATGACAATGTGTTTCGCGCGCTCATCTTCCACAATAACAGTTTTCCCGGTCGTTGCAGTACCGATTTCATGCAAGGCTTCCCGCGGAGAGTGGGACGTGGAAATGGATACTTTGTCGTTTTCGCGAGGTTCAAGTACTCGAATCGCACTAGGAGGCAACTTCTCGGCGAGGTGAATCGAGTGTGTCGCCATCACAACTTGTAACGACTTGCGGACGGCATAATGTGCAATGAACTCAAGCAACCGTGTCTGCGCACGTGGATGCAAGGACGTTTCCGGCTCGTCGAGCAAAACGATCGAACGGTCTTTCACGGACAATATGTTGTGCACGAGCAACGCTGCTGCGGATTCACCGCTTCCGGCAAATGCGTCGGAGTATCCGCCAGAAAGGTACGGAGTCCTGAACTGAATAGTCCAGCCTTCGTGCCCGTGGAAGAGGCTATGCTTCAAGATGGTGCCGCTTAAGTAATTCCGTTCGAGAATATACTTCAGAACTTCTAGCTCGTCCGCGGGGATCGGCGAACCATGTTGTTCAAGGTGGTTTCGCAAGCGGCGAGATCGTTGTCGAAGATAGTCTTGCTTCTTATACTCGCGTCGGAGCACTCGCCGTCGCTTCGCATACGCGCTTCTACTCGCTAAGTGACTCGGATCCGGAAAGTAAAAATACTTATCGAATGCCGGTAACTCTCCACGAAAGTCCAGATGTACGATGGCGCAGTCGATAGGGGGTTCACGCCTTGCATTCGGAGGAAATCCATAGACGCGCGTGGGCTTCACTGCTTCCCAATAGTCCGGGTCAGACTTCCCACGGGGCGCCCGTGCTTTGATGCATTCAACGTAGCGACCATCTCGGAGGTACGTGTGAGTAAAGCTTTGTTTTAATCCGTTGACAGTTTTCGGAATAGCGTCGAGCTGGGTCTCGAACCAAAAGTCACTGACGCTACTTCTTTTTTGACAACCATGTAATGCATGCAATATTGAACTCTTGTTGCAGCCATTCCGACCAAGTAGCACCGTTATGGGAAACTCGAACGGTAGTTTTGCGTTCGGCTCAAGGTTTCGATAATTTGGAAACCGGAGAGCCTTGATATGGATCGCATCGTCTGCATCTTTCAACGCTCGGATGCTTGTCGCCAGAGAGTCAAGCGTCTTTCTGACCATAACATGTCTTCAGCGTGGTGCGAATTGTTCGAGCAATCGGCCGAATCAGCCGGGGAGGGAACGCGTTCCCTATCTGAAGAGCAACATGCTCTTTTCCACGGCTTAGGTCGAACAAGTAGCGTAGGGGAAAGCTCTGAAGAAGAGCCGCTTCCCGTAGTGTAATGGCACGATTCTCTTCTGGATGTATGAAACGACCCTTCGATGGGTTGGTGCACCCGCTCGTAATGGTTGGTGATTCCGCGTCCCATGACATTCGACCGTAAACATCGTGGTAGCCGTCACTGGACTCGTGGCAATCACAACCTAATTCGGCGGGAATATCTTTTCTGCTTCCTCCATCAATCGGCGTTGCCTCGATGCGGCTTAAGACCCTCGCTGATCGGCGCTCCGGGTAATCATGGAGCGGATCACCGCTTTGCCCAGCTTTTGGAAGGGAAGAAATCGCGTCGCGGACAGTACAGATTGGGGACCGATGTTGCGCCCAACCTTGTGGCACCGCAGCGTCTCTGAACGCTATTAGCACCAGCCGTTTCCGTCGCTGTGGAACCCCAAAATCCTTGGCATTAATTATCGAAAACTCAAATGAGTAGCCGCTTGCCTTCAGGCCCATTGAGAACCTGTCGAATCGGTAATTGTCTTTTAATCCAGGTACGTTTTCCATTACTACCGCGGCCGGCCGCAGTGATCTTACAAGGCGAAGGACTTCAAAAACGAGTTCGTTTCGCGGATCCTCTGCACCAACGTGACTGCGGCGTCTCTGCAGCGAAGAAAACCCTTGACATGGCGGGCAACCCGTCAATAGCGACAATTCACCGCGACGAAGTCTTGCTAGCTTTAGCAGCGCAGGACCTGTAACTTTGCGAATGTCTGCGAGTTTCAACTTAGTTCTGCCATGGTTGAGTCGATACGATGAGGCTGATGTGTGATCGAGCTCCACAGCTGCACGCACGTCAAAACCGGCTTGTCTTAGTCCCTCGCTGAGACCGCCAGCGCCGGCAAACAAGTCGATTGCTGTAAGTAGCGACGGCATGGCTTCTTCTTCCGGTTCCCATTCTGACAGAGCGGAGTCTCAAACCTCAGGAGCTGCATTCAACCTTCGGTTGCTCCTACTGAATCCACCTGGTAGCCAAACCACCGAACCCAAGCACACAATCGGTATCGGCTTTGTAACCCGTAAGGCTACGTAGAATGTTGAGAATATACCGCATGTTGGGGAACGTCAATGGACCCAAGAAATTGTTTTTCTCGTCGAAACCAGCAATCGACGTCTTCGCACCGGAGAATAGCCGGGGCCCTACGGCGCTGGCTGTGGCTACCGCTGCGGGGTGAGTTCCACAATGCGGTGATTGCCGGTGTCGGCCACCAGAATGCGGCCGTCGGACAGGACCGTCAGACTCCACGGATTGAAGAATCCGCCGTCGCCGCGACCGGGCTGGCCGTAACGCCCGACGAAGTCGCCATCCGACGTCAGCACCGTCAGACAACCTCCCTTGTTTTCAATCACAAACAACCGGCCGTCCGCGGTTCTGTGAATGTCGTAGGGAAATTCCGGCGCGGCCGCGTTTTCCGGCCATTCAAAGATCCGCACAAACTGGCCGGTATCCCGGAACACCTGGATGCGGTTGTTGAAGGCATCCACGGCGTAAATGCAGGCGTCACTCCACACCAGTCCGCTGGGCCGCTGAAACTGACCGGGGCCTGTGCCGTGTTCGCCAAACTGCACCACAAAGCTTCCGTCCGGCCGGAACTTCTGAATCCGCTGACGATCCCCGTATTCACCGACATAGATAAATCCATTCGGATCCTGCGTGATTGAATTCGGATAGACAAACTGCCCCGCCTCGGTGCCCTGCACACCGAACATCGATTCGACCGTACCATCATCGTGAAAGAATACCACACGATGATAATGTGTATCCGCAACGGCAATGCGGCCATCCAGCAGCTTCACAATTCCCTCGGGGCGTCCTGCTTCGTAGTCCGGCATGTGCCATGTCCGCAACACGTCTCCCTGCGGCGAATAAATCAGCACTCGACCGGCGTCATCCAGAGCATACACGGTATCGTTGCCGTCCACAGACAATGCTCGTGGCGCCGGAATTCGAGTTCCATCCGCGGGCAGCCTCCATGTCGTGAACTCAGCCACCGGAAAGCTGCCCTGATCGCTCTGATCACAACCCGCCAGACACAGCAGGCACACCGCCAGCAGTATTCCGGGCAGCTGCATGGCGGCCGGCGCACGGCAGACAGCACGGCTGCCTTCGGGCAACCGTACACGGCCGGGCCGGACGGTACCGCATTGTTTAACCCGTGGTCGAATACCAGGATTCAGGTGATGCGAACCGACCGGTCCACAACTTCGGGCTAAGTAAACCACAACACGGTACACCGCAGGCCCTTCGCTAACACGTCTTGATTCTGACAAACTGCCCCGGCTTCAACGTTCTTCCCGACGGCCGATGAACCAGCGTCCGCTGTGCTGACGACGGCACATGCTTCAACTGCGTCTCAGCGTAACTGCCGCAGAAATGAAATGACAGCACCTGCAGATCGCCTTTTTCCACAGGGTCAATCTGCAGCTGCTCAGGACGGAAAGCCGGTCCCGGCCGATCGTTTGAATCGCACGGCATCCATTGCGCCCGAGCGTCCGCATCGAACCAGTTGAGCGGCCCCAGAAATGCTCCCGCGTCAGCGCTCGGCGGCTTCCAGTACAGTTCTGAGGTCAAACCGTGGAACATGACGCGCCCCTGATCCAGGCAGATGACGTTCTGCGACTCACGAATGGCGACGTCGGGTTCATGCGTGGAAAAAGCCAGACAAACGTCCGTCCGCTGCAGAAACCGACGAATCACGCCCCAGTATCGTGGACTTCGCATCGGATCCACATGGGCCAGCGGTTCATCCATCAGCATTACTCCCGGACTCGCCGCCAGACAACGCGCCACGGACAGCCGTGACTGCTCGCCCCGCGACAATGTTCCGGGAAACGCGTGCTGTCGATGATACAGATCAAACTGGCTTAGCAGATTGTCTATCAGATCGCCGGAATCAAAATCCGGCTCGCTGGCGGCCGCTTCGGCACGGTTCGCCATCGAAGGTCTCGGCCGACCATCTCCGGGTTTGGGTTCGGGTTCAGGTTCAGGTTCGTACTCTGCTGTCGCCGCTTCAACGCCATCGTCGCGAAAGATCTGGTCCCAGGGGATGTCCCGCTGACGTCGGGGATCGACCACCGCTTCCAGATGCTGACGCACTGTAAAATGTGGCCACAGTCCGCCGTCCTGAGGCACCCAGAACAACGGCAGCGACGACATTGTCGGCCGGTGAAACGCGATCGTCCCGGCGTCCGGCCGTTCCATACCTGCCAGCAGATTCAACAGCGATGTCTTTCCAGCCCCGGAATAACCAACGACGGCTGTCACGCTGCCGACAATCTGAAGCGAAACATCGTTCAGGCGATGGCTGCTGTCTCCGTAAAGCGAGACACCCGTCATTGTCCAGAGCGGGTCAGTCATGACGCACATTCCCGGGTACCGCCACCACCTTCCAGATCATCCCAGTCACGACAAAAACCGTCAGCGGAATCAGTAAAGACAGGCAGGTGAGCGCCACCAGCGTCTCTGTGCGGCCAAAATGCATTTCGTTGTACAGTCGAGTCACAATGGGTTCGAAGCGGACAGGTCTGAGCACAGACACAATTGTAACATCCCAGAAACACCAATGGGTCAGAATGCCAACCGCCAGCAGCCAGCGAACATTTCTGAGCCGGAAGACCAGCTGCCGTGCCGTCGCCACCAGTAATCTGCTGCCCGTGGCGCGCAGCAGAATCGCTCCGTGGATACTGGTCTGCGGGGTCAGCACACTAAGAACGGCCACCAGCAGAAAGGCGCGTGGCAGCAGCCACAGCGTCTGCCCCAGCAGCATCGGCAGCCACGAATCATACACTCGATTCAACACGGGCAACTGAAACGCCGCCAGCAGAATCAGACTCAGCACCAGCGATCCGCATAAACCCGGCAGCAACACGGCCACGGTCAGAAAAGAATCAGACCGCCGCCACAACCATCGACCGATCGCCAGCGCGGCTCCGGCCACCAGCATGCAATCCAGCAGTGAAAAACCAATCTGCCGGATGCGAGCCACCAGCCCTCCCTGCGCGACCAGCGTACGGAACCCGCCAGCCAGCGCGGTGAGGTTGCTCGCGACAGGCCAGACGAATGTCACAACCAGACTGCACAGAATCAGCCATCGGACCGCCCACACCATACCCCGCCCGGTGCTGGCTGAATCCAGGGCGGGCCGGCCCGCAAACAAACCGGCATCTGCGGCGGCCCCCGGTGGCAATGAGACCTGACGCCTTCCACCGACACGAAGTAACAGAATCGCGGGCAGCAGCAGTGCCAGCTGAAACAGCAGCGAACGAGCCGCAAAACTGAGCGATACCGAAAGTGGCTCGCCAGCGGCATGAGCATCAAACAGCCATACCGCCCAGACCACCGGGTGACGGTCAATCTGCAACAGAGCCGCCGTCTCAAATTCCTGAAAACACAGCAGCATGCCCCCGATCCATGCGACCAGCACACTACGGTACGGCCCCAGCACCAGCATTCTAAGCCAGGTCCTGTACCAGTTCGGGCGGCCCGATGTCCTTAACAGCTTCCATGAATGAATGGACTGACGACTGATCGCGGACGACGGCAGAATCAACAGCACGGCCAGCTGCAGGGCCGTCACCCGACACAACAGCAATCCGCCATACAGAAGCTCCGTGGCCACCACACTGTGAATCAGGCGAGCCGACGTGAGGCGATACGTGAATCCGGTCAGCAGGTCCGGCATGAACAGCGGAACCAGCGCCGCAAGCAGGACGGGATGCCGGCGCAATGTCCGGATCCGAGTACTCCGGGTGCCTGCCATGCGGCAGACCATCAGAGAGATCGGGACGGCCAGCGAAGACACGATCAGCGCACGGCTGATCGTCCATGTAAGAACAAGTTGCAGCATCGTCGACAGCGTACCAGTTCCCTGCCGGCGCGGCACTCAAAGAAGTTTACGGACCGCCGCTGATCATCCGCCGGTGTGCTCCGCGGTCAGCCAGTCCAGCACCTGCTGATTGACCCGGCCAGCGGGTATCAGATCGGCGCCGTCGGCCGCCCACACCCGCAGCTCCTGCACTTCTGCCGGCAGCTGTGATTCGTCCACCGGTCCCAGCGGGATCTGTCGGGCTTTTGATTGTGCCAGCAACAGTTCGACTTCTTCCGACAACAGAAAGTCGATAAATGCCTTTGCCGGCTCCGGGTGCGAACATCCTCTGATCAGCGCCACGCTGTTGGGCAGACAGATCGTACGCCCATCCTGCAGACGCACCGGCAGCATCGACACGGGCTTGCCGTCATCAATTGCCACAAAGGCGTCGTCGGTATCTGTAAAACTCAGGTCACAGATGCCTTCCGCCACCAGGTCTTTGGTCATGGAATTACCACGAGCTTCGCGAATGCCGCGCCGGTGAATGTCCTGGTGCCACGCCTGCAGTTCGTCCATGCCCTGTTCTGCAGCGATCACGGAATAATGCGACAGCGTGGTCCCGAACTGCGGTTTGGCAATGGCCACACGACTAAGCGATTCCTGACTCAGCTTTTCGGCGACAGCAGCTTCCGTCGCCGCCATCTGATCGGTATTCACCAGATACACACGCAGGCGAGCCGCAAAGCCGGTCCAGTTTCCACCGGCGTCTTTAAAGGCCGACGGAATACGGTCTGCATTCGGACTCAGATACGGCTGCAGCACGTCATCCGACATCAGCCGCACAGTGCCCAGCGTCTGATTGTTCCAGAATACGTCACAGCGCGGGTTATCTTTTTCCGCGATCAGCAGATTCGTCAGTCCCAGCGACTTGTTCGCCTCTTCATCAAAACGAACGTCGACGTTGATACCCGTCTGCCGCTCAAAAAGGTCGATTACCGACTGAGCATAGGCGGCGTCGTGAGCACAGTACACCACCAGCCGGGCATCACCGCCGCCTGTCCGGCCACCATTGACAAGAAGGGCAAGGCCGGCCGCGGCGGCAGTGACCAGCACCAGCGGGACCAGGAAAGTATTTTGCTTCACGGACATCAGACGAATCTCTGCAGTTCAGGAACAACGGCAATCTCCATCAGAACGGAAGACCGGAACCGCAAAAGCCGCTTAGATAAACAGGCTGTCGGTTCAGCACAGGTCGTGTTTCGCTCAGAGGTTGTAAAACTATTCGACACACCCTTCTTCGGGTCACGAGCATCGAGCGGGGCAGAGTTACCACCTTGATGAGCAACTTCGCTTCCGTTCCTGCAGCCTCTCACCCGGCCGTGGCCGGGTTCAACATAAATTCACAGCCTCTCCGCGAAAGAACGCCGTGAAACACGCTCTTTCGCGGAGCGAAAGGCGACCTTCTGCCGACCACAATTCATTAGAATCGACAGCCAGAGAAACTCAGCGGGGTTGAATCGACACGCCGCCGACCTGGAGGGCGGAGGCAGGCACTCGCCGCTCACTCAACCGGCCTGTTATTGCTGCAGGGTCGTTCCGCCGCCTTATTCAGCTTTCAGCTTCGGGTCAACTTTTTCGATCTTGTCGAAGTAACCCTTGATACCTTCGACATAGCCGGGAGGAATTTCTTCGGAATCGATCGCTGACTGCACGCCCGACTTCAGTGACGTGATGCTTTTCTGGTACTCCCGCATCTTGTCGGGGTCGAAGTCCTTTTCTTCGGCGTACTCTTTGGTCTTGATAGACAGCAGAATCTTGCCGGCCTGAATCTGAGGCTTTTCCTTTTCCTTCTTGTAGCCTTCCGGATCGCTGTCGTCTTCCGGCGTCTCACCACCTCGGCCCACGCCGCCGCCGTCTCCTTCGTTGCGATCCTTGTCACCTTCGCCAGCGCCCTGCCCCATCAGCTGAGCATACAGTTCTGCATAATCTTCCAGGGTTTCGCAGCCTTCACATTTGCTGCCGTCCAGCTGCTGCTGCTGATTCAGCTGCTGAGCCTGCTGCAGTGTCTTCAGCGCGTCTTCCAGCTTCTTCATGTCTTTGGCGGCCTGAGCCACCTGTTCCATTTCTTTTTCTGACAGTTCCAGCGATTCCTTCAGCGCCTGCATGGCGTCTTCGCTAAGTTCCAGCTGTTCGCCTTTTTCTCCCGGATTTTTGGCGGCCTGCAGCGCCTTCATGGCCTTGCTGAGTGCATTCGAAAGTTCTTTTGACCCGGCTTTGTCTTTGGAAAACTTCTGCAGGTCCTGCAGTTCCTTCTGCAGCTTGCCGGCCAGCTTCTTTCGCTCTTCCGGATCTTTGGCTTCCATCATGGCCTGCATGGTTTTCTGAGCCTTCTGCAGTTCCTTTTGCAGACTTTCTGTTTTGCCTTCCTGCAGTTCCTTCAGCCATTCGTTCATCTTCTGACTGCGAGTTCCCAGCTGCTGTTTCGAAATCGGTTCGGTCATCATGCGACGCAGCTGTTCGTTGCTGGCTGCAGTCTTCCACATGTCACCGATGTTCTGCCGATGCGAATCCAGAACTTTGGCATTTGATTCCACTTTTTTCGGCTGCATCCTGCGGAAGTCGCTTTTCAGCTGAGCCAGCTGATCGTCCAGCTCGTCCGCTTCCTCAGCAGCTCGTTCGGCTTCTTTCTTCAGCTGATCTTTCCGCGTCAGCGCCTCTTTGCGAATGGCTTCAATTTCCTTCTTCTGTTCTTCAACTTTGGTCGCCGCTTCGACCTTGCCGAACGGATCCAGCTGTGGTGTCAGCAGTACGACCAGCGCCAGCACCGAACCGACCAGGCACAGCTTCGCCAGGCGATCAGCGAATCTAAACGGTACCACGTCGTCGGGGACAATCTGTTCGGCTCGCTGTTCGGCAGATGTCGCCACCAGTGGCTGATACTCACCGGCCGACGTCGACAGCGATGCGAGCGTCAGGAACAGGTCCTTTGTATTTGCATGTTCGTCAATCACACGCGCCGCCGCCTGCTGTTCGACACGACGATGAAACAGTGTGGCGGCGAGGGCCGCGGCCGCCGGAATCGCCAGCAGCCAGAGCGGCTGTTCCTGAGATCGGGGGACCAGCCCCAGCAGGCGGCTGGTCAGCACCGCCGCGACGGCGACCACCAGTACGACCAGACTGGATACGTACACCGCTTTCGCGACGGAAGCAATCTGCAGTCGACTGCGGACACGCTGCAGCAGGCTGGAGGATTTCGGAGCATCAGGCATTTCAAAGACTCCATCACGCGGGACAGCCCGCGCACCGATTCAAACCAGGGTTCAGAACCATCGCACCAGTCTACTGGTCGTGCGACACACGGTTTTCACACGCCGGAAGTGACCGATCTTCACCCGCTTTTCCGGAAAACGCGTCTGTGAGCTCAGCATGCTGAACAGCATTTTTCGAGCGCACCACTGCCGTCAGTCTACGATCGGGATCGGAACTGATCAATAAGATCCGGATCTGTCGCGGGATTGTCTGGTGATTTCGCATATTTCGGCCGTTGTGGTTAACCTGTTCGGGTCCGGGGCGAATTCCCTGGCTGAGCTGGTGACACAGACGCCGCTTTCTGCGACTTTCGTCATCGATCCGGGAATGGCGGCTGCGTCGGACGACGTGGCCTTGTGAGGGGTGATCTGATGCAACTGCGGGCAATGGCGTTTCTGACGAGGTCAATTCGGCAGGATTCCCGGCTGGTTTCGCACCATCTGATGCGGGCCGCCATGCCAGCCATGATTCTGTACCTGTTTATGCTGCAGTTTCAGATGTATTCCATCCGGGCAGCGGCCGGAGGCAAGTTTGCCGGCACCATTGTCACCTGCTGTTACTGGTTTCTGACGCTGGTGGGAAGCCTTCACTTCAGCACGGCGATTGTGGAAGAAAAGGAAGAACAGACCCTGGCGCTGCTGAAGATGACCGGAGCATCGTCGTTTTTCCATTCTGGCCGGCAAGTCACTGCCGCGGCTGGCGGTCGCGATTCTGTTTCTGTGCGTCGTGGCTCCGTTTCTGATCCTGTCCATCACTCTGGGCGGCGTGCTGCCGCTGGGACTGGTATCTGCCATTCTCAGCATTCTGATTTACGCCGTCCTGCTGAGTCAGATCGGCCTGTTTGCCAGCGTGGTCTGTCGCACGGCACCCAAAGCGTTCTCGCTCACGGCACTGTTGTGGGCCGCCATCGAACTAAGTCACTGGTGGCACTGGCTGGCGACGACCGCCGGTCAGAACTGGTTCGGCCACACAACCATCGGTGGTCTGTGGTCGTTCTTCTGGAACGACGTCCTGTATCGCTTTCCCGAATGGTCGCTGCTGGGCAACCTGCAGCAGACCCTGTATTCGTTTCGAACTCTGGCTCCGGACGAATCACTGCTCCGCAGCCTGCTCGGAACCATCTCGGAAGTCTGGCATTTTCACATGACCGTCCATCTGATTGCGGCCGGTCTGTTTTTTCTGCTCAGCTGGGCTGCCTTTGAACCGCTGACCAGCCGCGAGAACTCGGCCGGGGACGCCAGGGCACAAACCATCGGTCGCCCCCGTACGGCAGCACGTGTCTGGAACGGTTCTCCGCTGGCATGGAAGTCATGGCAACATCTTTCCGGTGGGATGCTGTGGTTCTGGCTGAGAGCCATCGGCGCACCGGTCGTTCTGTTCGCGACGGCCCTGTTGCTGACGGGCGTCTTCGGTTCGACAGAACCGTGGGCCATTGTCTCGATCGGACTGATGCTGGGAATCGGCTTCTTTATCGTCAACGTTTCCCGGCTGTTCGGCAAGGTTCTGAACGACGAAATCCATAACAAGACACTGGCATCACTGGTCATGCTGCCTCGAAGAACGCCACAACTGCTCTGGGGAATGGTGCAGGGAACTCTGCCGGCCGTCGCAGCCGGCGCCACCTGTGCAGTGCTCGGATTCTTTCTTGCGCTTCTGCTTAGCTTTTCCGAGGGTGCCGACGCTGAAGATCTGCTGGAAGCGATGTTTCAGCCGTGGCTCTGGCACATGGTCACCTGGGCCGTCCTGACCATTCATGTCGGGTTGTGGTTCACCACCTATGTCCGCTACGGCGGCATGCTGATCGCCGTGGTGCTGCTGTGGATTGTGACGCCGATGTTCTGCATGACCTCGGTCGCCTTTGTGGCGATGGGCATGAACGGAGGCGGTCCCGGCATGGAGGAATTCTTCCAGTATGTGGTTCCCATCATGCTGATGTGCGCGGAAGGACTGGCCTGTGTGGCCGTGCAACGCGCTCTGGTCCGCCGAGTTGAATCGCTGGCGTCTCAGTAACGCGTGTCGATGCGAACCATGGAAACAGGACGCGCAGCTTCCAGACGGCCATTGTGAGCCGCGACGCGTCAGCGGCCGGGCCCCGGGCGCGACGATTCCATGGATTTCAACGTCACACCGGGAAGCCTCCCGGTGAGCGGCCCGGTGCCTGACGGCACTCGGCTCACTCTTGAGTGCTCTGATAACGACCGGTGTTGACCCCTCGAATTTGTGGGTAACGAAAAGGGCCGGCCATTGGATCAGAATTCCCAGTTGATCCCGAGATTGAACTGATTCTGGAAGAAGCTGGAACGTTTCACGTTCAGGTGCAGAAAGCGGTTCAGCCGCGGATTCGAATCGTACACGATCGACTGCTGAGGATCGGCGACTTCACCGAGCCACAGATAGGTCCAGCCGGCTCGGAACTTCGCACCTTCCAGCTGCCAGCAGTCCCGCAGTACGGGGATCTTCGAAAAGATAGGCACCTCAGCGGCCAGCGACTGCTGGAACATCGGTGACACATGGGTGCTGGACTTGCCGTCCGTGAAGGCATTCTGAGTCAGTTCGCCGTTCAGCGAGGTGGTGTCGAACATATCCCGCAGAATGGGATTGCCATCGGTATCAATATCCTGAGTCTGTGTATCACCGATGTTGTCACCGGCCAGGCGAACCTTTTCGGTATTGAACAGGGCTCCGACCCGGGTTGAACCGGTGACCCTGAACCCGTCCTTTTCGCCGATGATATATTCGATGCCGATTTCGGGGCCGGCCAGCGTGCTCTGCACGGTGCTGTCGATGTAACTGCGGACCAGTGACACAGTCGAAGGGTTCCCCTCGGCAAATGTCGTATCGCCGGTTTCGGCCACGTTGTCCACGACGAAGTCATCGTCGTCGTCCACACCGTCCGGCAGGTTCGCTTCGTAGTCCAGGCCCGAATCCACACCGCGGAAGTAGAATCCTTCGTTGATGCGGTGATACTTGCCTCCCAGCAGCGGGCGAACGGCCACCGTGTCGGTTTCATAGACCGGTGTCCAGGTGAAGTGCGTGCCCGCACCAAATGATTCCACGCTGTGCGACAGCACGTAGTCGAGGTCGAATCGCTGGTTGACACCATCAAAGTCGACGCCGCCATTGGTCATGGGAATGGCATGCAGATTGAACAGCACGCGATCCAGTATCTCGTCAGCGTCGCCCAGAATCCGAAAGGTCAGCGCCAGACCATCCGTGATCGGCTGAACCGTCAGGATGTTTTCTTCTGCAAAGCGACGTTCGTCGAAGCCGCTCAGAAACCCCGGCAGCGTACCTTCGCCATCGGCTGCTTCAAGGACCAGTGAATCGATTGTTCTGAGCCGCAGCGCCTCGTAACCGACGCGGGCATTGTAGGTCCGGGTGTTCTTCGAATTCCATGTGGCGTCCCACCCAAGGCCCCAGCCGAAGCGGCTTCGCATGCCCCCGCTCATCTGGATACCGTCACCCACCACAGAAGGCAGAATGCTGGCGCTGGCGGGGTTGAAGTTGTTCAGCGACAGGGCGTCCGGCAGCGTGTTGCTGTCGCCGTCGTCAATTTCCTGCTGGCTGAAGGTGGCCACATCGGGATCACCCACGCGTCCGGTCAGACCGCGCGTCTTGGTGCTGATGTAGTCGATGTTGAAGTAGTAGTCATCCGGTGTCATGTGGCTCACCACACGCTTGAACCAGAAGCCGTCCGACGTGAAGTGCTGTTCCATCGCGTTGTCAAACGGTGAAATCATAGGGTGCGACTGGAAGGACGGCGGTCCTCCCTGATAAGCAGCCGGCCCCGCGCTTCCACCGGCCATAAATGCCGGTGAACCGTAAGACGGATACCCCATCGTCATCTGTGCACGACATTCTGCCGCCCCGGTGATGGCCAGCAGCAGCGGCACAATAGTTTTCAGACGGTGCCAAATCCGCATTGATCTATCCTTCAGAAGCCACGGGTTTTGTTGGCTTTGCGTCTCGCCGGGGCTCGGACAGGTTGTCGAGACGTAACGACAGACCGAGCGCATTGAGACAATCTTGTGGATAGTATCGGTCAGGCAATTTGTGAAACTGTAGGGATTGTTCCGGTGGTGCGGATTTTTCAGGGCTCGGGTTGTCACCACCGGTCGCGGACGGGCGGTCATGGCCGATGAAGCACCGGGGTGGCGCGATCAGAAGATCGGACCAGGAAACCAGGGACAGAACTCTTCGTCGCCGATGCCCTGAGCTTCACTAAGCGTCGCCTGACCGCTGGCGGTCGCAATGATGCGTTCAAAGATCTCGTGCCCGACCTGCTCAACCGTCCGTCCTTCCAGAATGACACCGGCGTTGATATCCATGTCTTCACGCAGACGTTCAAACATGGGCGTGTTGGTCGCCACCTTGATCGTCGGCGATGGTTTGCAGCCGAAACAGCTTCCGCGGCCGGTTGTAAATACAACAAGCTGAGCACCGCCGGCTACCTTTCCGGTCACGGAAGCCGGATCAAAGCCCGGACTGTCCATGATCACGAACCCCTTTTCCCGAATCGGTTCGGCGTACCGGTAAACCGCGCGCAGGGGTGAGGTTCCTGCCTTGGCAATCGCCCCCAGCGACTTTTCAAAGATCGTGGTCAGTCCACCGTTCTTGTTGCCCACCGAGGGATTGTTGTCAATCGATGCGTCATACCGGGCCGCATAGTCTTCCCACCAGCGGATTCGTTCCAGCAGCTGTTCCCCGACCTCTCGCGAAATGGCTCGACGAGTCAGCAGATGTTCGGCACCATAGATTTCAGTCGTTTCCGACAGAATCGTGGTGGCGCCGTGAGCGACCAGCAGGTCACTGGCCACACCAACGGCAGGATTTGCCGTAATCCCGCTGTTGCCGTCGCTGCCGCCACATTCCATCGCCACCTTCAGTTCACTGACAGGAATCGGCACCCGTTCCACATCATTGGCCAAAGGCAGCAGTTCTCGCAGCACCTGCACGGCCCGCTCCACGGTGCGACGCACCCCGCCGACTTCCTGAATATTCAGCACCATCGGCCGATCAACCTCAGACGGCCCGGTGCCGCCCAGCTGTACCAGCTGATGTTCCCGTTCCAGATGAGTAGCCTGAGCGGTTTCGCAGCCGAGACCCAGCACCAGCGCCGCCCCGACATTCGGATGACTGGCAAATCCGGCCAGCGTCCGGTTCAGCTGCCGATGATCCTCGCCGTTGAATGCCAGCGCACAGCCGCTCTTGTGAACCAGCGGCACAATCCCGTCAATGTTCGGATAGTCACTCAGATCGAGCTCAGACAGTTCCTGCGCGACATATTTGGCCGTGGTGGCGGAACAATTGACCGTGCTGATGATCGCGACGTAATTACGAGTGCCCACCGACCCGTCCCGGCGCCGGTAACCCATAAAGGTGCGGGCCGTCAGCGGGGCCGGCGGTTCGCAGATCTGAGTCGCAAAGTCATAGTCCTGCCCCGGTCGTGTCGCCACCACATTATGAACGTGCACCCAGTCACCGGGTCGGATGTCCGACGATGCATAGCCGATTACCTGTCCATATTTGACGATTGGCTGACCGTCCGGAATCTCATGGATCGCCATCTTGTGTCCGGCAGGAATTGCCGCTTGGGTTTCCAGCGACGCATCCGCGATCTGAACCGCCGTCTGCGGCGGAAGCGAGGCGGCAGCGACGGCGACATTATCCTGAGCATGAAGAATCAGCAGTTGAGCAGTGGTAGTCAGCACAATAAAGTTCCAGCCGACGCCGACGTCGGTTCAAAAGGCAGGTTGAAACAGCAGGTTCGGTAGACCGTCCTCTGTATACAGGAAGCTGTCGATCTACCTGCCACTGAGTTTAGGAGGCTGTCGATTCAGTCGCCACCGGATCCGTTCCGGTGATTCAACGGATTCTGCACGAAACGTCGCCGGCATTTTGGAAATGCAGAATCCCGAGCATCACTGAAGCGAGTGCAGGGGCGATTAAATCGACCGCTTCGCTACCTCAGCGGTTCCCGGGATTCTGATGGGAGCTTGTCCGGCGATGTTTCATCAGCAGAAAGCTCAAGCAGCAGCCGGTGCGCGTCGCGGTACCGCGGGGCCTGTTCCAGTGCCAGCAGAATGTGGCGTCTGGCCGCGCCACGGTCGGTGGCCCTCAGCATTCGAGCCAGCTGGAAACGAGTGCGAGCGGCGTCCGCCGGATCCAGCTGCAGCAGACCGTTCAGCGCCGCAATCGCCAGATCTTCCTGAGCCACCTGGGCCGCCGCCTGATAAATAGTTCTCAGGGCCGCCGGCTGCAGCGGGTCAATCGCCATGACCAGCCGTCCGGTTTCGGTGGCCTGCTGCCACTGGCCGGCGGCAACCTGCAGTTCCAGCAGCTGCAGGGCAGCTTCCAGATCATCGGCTGATCGCATCAGATGTGCCGCCAGCACCTCGGCCTGGCGGTCCGGCTGGTTCTGGCGGCGGTAGACCTCGGCCAGCATTCGCCGAGCACCGCCGGGGCTGGCGTCTTCCGGAAACAATTCAACCAGCTGCTCTAGTTTCTGCGCCGCCTGCTCCAGCTTTTCGGCCCGGATCAGGTTCAGTGCCAGACGAAGTCCGGCGGTGTAATGAGCGGGGTTCGATCCGGCAAGTTCAATCAGGTCCGGCGGGCTGGCTTCGGCATTCGGCCGCTGCACACTGAATTCGACGCCGCTGGCATACCGTTCAGCCACCCCGGTCAGCCACACTTCGAACGCGGCATCCAGTTCCGTCAGGCCGCCGGCATGTCGGTCCAGCGCATCATTGATGGTCAGGCCCTGATTCAGATCATTCAGAATGGCCTTCAGTGACTCAAAGCCATGTTTTTCGATCAGAAATTCGACCACCATCGACGATTCGTAGTAGGCGAAGTTCAGGTCTTCACCTGATTCCGCCTTCAGAAAGGCACTGCTGAGCCGGCTGACGGGCGTGATGTTGCCATCCTGCGCACGCTGTCGAAACGCGGGTGTCATGGACTGTCCCCAGCGTTGGTCAACCTGTCGTTCTTCGTAGACCGAAATCCCTTCGCTCAGCCAGCGCGGTATTCTGTTTCCGGTCATCTGCAGGGTGATGACATGACAGAATTCGTGCCACAGCACCGACTGCCAGTTGTTCGGACTGTTGCGCTGCGAAGCGGGGCTGTTGGCCGTGATCACCCGCCCGAAACAAACGCCCAGAAATCCGGCAACGTCCGGGATTCCGAACGTCCGGACGGCAAAATCATCCGGTCGGTCAAAGATTTCAACCACAATCGGTTCGGCCGGTGTGTAACCGTATCTGGCCGACAGTGTCTCAAACGCCCGCGACAACAGATCTTCCACCTGCTGCCCGTAGACGGCCGATTCCTGCTGATCCATGCGGATCACAAAATGATCCGTGCGACGGGTGGCGAAATTGTCCAGACTGTCCTTCAGCTGCAGCAGATTGAACAGGGTGGTGTCATACCGGTCCTGATTCTGAGCTTCTTCCGCCATGGCCCAGCCACGCTCGTCCTGCCCCAGTCTCAGCAGGTCCTGAGCCAGCTGGGTGCGGGCGGGCAGGAACTGCGGGTCCGTCTGCAGGGCCTGCTGCTGGTATCGAGCGGCCTCGGCAAACCGATACTTGCGAGACAGTTTCTGACCGATCAGAAAATCAACAGCGGGATTGGCTGTGGAAAAGGCGAGTGCGGCACTGCGGCTGCGCGCTTCCGCCTGAGGTTCGTTCAGCAGGTGATGGATCACCGCCTGCAGGGCGTGTGATTCCGGATGCCACGGATTGATTTCGTGAATCTTCGCGATCGTCGCGGCTGCTTCTGTGTAGTCTTCGGCATCGATCTGACGTTCGGCCAGGTGCTGCAGCGTCGGAAGATACTGTGGATTCAGCGTCAGCGTATGATCCAGCAGCTCAGCGGCTCTTTCCGGTTCCGCAGACTGCACAGCAGTTGCCAGTGCGAAGCAGATGTCGGTGTTGTCCGGAAATTTTTCAACGGCCGGGCGAAGCAGTTCGGCCGCCAGCGCAAAATCTCCCTTTTCGATGGCCAGCTGACCGGCAGCAAGATATCCATCCGGACGATTCTGATAGTTCTTGCGAGCACGGTCGAAGAATCCTTCCAGAACATCCTTCGGATCAGCACCGAGCACAATAGCCGCTCTTCCGAGCGCCACCAGGTCGTCGGCATCCGTGTAGCGCCACGGGGCGGAAGTGGCCACGCGATCAATTTCGTCCAGCATCCGTTCGGCAGCTTCCCGGTCGCCCAGAATTTGGCTGACGTCATAACGCTGCATCCGCAGCCGGATGCTCCACGTATACCGAACGATGCCCTCATCCAGGGTTTCGGCCGCCTGCAGGTAGCGTCCCAGCTGCGTTTCGGCCGCTGCTTTCAGGACCGGCCAGTCCTCGCCATAGCTGCGACGTCTTATCGCCTCGGTGGTGGCATCCAGACAGCCGACATAATCACCCTGCTGCAGCATCTGCTGACAGTCAGAGATGGTGGCCGCCTGGACTGTGACAGTGCAGATCAAAACCGGCAGAAACGGCAGGTACTGAAGCATGTGCAACATGACCAAAACAAAGCAGCGGATGCTGGAAAATGTGACCCTGCAACCGGCACCGGTCACAACGGTAAAGTCAATTGTGCGGAAAACAGGGACAAATGTCCAAACATGCGTTTCACGCAGCCGCTCAGACGGTGGCTTTCCACAGGCGCGTAAACATCCGCCACAGGCTTCAGCCACACCGCCGCATATCCGATACGAACACTAGAGAAGGTCGTTTTGTTCTGAATTCGGTCTGCTTTTGATTCCGGCTGGGCAGACCGTCGGACGGATCCGGGGATTCGGAAGTACCTTTCCTTTAAGAACAGACAAGGAATGGTTTCTTTGTCGAGGGCCCAAAACGCTTGTGACAGGCCGTCCTGCTGGAAAGTCCCCACTATGCAGCAGCTTCCCGTATCTGAACTGATGCGCGACTGTGAGTGCGAAGTCGTCCCTGATTCAATTCGCCTGCGCGAAGCCGCCGAAATCTTCATCACCCGCGCCTGCCCCTTTCTGGTGGCGGCGGACGAACACGGAAAAATCTGCGGCGTCGTGCAGGAAGCGTCCGTGATTCGTGAGTTGATGGCGAACTCCTGCCGCGACGCCACCGTGGCACCGATTCTGTCGCGTCATGTCGAAACGATTCGAGACGATGCCGAACTGTTTTCTGTTCTGCACCTGTTTCGCTGTTCCTGCCACGCCGTTATTCCGGTCGTCGATGAACAGAACCAGGTAGTGGGCCTGCTGTACCGTCGGGACGTCGTGAAACTACTGTTGAGTGACGGCAGCGCTGAGACGGCCGCCGATTCAGGCACAGATCGGTCAACCGGACCCGGGCCACACTTTCTGGAACGCAGAACCCCGCAGCACCCGGCCAGCCACAAAGATACGGCAAAACCCGACGAGCTACCGGGGCACTGACACCATTCGCCGCCAGGCAGAATGCCGACGACCCGGCTCCCGTGCCGGCGGTAATCGCACCGCCGATAATCACGCGTCCGGCCTTTGCGCCGCCAGCCGTTGCGCCACCAGCCGTTGCGTTGACACCACCGCGTGACCGGCGTCCGGCCACCGGATTCGGCGACCGCACCCTGTATCGTCCGGCTTTTGTTCCGCGGGCGCGGCATCAAGCCCTGTGAATAATCAGTTCGGTCACGATTCAATGGCTTCGTTTTTGCCGCCGCCGGCATTAGCATGCCCCAGGATATTTTTCCGATCCGGATCGGCACCAGCGGGTATCCTGTCCCTGGTCGCCGGCCGGTGACGCGCCGAAAACTGGAGCAGGATATGAGCAAAGAAGCGGCCACCGACCATCCCGTCCATGAGCTGATTGCCCGACGCTGGAGTCCCTATGGGTTCGACAGCCGGCCGGTTGAACGGAATGTCCTCGACAGTCTGCTGGAAGCCGCGCGGTGGGCTCCGTCGTCCTATAACGAGCAGCCCTGGAGCTATATTCTGGCAACGCGGGATGACGCGGAAAACTATGAGAAAGTGCTGTCCTGTCTGGTGGAAGCCAACCAGGCGTGGGCCAGGGCCGCGCCGGTGCTGATGTTGTGCTGCACCAGCCTGAATTTTTCACGAAACGGAAAACCCAATGCGGCCGCCGTTCATGATCTGGGGCTGGCCGCCGGCAATCTGTCGCTGGAAGCCACGGCCCGCGGATTGTTTGTTCACCAGATGATCGGCATACAGCCGGACCATGCGCGGGCCGTCTTTGCGATTCCTGAAACAGTAAAAGCCGTGACCGCCATGGCCATCGGATACGCGGCCGACCCGGCCGACCTGCCCGACAACCTGAAGCAACGCGACACAACAGAACGTCAGCGAAAGCCTCTGACAGAGTTTGTATTCACCGGCCAGTGGGGCAAACCCCGGTCCTGATACAGAATCGCGTGGAATTCAGAACTTTCCAGTTGCGGAACCCGCCCAGGGTTTCGGCCCCTCGTTGTGGGCCGGCCCCTCGTTGTGCGGCGGTCTCCCGTTGTGCGGCCAAAGAGGAAAGGGGACAGACACAATAGTGTTCGCTGTTGTTCAGAAAACAGCGTTGTCAATCTGGGATACCTGCGTAATCTGCAGATTTTCCCGATAACTCCCTGAGCAGAAACAGGGATTGCGTCGTCGATCTTTTTCTCTGCAGACTTGTCGCCGCTGTCCCCCCAAAAGTCCCGTCTCTGAATTCACCCTGCAACGCATCAGTCGTGCCGAACAGTATTGGCTTCAGGCCACACCATTCGTCCTGAAGCGAATAAACGGCGGGTGCGGGCGAGGCCGCGTTAGGGCGGAGCCAGGCTCGAATGCGGGACCGGGCGGACGGCGAGAGGCAGATCTCGCGGGTGGTTCAGCGGCCGCTCAGCCGAGATCATGTCCCATCTGTTTCATGAAGAACTTCATGTCTTCCCACACCAGCTTTTGGCCGACGGGTTCCTTAGCAGATACGACGGGTGATAGGTGCACAGCACACTGGCCTCACCGTGCTGCAGCAGCTGACCGCGGAGCCGCCCGACGCTTCTGGTTTCGTTCAGCAGGTTCTGGGCGGCCACGGTGCCCCAGCAGACAATATAAGAAGGGTTGACGATCCGAATCTGGGCATCCAGAAACTCGCGGCAGTTGGCGGCTTCCTGAGGCAGCGGATTTCGATTTCCGGGCGGGCGGCAGCGGAGGATATTGCAGATGTAGATCTGCTGGCGTGTCAGACCGCAGGCGGCAATGATTTTGTCCAGCAACTGCCCGGCCTTTCCGACAAATGGCTCCCCTTGCCGATCCTCGTCCGCCCCGGGCGCTTCGCCGATGAACATAATGTCTGCATCCGGGTTTCCGACGCCGAACACGGTCTGTCGGCGGCTGTCCGCCAGTTCTGTGCAGCGGCGGCAGCTTGCGACCGTTTCTGCCAGGCGACACAGCCCGGCGGCTTTTTCATCCGCTGTCTGAAAATCCTGCCCCAGCAGCGCATTTGTGGTTTCCAGCGGTTCCGGAGCCGTTGCGGAACCGGGCCGCAGATCGGCTGAGGCTGGCTGCGGGCGCGCGGGCGGTTTGCGCCGCACGGCGGTTGCTGCCGCCTGAGTTTTCGAGCCGGCGGCCGGACGACGACTGCGTTGCAGCGGGCCAGCTGTGGGCGGCGGCAACGTGACTCGGGGCAGATGAGTCACCCCCGAAGACTGCAGCATCCGCAGAAACTGCCGCAATGAACGCTGGTCGGCCATGAAAGGTCCTTACGGAATGAATTCTGAAAGCCGAGGGGCCGTGAACGCGCAGATTCTGCCGGCCGACCGGCCCCGTGCAAACCGGCAGGTCGGCAATTTCAGAAATCGAGTCGAAAGCAGACAGGTCTGTCGAACACGACCGGACAGGGATGGCGATTAAGGAAAGATAGCAACGACCTGAAGGGTTGTCCCGTTCGTTTTGCCCACCACCAGAAATCTACCGGATTGTCCGACTCAGAACCCTGCGAATACTTGCCGAATGAGAAAGTGTTCGCCGATGACAGAAGACAATCGCAGTATGGGCTTCGCAGAGTGCGAAGTCTCAACGTACAGCCAACGTCTGTTGACCGCAGTGACTCGAACGCGACGCTGGCAAAACAACCAAAACCTGACGTGCCTGCTTTCGGGAGGAGGCAACACGCTGGTTTCATGGACGGACGCAAGGGAAAAGTAAGATGATCCGGAGATCATGGAGAAGCCTCCTTGCGGGATTAGCCTTATTTGGCGGTGCAGCGGCAGGATCAGCCGCCCACGCCGGAGAAGTCTATACCGCAGGAGCTACCGACACACGATGTCAGCAGATCTTTGCTGACTCAGGCAGCCAGCTGAGTGTTCAACTGGCATCAATGAGTTGCTGCGAGCAGTCCTGTTGCGCACCGGCGGCATGCTGCGAACCTGGCTGTTGTGCACCCGAAGGCTGCGACCTTGGCTGCGGTGAATACTGCGGCGAAGGCTGCTGTGCCATCGAAGAAGAGAGCGAAATCACGTTCGGCGGCTGGGTTCAGATGGGCTACACCAACGGTGTTACCCCGCTGTCCGTCAACCGCAACGACGGACTGGCATTCAATGATCATCCGCACCGCTTCAACCTGCATCAGGGCTGGCTGTACGCGGAAAAGATCGCCGACGGCAGCAATGGCCTCGACTGGGGTTTCCGTGTTGACGCCATGTACGGTGTGGACGCACCGCAGACTCAGTCGTTCGGTAACCCGGCCGGCAGCTTTGACTTCGGCGGCAGCTGGACGCGTGGTGCCGGCTACGGCTTCGCCCTGCCTCAGGTTTACGCAGAACTGGCCAGCGGCGACTGGAGCGTCAAGGTCGGTCACTTCTATACGCTGATCGGCTACGAAGTCGTAACGGCTCCGGACAACTTCTTCTTCAGCCACGCGCTGACGATGTTCAACAGCGAGCCTTTCACGCACACCGGTGCTCTGGCAACCTATGCCGCTGGTGACAATACGACCCTGTACGGTGGATGGACCGCCGGATGGGATACCGGTTTCGACCAGCTGAACAACGGCAGCAGCTTTCTGGGTGGATTCAGCCAGAGCCTCAGCGATGACATCACCTTCACCTACATGGCCACCGCCGGTGAACTCGGCTGGCGTGGAAATGGTTACTCGCACAGCCTTGTCCTGGACATGGCTCTGACAGATGACCTGAACTATGTCATTCAGAGTGACCTGGTTCGTACAAACGACCACGACGCCAACCCCGCCACTCCGGGAAAAGACGACGATCTGGGCATCAACCAGTACCTGATTTACTCGGTCAGCGAAAAGATCGGTGTAGGAACACGGGTTGAATGGTGGAAGAACGAAGGTCGGTCTCAGTACGCGGCGACATTTGGTGTAAACATCAAGCCGATGGAAAACATCATCATTCGCCCGGAAATCCGACACGACTGGAAGCTGGCCGCTCCGGACAGCACGCAGACAACCTTCGGCATGGACGCCATCATCACCTTCTGATGACGGCCACAGGCTGAATTTCAGCCCTTGTCCAGCAAAAAATGAGACCACAGCCGATTTCTGATCGGCTGTGGTTTTTTTACGTCCGGCCCGCGGATACAACGCGCTGGCAATTAAATAGAAAAACTGAGTCAAAGGCGCATTTTGTGTCGACGGAAAAAGCAGACGCGATTGTGATCCGGCAGGCCGATTTCAGCGAATCCAGCCGAGTGGTTACGTTCTTCAGCAGGGAATTCGGAAAGTTCGCGGTCCTGGCCAAAGGCGCCAAAAGATTGAAGGGCCCGTTCGATGCTGCTCTTGACCTGCTTTCGACGTGTCGCGTAGTCTTTCTGCGGAAGTCTTCCGGTGCGCTGGGTCTGCTGACTCAGGCTCAGCTGATTTCCAGATTTGCCCCTGCTCCATCCAGTCTGAACGCGTTGTACGGAGGATATTACGTTGCTGACCTGCTGGCCGGATTGACTGAAGAGTTCGATCCTCATCCCGAAATCTTTGAACTCAGCGGTCACACACTGCAGGCACTGGCCGATCCGGACATGGATTCCGCAAGTGTCATCGTGCAGTTTGAAGTGCGGCTGCTGCAGTACGTGGGAATCTTCCCGAATCTCACGGCGTGCAGTGTGTGCGGAGGATCGGTGGAATCAGGGCAGTTTGCCCACTGGGTCAGCCAGGGCGGATTACTGTGTGCCGCCTGTGGACGTGAAGAATACGCGGGAAAAAAAATTTCGGGCGGCACCATTGCCGTCCTCAAGACGATAACAGATGTCGATTCGCCGCTGGCCAGCCGCGTTCGGCTGACCAGGACTCAAGTCGCCGAATGTCACCGGTTTGCGGTGTCGGCCATTACTCACGTGCTTGGCAGGAAGCCGGGTACACTTCGATTTCTGAATTTCTGAACCCATGCCACGACGCAGGATGCAAATCGTCCGAAAGGATTCGGCGACGGCCCGGCGAAACGTAAGTTCGCCGCTGCTGCCAGCGTGTTCAGTCCGCGTGGCGGTTCTGTGGGTGCTGGCGATCGCGGTCGGCCTTCCCGGCTGTCGTTCTCTGCGGCCCGCCGACGGTGAAGGAATTTTTGCCGCAAAGGACATGCTGAGTACGGATCGAATTCGCGGACCGCTGGAACGAGCTCTCTACAACGAAGAAGACGCTCTCAGCCGCGGCGAAAAATTCTCGGCCGAAGCCCTGCAGAAAGTAGAGCTGGCACGGAAACAGTTTGACGGCCGGAACTTTGGCCAGGCGGCGCGCACGTACAAGTCGATCGCGAAAAAATATCCGGACACGTCAATCGGTGAAGAGGCGTGGTTCCGGATGGGTGAGTGCTACTTCGCGATGAAGGAATACCCGAAGGCACAGGATGCCTACGACAAACTGTTCGCCGATTATCCTTCTACCAAATACGTCTCCGACGCCAGTGAACGCATGTTTGAGATTGCGAAGATCTGGCTGGAGGTCTCGGACCCGGTGGCCAAATCAGCGATCCGGACGGTCAGCGATGAAAACGGCACGGCCGCTGAACCGGCTCCTGAGCAAAACAGTTCCCCGTCGGCCCGATACGGGCTGATCCCGAATTTCTTCGACCCGACACGGCCCGTTCTGGATACCCGCGGGCGGGCTCGCAATGCCCTCAGGTCCATCTGGCTGAACGATCCGACCGGCCCGCTGGCCGACGACGCGCTGATGCTGACGGCGTCGTATTACCTGCAGAAGGGCAATTTTCTGGAAGCCGATCGGTACTTCGAAATCCTCCGTGAAGAGTATCCCGACAGTCCTCACCTCGAAGACGCTTTTGTACTGGGATCACACGTTAAACAGATGGCCTATCAGGGTCCGTACTACGACGGCACCTCGCTGGTGTCGGCCGAGAACCTGAAGCAGAAGACATTGACGCTGTTTCCGAATTCAAAGGATCGCCAGCAGGTGCGTGAAGACCTGGGCCGGATCTACCTGCTGAAGGCTCAGCGCGCCTGGAGCAATGTCGAACTGTGGAAGCGGAAGGACAATCCTCGGGCGGTGGCCATTCAGTGCATGCAGCTGATGATCGACTACCCCGATACGCGTTACGCCGAAATGGCTCGCAGGGAACTGCAGGCGATTGATCCCCGACGACTGCAGGATCTTCCGGGGCTGCCCGAGTTTCTGGCCTCGCTGCCGGAACAGGCACCGGCGTCCTCGGGATCAGACGAAGCGAACTCGGACGAACCACCGGTGAAGTCCGTGAGTGGCGGTGATCCGAATCGCAGTCTCCTTGGTTATTGACGGGGAGGACAAAAGCGTGACGGATCGGTTCCCGAAATCCGCCGTAGTTGCGACAGCACTGTGCATCGTTGTCGTGAGCGGGTGTGGTTACACCTTCGGCCCCTCGGCCGTTCCGGATGTTCGCACCATTCACGTGCCCGTTTTCAAAACAAACGCCTTTCGTCGCAACATTGACTATCTGCTGACGGAAGCGGTGCAGCAGGAAATCAAGAGCCGTGGCGGCTACCGGCTGGCAGACGCGGCCACCGCCGATACGGTTCTGGAAGGACGCATTGTCGACGTCGGCAAGAATGTGATGAGCGAGACCCGGTTTGATGACCCGCGTGAACTGCAGCTTTCCGTGGGAGCTCAGGTATCCTGGGTGGATCGCCGCAGCGGAAGAATACTGCAGCAGCGCGTGTTTGCCATCGATCAGGAACTGGCCGCTCATTCCTCGCAGGTCAGTTTTGCTCCGGAAGTCGGACAGTCGCTGGCGACCGCACAGCAGGACGCCGTCCGCCGACTGGCCTCACAGATCGTCGATCTGACGGAAATGCCCTGGTAAAGCCGTGCGGGTCCGGCATCGGCCTCGTTCGGACGGCCGCTTTCGGATAGCTTTTGGCGTCGCACTTCGTTCTACTATCCGACGTCGCGTCAGGTTCCCGCCCGCCCGCAAGGGTGACTTCCGACGGAACCGACTTCTTCTGTCAGGCGTGACACTTCGTGCCTCGCGCACCATCCGCCGAGCCGTTCCGATCTGCAGCCAGCGATGTCCAGACCCTATACCGATGACGACCAGCGCATGATTCGCCTGCAGGAAGGTGATCCGCTGGCCTTTGATGAAATCGTCGCTGCATGGCAGTCGCCGCTGTACGGATTCTTTTTTCGAAACACCCGTGATGCTCAGCGTTCCGAAGATCTGGTGCAGGAAACGCTGCTGAGGCTGTACCGCAAATCGTGGGACTATGTGCCGACCGGGCGGTTCCGAGGCTGGCTGTTCCGCGTCGCCCGCAACCTGCTGATCGACAGCGTCCGCCGTCGGTCGAATGACGCCCTGATCCGCCGCGTGCAGGCGGTCGGCGGCATCGATGGCGAGGCACTGGACCTGCTGAGTCTGATCCCGGACGACGTCGTGTCGGCCGAAGCCCGTGCGGCCCAGCGGGAAGTGACCGAGATTGTCCGCGAGCTGCTGGATCAGCTGCCCGAAGAACAGCGGCAGACCTTCATGCTGCACCATTTTGATTCACTGACATTGTCCGAAGTGGCCGACGCCATGGAAACCACCCTGCCCACCGCCAAGAGTCGACTGCGGCTGGCAAGGGAAAAACTTCGTTACAATCTGACCTGTCGGGGCTTTGCCGAAGAGCCCGTTCCTGAAAAGAGCTGATCCGCCACGGCATCCCCGCCGTTGCCTGTCCACCGTACCTGACCAAACATCCCTGACGAAGACCGACCGGGAGCCGTGCCGGATAGCCGCCGCTGTTTCCGTTTCATCGCCAACGTGTGAAAAGCCGAATCCATGCCTCATTTCAGCCGCCTGACCGACATTGTGACCTGTAGTCTGACGGAAATTCTGGACTCTTCTGACGATCCTCAGACCACCCTGCAGGAAGTTCTGGAAGAAATGGAAGAAGGACTGGCAAGTTCGCGCCGCGTGGCCACCACGTCCGGTGCCAACCGGGATCGACTCAGAACCGAAATCTCTGAACACACGATCCAGATGCAGAACTGGATGGACAAGGCCAAAGCCGCGCTGACCGATGGCGATGAACAGGGTGCTCGGGAAGCCCTGACCCGCAAGGTCGAAGTCGAAGACCTGATTGACGGGTTGAAGCCCGAACTGGAGGCCGCCGACGCCACCTGGCGGAACATGCTGCGAATCCAGAAGGCGCTGGAAGCACGTTATGCCGAGGCTCGTCGACGGCTGAACGATCTGACCGGGCAGCCGGCCAATGTGCGACTCGAATCCGATACCGCCATGCATGCGGTGTCCCAGTCAGAACAGGAAAAGAACTGCGAAGTGGAAGCAGAGCTTGAGCAGCTGCGCCGACAGCTCGGCAGTTGACCCGCTCGTCTTATTCTTCCTTTTCGACGTTGCCGAAGGTGCCCCAGCCGTCTGCATAACCACCCAGTGGTTTGGCAATGGCATCCAGTTCTGCCTGAGCCGCCATGACGGCGTCGTACTGCAGCAGCATGGTTTTGCGGCAGGTGCAGGTCCACGGCTCGGTCACTTCTTCCGCCAGGTCTTCTTCGTCTTCACCGTCATCGAAATCCACGAAGACTTCATACCCGGCCTTTTCGGCCGCTTCGGCAATCTGTTCCGCCACTTCTTCGGTCGCTGCTGCCACATGGAAGTCAACCTCCATGGGTGTGCTCATGTCATTGCCGTCTTCGGCAATCATTCTCAGGACGTCGCCATCGACGTCGTTCGGATAGTCTTCTGTCACCTTGATGTCCGTTCTCTTGTATAGACTGTGGGCCGGACAAGGACCCGGCCTGCCACCACTGGCAGGTCGGATGGTCCGGGGAATGCATTCAGCGATTCGAGCGGGCGGAAAGCAGTTCGCGACTTTCGCGGCTGCCAGGCCTTGCTGGCGGTCGTACGGCGAGCTGCTGTCGTACGGCCCGGTTTTCTAAGATCGTGCGGACAAAGGCGCGGTGCCTGTGTGGCGACGCTGGTTAACCGGCGGGAGATTGTACGGGTTGAATGTGACGAAAACACCTCAGGCCTCGATAACTCTGACACCAATTGGGTAAATCTGCCGTGGAACATCAAATTGTCGGATATCAGTCGTGGCGACACCTGACCTTCATCCACTGGAGGCTGCCGGCCGAAACATTGCAGCCACTGCTGCCCGACGGTCTGACCATTGAAACCTTTGATGATTCCGCATGGCTGGGACTGGTGCCGTTTTCCATGGAACGGGTTCGACCGTGGTGGTCGCCACCCGTGCCCGGTATTTCCTGGTTTCTGGAAACGAACGTGCGAACGTACGTGCGTCACCAGAACGGTCAGACCGGCGTCTGGTTTTTCTCTCTGGACGCCAACCACCGTCTGGCGGTCAGCGTGGCTCGGCGTTTCTGGCACCTGAATTATGTCCACGCCCGACTGCAGCTGAGCCGCGACGATCAGACCTGGCATTATTCCGGCCAGCGACCGGCGACCCCGGAAGACGCTTACCAAATCACCGCCTGTCCGGAAAAGCCGGAACAGCTGCAGACCGCGGCAGAAGGCAGCCTCGATCATTTTCTGCTCGAGCGTTACCACCTGTTCGCACAGCGCCCGGATGGCCGGTTCTACTGCGGTCAGGTACATCATGATCCATACACGTGGTGCGGCGTCCTGTTACCGTCTCTGTCGCAGTCGCTGACCGCGGCGGCCGGGTGTCCGATTCCCGACGATCACGCCCCGGACCACGTCGCCTGGTCTCCCGGCGTCGACGTCCGCGTGTCACCGCTCTGGCTGCTGTAAAGCAACACCAACCAGAGGCGCATTCCATTCCCAACCCGAAGCGGAAGCCGCCAAGGCTTTCGGTCCACGGCGATCTGAACCGGCCCGAGCGTGACGCGTCGGTTGTGGTCGGCTCTCGGTTGTGGTCGGGTCTCGGTTGTGGTCGGGTCTCCCGACCCGACCACGAGATCGACCGAAGGTCTCCCGGTGCAAATCACGCCAATGGGTGGGGCGGTCGGGAGACCGCCCCACAACGAGTCGGCTCGCTCGCATCGGGTTTGGTTCCCGATGGTCATCACTACGATAAAGGCGCAGAATCCTCAGCTCGCGGCTCTCGGTTGTGGTCGGCTCTCCCGACCCGACCACGAGATCGACCGAAGGTCTCCCGGTGCATATCACGCCAATGGGTGGGGCGGTCGGGAGACCGCCCCACAACGAGGCTTTCGGTCCACGGCGATCTGAACCGGCCCCGGCGCAGACGCGTTGCGGATTACAGGTTATTGGCCAGAAAATTGCTGACCTGCTGGCGAGCTTCGTCGGAAAGAGGGCCGTCGAACTTCAGCTGCAGTCGGCCGCTGGCGTCGTATCGGCCCCGCACGGTGACACGGCCTTCGACAAACCGCGTCTTCTGAAACAATTCCAGCAGGCGTCGCTGCCGAGGGGTGGAGATTCCGTCGTGTGTCCGCACTCCGGTTTCGTCGACCACAATCGAAAACGTCCATTTCGGACGCAGCAGCAGCCACAGGCCGTACACGATCGCAATCGGAATCGCGAGGCGAAGCAGCAGCATCAGAACTCGTACAACGACCATCGCGCATCTCGAATTTCAGTCTTCTGGCCTCCCAGCCGCCGCATCACCGCGACCTTCCAACCGCCGCCCGCCACACCGTAGCGGGGGCTTCCAGCCGCCGCACCTCAACACCGCACCGCCTTCCAGCCGCCGCACCGATCGTTCCCCTGCCCTGAACTCACCCACCCGACTTTACGACGACAGAAATTTTTCAATCGCATCCAGACCGGCTTCAATGGTTTCCATGTCGGTAGCAAACGACAATCTCAGGTATCCCGGAGCACCAAACGCATCGCCGGTCACCGTAGCGACGTGAGCGTTTTCCAGCAGTGCGGTGCAGAAGTCACTGCTGTTATCCACGGTGGCTCCGCCCGGCAGCGGGCGACCGAAGTGACTGCTGACGTTGAAGAACGCGTAGAAAGCTCCGCCGGGATCTGCGAAGGTCACACCCGGCATCGCTCGCAGTCGCCCCAGCACGTAGTCTCGACGCTTCTGAAACTGTACCAGCATCTCGGCGACACAGTCCTGCGGACCGTTCAGCGCGGCCAGGGCCGCATGCTGACTGATGCTGCAGGGATTGGACGTCTGCTGACTCTGCAGTCCGTTGATGGCCTTGCTGACATTGGGGGGAGCCAGCGTCCAGCCGATCCGCCAGCCGGTCATGGCGTAGGCCTTGCTGACTCCGTTGACGATGATGGTGCGATTCTTGACCTCGTCACCGAACGAAGCGAACGTGCGGAAGGTATAGCCGTCGTAAATCAGCTTGTCGTAGATCTCATCTGACAGCACGATCACATCTTTTTCCACGGCGACTTCCGCGAGCGCCTGCAGGGCTTCCACGGGGTAGACCATACCGGTCGGATTGCTGGGGCTGTTCAGCATCAGCAGGCGAGTCTTGTCGGTAATCGCACTGCGGAACTGATCGGCCGACATGCAGAACCCGTTTTCTTCGGTGGTTTCCACCAGCACCGGGACGGCTCCGACCAGTTCAACCAGCGCGCTGTAGCTGACCCAGTAAGGCGTCGGAATAATGACTTCATCACCGGGATCGCAGCAGGCCACCAGCACGTTGTGAATGGCATGCTTGGCGCCGTTGCTGACCGTGACTTCAGACGGCTGGTACGTGACGCCGTAATCGCGCGCGAAGGCACTGCAGATGGCTTCCTTCAGCGCCGGAATACCGGTGGCCGGCGTGTAATGTGTGTGGCCGGCATCGATGGCCGCTTTGGCGGCGTCGCAGATGTGAGCGGGCGTGACAAAGTCCGGCTCTCCGAGTGTGAATTCCCGGACATTGACGCCCGTGGCCCGCAGTTCCCGCGCCTTGGCAGCAGCGGCAATAGTGGCGGACGGAGCGAGCTGGTTGACGAGTCTGGAAGTGTGCATAACGCTGTTCTCTGAATTTCAGGCGGAATTCTGCCATGTTACTGCTCGGCACCCGGCCGTGGTCACCAGCCGTCAATCCGGCGGTTCCCGGAAAGCTGCTGAGCGATGCGACGGTCGACGACCGCGGCGGTGCCGAAACGGCGCCGCCAGAGCGCAATTCTGCGATTCTGAATTCGGCATTGCCCATGGTCAACCAAGCGGCCTGGTCGTCACTCAACTTCGCCGATCCTCTCACGAATGGTGATCCGTCCCGGCCGCGCCCCCCGGATCCTGCCATTGCCCGTTTCTTCAGGCCCGCGATACAATGCTGGTTCTGAGTCATGGGCTGTGGCCGAGGCGGTCGCTCAGCTCCATTGACCGGTCGGGGCTGCAGGAGAAGGACGGAATCGTGGCGGAACTGGCAATCTGGAAGCGAACATCGGGGCTGTCGTCGAATCTGGTGGGGTCGGTGGTGTGCTGGTTGTCCGGAACGGCGCTGGCAGCGGCGGCCGTCGCGTTTTCCGTGGCCGGTGGGCTGACGACAAAGGCCTTCGGAATCGCCGTGCTGCTGATCGGAGCCATGATCTGCGGGTGGGCTCGAGCCGCCTCGCCGGCGTGGAAACTTCGTCTGTCGGCCCTGTTGATTTCAACCAGCGTCATGCTGTTGCTGGCCGAGCTATTGCTGCGCAGCCTGACTCATTATCCCATCAACACCACGTCCAACATGGTCCCGGACAGTGAACTGGGTTATGTGCTGGATTCGCAGCTGAGCGACGTCGATGAGAACGGGTTTCGCAACGCCTCGGTACCCGACCACGTCGATATCGTGGCGATCGGAGATTCGCATACGCAGGGCCTGAACACCGACCACGACAACTGCTGGCCGCAGCAGCTCGGCCAACGTCTGAATCAGACGGTGTACAACATGGGAGTGGCCGGCTACGGGCCGCTGCAGTACGAAAAGCTGGTGATCCAGGCGCTGCAGCGCCGACCGAAGCTGATCTTCATCGGGCTGTATCTGGGCAATGACATCAGCGATGTGACGCGGGGCATCCGGTCCCGCCATTCGGCGCAGGAAGTCGACAATTCGTTTCGTCATCTGCTGAAGTATCACACTGCGGTCGGCAGCGCTGTGACGCAGCTGGTAAAACGGTCACCGGCGGGGCAGCCGGCCGGCTTTCCGCTGGCTCACCCCGTGAATCCAACATGGATTTCGACGGCGCGGCTGCGTTATCTGACAGCCGACATGGATTGTTCGGATCCACGGCTGGCGGCGGCTCTGCAGCAGACGATTGAGATTCTGTCCCGGGCTGACCAGCAGTGTCGACAACAGAACGTCAGCCTGCGAGTGCTGTTGATTCCGACGCGAGAAACCGTGTACTGTGCCAGCCAGCGCTTCCCGCCCCAGTCGGAGCTTGTCGAACTGCACCGACTGGCGGCCACCGAAGCCGCGCTCCGCCAACGACTCAGTGAGCAGCTGAGCCAGTTGGCGATTTCCCATCTCGACCTGTTGCCGCCCCTTGCCGCCGCCCTGGATTCTGTGGAAGGGGTGTATGCATCTTATGACGAAGGGCATCCGCTGTCGGCAGGTTATCACGTGTACGCGGCGGCACTGGTGTCGTCATTGGCGTCGACATCAGGCCCATAGTGTTCGGCACACGGGCGGCATTTGTGTTTCCGTTTTCCGAGTGACTCTGTTTTTTCCTCAAAAGTCCGGTGCAGAACGCGAGCCATTGCCTCCGGCTGGAACTGAATCCCAAGAGGGGAGCCCGGGGAGCCAGGTCGTTGTATTCCGGTGTCAGAGGATTAGAAAAAAAGCCGGCCGCGCGGTGCTTCAGGGTCCGGGAAAACGGTGCCCGGTCGCTTTGGTCTCGACGGCGTACAGTGAGGTTCGAGCAGTGACGAACAGCGTCCTGTTGTCCTTGCCACCGAAAGTCACGTTGGCCGGGTGTTCGGGAATGCTGATGATTCCCAGCTGCTGACCAGATGGATCAAACACCTGCAGCCCCAGAGCCGAAGTGATGTACAGGTTACCGGCCGTGTCGATGGTGAGTCCGTCACCGCCGGTATTCTGCCTGCCCTCGGGCTGAGTCAGTTCGCAGAACACCCGCCCTGCCCCGATTTTGCCCGGAGATTTGACCGGATAGGCCCACATCTGTTGTTCCATGCTGGGGATCACGTACAGCGTCTTTTCGTCCGGCGACAGAATCACGCCGTTGGGAGCGGTCCGATCGTCGATCAGCCGGGTCACCTTTCCATCGGCCGCTCGGTAATAAACAGCTTCTTTACCCTGAGGCCATGGTTCCGGTGCGCGGTAGCGGGGATCGGTGAAGTAGATGCCGCCAGTCCGGTCGATCACCAGATCATTGGGGGCGTTAAAACGGACGCCTTTGTATTCTTTGGACAGCGATGTCGGCTGGCCGGTGGCAAGGTCATACTGCTTCAGTTGCCCGTCCATTTCGCAGGCCAGCAGTCGATCATCCACAGCCATCAGACCGTTGCAGTGGCCGGACGGTTCTGCGAACACCGTCAGCGTGCCTTTGTGGTCCCGTTTGTGAATCCGGTTGTTGGGGATATCGGTAAAGTACAGATTGCCCTGTGCATCAGCAGCGGGGCCTTCGGTAAAGGCAAAGTCGGTGTGCAGCCGCTGCACGGTTCCCACCGGTCCGACACCGGGAATATCTTCGGCCGACAGATCGGCGGCCGTGATCACGCACAAAAACAGCAGGCAGACGGTTGGATGGCGAAACATTTGATGGCCCCCGGTGTTAGCTGGGAAAGGGTCGCTGGACGATCATCATTTCCACGAAACCACTCATTATCAAGTGAACAGATGGCAGGTGGAAAATTCCGGGGCGTTAGCCGCGTCAGCGGGACAGCGTTTTCGTGGACGTGTGAGTGAATTCTGTGAATGCAAGCCCGGCCGTGAATTGTTCTGACAATCGCAGATTCCGCTCAAACGGCACTTTATTCGCTGTAGCGACACAACGTCGGATCTGTGACACTACAGTTTCGCGCAAAACGGAAGGCATGGTATGAATCGCTCATTCACGGCCGTGGTCTGCACGGGGCTGGCGCTAATGATCGTGGCCGCCGCCGCGGCTCAGTTTGGCGGATATCGTCGCTACGGCCGTGGTCGGGAGATCATGACGCCGGACGGTCGCCCTGACCGCCGAGGCGTGCCTGACTGGAAGGTCGACGAAAACTTCAAGGAAGACGTCTTTACCTTCTGCCGTATTCGCTACAACAGCTATGGCGGACGATGGGGCAAGTGGGCCACCGACTACCCGGACGCCGAACTGAATTTTTCTTATCGCCTGCAGCAGCTGACGTCGATGCACACGCATCCGGACGGCGTCATTCTGGAACTGACTGATCCGAAGCTGTTTGACTATCCCTTTATCTACATCATTGAACCGGGCGACCTGACGTTTACTGAACCGGAGGTCACGGCGTTGCGCAGCTATCTGCTGAACGGTGGTTTTCTGATGGTGGACGACTTCTGGGGCCAGTACGAACTCGACAATTTCCTGTTTGAATTCAAACGCGTGTTCCCTGACCGCGATGCCGCCGAGATTCCTCTGGAACATCCGATCTTTCACTGCGTGTATGATCTGAAGGAACGACCACAGATTCCGGCCATCGGTCACGCGCATCCGAATCGCATCGACAGCAGCGGCAATCTGATTACGTGGGAACGCGGTGAAGATACCCGTGAACCGCATTACCTTGGCGTCTACGATGACAACGGCCGGATGATGGCCATCATCTGCCACAATACGGACCTGGGTGACGGCTGGGAACGTGAAGGAGAAGACCCCTGGTACTTCAAGGAATTTTCTGAGAAGAAGGCTTACCCGCTGGGGATCAACATCGTGTTCTATGCGATGACGCACTGAACGGAATTCTGCCCACAGGCTTTACTGGAATACTGACCGCTATGGAAACAGACCCGGACGTGGAACTGGAACCGGCCGATCTTTCTGCTGAACGTGAACGAGAACTGATTTCTCAGCTCCGGTCGCTGCGGAGCCGAATCGATGCAGAGCTCTCGAAGGTCATCATCGGTCAGAAGGACGTGGTCGAGCAACTGCTGATATCACTGCTGTCCGGCGGACACTGCCTGATTACCGGTGCGCCGGGGCTGGCCAAGACGCTGCTGGTGAATTCCATTGCTCAGCTGTTTGATCTGAAGTTCAATCGCATTCAGTTCACACCGGACCTGATGCCGGCGGACATCACCGGCACCGAGGTGCTGGAAGAAGACGGAGCCGGCCATCGCGCCATGCGGTTCATCCCGGGACCGGTCTTTGCCAATGTGCTGCTGGCGGACGAAATCAACCGGACGCCGCCGAAGACACAGTCTGCCCTGCTGGAAGCCATGCAGGAACATCAGGTCACGGCCGCCGGACAGGTTCATCGACTGAAGGAACCGTTCTTTGTGCTGGCCACTCAGAACCCGATTGAAATGGAAGGAACCTATCCGCTGCCCGAAGCTCAGCTGGACCGGTTCATGTTCAACGTGCTGATTGACTACCTGCCCGAAGACGACGAAGTGGCGGTCGTTCGGCAGACGACGTCACGCCGCCGTGAAAAGGTGCAGTCGCTGTTCGAAGGCACCATGGTCAACGAACTGAACCAGGTGGTACAGCGCGTTCCGGTCGCTGAAGAAGTCGTCCGCTATGCCGTCCGTCTGGCCGCCGCGTCCCGTCCCGGACAGCGGGACGCACCGGACTTCATCAACCAGCTGGTGTCATGGGGCGCCGGGCTGCGGGCCGGGCAGAATCTGGTGATCGGCGGCAAGGCTCGAGCACTGCTGGCCGGACGTCCCTATGTTTCCGCCGCCGACATTCAGGCTCTGGCCAAACCCGTGATGAGGCACCGAATCCTGCCGAACTACCGCGCCGAGGCAGAAGGCATCACCACTGAAACGCTGGTGGATCGCCTGCTCGAACATGTCGCTCACCCCAAACAGGAGGCCGTCGCATGACACCGACCGCCGCCGCACCGGATGATGGCTGTTGCCCGCAGAACGTCAGAGGCAGCTGTCGCATCAACTGAACCTACGCCACACAGAAGAGCAACGTTTTGAGCACCACCACCAACGACACTTCAGCCGACTCGTTTATGGAGCCGCGGGTCGTGATGAGCATCAAATCACTGGAACTGCGCGCGAAGGTGGTGGTGGATGGTTTTCGCACCGGCCTGAACAAGAGTCCGCGGCATGGGTTTTCAGTCGAATTTTCTGAGTATCGGCAGTATACCCAGGGAGACGATCCGCGATTCCTGGACTGGAAGCTCTACGCCAGGACAGACCGCAGCTATATCCGACTGTTCGAGGACGAAACCAACCTGCGGTGCTATATCGTCGCCGACTTCAGCCGTTCCATGTCATTCGGGTCGCTGGGTTACACCAAACACGATTACAGTCGCACGATTGCGGCGTCGCTGGCATGGCTGCTGAACCGACAGGGTGACGCGGTGGGCCTGAGTCTGTTTGACGAACGCGTCCGTCTGGTGGTGCCGGCGCGATACCGGCCGGGACAGCTGCGTCGCATTATGGTCACGCTGGAAGAACCGACCTCGGGGCGGGAAACCAATCCCGAACACGCCCTCGAACATGCCGCTCAGCGTCTGAACAAACGCGGCTTTGTCGTGCTGATTTCAGACCTGCTGGCACCGGTCGAACAGTTCGAAGCGGGGCTGAAACTGCTGCGCGGATGCGGTCATGACGTGGTGGTCTTTCAGGTGCTGGATCCGGTGGAACTGAATCTGAATATCGATGGCCCGCGTCTGTTTGAAGATCTGGAAACCCACGAGAAGGTCTATGCCGACCCGGCAGATTCCGCTGCCGGGTTTATTCAGCGAATGACGGAACACAATCTGGCCGTGCAGGCCGTCTGCGAAAAACTGGGAGCTGCTTTTGTGCGGACGGTGACGAACGAACCGCTGGAACTGAACCTGTCGGAGTTTCTGCACGCCCGGAGGCTGCGACGATGAGACGGCGGCCGGAAGATCAACGCACTGCGACGTCTGCGGGCGAGCGTCGGTACGACCACGCCGGTGGCCGGGTGCCCGGTTGGCGTTTGCTGTGGCGTTTGCTGTCCGGGCCCGTCCGCTGCGTCAGAAGTCAGGAGGCCTGCTGATGGACTTCCTGACTCCGATCTTTGCTGCCGTCGGTGTGGCGGCGGCGGCGGTTCCTGTGATTCTGCACATGCTGCGCCGGGCGCCGACGCAGGACATGCCCTTCAGCATTGTGCGGTTTCTGAAGCCGTCTCGGCCGAAGCTCACAAAACGATCCACCATTGAACACTGGCCTCTGATGCTGCTGCGGATGCTGGCCCTGGTGCTGATCGGCCTGGCGTTTGCGCGGCCGTTTCTGCGACAGGTCGTCCCGTTCGACCTGGACAGCGATCTTGTCCAGTCGGTGACGCTGCTGGTGGACAGAAGCGCCAGCATGAGACGCGACGGCGTCCGCGAACAGGTGCTGCAGCATATCCGCGACGTTGTGGATGAACTGGAAGCGGCCGATCTGCTGAGTGTGGTCACGTTTTCCGATACGTCCGCCACTCTGGTGTCGCCTGAACAGTGGGCGGCCTCCACCGCTGAGGAACGAGCAGCCATCGTTGAGGAGATTCTTGACAGCTACGAACCGGACTGGATGGCGACAGATACGGGAACGGCCATGAGAATCGCCGCGGAAAATCTGGTTCAGGAAAACAGGCAGCGGCAGAACATCCAGCGTCGCCGCCTGGTACTGGTAACCGACTTCCAGCGCGGCAGCGATCTGAATGAACTGAAACGCGGCGACTGGCCGGCGGGCGTCGAAGTGGAACTCAGGACTGTGGCCGCCGGGAAGCGTGGCAATGTCGGCGTCACATTTCAGCAGGATCGCCGCGCCGATCGAACTCGAGTCCGAATCTTCAGCGCCGGTGACTCTGTGCAGCAGGAATTCAGCCTGCAGCCGTTCGACGCCGATGGAGCGGCGGTGGGCGAAGCAATTCCGGTGACTGTGGCGCCCGGGCAGCGTCGTTCGCTGCTGTTGCCGACCGCTGACCTGCCGGCCGGCAGAGTGGTGGCCGGTGTTGAGCTGAAGGGTGACGACCATCCCTTCGACAACGTGATCGATCTGCCGGAAATTGACAACCCGGTCGTCAGAGTCGCCCACATCGGGCCGGCCGCGCTGAACGATCCGGAATCCATGCGCTATTACCTGCAGCGCGTCCTGGATGGCAACGTGGAACGGGATGTCAGACTTATTGACCTGAAAGGGGACGGTGACGTACTGCTGCCCGTTCCCGGGGATGTGCGACTGGTGGTAGCGACGGATGTCGTGCCGGACGGACTGCTGGATTCGCTGTCCGCGTTCTTTGGCCGATCCGGCACGCTGCTGATGGCACCACCGACCACGGACGCTGTCATGTCACTGAAGAAATTTCTGCCGGTCCACTTTGCCGTACAGGAGGCCGACGTTCGTGATTACGCGATGCTGGGACAGATTGACTTCGACCATCCTCTGTTTTCCGTTTTCTCCGATGCTCGGTTTTCCGACTTTTCGACGATCCGGTTTCGACACTACCGCAACCTTGTGTTTTCGGAAGAAGACCGGCAGGACGGCGACTGGACGATTATTTCAAAGTTTGACACGGGCCTGCCGGCCATCGCTGAGGTCCGGGTGGGGGACAGCGGGCGACTGCTGCTGTTCGCCTCCGGCTGGCATCCCGGCGACAGCCAGCTGGCATTGTCGACCCGGTTTGCTCCGCTGCTGACGCGCGTCCTGTCGCTGGCCAGTCCCTCACAGAAAAACCAGATCATCCAGACGGTCGGTGATGTCGTGCGGCCGGCTGAACTTGTGTCGTCAGACCAATGGACCGTGACCCTGCCGGATGGAAGCCGACTGTCGTGGGATGATGACCCGCAAGAGGACGCGGCCGCGGCAGCCGCCGGTCTGCTGCCCTCGGCTGGAACAGTGGCCCGAACGATTGAATCGACAGGCGCCTCGGTATCGATTTCGAAAGAAGAACGGGCGGCGGAAACGGTTGTCACACTGAAACAGCCGGGCCGTTACATGGTGACGGGGCAGACGGAAGATGGCGAACAGCGCGTGTCATTGATTGCCGGGCTCGCCACGTCAGAATCGAACACAGAAATGCTGCCGATCGGACAACTGCAGGTGCTTGGGATCGGCGTTGAGGCCCCGGCGGATCCGCAATCAGAAACGAGTCCGCTGGCAGACCCCGAACAGCCGCTGGGGCAGCTTAGTGCCGGCGAACTGGAACGGAAACAGAAGTGGTGGCGATGGCTGCTGCTGGCCGGTCTGGGGTGTCTGGCCGCTGAATCGCTGTGGGCCTCGGCAATCCAGCGGCGACAGGTACCAGACGCGTAAACGAAGGCGGATTGTTCCGCAGGAGAAATACTTATGACCGGTACCGTGCTCGAACGCAGTCTGACTCAGGTGGCCCGCCGGCTGTACAAGCTTCGCGTTCTGCGGCGACAGGCTCTCTGCTGGTTACTGCTGCTGGTCCCGGGCATCGCCCTGGCACTGCTGCTGCCGCCGCTGCAGACTTCATTTCTTTCGGGCCTGCTGCTGCTGGCCATCACCGTGGCCGGTCTGATACTGTCGCGCTGGAACGTGGCCGCTCCGAGTAACATCGAAACGGCACGTCTGGTCGAAAAAAGCCGACCGGAACTGAACGACGCCGTGATGACAGCCGTGCAGACCAGCCTGGCATTGCGTTATCAGCAAAATTCTTCCATCCTGAACGACTGGGCCATTGATGAAGCCGATCAGCTGGCCCGCCAGTCTGACTGGCGTTCCGTCATTCCGCGACGTCAGATGCTGGGATGGTCATCACTGAGTTTTCTTTCGTTCTGCTTTCTGGTCACCGGTGTGGTCGCCGCGGGCCGCTGGGGCCGGGACACGGCTCCGCCATCGCTGCTGTCCGAACAGGACACTAAGCGTCTGAACGAACGGATCGGGCAGACCGATCTGACGGTTGAACCGGGTGATGTGGAAATCGAACGAGGGTCGGCGCTGACCGTTGTCGCTCGCTTCGGCCGCAGTCTGCCCACGGACGTCGTGCTGCAGCTGACCACGGAAGATCAGCAGACCGCCACCTTTACCATGGAACCGACCGTCGACGAAGGTGTGTTTGCGACGCGAATCAATGCCGTCGGCGGTGATGCAACCTACCGGATTCTGTTTGGCAACTCGCCCATTGAACGGGCCGGCCTGGATGTTCCGGACAGCGCGGACGTCGAAAACCAATCCGCACGCTACACGATTTCCACCTATGTTCGTCCCCGGCTGGAACAGGCCGACGCGCTGGTCACGCCGCCTGCCTACACCGGCAAAAAAGAACAGCTGATCGAAGATACGGTCCGCGTGACCGCGGTGGAAGGATCGACCGTTCAGCTGATTCTGCATCTGAACAAACCCGTCGCGATTGCCGAACTAAGGACCGAAGACAACAGCGTGATTCCGCTGACCGTCACGGACTCTGAATCCGGCAGCGTCTCGGCCCGGGTCGAAGCCGTCGACCATCAGAAGTATCGCGTGTACCTTGAAGATGTCGACGGACGAACAGCCTCTGACGAAGCTGTTATTTCGCTGCGTGTGACACGCAACAGGCGACCGCAGATCAAAATCACGTTTCCGGGACGCGACACGAATGTCTCACCGCTGCAGGAATTCCAGATCGAAGCCGAAGCCACCGATGACTTCGGGTTTGCTGACTTCGGCGTGATGTATTCGCTAAGCAGCGGAACGTCGCAGGAAATTTCACTGGCAGAAACGAAGGACGATTCTGAGCGGGCAGCCGCGTCCGGCGACCTGTCCACCTCTGAGACGGCCGCTGCCGGCAGCACCACCCCGACGGCCGGAAGAAAAGTCATGCTGCAGCATCAGATTCTGCTGGAACAGCTGAACGCCGTCCCGGATGAACTGTTGACCTACTATTTCTACGTCGAAGACTTCGCGACCGACGGATCGCCGCGCCGGACCTACAGCGACATGATGTTTGCGGAGGTGCGGCGTTTTGAAGAAATCTTTCGTGAAAATCAGCAGCAGAGCCAACAGCAACAGCAACAACAACAGCAGCAGCAGCAGCAGGGGAATCAGACGGAACAGCTGATGCAGCTGCAGCGTCAGATCATGATCGCCACCTGGAATATCCGGCGAGCGCTGGAAGAAGGCCGATCGAGCGACGTCGCCCGCCGAAAGGCCGCCGAAGATGCCGACGTGGTCCTGCAGTCGCAACAGCAGGCACTGCAGCAGCTGCAGGAAGTCAAGGAAGAAGCCGCTCAGAACCCCGATCTGCAGAAACTGGCCGCAGGCGTCGAGCGGGATATGAACAAAGTTGTCGAAATACTGACGGAATTCAAAACACAGACATCCGAATCCCGACTCAGCGATGCTCTGCTGGCGGAACAGGCGGCGTTTGCCGGCCTGATGCGCATGCGGGCGAAGGAACACGAAGTCTCTCGATCTCAGTCGCAGCAGGGACAGGGTCAGGGACAGCAGAACAGTGCGTCTCAGCAGCAGCTGCGCCAGCTGGAACTCGACAACGAAAGAAATCGTTACGAAAGCGAACGCCAGGCTCAGCAGCAACAGCAACAGAATGCAGAACAGAGCGAACAGCTGCAGATTCTGAATCGCCTGAAGGAACTGGCCCGCCGCCAGCAGATGTTGAACGAACGTCTGAAACAGCTGGAATCCGAACTGCGGACGGCAAAGACGGAAGAACAACGGCAGAAAATCGAACGTGAACTGAAACGTCTGCGGGACGAACAGCGAGAAATGCTGCGGGATGTGGACGAACTGCGGGAAACCATGGACCAGCAGTCGGCTGCTCAGCAGCAGCGCAATCAGCAGACGCGCGAACAGGTGGAACAGGCCCGCGAACAGGTTCAGCAGGCGTCTCGAGCCATGGACGACGGCAATCTGTCACAGGCGATCTCAGAAGGAACCCGCGCCGAACGACAGTTTGAAGAACTGCAGGAACAGTTTCGGAACCAGACGTCCAGCCAGTTCAGCGAAGCCATGCGGGACCTGCGCGAACAGGCGCGAGACATCAATACTCGTCAGGATGAAATTGCCCGCGAACTGGCGGGCGAAGACAACCCGGATAGCGACTCCGGTGAGTCACCCCGATCTCAACAGCCGTCTCTGCGCAGCGATCGGAATCGCGAAGGTCTGCAGGAAAAGGTCGCCCGGCAGCGCGACGACCTGGAACGAGTGCTGGAGCAGGCGCGGCAGATTGTGGAAGAAGCCGAAGACAGTGAACCTCTTCTGTCCCGGCGACTGTACGACACGATTCGGGAGACCCGCGAACAGAACCCTCAGGAAGCACTGGAAGCCACAGAAATTCTGGTCAGCCGGGGTCTGTGGAATCAGGGTCAGCAGGTTGAACAGATCGCCCGCAAGGGGATTGACGAACTGACCAAAGGAATCGAAAACGCGGCCGACGCCGTCCTGGGCAGCGAAGCCGAATCGCTGCGGCGAGCTCAGGAAGAACTGGATGACCTCAGAAGTCAGCTGAAGTCCGAGATCACTCAGGCAACCGGTCAGGATCCCGGCGACAACGCTCAGAACAGAGGTCCGAACGATGCTCAGGGTGAGCCCGGCAGTGCTCAGCAGCAGACACCGCGCGATGGTCAACCCGGAGGTAGTCAGAGTGGGCAGGAGCCGACAGAACGACAGCAGGTCCGACGGTCCGCCGCACCGCTGCCGGAACGCCGGCAACCGGGACAGGGCCAACAACCAGGTCAGGGACAGCAGCCGGGACAGGAACAGCAACCCGGTCAGGAAAAGCAACCGGGACGGGGCCAACAACCCGGTCAGGGCCAGCAACCCGGTCAGGGCCAACAACCGGGACAGGGACAACAACCGGGACAGGAACAGCAACCCGGTCAGGGACAGCAACAAGGTCAGGGACAACAACCGGGACAGGGACAACAACAAGGACAGGGGCAACAACAAGGTCAGGGACAGCAGCAGGGTGGGCGTGGGCAGGATTCGTTTCTGATGCGAGGCGGCCGCGAATCCAACGGAGGCCGAGGCGCCAATCAGGGACGACCTTTGACGGGTGATGAGTACCGCGACTGGTCCAATCGTATGCGGGAAGTGGAAGAGATTCTGGTCGACTCAGAGCTGCGCAACCGTGTGGCTCAGGTACGTGATCGAGCGCGTTCGATCCGAGCGGAATTTCGCCGCCACGGCACAGAGCCGCAATGGGATCTGGTGAAATCTCAGCTGCTGGATGAAATGGCGGATCTGCAGAAACGGATTGCTCAGGAGCTGTCAAAGCTGGAATCCGACCATTCGATGGTGCCGATTGACCGAGAACCGGTTCCTGAGGAATTTGACGAACTGGTCCGCCGGTATTACGAGCTGCTGGGTCAGAGCCGGGAGGGGGACGAATAATGGTCGGCACAGGGAACTCAGGGACGTCGGCGGCTGACACCAGACACATCGTCCGGCCGTTCAGGGCGCATCCGGGGGAGGCAGCATGATGACGGCCAGTCTGGTCATTGGAGACCGCAGCTGGATGGTTCCTGCCGTGGCGGTGGCCGTCGCGGGAATTCTTCTGGCTATCTGGGTCAGTCGCCATCGCGTGGCGGCGCTGGGTCTGGCCACCTGCTGCCGGATTGTCGGCTGGCTGCTGATCACGGCGTGTCTTGTCAATCCGCTGTGGAGCAGTGCTCGACCGCGTCGCGGAGCCAACGTACTGGCTGTGGTGACGGATATCAGTCGCAGTCATCTGGTCACGACAGTTGACGACCAGACGCGGGCGGACGTTTTCCGGGAGTTGTTGAACCGCGGTGAGCGGAAGGAACAGAACGGCTGGATCAATCGCATTGATCAGGATTTTGAACTGCAGCGATACACGGTGGCAGAACAGCTGAAACGGGTCGATTCATTCGAAGACCAGGAATTCGCAGGCGCGGCTTCCGGTCTGTGTTCCGCCCTTGAACAGCTGCAGCAGCGGTTTTCCGGGCAGCCGCTGGCGGGCATCATTCTGCTGACGGACGGGAATGCGACTGATGACTTTCGCTCACTGGATGCGCTGAAGACGCTGGCCCCCGTGTATCCGGTGCTGGTGGGTGACGAAAGCAATGCGGCGGATGTGGCGATTGGCGCGGTCACGGTCAAACAGACGGCCTTTGATGATGCGCCGGTCACCATTCAGGTGCAGACGCAGCAGGCCGGCGCGGACGGCGGAAAGATTCAGCTGACCCTGCTGGACGATCAGGGGACGCCGCTGGAAACAAAGACCCGGTCGGCGGCGGAAGAATCGGCCGTCCGCTTTGAGGCGCGTCCGGACGCCGGCGGCACGGTTTTTTATACGGTCAGGGCACAGCTGCTGGACCGGAATGATCAGCCGGTCACCGATGAGGCGACGATGGTCAACAACGAACGGCTGATCGCCGTCGATCGCGGCAGCAACGTGCGGCGGGTGCTGTATGTTTCCGGCCGGCCGAACTGGGAATTCAAATTCCTGCGGCGGGCCGTCGAAACCGATCCGCAGACAGAACTGGTCGGCCTGATCCGAATTGCCCGCAAGGAAGCGAAGTTCGACTTTCGGGGCCGGGAAGGCGAGCGATCGAATTCGCTGTTCCGCGGGTTTGATGAAACCGAACAGGAACTGGCCGAAGAATTCGACGAACCTGTTCTGGTACGACTCGGTACAAAAGACGAAGAAGAACTGAAAGGCGGATTCCCGGAAGACGCGGAAGATCTGTTCAGCTACGACGCCCTCATTATTGATGACCTGGAAGCCTCGTTCTTTCTGGCCGATCAGCTGAAGCTGATTTATGAATTCGTATCAAAGCGGGGCGGCGGCCTGCTGATGATGGGTGGACAGGAATCGTTTCGTCAGGGCGAATACGATCGGACGCCGGTCGGTGAACTGCTGCCGATTGACCTGCATACCGAACAGCCGGCTCCGACCGGTCCGGTCCGTCTGGAACTGACTCAGGAAGGCTGGCTGGAACCATGGATCCGGCTGCGTTCGGACGAAGACGCCGAACGACAGCGGCTGGCCGGCATGCCGTCCTTTGTGACGCTGAACGCCACCAGCTTCATCCGTCCCGGTGCCGTGTCGATGGCCGAGGCGGTGGACAGTGCCGGCAACCGTTACACGGCCCTGGTGACTCAGAGATTCGGCCGGGGCCGCACGGCCGCCCTGTGTCTGGGAGACTTCTGGCGGTGGCGGATGAATGAAGGCCGCCGTCGCCTGCAGGACTTTTCGCTGCAGGCCCGCAACCCCGCAGATCGCCTGGTGGCTCCCGGTGAAGAGCCGGAAGAAGACCTGAACGATCACGCTCGGGCATGTCGCCAGATCGTCCGCTGGCTGGTCGGAGACGTGCCGCAGCGGCTGGATGTGTCTGTGGTGCCGGAGCCGTCACTGGGTCTCGGAACGGTGCGGCTGGTGGCGGCGTTGAAGGGTCGGGATTTTGAGGTTCGGGAAGATGCCGATGTGAAATTCAGCGTGACCGGGCCGGACGGCAAGGTGGTGCAGATCGCGGGTGAACCGTCAGAAGACACAATCGGACAGTTTGATGCCATCGTTTCGTCCGTCACCGCAGGCCCTTATGTGGTGGCCGTGACCGCTACATTGACGAACCCGGACGAAGATCCGGAAGAACTGACGGCTCAGGTCGGCTGGGCCAGTCA
>JAVKCM010000014.1:0-14931 GCA_040222735.1 Fuerstiella sp. | reverse complement strand
TGCTGCAGATCCGAATCGATAATGGTTTTGTTCTTCACCTTGGACAGTACCTTTTCCAGCGATTCCAGATACAGACGCTGACGGGTTTCGGCCGGGGCTTTCGCGAACTGTTCGTACTGAACCATCAGGGCATCGATTTCGCCCTTCACTTCGGAACGCCGCCGAGCTGCATAGCCTTCTGCTTCCCGGATCGCCTTGTCCCGATCGGCCTTGGCTTTGGGCAGCAGCGTGTTGCGTTCCTTGTTGGCTTCGTTTTCCAGCTTGTCGCGGGTCTGAACAGCTTCGTTGACCGCCGCGAATGAATCCTTCACCTGTTCCGGTGGAGTCACCCGCTGCAACTGCAGATCCGTGATTCGAATCCCGCATTCATACTTGTCAAGCATTTCCTGAGTTGCCTCACGGGCCTTTTCGCGAATTTCGGTTCGCTTGCCCGTCAGCACTTCATCAATCGAATAGTCGCCCACCAGACGGTTCATCACGGTTCGTCCGACAACGGTAATGATGTACTGCAGAAACTCATCCTGATCAGCGTACTCAGTGTGGAACGTGAACAGGTACTGACGCGCATCGCCGACCTGCCACTGCACGGTCCACTCGACCGCCGCCGCATTCAGATCACCCGTCAGCATCAGCACGTCGTCTTCGCCTGTGCGGGCCGTCGGCCGTTCATCTGTCAGGCCGAAGGGCATGCGAATAGTGCGTTCCCGCGTGTCTGCGGTCAGCACCTCGTCCACCAGGGGGATGCAGAAATGAAGGCCCGGTTCGGCCGTTGTGTGATAGCGGCCGAATCGCAGCACCACTGCCTGCTCATTGGGCTGCACCGTGTACATCGACCGCGACACCAGCAGCACCAGAATCAGCACCGCGAACCCGCCGACGATGATTCGCGAGGCTTTGGCTACGTCTTCACGACGAAATTCGAACTGAATATCCTGGGAAGGCATTGAACAACTTTCCGGGACCGGGGAACAACGAACCACTCACACACGCCAGTCAGCGGGCGTCCGTTGACTGTCGGCCAACGCAACGACTTTTCCAATGGAGTGGACGAAGAAAAATGGTGAATTAAGCGACATTCGGTCAGATCGACTGACCGTAGGCCGTCTTCCGGTTACGCGATCTGGTCGGCCATTGAGGGCATGAGCAGAAGGAACGCGGGGACTGGTCGGGGACAGAGACGCGTGACCGACACCGTGCCGAGGCCGCGACTGACACCGCGTCGGCCGTACCAGTCGATACAAACTGCCTGCCAAGTTGTAGTCGCTACGATTGTTATGGCCGCTGTATTCTTCGGCGTCTGTGCATCTTCGCCGCAATCGCCGGCTTTCGGTTTCGAAACAATCCGTAATGTACCGATCAGTATACCCAGACTACCGAGTCAAACGTCGCCTGTTTTCAGTCGCGGCGAAGCGTTTTCCCGGTCGCACCGTCTGTGGCAGGTCTGGTTGTCATGGTGACAGAGGCTGATCATCCGGTGCCCCGGAACCACTCAGAAGCATTAATCATGAGATACGACATCGCAGTCATCGGAAACGACGAGGCCGCCTTCGAAATGATGGCGCTGGCCGCGGGGGCAGACCGCCGCACCGTCGCGATTCTTCCGGAAGTCCGACACTCAGCATGGTTTGCCGGCCAGGCGCTGCGGCGACTGATTGCTGACCTGCTGGTGGATTGCACGGTGCCGCGACGTCGGCTGTTTCTTCGAGCCGGCCGACCACAGCTGCTGCGAGCTTTGTTCTCCGCTGCGATTGTTGAACAGATCCGCGAGCAGATGCATGTGCTGCAGCAACGTGGTGTCGATGTGATCCTGGGAGAAGCCAGTTTCCGATCTGAGTGTGAACTGCAGGTGACCGGCGGTGACGGCCGTCCCGCGCAGTCGCTGTGGGCACGCCACATCGTCATCGGAACCGGAGTACGTCGGACAGCCATGCATCGACCTCTGGGGGTGACCCCGTTTCACCGACCGGAGACGCTGTTCGCCGGTCGCCATCTGCCGAAATCCGTCTGCATTCTGGGCGGCAGCGATTTTGGTGCCGGACTGGCGGCCCTGCTGGCGCTGTTCGGTGTCGAAACCCGACTGGTTGCCCGGGAAGACAATTCTTCGGTGATGCTTGAACTGGCTTCTTCCGCAGGAGTGCAGATCGGTCTTCATCCGGCAGATATTGGTTTGCCGTCTCTTGCCGCACAGAACTCGGCACCGCTGGTCCACATCGTGGATTGTCGCCGCGTGCTCGGCTTTTCTGACCGCCTGAATCTGAAGGCAATCAATGTGGAGCCCGATGAAAACGGTCAGCTGTGGTGTGCCAGCAGTTTCGAAACGTGGTGCAGTGGCGTCTTCGGTATCGGCGGCATCGTCGGGTTCTCACCGGATTCCTCGCTGCACGCCAGTGTGCAGGCCGAGCGGATTATGAACCGGGTGACTCACGCCGTTTCGCGACCTCACCTGCTGGACGGATTCGCCCGCTGTACTGCCGCCAGCAGCATGGACGTGACAGCTGCGACAGCCTGCACGGCCACGACAGATGCGGCGGCTGCGACAAACGCGACAGGTGCAGCTGCCACAACAGGTGCAGCTGCCACAACAAGTGCGGCGGCTACAACAACTGCGGCCGGGAAGCGATCGCCCAGAAGTCGGCGGGTGGTGCAGAAGTGAAGTGAAGCGGAGTCTGCAGAATCGGATGCTGAAAACCAAGTCGCGACGCGTGCAGGGCATGCCTTTGAGGCGTGGACGCCGGATCGTCCCCGTCGGCCGCTTCGTGAATCTTTCCTTCCGCCCCGTAGAATTCATCGCCCAGCACCGGATATCCGATGTCTGCCAGGTGTACGCGGATCTGGTGATTGCGTCCGGTGTGCAGACGGCACTCAACCAGCGAGCAGTTCCCGCTGCGCTGCAGCACAAGGACATCCGTTCTGGCGGACTTTGCGTTTCTGGCGTCAGGTCTGGCCGACATCAGCACCGAGTCGTTGCCGGCACGCTGGCCGATGGGAAGACTGATCACACGACTGGTAAAGTCGGGCGATCCTTCTATGCGTGCCAGATAGGTTTTTGACGGTCGGCCGCGCTGAAAGTCAATCGACAACAGGCGGTGCGTCAGATGATCTTTCGTCACCACCATCAATCCGCTCGTCATCCGATCCAGGCGATGCACCAGACCCGGGCGAAGCAGGCCTTTCGCCCGCGTCTCCCGGTCCAGTACCCGCTGCAGCGTGTTGACCAGCGTTCCTCCCTGATAATCGCCGACCGGATGTGTGATCAGTCCCGCCGGTTTGTTGACGACCAGCAGCCACGGGTCTTCATAGATGATATCGACCGGATCGTCCGACGGCGGCAGCAGTTTGTCCGGTGGCTCCAGCAGTCGAATTGTCACACGCTGGCCGCGGTAAACCCGATAGTCTGGATCGCAGCGGAACCCGTCGACGCTGACCAGCCCCGCACCAACCATGCGATGCAGTCGCCAGGTGGTATAATTCCGCAGGTGTCGTGACAAAAACGTGTCGATGCGCACGCCTGACAGATAGCGTTCGACGATGAACTGAAACTGATGCACTGAGGCTGTGTTCGAAAACTGTCTGCCGAGCGATCGCGTCCGCCGGAGTTTGTTGTTGGAAGATCCGGCGGATGGCGGAAGAATCAATTCCCAAGTCTAACGACGCCACCAGCGGCCGCAAACGATGGTGTGCCTGAGTCGACAATCCGCCTGACGCATTCCGGCCAGGACATAGTCCGGCGATGGCATAGTCCTGCTATGAGGCTGTTTTCGGTTTTGGCAGTGAGAGGGGTGGCAGTGCCTGCCGCAGCTGGAACGTTTCTGCCAGCGTGCGACCAGGCAGCGTCAGTTCGGGGGCCTGCTGCCGGCGCCGTTCTTCGCGCAGAATCTGCAGTGTCATCTGTTTGGCTTCTTCCAGGGTCAGCTGCTGTGGATCGCGATTCTGCGACAGTACGAGATTAAGCACGGAATCGACAATGTTTTTAGATGGCTGTTGCATGGCAGACTCCCGGCGTGCGGTCTTCAGCACCAAGCGGATCGGGGCTTCCGGCCGCATTTTTCTTTACGATCAGGCGTTTCACCAGGTAAGTCGGCTGCCGACTGGGTTTCCCGCGGGATTGCCGGAACTTTTTTCGTCGCCGCCCCGAAAAGCGGTCGTCTGCAGTCTGCCGTCGGGGCTCACCTGGACGGTCACTGCGCCACAGTCGCTGGTAAAGCGAACATTTTCTGCCGTTCCGTAGGTCGCACACAGACGGGCGGCGGCATCCGCGTCCCGGGCGCTCACAATCACGTGGCGCGGCTTTGTGGCGCTGGCGATCGCGGCATTGTTGGCGTTTGGTGAGCCATGGTGCGGACTGACCAGAACATCCGTTTGTGACAGACGCGGCAGAATGGCTTTGGCTCCGTCCCCTTCAATATCGGCCGGCAGCAGAATTCGGCGTCCGGCGTACTCAATGGACAGTACCAGAGAATGCTGGTTGTCGTCCGCATTCGCCGGCAGCAGCCCGGGGTGAGCCTGCAGAATTCGGATTTCCGCCCCGGCGGTCTGAAGAAACGCGCCGTCCAGTGCCAGTCGCACCGGGATGTCGCGCCCGGCCACCAGTTCGAACAAGGCCTGCAGGGATCGCGAGTCGGAGGCGGCAGCCTGCCGTGACGTGATGATTTCCGCGACCGGTATTCGGCTCAGCAGCGCCGGCACGGCGTTGTAGTGATCCAGATCGGCGTGTGAGATCACGAGGCCGTCGACGCGGCGATATCCACGATTCCAGAGAAAGCCGCACAGCAGATCTGCCGTTCTTTCACCCTGGTTCATGGCGCCCGCGTCCACCAGCAGAACTCGACCACCGGGCAGTTCCACCACCGAAGCGCTGCCGTGTCCGACATCCAGTATGGTGCAGCGAATTCCGTCGCGGCGGACGTCGGCGGTACAATGGACGAAGGCCAGAATCACACTGCCGAACAGGGCGACGGCAGCCGTGCGTCGAAAAATGCCCGGTCGCAGCAACAAAACCGTCACGAACGTCCCGTAGTAAACGGGCAGAAACCAGACGGGAAGATCTGCCACATAAAGATGGCCAGCCGGCAGCGATGATGTGGTGTCGACAGTACCCGTCAGGAACCGCAGTGCCGTCGAGAAGGCGGCCCCCGGCAGCGGTGCCATGGATGGCAGCAGCAACCCGGTAGCCAGAGTGACAAAGCCCAGGCACAGAACCACGGCGGTGGCGGGGATCAGCAGGACATTGACCGCCAGTCCGATGGGTGAGACGACATGGAATGCGGTCGCGATCAGCGGTGTCGTCAAAGCCAGAATGCAGAACATCTGCCGGTAACGAAACCGAAGCCATGTTCCGGCACTCGTGGCGAACGCCTGTAGTTTTTCGCGGCCGGTGATCGCGTCCGCCGGAGCCTCGCGCGGGCCATGATCATTGGCAGTCCGATCGCCCGCCCAGCCCAGCGCAGCGACAGACAGAAAAGACAGCCAGGCACCGGTATCAAATGCCAGTGCCGGTTGCCACAGCAGCATGATCAGGGCCGTGACGGAAATCAGCCCGGCCATCCTCTGCCGACGACGAATGTGTTCGGCCAGAACAAACACACCGAAGAACACGGTCGCCCTGACCACAGACGGCCGCAGGTCGGTGACCATCATATAGATGACGCAAAACAGCAGCGTCAGCAGCAGGGCTCGCTGCCGGGGCACGATCAGCAGGTTGAACAGTCGCAGCAGAAACAGACAAAGAATGCCGACGTGCAGTCCTGAAATGGCCAGCAGGTGCATCGTGCCACTGGCCACGAAAGCGCGTTCTGTTTCCATCGGGATTTCGTTGCGGTTGCCCAGCAGCAAAGCCAGCGCCACGCCGCGGACGTTCTGATCCACACTGTTGACCAGAATCTCACGAGCTCCGGTCCTCAGCCGATTCAGCCAGTGCCCCGGACGACGGTAAGCGGGACCGGACTGTGGTTCGATCGCGAACGGATGGTTCACATATAACAGGGCGGCCACCTGCCGACGTTCCAGAAATTCGGCGAAATCAAATTCCCCCGGATTCCCGGGTGTGTCGGGCCAGTCAAGCTTTCCGGTGATGTGAATTTCCTGGCCCGGAAACAGTCGTGCCGTGGCATTTCCGTCGACGTACACCAGACAGTCGCCGTCGACCGGAAGCTCGGTCGTGTCTGTAACCAATCCGATGCTTCGAACGCGAAAACGAGTCTGTTCTGCTGACCCATACAGTCGGGGGGCGTATGCAGATTCTGGTTTCACATGAACCTGCGGCACTGAATCGACGCGGGCATGCAGTTTCAGCACCACCGGACGAGAGTCGGCCAGCTGTCGCAGCGCGGGCCGGGCCGGCGGGACCTGAGCGACCTGCCAGCGACAGACGCCCAGCCAGATACCGGCCAGCAGCAGGCAGCCGGAACTGAATTGGTTTGCGCTGCGGCGCTGCATCTGCCACGACATAGCCAACCAGACGGCCGCGAGCGTCAGGAAGATCGGCGGCGCCGCTGGCAGCCATGCTCCCAGTACAATCCCGATGAGCAGAGCGGCGGCGATCCACGTGATGGCCGGAAAGGGGCGTCGTCGGAGCTTCAGAGGCGATGGGTTCGAAGATGGCTTGAGCATCGGTGATGATCACTCCGTCTCCCGGACGTCCTCACGATCGGTTTCGGTCTTCCAGAATGGGCTGCAGTTCGTCCACGAAGTCGTTGACGTCCTTGAACTCGCGATAGACTGAGGCGAATCGGACAAACGCCACCTTGTCCAGTTCCCGAAGGGCCGAAAACACCATTTCGCCGATCTGTCGGGACGGCAGTTCGCGGAGGCCTTCTTCGTAAATGGCGGCCTCGACGTCGGCCACGACCTGATCGATCTGTTCATTGCTGATCGGTCGTTTGTAGCACGCTTTCTCGATACCGGCACGGATTCGATTGCGGTCGAACGGAATGCGGGTACCGTCCTTCTTGATCACCTTGATCGGCGATTCTTCAATGCGTTCATAGGTTGTGAAGCGACGGCTGCAGGCCAGACATTCGCGCCGTCGCCGGATTGAAAAATCCTGACTGTTGCGGGAATCAATGACTTTGGTTTCGTCGTTCTTACAGTACGGGCACCGCATCAGCAGATCCCTGACAGGACAGTAACAGACATGGCACTCAGTTTTTTCAATGTATGCAACACGGGGCAGCCCGCAAACAGACCGCCGAAGCATCACTTGTGGTGACGCTGATTCAGCCTGCAGGTGGGGATGTCTGCCGCTGCTGATTCGGACCTCGAAAATATAGTGAATTCCGGCGGTCGGCCGAGGTTTCCCACCGCGCCGGAATTCTATCAGGAATTGCTCAGGAAAAGATACTGTGCCTGCCGGATTGGCTTCTTGAACGGGCAGGCATTAGCATCCCGGCCGCACGGCGATCGAGCCCCGTCGAATTTCTTCCGATTGTTTCTGCGTAAATCAAATGGCGACACAACAAGTGCTGGCGGTCGATGTGGGTAACAGCCGCGCCAAGTTCGGGTTGTTTGAAATCGGTGCCGCGGCGGTGCCGCAGGTGGTTGCTGTGTCCGCTCTTCGTCTGGCGGAACCGGCGGCTCCTGCGGACGTGCTGGCGACGTGGCTGACGAGCCTGAATGCACAACCGGCGCGGGCCATTCTGGCAGGTTCCAACCCGCCTGTGCGCGACCAGCTGTTGCACGCGTGGCCCGCCGACGCCGCTCAGCCAGGGGTGGTCCTGTCCGCGGCGGACGTGCCCGTACCGCTGGACGTGGACCAGCCGGCGACGGTGGGCATTGATCGCCTGCTGACCGCGTATGCCGCCAGTCGGATCTTCGCGACCGGCCAGCCCGTGATTGTGGTCGATTCCGGGACTGCGACAACGATTAACCTGGTGACTCACGAAGGCGTGTTTCGAGGCGGGTCCATCTTTCCCGGACTCAGACTGTCCGCCCACGCCCTGCACGATTACACGGCCCGGCTGCCGCTGATCGATACGGACGCCATCGCCGACAAGGTTTCAGAAACCGAAGCGCCGATTCCCGGGCGAAGCACGGAACAGGCGATGATCTCCGGACTGTTCTGGGGCCAGCTGGGGGCGATTCGTGAACTGCGTGCCAGGCTCGCGCGCGTCGCCATGGGGCAGTACAAGGAAGCTCAGGATCCGGTCTGTCTGGTGACCGGCGGCGGCGGTCGGCAGCTTTCCGAACACCTGCTGCCCTGTTTCTACGTGGACAGTCTGGCCCTGCATGGCCTTGCTCTGCTGGCGAGTGATTGACCTGTCGGGGCCGGAATGGCCTCGAACGGCTGGTTGACAGGCTCCGTTTGCGGGAATTCAGTCGCCGTTCGTCACAATCGGCGGGAACACGACGCGAATTGGTCTACAATCCGGGACAGCAGTCCCGAAACGATTGTTGCCGTCGATCAGAACTGAAAACTTGTGTTCGATGTCGGCACGACCGCCCGTTCGTGTCGTGGCAGAATTTCAGGCACAGAATCGGAACTACCGCATGTGGCCGGAAGGCGATCAGACTCAGCAGCTGCTGGATGGTGTGAAGGACGGCAATTCCTCAGCCGTCAATCAGCTGATGGACCGTCACCGCGGAGCGATCCGGCGGTTGATTCAGATGCGACTGGACAACGCCGTCGCGCGCCGCGTGGACGCCAGCGACGTGGTGCAGGATGTGCTGTTCGAAGCCAGTCGCCGGATGGAGGATTATATTCAGAACCCGTCCATGCCGTTTCACCTGTGGCTGCGACAGCTGGCGAAGGATCGAATTATTGACATGCACCGACGTCACCGAGCGGCCAAACGTCGCAGTGTGGATCGCGAACAGCATGTCACGAATCTGGGCAACGACAACAGGTCCGCCGCTGATCTGGCCTCGCTGCTGAAGGATGCAGAACTGACGCCCGCAGCCGCCACCGTCCGCCGGGAAATGGAAGAACGATTTCTGCTCGCACTCAATGATCTCAGTGACGACGATCGTGAACTGATCATGATGCGACACTTCGAACATCTGGGCAACAGTGAAGTGGCCGCCGCGCTGGGACTGTCGGCTCCGGCTGCCGGCATGCGGTATCTGCGAGCCATCCGGCGGCTGCGCGAAGCACTGGGCACGGACGACGAATCGCTTGTTGGATAAGCCGACAATGCAGATTCGATCTCTGACCGCCTTTGAGGTACCGATTCGGCTGAAGAAACCGGTCCGTCATGCGTCGCATGTCCGTATCGGCAACGAAACGCTGATTGTCCGCTGCGAACTGGCCGATGGCAGCGTGGGCTGGGGTGAGGGGCTGCCGCGAACCTATGTGACGGGCGAGTCCATGAGCAGCGTGTGGCGGCACCTGACGGCGACTGACTTCACGCCGCTGGCGGACGCCGTCATGGCGGACGTGCCCGCCGCCGTGCGTGTCCTTGACGGGTTCCGTCTGGCCGAGGTTCCCGCCGATCAGGGCGTGCCGCCACGCGAATGTTTCGGCAACTCGGTACGCTGCGCGCTGGAACTGTCGCTGCTGGACGCCGTCTGTTGCGGCGTCGGCCAGGCTCTGGGAGATCTTGTGTTCCAGCTGCCGGAAGTCGCTGCTGTTGCTGAACGGCTGGATCACGTGCATTACAGCGGCGTCGTCACGTCTGTGTCACCGGCGAAGCAGTGGCTGTCTGCCTTCCGGATGAAGATTTTCGGCTTCCGGCAGGTGAAAGTGAAGGTCGGTACCGATGGCATTGATGATGCGGCCTGTCTGAGCCGCCTGCGGGCCAGGCTGGCACCGGATGTTGATCTGCGTCTGGACGCGAATGAAGCATGGCATCTGGACAGTCTGGTGGATCACGTTCGGCCTCTGCTGCCGTTCGGTCTCTCCAGCCTGGAACAACCGGTGCCTCATGCAGAAGTTTCCGGTCTGGCAGACGTCCGGAAAGAACTGGGAGTTCCGCTGATGCTGGATGAATCGCTGTGCTGTCTGGAAGATGCACAGCGGGCCATTGAACAGCAGACCTGTGATCTGTTCAATCTGCGCTTGTCAAAATGTGGCGGTTTCGTCAGTTGCCTGCGACTGGCGGCCATGGCAGAACAGCACGGAATCGGCTGTCAGCTGGGGTGCCAGGTCGGAGAAACCGGAATTCTGTCGGCCGCCGGACGCCATTTCGCCTGCAACGTCGGCGGGATTCGTTACCTTGAGGGCAGCTATGATCGCTTCCTTGTCAGAGACCGTCTGACGAAACAGGACCTGACCATCCGCTATGGCGGATTTGGACCGCGATTATCCGGGCCGGGCCTGGGGGTGACGGTCGACGAAGGTCGGGTGCGTGCAATGGCCGTACGAAACGAAACAATTTTTTGTCGTTGACAGAAATAATTCCATGAAGGTGGCTCTGTTTATCCCCTGCTACGTTGATCAGTTTTATCCTCAGGTCGGCATGGCTATGGTCCGGCTGCTGGAAAAGCTGGGGGTGGATCATGAATTTCCGGAAGCTCAGACCTGCTGCGGACAGCCGATGGCGAATTCCGGCTGCATGCCCGAAGCGAAACCTCTGGCTCTGAAATTCATTGACGTGTTCGACGGCTATGATCATATCGTGGCGCCCTCAGGCAGCTGTGTGTCGATGGTCCGCCATCATTATGATGCGTTTTTCGGACCTGAGGACGCTCAAGCCAATCGCGTTCGTGAACGGACGATGGAGCTGAGTGAATTTCTGGCCGGCGTGCTGCAGGTCCGAACGATGGCCGGAGCATTTCCGCATCAGGTCGGAATTCATCAAAGCTGCCACGGACTTCGTGAACTGCGACTGGGCAGTTCATCAGAAGTCATGAAGTCGCGTCCCGAGCTGCTGTCCGACCTGCTGAGCGGACTGGAAGGCATTTCGTTCAGCAATCTGCAGCGAAAAGACGAATGCTGCGGATTTGGCGGCACGTTTGCCGTTGCCGAAGAAGCCGTGTCCTGCATGATGGGGGAAGACCGCGTTCAGGATCACCTGCAGGCCGGTACACAGGTGCTGACGGCCGGAGATATGTCGTGTCTGATGCATCTGGAAGGCATTATTCGCCGGCAAAAATATCCCATGAAGGTTATGCACTTCGCTGAGATCCTGGCTGAGGCCGTGGGACAATGACCAATGACCAATGACCAATGAACCCTGAACCCTGAACCCTGAACCCTGAACTCCCTGGTTCCTGACATGCCGCATCCTGCCCTCGCCAAAGAATTCACCGACAACAAAGAACGTGCTCAATGGCACGACAAGGCTCTGTGGTTTGTCCGTGAGAAACGCGACCGCATGGCCTCCAGTGTTCCCGAGTGGGAAGATCTGCGACAGCATGCGTCTGCGATCAAGATGCACGTCATGTCGCAGCTGCCGCAGTATCTGGAGCAGTTTGAACAGAACGCCAAAGCGCTGGGCGTTCATGTGCACTGGGCCGTGGATGGTGACGAACACAATCGCATCATCGACCGCATTCTGAAGCAGCACAACGCCAGACGTGTTGTAAAAAGCAAGTCCATGCTGACGGAAGAATGCCATCTGAATCCGTTTCTGGAGCAGAACGGGTATCAGGTCGTTGACACGGACCTGGGTGAGCGAATTGTTCAGCTGCGCCAGGAACATCCCAGCCATATTGTCCTGCCGGCGATTCACATCCGGAAAGAGGAAGTCGGCGAGTGTTTTCATGAACATCTGGGCACCGAAAAAGGAGCGTCCGATCCCGCTTACCTGACCGAGGCTGCTCGACAGCATCTGCGAGAGCAGTTCTGCAGCGCCGACGTCGGCATCACCGGTGTGAACTTTGCGATTGCCGAAACCGGCGGCTTTGTGATCTGCACCAACGAAGGCAATGCCGACCTTGGTGTGTCGCTGCCGAATGTGCACATCGCCTGCATGGGGATTGAAAAACTGCTTCCCAGAGCGTCCGACCTGGCCGTGTTTCTGAGATTGCTGGCCCGCTCAGCGACCGGACAGCCGATCACCACCTATTCGTCTCACTTCCACGGTCCCCGACCGGGCAGCGAGCTGCACATCATTCTGGTCGACAACGGCCGCAGCGGTATTCTGCAGAGTCCCGAGTTTCGCCGCAGTCTGAACTGCATTCGCTGCGGTGCCTGCATGAACACCTGCCCCGTGTATCGACGCAGCGGCGGGCATAGTTACCAGTCCACCGTTCCCGGTCCGATCGGATCAATTCTGACACCGCTGCGGACGCCGGAAGAACACAGCTCACTGCCGTTCGCCTGCAGCCTGTGCGGTTCCTGCACGGATGTCTGCCCGGTGAAGATTGATCTGCACCATCAGCTGCTGGCGATGCGAGGATTCCTGGATCGGAAGAAGCTGCTGGGCATGTCAAAGAAACTGTCGATGAAATTCGTGTCCGGTCTGTTGTCCAGCACATGGATGTTCACGGCGGCAGGCAGGGCCGCGCGGACGGCACTGCGCTGGATGCCGCGGTTTGCCGTGTACAACCGGCTGAACGGCTGGGGACGACAGCGTGAACTGCCTGAGCCGCCGAAGACATCCTTCCGCCAGCAGTACGCCGCTCATCAGAAGGAAGTTACCGACACGGTTGCCGGAGGCCAGCATGACTGATTCGTCACGAGAAACTATCTTCACCAGCCTGCGGGCCGCTCTGCCGGAATCTTCACCGCTGCCCGACCTGCCGGCGGTCGGGCCCTGGCAGACATTCGACGATCCGTTTGCGCGGTTCTGCGAGGTGCTGGAAACCGTGGGCGGTGTCTGCCAACGCGTGCCTGATATTGCTGAGGCCAGCCGTCAGCTGGCCGAACTGCAGGCATGGCAGTCGGCCGCGGTGCGCATCAGCGTTGTGGACGGACTCGGTGAATCGACCGTTGATCTTGAGCAGATCAACGATCCTCATGAACTGGAGAACGTTGACTTTGCCATTCTGCGCGGTCACTTCGGAGTCGCCGAGAATGCCGCGATCTGGGTGACCGACGATACGCTGAAGCACCGGGTGCTGTATTTCATTCCGCAACACATCAGCATCGTGATCCCGGCATCACAGATTGTGAACAACATGCATGAGGCGTATGACCGCATCTCCGTCAGCGACCATGCTTTCGCCGGGTTTATCTCGGGGCCGTCCAAGACCGCTGACATTGAACAGTCGCTGGTCATCGGCGCCCACGGTGCTCGTTCCCTGATCGTCTTCGCCGTCGACGACCTCTGACCCCGCCGAGCCTCCAGCAAAGCCAGCCAGCAACCCGCGACATCCTCCGACACCCTCCGGGCGGGTCGAGCGCAGCGAGGGGGCGTTTCGTTGTCGGTGTGGTGCAGTGAGACAGTCGATTTCGCCCTGCTGTCGTCTGACGGCTATTCAGACCTGTCCGGGAAGAACGGAAACAGCTGGCGAATCTCCGCTTCCGATGGCTGACGACCGTATTCGCAGATCTCAAAAGCCTCTGCATATTTGATGTCTGCCGCGCGCTCTTCACCGTACCAGCGAATCAGCGCGGCTCGGTAGTTTCTTGCCTCGGCCGACTGTCGGCGGTCCCAGCGTTCGCGCAACCACGCTCGACGCAGTTCCGGCTGAGACGCCGGGGGCGCGGCGGCCGCCTGTTCGGCAGATCCCAGAGCTCCGCCTTCGAACGTCTGTGATTCCAGAGCCAGTAGTGCATCCACTTTCAGTTCAAACACGTCGTCCAGAGCGACGGCGATGTCCGGTTCAAATGGATACGGCTTCTGAAAGCGGTCGCTGGAATACAGAAAGACCGGATTCTTTTTCAGCGGCGGCACGTCCGGACAGAAGAACGGGACCGTCACCATAAAGGCGGCGTCCTGCACCAGTACTCCGACATAGCGATGGTCCGGGTGATAGTCCCAGGGACGGTGAGCAATCACGATATCGGCATCCCATTCACGGATCAGCCGCACAAGCGTGCGACGGTTCTCCAGCGTGGGCAGCAGTTCTCCATCGTGAATGTCCAGCACCTGCGACGTCACCCCCAGCCGCTTCGCGACTTCTGCGGACTCAGCCGTGCGGCGTTTTGCCAGTTCGCCGCCGGCCATCTGCCAGTGCCCGATATCACCATTGGTGACCGAGACCAGTTTCACATGATGACCCTGCTTAGCCCACAGGGCGGCCGTGCCTCCGGACTTGTACTCGGCGTCGTCGGGATGAGCACCGAAACAGATAATCCGCAGTTTGCCGTCGTCCGGCGACGAAGTTTCCTGTGCGAAGGAAGTCATGGCAGAAACGAACACCAGCAGCGAGGTCAGTAGCAGTCTGATCATGAATTTTTCTCCTGCGAACAGGCTAAGGCATTCCATCGGATTCTGCAAACTTGGCCAGAGGAAATTATTCAGGTAATCAGAGCGTGCAGAATTCCATGGACCACCGGAGTGAAGAATCTGGCGGTCAGACGAACAGACCCCTCGGCCAGCTGCTGGTGTTCTGACCTCGCGCCTTCTTCTCGACCATTAATCTTTCCGCACCCGGCGGGGCGGCGGCGGGTGCATCCGCTGATTGGGACGTTTGATTGTTTGCAGGAAAAACAGGGGTACCCTGTTGGGTGATGAATCCTGCAACAAGAGGATTGGAGCCTCGCAGACCCAAGGAGGGTACCCCATGAACGTGGAAGTTATCGTACGGATCGATGGTCGGGAAGTTACAACACTCAGTCACGACATTTCCGGCGACCCAATCGACATTGAACAACAGATGGAGACAGTGAAAGATCGATTGGGACAGGCCGTATTGCCTGAGGCGTTCGCTCAGGTCGACGAAAATCTCAGGCGTCCATGTTGTTGCGGTCGACCAATGCACAGAAAAGGACCGCCAACGGTCACGCTCATGAGTCAGAGCGGAGAACTCGAATTTACTCGAAAACGATATCGCTGCCCGGAATGTCGCTGCTGTCGCACTCCGGCCGACGCCGTCGTGTGCTGCGGAAACCATCGCGTCACCAGGCACCTGGCCAAACAAATCTGCCAGTTGGCCACGCTGGAACAT
>JAVKCM010000013.1:0-63085 GCA_040222735.1 Fuerstiella sp. | reverse complement strand
AGATCTTTGACAATTAGATTGAGATTGTGAGTCTGTGAGTTTTGGCTAACGAATGCTGGTTCGCCGCTCTTTGACCGGGGCGGCAAACAGGTATCACTCTTTTCTCGCTGATCGCTGTGGCACGGCCTTGATGGCCGTTGCATCTGTTTTGCAGGTGTAACGTGTCGGACGTTTGTGTTCGCAGTCTAAGCATATTTTTGAAGGGTTTGATCCTGGCTCAGAATGAACGTTGGCGGCGTGGATTAGGCATGCAAGTCGAGCGAGAATCTGGAATTGGATCCCTCGGGTGAAGTTTTCAGAGGAAAGCGGCAAACGGCGTAGTAATGCGTAGGTACATACCCTCAGATCGGGAATAGCCATGGGAAACCGTGGGTAATGCCCGATAATCTCTGCGGAGCAAAGGTGAGATTCCGTCTGAGGAGTGGCTTACGTGATATTAGCTTGTTGGTGGGGTAATGGCCTACCAAGGCGATGATGTCTAGGGGGTGTGAGAGCATGGCCCCCACGACCGGAACTGAGACACTGTCCGGACACCTACGGGTGGCTGCAGTCGAGAATCTTCCGCAATGGGCGAAAGCCTGACGGAGCGACGCCGCGTGCGGGATGAAGGCCCTTGGGTTGTAAACCGCTGTCAGAGGGGATGAAATCATGGTAGGCAATCCTTCCATGTTGACAGAGCCTCAGAGGAAGCACGGGCTAAGTACGTGCCAGCAGCCGCGGTAACACGTACTGTGCAAACGTTATTCGGAATCACTGGGCTTAAAGGGTACGTAGGCGGTTTATCAAGTCAGGTGTGAAATGCCAGAGCTCAACTGTGGCACTGCGCTTGAAACTGATAGGCTAGAGTATTCCAGGGGTGTGCGGAACTGCCAGTGGAGCGGTGAAATGCGTTGATATTGGCAGGAACACCGGAGGCGAAGGCGGCACACTGGGGGATTACTGACGCTGAGGTACGAAAGCCAGGGTAGCGAACGGGATTAGATACCCCGGTAGTCCTGGCTGTAAACGATGAGCACTGGGCGAGAGGCGATTCGTCGCTTTTTGCCGTAGCGAAAGCATTAAGTGCTCCGCCTGGGGAGTATGGTCGCAAGGCTGAAACTCAAAGGAATTGACGGGGGCTCACACAAGCGGTGGATGATGTGGCTTAATTCGAGGCAACGCGAAGAACCTTATCCTGGACTTGACATGCTTGGATTAACTCTGTGAAAGCAGAGCCACGCCTTCGGGTGGAACTTGCACAGGTGCTGCATGGCTGTCGTCAGCTCGTGTCGTGAGACGTCGCGTTAAGTCGCTTAACGAGCGCAACCCTTGTCCTTAGTTGCCAGCACGTTATGGTGGGGACTCTAAGGAGACCGCCGGTGTCAAACCGGAGGAAGGCGGGGACGACGTCAAGTCATCATGGCCTTTATGTTCAGGGCTGCACACGTCATACAATGCAGGGTACAAAGGGCAGCTAACCCGCAAGGGGGCGCTAATCTCAAAAAGCCCTGCTCAGTTCGGATTGCAGGCTGCAACTCGCCTGCATGAAGCTGGAATCGCTAGTAATCGCAGGTCATCTATACTGCGGTGAATATGTTCCTGAGCCTTGTACACACCGCCCGTCAAGCCACGAAAGCGGGGGGCGCCTAAAGTCGTTGTGCTAACCTTCGGGAGGCAGACGCCTAGGGCGAACTTCGTGATTGGGACTAAGTCGTAACAAGGTAGCCGTAGGGGAACCTGCGGCTGGATCACCTCCTTTCTAAGGATAATCATGGTTGACGAGTTCGCTCGGACAACCATCCATAACCAAACCAACAGCGTTTGGGGTGTTGCCGATGCTCTGAAACTAACCTTTCAGAACACACACAACACCTGCCAGAACTCACAAACACACAATCTCAATCTTGTCTATACCCAAAGCGGTCAGTCGTGCACCTCGCATGGCTGACCGTTTTGCATGCGCGCCCACATCCGGAGCCATCACACCCGCACGGTCCGCTGCCCGCCGCTGCGTTGCACTGCACTGCGGTGCGCTACGTACAGCGGACATTCCTGTCCGCTGGTTTTCTGTCCCCTTCCGATCCCCATGCTGCGGCGTTATCAGAGAATTCAAGAGTGAGCCGAGCGCCGTAAGGCACCGGGCCGCTCACCGGGTGGCTTCCCGGTGTGACGTTGAAATGCATGGAATCGTCGCGCCCGGGGCCCGGCCGCTGACGCGTCGCGGCTCACGGAGGGTGCCGTCGGGTTTGTGATGTGATCACCATGAGATCGGAAGGGGGCAGGCTCGATCAAAGACAGAAATTTGCCTGCCCCGATCTTCCTGCCAGATACAGACCAGATCCCCGGTTCATGTTCGGCGACTCATTTTGCTGCCTGAACGTAACTGGGGCTTCCAGCCGCAGTTTCTGCCTGCTTTGAGTCTCACCTGCTATCAGGTCTTGCTGCGGCTGGAAGCCCCAGCTACGGAAATGTGCCGCCAAAAGGGGACACAAACCTAACTGCACCCTGCGAGCCTGTATCCGGCGCCTCCGCACCCGCACGGTCTGCTGTCGGCCGCTGCCCGCCGTTGCGCTGCACTGCGTTGCGGTGCGTTACGTTACGTACAGCGGACATTCCTGTCCGCTGTTTCAGCGAATGTCGTCCGGTTCACCGACCAGCGTACGCTCGGCATCGATTCGTCTTCGGCACCCGTCGCACCGGATTCTCGCGGCTGGGCCGCCTGGCGGACAGGAATGTCCGCAGTACTTTAAACGTGCGGTCAATGATTGTCGCCTTTCGCTTTGCGAAAGAGCGTCCTTTTGTAGAACGAAAGGCGACCGACCAGTCAGTTATTGATCGAACGTTTCTAACGGGGGACGTCAAGAATGGCTGGCCGAACAGAAACAGCTGAAGGCGGACCGATACTACGGATCCGGCGTCTCTGCATTCATGATCGTATCCCACTCGCTCTCGGTAGTCATGCCGGCGGATGGTTCTCTGAGTTCCAGTTCGACCAGAGTGCCGTCGGCCGGTTTGGTTGAGACGCCAGCCTGGACGTCGTTCTCGGGATGAACGGCGCGGAAGCAGAACAGTTTGGCAAAGACGCCGACCACCAGGGCGACTTCCAGCTGGCCGAGGTGTTTGCCCGGACAGACTCGGGGACCGTGACCGAATCCGAAGTGGAGATGTTCCCTGGCAGGCGATCTGCGAGCGGCCAGTTGTTCCCAGCGGTCCGGTGCGAACTCGGTGGCCGAAAATCCCGTGACGGCTTCGCCCCAATGGTCTTCATGGCGGTTGGCGTGCCACACATCCAGCAGGATGTGGGTGTCCCGGGGAATCAGCATCTCGCGACCATCCGCCGTCTGGATCCGGGTTGGAACCGTCGCCTTTCGGGGAAGAAAATACAGTGACGGTGTCAGACGCAGCGTTTCGTCGAGAACCGCGTTCAGGTGCCGCGCTTCATTCAGCTGGCTGGGGGAGTAATCTGCCATCGCTTCGACTTCGTGGAAGACCATTTCCTGCCAGGCTTCATTTCTGGCCAGGTGGGAAATCGCCCAGGTGGCAAACGAAGTGGTGGCTTCCAGAGCGCCGGCGAGAAAGACTTTGATGTTGCTCCGCAGGGCGGCGTCGGGGGCTTCGGAACGGAATTTCTTCCACAAGCCGCGACCGCTTGACCGGGCAGACAGCACCCGATCGGTCAGTTCGTCGAAAGTCTCAAAATCGCGGTTGGCCTGGGCGTATCGGCGGCTGAATCTCGCGAGCAGCGCACGCGGTATCCCCAGTCGATTGGTCACCGTGTCTCGCACGATGTGTTCAATAACGCGTTCCAGCGCAGGAACGTAGATTTCGCGGAGCTCCTGGTAATCGATGGACGTGCCGAAAAAACACTTCACCAGCATCTCCAGCATCAGTGCCTTGATCTCAGGTTCCACTGCGATCTGTAGTCGCGACGAATCCGTTTGCAACAGGTGTTGCCGAAGGACTGCGAGGCGTTGTCGTACCGTGTTGCGGAACGAGTCTTCAAACTCGAAGAAGACGTCGACCTGGAATAACGCTGTCTTGCCGAAGGGCGATGCCGACACCTTTCGCTGCTGTCTCCACCGCGAACCATTGCCGAACAGCAGTGTGTCTTTTCCGGTGGCCCGAGCGATTCCGCTTGAAGGAAGTGTATCTCGATCGAACTGACCTTCACGATCGCCCGTGGCGGTCAGAATCGCGCGAATGACACCCGGGTCGCGGGTGACGAGCACAGGGGGAAAGCCGGGAACGTCCAGATACCGGTTGTGTCGCCCCGGACCGGTTTCATCGTTGGCCTGCCAGAAGTAGGACTCCAGAATGTCGATCGGCTGCTGAAAGTTCCACGGGTGCGGAAAAGGCAAACTTCGCCGTCCGGTCTGGAAAAAGAGCGGTACGCGTGTCGGCCTGCAATCTCCACCGAAGGGATTCATCGTCAGCAACTGCTTTGGCAGTCGGGTCAGGCGATCGACGTATGGCGGCATTCAACTGTACCTGACGAATTATTATCCCTGCGGTGGCAGCTCTGCCAGCTCAGAAATGATGGGTTGGACGTTGCCGCTTTGTGAGGCCGATCAACAGGCAACCGCTCCGGCATAATCAGTCAGGGCGACTTCACGAACGACGCTGGATTGTAATGTGGGAGAACGCCGGCGTCACTCTCATGGCTGAACTCAGGGCGGGTCTGGTATTGAAGCCGTGTCGGGCACTGATTGACGATTCTCGTGACCCGGACTGACGGCTTCCGACCGCGGTGTCAGGTGCTGCGGCGGCTCAGGATTGCCGTGTTGTGCCGGAGAAAGCCGGCGTATTGTTCTTTCATTTCGTCGGGCAGAAACGAGGACTGGACAAATTCCAGGGCGGGTGGCAGGGCGTCGATCTGTTCAGAGATCAGTCGATTGGCGGCTTTGGGCGGGATCCGACAATATTCGGCAAAATCCAGCCAGGTGCGCCGGGTCAGGTTCCTGTCCCGGCCGCCGATCGGCAGGGCCAGCGTGTCATCGGGAATCACCAGTTTGGTGCAGACCAGGTCGTACGCCGGAGACAGCTGCTGAAGGCCGTCCGGAGTGGTGATCAGGGAAAAGTTCTTCAGATGCATGTCGCCGTTTTCTGACCACCAGCAGAACAGCAGCAGCCGGTACAGTTTCTGAATTTCGATCAGAGGTTCAGTGGCGTATCGGCGGAGTGTCTTCACGCACAGTTCGGCTGAGCCGTCGTATTTGTCGCGGAGTGGTTTCTGAGCCAGCTGGCAAAAATCCTCGACCGGCAGTTTGGTTCCGTCGTCCGGACGGTCGAAGCGTTTGACGATGTAGGCAGAGGCGCCGTCTTTCAGCCGCAGAACTCCGAACGGCGGCACGTCGATGGACAATAATCGGGCCAGCCGCATCGTCAGCTGTTCATTTTGCGGGATGGATGAGAAGCGTGAGGTTTCCGGCTTCAGAATATAGCGCCCTCCCTCAGACGCGACATCCAGCTGAGTCCGGTCCGGGGACAGCGTCAACGAAACTTTTTCCTGTGCTCCGGACATCGACATCTTGCCGGCCATCTGCGTCGCCGCGAGGCCGTACAGACGCGAGAGCTCGATATCGAGCTGAGGCAGGGCAGGTGTGCCGAACAGCGACTTCAGACATCCTTCGTGATAGTCCGCTGGTTCCGAAACCGGTTCGAGACAGCTCAGGCACGACTTCATGTCGCCTCCGATTCTGTCTCAATCGGTTCAATTTCCACCGCCCCGATGCAGTCACCACACGTCGCCAGCAGCAGTCCAAACGGATCGTCTTTGGAAATCTTGAGCTTGCGGGACGAAACGTCCAGCAGCCAGCCTTCCGGCAACAGGTTCTCAAAGAACGGGTGCAGTCCCTGACTGACATACGGTTCCGGCCGCAACGGCAGAGTCAGCGATACCGGCACCGCATCCTTCCGTGCCAGCCACTCGGGCAGGTAGGTGAAACGACAGACGCCATCGGATTCTTCGATGATGCCGATCGGCTGTCCGGAAAACCGGACTCGTCCCTGACGTGTCATCATTCACCTGCGTCTTCTCGGGGGGCTTCGATATGTCCCAGCATCCGGCCGAATACACACAGGACGCGATTCACCGCATCCATTCGCAGCGTGGGCTTGCCCCGTTCCAGTTCGGAGACAAAGCGTGTGCCGACCCCGGCCAGTTCTGCCAACTGCTGTTGTGTCAGTTTGCCGGCGAGCCGACGTTGTCTCACAAACCGGCCAATGGTTTCGGGGCTGCTGTTGAGAGGGGAGGGCATGGCGGCGTATACCCGATCGGGATTTTGGTGTGTCTTCTCCGGCGGCTGTTGTACCGATCGGGAATATATCGAATCTTAGACCGAGATCTCTGCCGGGTCAAGAAGCAATTGGTCCCGATCGGGAATATTGACTGCCTTCAGAGCCGTCTGGTTCGGACGGATTTTCGGTCCGTTACCATAAAACGCTGACTTTTGAGGCCGGTCGTTGATTCAAATAGCCGGCAGGCACAGTCTTGGATTCCCGATCGGGAATCCAATGCGAGGTGCCGTGTGACGGCCCATCGCGGGGTTCAGCCGGCGGGGTGAACGTCAGAACTCCAGAATTCCCCACCCTGCTGTGAACAAGGGCTGTGAACAAGGACAGGCATTGTAAAACCTTCACCTCGTGGCCCACGTATCGGGAGAGGACACCTGTCATGAACTAATGTTCAGTGACGTGCCGGGGGGCTGTCATCGGCATAGACCGCGTTCAAATCGAATTGGGTACAGAAACAGCGGCGAGCCAAGGGCACTACAATGCCTGTCCTGTGTGGGCTTCACCTTGTGTGCTTTAAGAGGCACTGGTCGATTTCTTCGTGAGCCGCTCTGCGTGTACTCGATCGGTGCAAATCGCTTAGAATGAGCGACATGAACTTGCCCGCCTACACGACCGACACGTCCGCGGACGCTGAAGCTGTTCAGCTTGAGCTGTTGCGGCAGATGACGCCACAGGAGCGGCTGCAGAAGGCGTGTGATTTGTCGACGCAGCTGCGGAAAATGGCGTTCGATGCGATCCGTCGGCGACATCCGGACTATTCTGAGGACGAAGTCCGGCTGAAGTTTATTGAAGTGACATACGGCAAACAGTTGGCCGATGATGTTCGCCACTGGCAGGAAGCTCAGCGGTGAACCCACCGGACGAATTGAACGCGGCACTGGCACCGGTGGTCGCAGCTTTCGAGCAACTTGAGGTCCGGTACTGCGTCGGCGGCAGCGTGGCCAGTTCGTTTCATGGTGCTTCGCGGTCTACCATGGACGTCGACCTGCTTTGCGAACTGACCGAGGGGCAGGTTCCCGACTTTCTGGCGTGTTTCGACACAGACTACTACCGCAGATGCACACGCAGGCGGTCTCCCGAGCCGTCTTCAAACTCGACCAGACATTCTCCCGACCGTGCCAGCGCTGACGGTGCCAGTGACGAGGGTGAAAGTTCGATGAATCCCGGAGAGACCGAACGAGCTTCGGCAGAATCGGAATCGACAATTCTGCGGGCAACACGCTTCTTCAACGCGTTGTAATCCAGCTTCAGCACCGAGGCCGTGCGGCTGAGTCCATGAGTATCGACCAGTCCGACCGCCACCGACCACAGCTTCTCCGGAATTCGAGCTCCCGCCTGCCGTGACCGACGCCACGCCTCAAACCGATCTCGCCCCCGCGCCAGTGCCCCGCCGATCTCACCACGTTTTCGTCCAGCCATCGTCGGTCTCCCCAAACGTAAAACCAACCACGGTACCGAGCCCGCGAAAATCCGTCAGGCACGCTTACCGGAAGGACACAGTAAACCCCGTAAGTACGGCAATAAACGTAGTGGAGAGACAGCGGTTTCGTAGCTGAGCTCGGTTTCGTTTATTTCGTTTATTTCGTTGATTTCGTTTATTTGCTTTGTTGCGTTTGGCCGATACACTAGTAGTGGAGGCAAAACCATGAACGCAACCCTGTCCGATCTTCCCAGCACTCTCTCGCCGACGCCCGGCGATGCCGAGTTGGCGAAAGCATCCAGCCGCGCTATCGCGGACCTTGTCGCTCACGAAAGCGAGGCCACCATCCGAGTGGTCGCCAGGCTGGGAGAGAAGGAAACCGAGATTCAGATCCCGTCTTCGGCGCTGCAGTTACTTGGCGCCTTGCTGACCGAGTTTTCCAAAGGCAACGCGGTCACCATGTTCCCGGTGCATGCCGAATTAACGACGCAACAGGCATCGGACTTGCTCGGTGTGTCGCGGCCGTTCCTGGTCGACCAGCTTGAAAATGGCGAACTTCCGTTTCGTAAAGTTGGCACCCACCGACGTGTGCTGCTGAAGGACCTGATGGACTACAAGCAGTCGATGGACCGCAAGCGTCATGAAGCACTCGATGAATTGGCGGCCCAGGCCCAGGAGCTCGATATGGGTTATTGAGCCTTGAGTCACTTCACAGTTGTTTACGACGCTTGCGTTCTATTTCCGGCACCGCTTCGCGACCTGCTGATGCAGCTTGCCATGACCGGGCTGTTTCGGGCCCGCTGGTCGTCGATGATCCACGAGGAATGGACTCGAAGCGTTCTGAAAGTCCGTCCTGATCTGACGGCAGAGCAATTGTCTCGCACTCGTCACTTGATGGACGCGCATGTACTCGATGCATTGGTGACTGGCTTCGAACCATTGATCGACGCACTTGAGCTATCTGATCCCGATGATCGGCATGTTTTAGCCGCGGCGATCCGGTGTGATGCCGACGCAATCGTGACATACAACCTGAAAGACTTTCCCGACGACGCTTTGAGTACGTACGGGATCGAAGCGATTCCCCCAGACTCGTTCATTCTCAGCCAATTGGATCTGGCTCCGAGTGTGGTACTGACCGCTGTTAAACAAACTCGTGCAAGACTGAAGAATCCGCTGAGATCGCCAGAAGAGTACCTTGGCTGCCTCAGTGAGCAGGGGCTGACGCAAACCGTCAGCGAGCTGAGGCGTTCGATACAATTAATCTGAGACAGAGGGCAAGATGCCCCAACGGTCTTTAATTGAACGTATCGAACTCCTCAGCGCGGCAGCCTTCGGAAGTGAATGAGTCGTTAACTAAACCATCGGTGTAGCATCAGACGATTTGTCAGATGCGGCTTGCGAAGCTTGGAGAACTCCATCGGTGGTCTGACCGGTTCCGGTCGCCACATCGCTGCGCAGGCGTCAGAACGTGGGACCGAACCGACGACTGTTGTCGCGCAACTGACCGCGGACACGCCCTCCTTACCCGCTGGCCGAATCGCGGCTGCCCTCATTTCGGCTGCGCGGTTTGACGATTTTTGGTGACGTTAAAAATCCGAATGACGACACGCCTCAACCTGCGGCAGCGTGTCAAACCGAAGAACAAATGTGCCGTTTCCTGACCCGTTCAGACCTCGCCCCAAGTGAACGTAGCTGAGGGAAACGGTCCAAATCAGCCCGTGCCATCAACCTCGCGCCGCACGGCTTCTCCAGCCAAATCTGAGGGCCCACAGCCCTTGTCTCGACGCTGCCGTCGAGCGAGCAGGATGGCCCAAGAAGCTCAATGATCTCTGTCTCCCGCCGATGCGTTCGGATGATTCAGCGCCCGGACCAGCTCCCAGGACTCTGTGTCATGGACCAGGATCGAGCCTTCGCTATGGGTAGACACCAGCCAATGGCCGTCCGGCGAGAAGCGGACGACGTACGTTCGGCTGGGATGATCAAACGTGACCACCGGTTCAGGGGCGAGCACCTGCCGCCGAGCCTCTCGTGCTCGAATGCGGACTTCTGCTGACGATGAATTGCGTGCTTCGTGCAGCAGCGGTTCAGCCACCATGCCAATTTCAGCGATTCGGGCTGAGGCTGCTTCCCGGACGGAATAGTCGTCACTCTCCCACTCCGACATCAGTTCGGAAATTTGTCGCTCCTGCTGCGCATCCGGCGGCTGCAGGGACAACGGAGCAACCGTAACGCCGTACCGAGTGTCACATCCGGCAATGAACCGCACGTCGGGTGACAGGTGGCTGTGCTGTGAACCGACGAAGAGTCTGGCACGCAGGCGGCGCGATTCGGTTTCGTAAACTCGCGCTGTGTTGTCGTAACGAGACGTGTTGAAGAACCGGCCGTCGCCGGAGAACCCGACAGCGCGAACAATCAAATCGCTGGGCTTGAAAACTGCGATCTGCTGTCCGGTGCTCGCGTCCCACAATCGAGCCGTTTTGTCGCTGCTGCCGGAGACCACGTATCTGCCGTCCGGCGAAAAGTCAGCGTCGTAGATGACGTCTTCGTGGCCAGCCAGCGTCTGTTTCAGATCGAAGGTGCCGGCGTCCCAGAGCTTGATCTCCCGGTCGGCTCCGGCAGTTAACAGTGTCTTGCCGTCAGCCGACCAGTCCACAGCGCGGACCAGGGTCCTGTCGCCCTGAAAGCGGCGAAGGATTTCGCCGTTTGAAACGTCCAGCACGGCGGCCAGCGAGTCAGCCATTCCGAATAACACGCGGCGACTGTCCGGTGAAAATGCAACATCCGAGCAGGATTGTTCTTCGTTGTGGACGAGCCGGGTTGTCCAGTCGGCAACATTCCAGATGACAACGTTGCCGGATTCGTTGGTCTTGCCGGACACGGTTGCCATGAGGCTGCCATTGCGCGAGAAATCCAGGTTCCACACGGGGAACATTTGCACTTCGTCTGCAGTGACCGTCGTCGAAAACGCAGCGACCAATGCGATCGCGAGGCCCACATCCAAACGTCGCGCAATGTTTCGTCGCGAGCCCTGGCGAGCGTTGCGTTCACCGACGGCCCCGAGCGCGGCACCCTCCTGCGGGCCGGTGGTGCGAGTGGATTTGCGTGAACTCGAACGTTTCATGGCTTAGCGTTCCTCATTCCTCAGGGATCGCGGTTAAACATTTACGAGGCTACTCCACCGGGTGCTGCGAAGCAGCTCGCAGGAACAGCCAGATGTTGCCATGAGCCTGCCGCTGGACTTTGTATCGGTTCACTGTGTCTTCGGCCTGCTTGATCTGTTGCCTGAGATCACTCAGCTTCGTCAGGAGTTGCTGCCGGGTTTCACCAACTGAGTCATCCGGCTCCGCAACCGAACGACTGCGGAGTTCTTTGAAGGCGGCGCTCCATTCGCTTTGAAGCCGCTGCAGATCGACACCTGCCCGCAATTCTTCCGCTTGCTCTTCCGGAGATTGTTTCGGCTTTGCCGTGAAACTGCCGTTACGGTCTCCCAGCAGGATGTCCGGGAGACCGTCGTTGTTCCAGTCGTGGACACAGATTTTCGCGCGTGCTCCCCATTCGTCCGAACGGCGTGCATCATCGTCATTCCACGGAGCGGGACTGTGCGGAATCAGCGATTGAGCGGCCTGCAGTCTGGGCTGTTTCCGAGTGCCAACATTGCGATACCAATTGACTCCGCCGGCTTCGTACGCGGCCAGCAGATCAGGCCGTCCGTCGCTGTCCCAGTCGGCCACGACGGGACCGGAAAGTGCCAGCTCAATCGGTTTGCCATCCGCGAGGACCGGCTGAGCTTCACCGAACTTCGGACGATGAGCGTCGCCTTCGTTCGGCACCATGAGAATCCTGGCCGTGATGCTCACAAGCAGGTCAAGATCTCCGTCGGCGTCCCAGTCGTGAGCGAAGGCTCCGCTGCCATAACCGACGTTGACGGGTTCTCCGTCGGTGTCCATCAAGGACGTCTTGTCTTCGTACGTTCCATCCGGTCGACGTCGAAACCACCAGATTTGTCCATGGTAGCTGACCGTGATGACGTCCATCCGGTCATCGTTGTCGAGATCGACCAGTTGCGGATTGAAGCCCGTCCAGCACTTTTCCTTTACGCGACCGATCTTCCGGTCGGCTTTGAACCATTGTGGTTCGGTGAAGTACGGAGCTTCGTTGGTTCCGACGTTGGGAAAGTACCGCATCCGGCCTTCGAAGAACTCACCAACCAGAAGGTCAACCTTGCCGTCGCCGGTGATGTCTCCCATGAACGGAGCCGCGTGGCCGGAGCGTTCGGTATCGATCGGCTGACCGTTGGCCAGGAGCTTGACCGGTGGCAGCAGTTCGCCCCGTTCGAGTGCGGAATCCACGGGTTCGTCGGCGAAAGCTGTGGCGGTGGCAGCCAGTGTTACGATGCAGAAACATGGTCGAAACATGGTCAGCCCTCTGATATTGAAAGGTATTTCAAATGAAGTTATTCCGCGATCAGAATGGAAACCGGAGTTTCGTAGCATGGGCTCCCGGCCCGTGTGCGGTCAGCCACGGCCGGGGGCCCATGCTACTGGTGAAGAAAACTCCGGTTCTCGATCTGAGCGAGGTTTAGTCCGTTTTCGCTGGTTGTGATGTCACTGCGGCGCTATCAACTCGAAACTGACTCAGGTCCCAAACCAGCAACGTGGAATCCCACATTGAAGTTACCAGGTGTTTGCCGTCCGGAGACATGGCAATCCCGTGGACGGCAAGCGGGATGCCGGTGACGTGGTAGCGAAGCTTCCCCGTCGCCACATCGTAGATTCGAACGTCGTTGGTTCGATCTTCGTGCGTTTGGCCGTAGTGGCCGCTGATGGCGAGCAACTGATTGTCGTCTGACAGTGTCATCTTGCGAAGGAAGCTGTACGGAAGTCCGATTTCCTGGAGCGGTTCACCAGTCCGCACTTCGATCACTTGCAGCAGATCGCCTTTGGTCCTCGGGGCGGTGCCGTGCAGTTCATTGTTGAATAGGATGTCTTTCCGTTCTTCCGGCAGGGGGCTGATCGTTGCCACCATACTTCCGTCTCCGTTGATCACGGCGGCATTCACGTCCTGAATCGGGATTCTTTGCAGTTCTTTCCCTGTGGCCACGTCGTACAGGTGACAGCCTGTCACAAGGGCCAGCAGAAAGAGCTTGCCATCGCGGGAAAACTGACCTGACTGCAGGGATATGGCGTATCGCATGCCTCCGACCTGTACTCCGCCGTCTTCGGTTTCCTGTATCGGGAGACCGTCCGGGCGCAACGCGTGTTCGTGGATCGCTTTTCCTGTTCGCACATCCCAGACGCGCAGGAACAGATCGTCGCCCCAGGCCAGAAGCTGCCGACCATCGGGAGTGAATGACACAGCTCGATTTCCGCCGAGGTTGCCATGACCGAACAGTGACAGAAGTTCTTCACCGGTTTCTGCTCGCCAAACCTTCACGGTGTCTCCCATGCTGTTGGACGCCAGCAATGAACCGTCGGGAGAGAATGCGGTGACGCGAGGCGTGCGTTCGTGACGAAGCATGCGTTTCACATGGCCGGTGCTGGCGTCCCACTGACGAATGATTGCATCCCGGCTCGCGGTGATGATTTCGGTTCCGTCCGGTGAATAGCGGACGTCGGCAATCGACTGGGAGATTTCCTCGCCGCTCGTGAACGCTTCGCCCGTTTCCAGGTTGAAAGCGCAGACCATCGAGTCGATCCCGTCGGAAACCAGCCACTTTCCGTCCGGGCTGATATCGACAAAACGTGGCTGCTTGTTTCCGGTGTCCAGCGTTCGGCTCAGCGTGCCGGACTCGACATCCCAGATGTGGATCGCGTTGTCGTTGCTGGACGGAGTCACCAACTGCCGTCCGTCGGGCGTGAACGCCATATCGGAAACCCGAAGCGGGTCAAGGTTCTCATCGGCCAGGGTGCGGACCACTTCGCCCGATTTCGTGTCCCACAACAGGACCTTCGCGTCGGCGATAACGCTGGTGGCGAGAAGACCGCCGTCCGGCGAGAACTGCAACCCATCGACTCGGTCCGGGCTGCCTGCCAGCGGCTGTTCCTGGATGTTGTCCAGCCAGTTCCACAGGTGAACCTCTCGATGACGAGCAATCCAGGCAAGCGTCCTGCCGTCTGGAGAGATACTCATCGACGAAACCGACTTGTTGGAGTTTTCGTGGGTGAGAATCTCAGTTCCGGAAGCGATGTCCCAGACCCGCAGAATTCCGTTTGATGCCACCGTGACCAGGCTGAGTCCGTCGGGTGTCCAAAGCAGGTTTTTGACCACGCCGCGCGGTTCCACCCATCGGAACGACGACTTTTCTTTGCCGTCGGTGTCAAACAATTTGACAAACGACTCGAACGTCGCAGCTTCCAGGTCGCGATCCATCCCCAGCACCGCGATCGTCGATCTGTCTGGAGACAGCTTCATCGCTTGAGCTCCCTGCAAGTCAATCCCCGGGTCTCGAATCGCTTCACCGGTTCGCACGTCCCAGTACCGCAACATCCCGTCCGGTGAAAATCCGATGACGGTGGTGCTGTCCCTGAGAAACAGCCGGCCGTGTTCACGCATCATCAAGTGACCACCGTGCCGGTAGCGATCTGCGCCAAGTTTGAGAATCGCTCCGTCTGGCAGTGACCGATCACGAGTGGACTCAGACGCGGGAAGTTGGGACGAAGAGTTCCTGATCGCACTGGAAACAGGCGGTGCCGTTTGAGCCTGCGACGGTCGGCTCATGCCCGGAAGCAACAGAGCCGCCGCGAGCAGCAGCACGACGACTGCCCGCCACGAAAGACTCGCCACCCGTGTCGCCTGTTTGTCCATGACATGTTGCAGCCGCGCGGCAACGGAGTAGAGTTGATCGGCTGCTGATAACACACTGGTGCGCACACGAGGTTGCGAGATTTCTTCGGCCATTCGAACAAGCAGACGGCTGTAGTCGCTGGCTGTTGTCAGGCCGGTTTTGAGAATCGCGTCGTCGCAGCACTGTTCCCGGACGCGGCGAGAGTCCATGTGCAGCAGCCAGGCAAACGGATGAAACCACCAGACACTCAGCACCAGACTCTGCAACACGTTGATCCACGGATCAAATCGGCGATGATGAGCCAGCTCGTGAGCGAACAACGCACGCAGTTCATCCGCAGGGAGTTCTTCCAGCAGACGTCGCGGAACAAGAACGACCGGCCGCAGTAGTCCTGCCGCCAGCGGGGATCTGACTTCGTTCGAAGCTCTCAGTTCAACCTTTCGACGAATTCTGAACTCACCACGGACTCGGAGAAACAGGTCAGACGCTGCGCCAAAGCTCACCAGCTGAGACATGGCAACCTGTCGGTTCAGGCCGCGAGCAACGCGCATGATCACCGCCACCAGGAATGCGGTGCCAAGCAGATGCAGAATCATCATCCACGAATGAGTGGACAGATCTGCGTGCGTGACTGGCGGCGCTGGTGAGTTGGCAGCGATATTGATCGCGACGACGGCGGCCGCTTCGGAATCGGGTGGTTCCGAAGGTGCGTGATTGACTTCATCGGCAGGAAACCCCGATCGAACGGGCGTCGCAATGGGCAGTGTTCGCGCGACGTCATCGGCCGGTGACGCAGACTTCACTTCGATGGGCGGTGTCACCTGAGAAGGGGGTTCAACAGGGATCAGGGCGAACAGGCCGAAAGACGTCGACCAGACTGGCGGCAGAATGAATTTCACGAAGGCCAGCAGAAGCAGCGCCGACCGCAGCGGAGAGGGGATCCGTCGTCCAGCGGCGGCGACAACCAGCAGCATGACGCAGGCCACCAGGCTCGACTGGAGGAATGACGCCGTCATCAAGGACCACCAGAATTCGCTTCCGTGGTTCAGCGCTTCGACGAAGGACGACATATTGGTCACTCCTTGTTCTTTGATCGTTTGGCACTTGCGCCGGATTGCTCCAGCCCGTCGAGCATCCGACGCATTTCTTTCAGTTCGTCCGCTGACGGCGGGCGGACTTCCAACAGCGACGCCAGCATGGCCGCTCCACTGCCGCCGAAAATGCGGTCTGTCATGCGGCCGACGACCTGCTTCAAGGATGGCTCAGCCGGTCGAGTCGCCTGGTACAGAAACGACTTACCCTGCCCCGACTTCGTGCGTTTGACGAGTTTCTTTCCCATCAGACGTTTCAGCAGCGTGACGGCTGATCCGTGAGCCATCGGTCGATGCCCGGACAGTTTTTCTCGAATCTCGGCGGCGGTCAGCGGCCCGTCACGGCACAGACTCGCCAGCACTTCCATTTCCGCTTCGGGAAGCCGGGCATCCGCTGTGGGAGTCGATCTTGATGTTGCTCGCTTGCTCATCCGATGCCTCATGTCCTTATCCAGCCACCGTTTAGTAGACAGCTGTCTTGTTTCATTAGAGACGGATGTCTATTTTCTGTCAAGTCGTGTGGAGTTCAAAACCGTTGGCGAGTGGCCAAGGGTAAACATTTTGTTGCCATCCGCCATATGATAACTTGACGACAATCGGGTCGAACGCGATTGAATCCACGTTTTGGCGAATTGAGCGAGTCGGTGGCAGGTGACCTGTGTCGACGGAGTCTTTTCCTGAGCGCTCACGAATGTACTTGCCCTCGCACGCCACAGTATTGCATGTAGACAGCGGATAGAAGTTTCATGGAGCTCTTTAACCCTTTCGTGCCACCTGAACGGATTCACCCGAATTTCGCGAGCTGCATGGCGAAGAGGAACATGTCCTACGAGCCTGACGGAACGCAAGCAGCACTTGGGTTGGCGGTGTAAAACGAAATTGTCCACCGCCTTCGAGCCCCTTCCATTGCGCAAGTAGATCGAGACTGACGGTACGCGCGTCACCGTCGCCGGCCAGCAGTTCCTCGCGGTCGGCGATGACCAGCGAGAAGCCCGGGACACCTTCGATGCACTTATTGGACGACGAAATCAGAATATCAATCCCGGCCTCAGCCATGTTCAGCGGCATGCCGCCAAAACTACTCATCGCATCGACAATGAAAGTCCGTTGCTGCTCTTTGACAACCGCTCCGATTTCATGCACCGGATTCAGAATGCCGGACGACGTTTCGCAGTGGACGAGGGCAAGGGCTTAATGGGCGACGATGAATGAAGAGTCGCGAGCGATTACACGACGATGGTTTCCACATTAGTAAGACGTGTGCCTTCGAAACGCTGAGCTGTATTGGAACATCAACCGGTTTCTGAATCTGCCCCAAAGCGGCCCTTTTTCGACAGGATAACAGGCCAATGATTCCACTTCGGTCACATCGAACGAGTGCACTGCGCGCGGTCACGAGTAACCGATGGATGCCATCACATTGATGACGCGACAATGGAGTGTCAGTCTGCGCTGCAGTGGTTCCGTAAGTGGCCGAGGGCGAACCGTCCTGTGTTACGAATGCTTGAGCTGCCGAACATACCAAACCGACATCGTGCGACCTTTTTGTTTACCCAGCTGGCACTGCAGTCACTGAATCCCGCATCGATAAAATTTTTGGCTAAGCCGAAGTCAGCAAGCTTCACCTGCAGCTTTCGGCCGTTGCGATAGACCCGCAGGTTGGTTTCAAATCGCGATGGACAATTTCCATCTCGTGAGCGTACTGCAATCCCTCCAGTGCTCTCTGCGGGAGCGGCGGAATTTTTTGTGTGCCGTTCAGAGCGTTTCCAGTATTCCGTCACCGGTTTGTTCCGCATACTCCAGACGTTCACACAGGTCCAGAAGCTGATCCTGAACTCGGCCGCCGTTCATCTGATTAATGGAGATGCTCACGTCTCCGATCAGGCGTTCGAGTTCAAAACTGTCCAGCGGAACGATTGCGATGTCATCCCCGGAAGCACAGGCCTCCAGGGCCTGCCTGACCTGGTCGAACGGATAGCCGTACCGCAGCAGCAGTGATCGTTCTTCCGGTGTCAGCTGCATGTCGATCAGTTCGCGCTCCATGGCGTTGGTCTCCCGTCATTCAGCGGCCGCTCTGCGATCGACGTCATGTCCGGAAGTCAGCCGGTTCAACGGCGACCAGAATCTTCATCTGTGGAGTGATCTGCAGCATCACTCCGCGCTCCTGAAGTTGCGGCAGAGCGCGACCAGATCAGGCGCGTCACAGTCCCGCCGATGCACACGCAGACGGGCTCCCGAGCCGTCTTCAAACTCGACCAGACATTCTCCCGACAAACTGCGGTTCAGCGTTGTGCATGACAGTTGGGCCTCGCGATGCTGAGGTTCTGACGGAGCTGTTGGGCAGCGGATTGTCTAAAGACGACCTGATGAAGATTCCGAAATACCACGCCTATCTGCGAATGGTCGTTGAAGGGGCACCATACACGTTTTCCATGACAACATTGCCGCCGCCGTCCGACATCGCGAGGCGATCGGCAACGATTGGCCGCGTTTCTCGCCAGAGACACGAACAAACAACGGGACATCCCCGACGAACTACTTGTCTTGAACACCCGGTTTCGTGATATAATTGAGGCATGAGCCAATCAATCAAAACCTACGACGACACGATCCTGACGAACCTGAGCGGAACGCTTTCCCCTCAGGCTGCTGAGGGAATTTTGTCTCTCAACTTTTCTGACGAACAACGTAAGACGATGACGTTGCTGGCTGAGAAGGCCCGTGCTGGCGAACTCAGTGAAGACGAGCGTGAACAGGCGACGAGTTTTGAGCGAGTCAGCAGCCTGCTTGGCATCCTGCAATCACGTGCCCGCGTGGCGTTAAGATCCGCCGCTTCATGAGCATCCCGGTTGCGATACGCCGGATCGTCTGGGAACGGGCAGGTCATCGTTGCGAATACTGCCAAATGTCGCAGGACTACGATCCCGCGACTTTTGAAATTGACCATGTCGTTCCGGAGAAAATGGACGGCGAGACGGTCGACGAGAATCTCGCATTGGCGTGTTTCAAGTGCAACAACCACAATGGCCCGAACATTGCGGGCATTGATCCGATTGATGGCACCAGAGCGTTTCTGTTTGACCCACGAACCGACGTTTGGATTGAACACTTCGCCTGGGATGGCCCATTCCTGACCGGGCTGACTCCGAAGGGCAGGACAACGGTTGCACTACTGCAAATCAATGTTGGCCACCGAGTTTCCCACCGACGGCAACTTATTACCGAAGGCGTGTTCCCGCCCATGGACACCGATCACGTCAGCTAACAATACCGCCGGATCTCTTTGACGGCGTTGATCAAGCGTGGCACGCTACGGGCAGCAAACTCCCCAGCTACTGTCCAAAGAATCATTCTTCCATCGGGAAGCTTCCAGCTTGCGATGCAGAAAAACGCAGGCTGGAAGCTTACGCCACGTTTCGACGCGACAGTAATTTTCCGTTTGATCCTTATTCCTGTTCGGCCAGCATAATGTTGCGGACCCACTGATGGCACTGAATGCAGCTCATGGTCACGTTGACCCATGCCAGCGAGGCACCATCGATGGATTCTTTGCCAGCCTTCTGGCGGAGATCATCGACGACATTGCGGAACTGCGTGCTGTGCTGCAGGTACATCATGTCGTTGGAAGCTCGCCACTTTTCTTCGCGACTCATATTCAGCAGTGCATCCGCATTGTCTTCCACCAGTTTAAAGTCCTCAATCATCAGGCCTTTCAGGATCTGGGTTGAGGCGTCCAGCTTTTTCTGCATGAACTTGCTGAGCAGAAGATCGTCGCCATCCTGATTCGGGCCGGCCGGAACGGCGGTCAGCATGAATTTCGCCGGGCTGACGACGGGTTGCTGCTGCTGCGGCTGTTGCTGCGTGGCAGCTGAGGGGGATTCATTCTCCTGTCCGAAAGAATCACGAAGCTGCAGCCAGCTGAACAGCAGGGCTGGGGCGGCCAGACACAGGACGACAAGGCGAAGTTGCATGGGGTTACCTTTGAGGGGAAGGGAGCGGACAGACTGATTTACGGCATGACAAACTGATGACCTTCGGGTTTGACGGTCAGGACAGGGCATGGAGCTTTTCGGACGACATTTTCTGCGACGCTGCCCATCAGCAGGTGCATGATGCCCGATCGCCCATGTGTTCCCAGCACGATCAGGTCGATTTCGTGTTCTTTGGCGTACTGAATGATTTCGTAAAACGTAGCTCCGACACGTGTGGTCCTCACAACATCTCTGCTGTTGGACCAGCCGTCGGGTGGTAATTCCTGCAGCTGGCTCTGAGCCGATTCTTCCAGAGCTTCGGCCTGTTCCACCAGTCCGGCACCTCCGAGACCACCGGCTTCCGGAACCAGCATCGCGGCGTCGGGGCAGACGTGCAGCAGGTGCAGCTCACTCTCGAACCTGGCCGCCACGGCACAGGCATAAGTCATGGCCGGCTTACTGAAGTCGCTGAAGTCTGTCGGTACCAGTATCTTGTCGATTGCGATCATTCGATTCTCCATGGTCAACTAGTTGTGTCAGGTTTACGGATAGTCACGAATGTAGTCGTGACAGGCAATGCATGTGGCTGTCAGATTCTGCTGAACATAGGCCGTCGCTTCCAGTTGGCGGCGTCGCGCGTGGCCTTCCAGCTGGCCGGCCAGTCTCGCGAATTCCATCCGAAAGTGCTCATAAACCTGTTCATCCGTTTTGTCGCCAGCCTTTTGCAGGTCTGGCGGCGGTGTCAGGCTGATCTGTGCCAGCGCGGCAGCTGCTTTTTCAATTTCATCAAAGTCCTGGGTAACCAGTCCTTCCAGGACTTTCTGCGAATGCACCAGTTTGGCCTGCATCAGCACACTGGTCTCCTGTCCGCTCAGAACTTTCTTTTCGTCGGCGGTGACCGGGATCTTCTGTACCTGAGCGGGCAGAAACGAACAAAGGCCGAGAATTGCTGCACCAACAAACAGCAGAACAGGTTGGCTTCGCAGAACCATTGCTACCTCCATGGCTGAGCAAGAACGAAAGCGGATCGAACCGTCGATACAACACTACCAAACTGCTCCGCAAATTCAGTTCCGGTCCTGTTCAGAGTTTTGAGGACGGGTGGCAGGAAATGGTCGCAGTGACGCACGATCATTTGACCAGAGAACTCGATTGCTGCCCGGGCCCGGCTACCCGGTCAACCTGCGTGTGACGCATTGTCACAGGTGTGACAGTTTCGTGGTGGTTCGCACAATTGCCGAGACCTGACTCCCGTGTCCACAGTTGCTGCAATCTGCTTTGTCACAGCCTGATTCCGAGGTCCGATTCTTGTGGGGGCAGCTTCCAGGCTGTGCAGGACTGCAGCAAACATGACACGGGATTGTCTGGCTCACGTCAGGGCTGTGACCAGGTACTTGTGGCTCTTTGTTCGGTCAGGAGGACTCGCGATCTGCATGGACTGACAGGACCGGGCACTTTGCTCGCTGCAGAACACGTTCGGTGGTCGAGCCGCGCAGAACGTCAAGGAATCCGTCGTGTCCGCTGGTTGTCATGGCAATCAGATCGGCGTTGAATTCGTCGGCATCGTTGCAGATGGCTTCAACGGGACTTCCCAGACGGGTATCCCAGACCCACCGGCACTTGTCGCTGACGGGCAGTGTTGGCGACGGCATTCCGGACGGATCGCCGATGTGCAGCAGGCGTATATCGACGTGTTCGGGGCCGATGGCATTGACCAGATCAGCGACGGCGTCGACGGTGGCCTGTGGGTCGGGGGATTTGTCGATGGGGATCAGGATACGGTCGAGTGAAACGGCTCCGGAATCCGGGTCCACAAAGCCGTCGACGCCGAAGGGAACAAACAGCGACGCGGCGTCACTTTTGGTGGAGATGGATTCGGCGAGATTGGAATGGAGCCAGCGATCGATGCCTTCACGTCGATGTGTTGCCATCACGACCAGATCGGCTCCGCGTCGTTCCAGATGATCCAGGACTCCGGCGGCCGGATTGGCACCGGTGCAGGCTGACTTCGAGATATTGACACCCAGTCGGGCCACCTCACTTTTCTGTGCGTGCGGGGGCAGGATCTTCCACTTACAGAGCGTATCGCGGACAGACGGGTAGTTATCCCATTCTGCAGCTTCGCGTTCCCGGTGAACATGCAGGATTTCCAGCTTACCCTTTGCATCCAGCGCCAGTCTCAGGGCATGAGCGAAGGCCACGTCGCTTCCATGAGAAAAGTCGGTCGGATGCAGAATATTTCCGATGGAAATGCCGTAACGGCTTCGCATGACAGAATCCTTTCTGTGAGTCCGGATCTTGCGTTTTTCCCGGTGCCCGAGCGGGGCGCCATGGAAGGATGAGATCATTCAGGTTCAGGACGGGTGGACGAAATCGTGTTCGCCGTCGCGTACGACCAGAACCGGGCAGGGGGCCAGTCGGACGATATTTTCCGCATTGGAACCAAGCAGCATATGTGCCAGCCCGCTGCGGCCGTGCGTACTGACGACGATCAGATCGATGCGTTCGTTCCTGGCAACCCGAATGATTTCTCTGGTCGGGTTGCCTTTTTCGATCAAGACTCGGTAACGGTTGGCACCCGCCTTTCGCAGCAGGCTTTCGGTTTCTTCCCGGGCTTGCGAGGCACGTACATCGACACTGGATTCCGGGCCTCCGGCCATGGCGGGCAGCAGTGCGTGAGCGGGCTCCATGACGTGGCAACCGACGACTTCGGCGTGAAAGGGGCGGGCCAGTTCAACAGCGTAGGCGATGGCCAGCAACGATCGTTCACTGAAGTCTGTCGCCACCATGATCTGATTCAGCAGGATCATTCCGGCACTCCGATAGGAAAGAGGTTGAGACGTTGTCAGGGGCCGTAATAGTACATGTCGTACGCGGTCGGTTCGAAGGGTTTCAGTTCGTACTGCGCCTGCAGAAAGGCGACGATGTCAATCAGTTCACCGACCGTCATGACGTCGTTGTAGTTCGTCATTTTCGATTCACCTTCAGCGGACACGTCTTCAGGGCGGTAGCCGGAGGCGAGTTTATGAGAAGGGTTGATGATGGACGTGACCAGCTCACCGTAAGTCTGGATTCGATCGACTTTGCCGCCAAGTTTGACCTGTCGTTCGGCGGCAAATTCCACATCCGGCATTTCCATGCCGGAAACACTGTGACACTCGTGGCACATATAGGACACAAAGGTCTGTTTGCCCGCTGCGGCGTCTCCGTCCGGCAGAGTGAAGCCAAAAGACGACTTCGGTCCCTGCGAGCAACCCGCCAGCAACAGGAAACACAGTCCTGCGGCAATATGTGGAATCAGTTTCATGGCATTTTCCAAGTAGGAATTCAGTGCTTTGTCTTGGTCTGATGCAAGGGGAGAAACAGCCATCGTTGACGTGGTCTTCCCGGATGTTGCTCGATACGTGCGGACCGGGATATCCGCAAGTGGCGTGCCATTCGCTACTTGACCAGAAGGATGGGGCACTGACAGGCCACAGAAACCTTGTAGCTGAGAGTTCCCCAGCTTCTCACCAGATCGTCCTGTTCGACCGGATGCGAGGACATGATGATCAGGTCGGCGGCGTGCGCTTCTGCGAACTCCACGATTTTGTGAAGCGGCTGTCCCAGATGGACTTTGGATTCGACCTGAATTCCGGCTTCAGCAAACCGCTGGGCCAGCGATTCCAGCTCGTTCAGCACGCGCTGGCCGATCTTCTGGTAGAACGTTTCTAATTCTTCGTCCGGCCCGGATTCTCCCGCATCGATGGTCTGCGTCACGTGGAACAGCGAAACACGGGCTTTGTTTTCCACGGCCAGTTCGAATGCGATATCCAGAGCGGGCCTGTTCTTGGCGGTCAGATCGACCGGCACCAGAATGTGTTGAAATCGGGGAAGCATCAACAGGTTCCTGAAAATACTGGGAGCAGCGTCGGTGTGAACTGCAGACACGGTGTTGCCCCGCAGAGAACGGACGCGGGATAACCATCGGTCTGTGTTGCAAGCGTCGTGCCGTGGTGGCGAGAGTTGCTGCGAAGCCTGAAGTTTCTGTGCCGGACAGGATTCCCGAGCCAGAGGCGCGCCTGTTCGCACACCCCTTTCAGCTTTACACCAGCAGGGCCGCCAGAACGCCGGACAGGACGATGCCGTCAAAGGTTCCGGCTCCGCCAATGGAAAGTACACCCGTCGACAGTCGTTCCAGAGTTCGCAGGTTCAGCACGTCGGCACCGATCAGCGGTCCCAGAATTCCGGCCACAAACGCCACAGAAGCTCGATCGGGCGAATCTGCGGAAAGCATCAGCCAGGTGACGGCCACCGCGGTCAGTGGCGAAACGAACCCCGGCATCATGATTCCGACACCGGGGACAGGACGCGCGGCTTTGAAGCAGACGTAAATATTGGCGGATGTGGCGATCACCAGAGCTGTCCATGCCGGGGCACTGGCGGCGAACAGATGGATGACCTGCCAGATGGCGATCAGCAGGGGAATCACGCAGCCACCAAGATTGACGGCGACGATGGTTTCGGTTCGCATGCGGCGAAAACGAGGTGCAAATGCTCCGATCAGGAACGGTCCGCCCAGCAGCTCCGGCTGCTCGGTCGTGCGGGCGACGCGGTACAGTGGAATGTTGATCAATGATCCCGCAAAAATTCCGACCAGTGCGGGAAACGCGGCGAAGGCCGGCAGGTGAAGTCTGCTGAATGCTTCCTGCATCGCGTCCACCAGCACAAACGGAAGCAGGCACAGAAACAGGCTCAGCAGCAGCAGCGTCCCGCAGCCGATGGCCGGAAGGACGGGACGGTTCTGAAAACGGATGTCACTCATGGTTTATTCTCACCGGCACGTCGGTCCGTCGGGAAGACACCAGCAGGCTGATCAGGACTGCGGCGGCGACCAGAAATGCGACATCGCCTGTCTTCGTGGTCAGCTTTCGACCAGGTGGCACTCAGAGACAGAGCAGCGGGGCTCAGCAATGCGAATCGTGGTCGGCATTCGGTGGCTCCCATGACGAACTTATCCGTCGGCACCGCCGGCGTCGCCCAGCACGTCATCGGTGTAGGTAGCGATCCGGAAAATGATGTCCATCGTGTCCCGGCGGCTGATGGCTTCACGTTCGTCCAGCACGGCGATCAGGTGGCCGACGAACCGGGTGATGTGCTGCCGGCTGATTCCTCTCCCCTGATGAACCTGTCTCAGGTCGGTCTCAGTGGTCCTCATCGGACCGTCGAGTGCGGCGGCGAAGAATTCCTTCTGCATCGCCGTCAGTTTTTCCAGCGACGTATTTTCGAAGAACGGTCGGAGTTCCGGGTCCGCCAGTACGCGTCCATAAAACTGATCGATCATTTCATTGACGGCGGCGGCCCCGCCGATGCGTTCATAAAGCGTTTCTGCAGGTTCTGACATGCTGGTTCCCGAGGTGGCAGGGTCTGGGCGGATAACAGGATACAGGTGGCCGGGAGTGCGGCGGCTGCTTTCAGTGATGTTTGGCCTCAGTGCCGTCACCGGCAGCAGGTTCGTCCGAGGATGGTTTATAGGACGGCAGCGGCAGCACTCCTCGCGGAAACAGGTGGCGGCTGCCCGGGACGAATCCGGCGTCGGCGTCGAAATACAGGTAGTGCGTGATCTTCATCGTGTGTTCGTCGATGTCAATCACATTAAAACTGTTCTTTTCCCGCTCGCGACCGCGACCGCGGCGTGAGGTAGTGGTGCCGGACTGCACAATCACGATGCCTCGTTCCCGATGGGCTCCGGGATAGAAATCCAGTGTATTGCCGATGTAGGCACGGTGCAGATGTCCGCCCAGGATCATGTCCACATCGTCTTCCACAAATCGCATGATGGCTCGTTTCGCCTGAGGCATGGCGCGATCGTGCAGATAATCGGGTGCCGGAGCGAAGTGGTGATGTGCGACCACGATCCGGGCCACGCCGGTCGGGGCCTCGGCGAACACTTTTTCAGCGGTTTCCAGCTGCCACTGATGAATGCGTCCGTTGGAAATGGCCGAATGCGGTGCCGTTGAATCGATGCCGACGATCACGGCATCGTCGAGCGACAGGACGGGATTCAGTTCCGGAGAGATAAATTGTCGGTACAGGCCATGCGGATCCACCAGACGCTCACGTACCCGATACAGGGGGATATCATGGTTGCCGGGAACGCACAGCCGGGGGACATCCGGCAGGCGGTCCAGAAAACTTCGAGCCGCTTCAAACTGATCCGCTTTGGCTCGCTGCGTAAAATCTCCGCTGGCGATGATGGCATCGACATTCAGGTCCGGTGCGATTCGCAACAGAGCATTACCAACTTCCGGCACATACGGTGGTCCGAAATGCAGGTCAGAAATATGCAGCAGGCGAACAATCGGCGCAGGGCGATCCATAAGCGAGACGTACTTTTTTGAAGGTTGTGATGACTGTATCCGATGACGCGATGGGTAACCGGCGAATGCGGCAACCATCGGAAACCGGCCTGACCGGACAATGACGACCAGAAGCACTTTTCGAGTGCGGAATCCGCCGCCACTCTCCGCACACATCATACCAGTTTTCGCAAATGTTACCGTGGCGCCCGCCGTTGAAAACCATGCGCCGCACGCCGCCCGGCTCGGTACGGGATCTGCAGACTGAAAAAATATGCTGAGATTTCTGAAGAGACTGTTGTTACCGTTGCTGATTCTGCTGAGCCTGGCGGTGATCGGTGTGGTGGCTTCACGTTATGCTTCACTGGAATGGCTGATTTCCAATGACAGATGGCTGCGTCGTGCCATTCGGGCGAACCCGGTTTCTTCTGCGATTCTGGGGTTTCTGGCCTACCTGGCTTTGTCGCTGGTCCCCGGGACTACCGGAAAATCGATTGTTCTGGGATGGCTGTTCGGCGTGCTGGTGGGTGTCGTGATTGTGAATACGGCACTGGCTTCCGCGGCAATGGTGACATTTCTGCTGTGCCGACATTATCTTCAGTCGGCCGTCCAGTCGCGGTTCGGGATTTATCTGAAACCACTACAGGAGCGAATGCGGCACAACGGGGCGCTGTACCTGCTGACGCTGCGTCTGGCACATGCCCCGTTCAGCTTTCTGAATTATGCGGCCGGTGCTGGTACGGAGGTATCGTTTCGCACGTTCTGGTGGACAACACATGTGGGTCTGCTTCCCGGAAATCTGATCTTTGTCTTTGCCGGAAGTCGTCTGCCCACGCTGGAAGAACTGGTCGCCCGCGGGCCGCTGGGACTGCTGGACGGCCCGATGATTGCAGCGCTGATTGGGACTGTCTTTGTGCCCTGGCTCGCTCGGAAACTGGTTTTTGTGTTCAAGCCACCGCCGAAGACGAATAAGGAAACGGTTTCCCCAGAGTGAAAGCCCGCCGCAGGTAATATCGATGCCGGAACTGAATAGCCGTCTGGTAATGTTGCTGACAGGAGTCTTTGTCGCCCTGACGGCCGGTTCCATTGTGCGAATTGTCGCGCTTCGAAAATCGCAGGTGGAAGTTCGTCAAAAACGACTCGGCAGCCTGAAGGTCTGGTGGCTGCTGGCGGTGCTGGTCACCGGAGCTGTCCTGTGCGGACGTGCCGGCGTGGCCGTGTTGCTGGCGGTGGCCAGCGGGCTGGGGCTGCGTGAATTTCTGTCGCTGCCCGGATCGGCGGCCTCGGGACGCTGGACACGGGCCCTGGCCTTCGCTGCCGTTCCCGCGCAATATTCACTCATCGCCGCCGGACGGGAAGCCGAGGCCCGGTTTCTGCTGCCCGGCGCCGGCCTGCTGGCGTTCAGCGTGGCGGGGCTTGTGACGGGAAAAACAGATGGTTTTCTCCGCACAACCGCCAGTGTCTACTGGGGCGTGATGCTGCTGGTGTATGCCCTCTCGCATGCGGCCATGTTGTTTTCATTGCCGACCGATCAGCTGCCGACCGTTGGTCCGGTCGGCTGGTTTCTGTTTCTGTTGGTCATCACAGAAATGGATGACATCGCTCAGGCGCTGGTGGGCCGTGTGATCGGGCGTCACCGGATTACACCGCGGATTTCTCCTAACAAGACGTGGGAAGGCTTTCTGGGCGGTGTGCTGGTATCGCTCGGGCTGGCCTTGCTGCTGTCTCCCTGGCTGACAACATTTCCTGACATCACGTCCGCACAAGGACTGGGGATATCGCTGGCATCCGGTCTGGTGCTGGTTTCGGCAGCATTTTTCGGCGATATCAATATGTCGGCGGTAAAACGTGATGCAGGTGTCAAGGACGGCAGCGCCCTGCTGCCGGGTATGGGAGGAGTCATTGACCGTGTCGACAGCCTGACATTTACTGCACCTGCCTTCTATTATTTCCTGCTGGTCGTTCTGTAACGGCCAGCTGAACACCATGTCCTGAAACCATGATGCAATCGACCCCCGATATCCCGCCGTCTGCTGAAACGGATCCTCAGGTCAGTTCTTTAAAGAACCGCTACCTGACGATTCCCAACGTCATCAGTATCGTCCGCCTGGTTGGTTCTGTCGGGCTGATCGGGCTGGCGGTTCAGGAAGCGTCGACTGCCTTTGTGGTCGGTTTCGTGGTCCTGAGCCTGTCTGACAACCTGGACGGCAGGCTCGCTCGGTGGCTCAACCAGCGTTCGGACCTGGGAGCGCGACTGGACAGTGTTTCTGATGCTGTGCTGTATTCCTGTCTGCTGATTGGCAGTCTTGTGCTGAAGTGGGACATCCTGCGGCAGGAATTTGCATGGCTGCTGCTTCCGTTGATCAGCTACGCAGCTTCCTGTTGTTACGGACTGTTCAAATATGGACGAATTCCCAGCTATCACACGCGGGGGGCCAAGTCGTCTCAGTGGCTTGTGCTGGCCGGGGCTATCGCGATGCTGCTGGACTGGTCGCTGTGGCCCATGCGGATAGCTGCCACTTTTGTCACGCTGGCGAATCTGGAAGCCGTGCTGATCACCTATACGCTGCCGGAATGGACGGCGGACGTGCTGTCGCTGCGGGACGCTCGTCTGCAGCGATCAGATTCCACCGGGTAACAGAAGCGGCCGCGGCCATGGAGGCCGCGGCCGGATGCCCCGATTCGGGGACGCAGCGATTCTTGAGACGCTGCGTCCAATGTGCCGACAATGCCACCCGATGACGACACCCGTCGTCGGCCGGATTTTCCGGCGCGATATATTCGGCACGGGTGTCCTGGTGGCGAACCGCTTCTGTCACGCACAGGGCGTTCAGGAAGCTGCCAGGCCGGGCCTGAGGCCTGTAGACCGGGGCCCGTCGCACCACGACAACGAGCGGAATCAATACTGATCCAGCAGGTACTGAATCAGGTCTGATGAGGTGACAATGCCGACCAGGTTGTCGCCATCGACCACGGGCAGTGAATGAAATCCGCTGGTTGCCAGAATGGTGGCTGCGTCCCGGACTGTCTGATCTTTGTTGATTGTGGTCACATTGGGATTCATCAGATCCGCAATCTTGTAGGTGTGGTCCAGAATCGCATCGAGATTTCGAGCATCCTGGTTTCCGAATTCTCCGAACGAAACCCGCAGAAAGTCGTTGGACGTGATGATCCCGACCAGAACCTTGCCGTCGGTGATCGGCAGGTGGTGAATACCTTTTTCTTCAAGCATCTTTCGAGCCGCCGAAACGGTCTCATTTCTGCCTACAGAAACAGGATTGCTGGACATGATTCTGGTGACGGCTTCATTCTTCTTCATGTAACGGACGTGCCTTGTGAAAATTGGTGAGGACGGACACGCGGCGTGTCCGCAGATAAAAAGGTCCGGGCGTTTCCACGCTCGGATCTGTCAGTACCGACATGCTCTGGAAAAAGTGCTTATTCAACGTCTGGCAGCCTGTCCGGATACTTCTGTATGACGGACTTCCAGGTCCGTCATCGGCGAAGCCGACCATATTTCGAACGCGTCTGGCAGGCCGGCGTACGAAAAATTTCGGTTTTCGGACAGACTGCCGGCAGCCGTTCCCTGCAATGGCATCGCTGCAGCGAATGCCGTGTGCTGCTGAGATCGGAGCGACTGACTGCCAGTCGCAATCGCCATGCCGGAGACCGATGGGCGGTCGGGAACTTATCAGCCGTTCAATGTCGACCGCCGCAATTCCAGTAGTCACCGGCCTGATTGAATGTGTCCGGTCACCGGCAACCTGCAGGTTTCGCCCGGTTGGCGATGACATTTTCCGGGCGTCGGCGAACCCGTTTCGAGGTCGGTTGGTAGTGTCTGTATTCGCACACTTCTTTGCCGGTGTGACCGGGTGTCGCGCAGGAGACCCAGGCGTTGTGATTCAGAAGGTCTCGGTCAGTGACCGCTGACGAATCATTTCGGGGGGCGTCAATTGATGGGTCAGGTGAGGCACACGTGGCTGAAAACGGTACTTTCGGGGGACGACGATCACGCCATTCTTCGACAGGGTGAATCGTTTTCGGTCGGCCGCTGCGTCGATGCCGATGGTTTCGCCAGCGGGAACGGAAACGCCTTTGTCGATGATGCAGTTCCTGACCCGAGCGCCCGGGCCGATGTGCACGTCATCAAACAGAATGCTGTCTTCAACGACGGCGGCACTGTCCACGTGTACATTGGGGGAAAGCGCGGAGTGACTGACGGCGCCTCCCGAAATCATCACCCCGTTACTCAGCATCGATTCGGTAATTGTTCCGTTGACTCCGAACCGGTCGCGTTGGACGCGGGCCGGCGGTGCCGGCCGTTCGTATTTGCGAATCGGCCAGGCATTTGAATACAGATCCAGCGGCGGAGAGTCCTCAAGCAGATCCATATTGGCCTGGTAGTAAGTGTCAATGGTGCCGACATCCCGCCAGTAGGCTGTCATTGATTCATCAGGAGCCCGGTAGCGGAAGGCTGACACTCGATGCGTACGCACCATATTCGGCAGCACGTCCTTTCCGAAGTCGTGGCTGGAGGCCGGGTCCTGGCTGTCCAGTTGCAGTTCCCGACACAACACATCCAGCGAAAATACGTAGATCCCCATGGATGCGAGTGCTTTGTCAGGGCTATCCGGAATGCCGTTGGGGTTCGCAGGTTTTTCGTCGAATCGACGGATTCGCTGTTGCTCGTCGATCGACATGACTCCGAACGAACGTGCTTCCTGCAGACTCACTTCCGTACATGCCACGGTCACATCCGCTGCGGAATGGCGGTGACGTCGCAGCAATTGAGCGTAATCCATCTGGTAAACATGATCGCCGGCCAGAATCAGAACGTCTTCTGCACCGCTGCTCTGCAGCAGGCACAGGTTCTGGTATATCGCGTCTGCGGTGCCCTGGTACCACGAACCCCCGGTTCGAAGCTGTGGGGGAACCGAGGTGATGTATTCTCCGAGCTCCGGATTCAGAATTTCCCAGGCATCGTGCAGGTGTCGATGCAGCGAGTGAGACTTGTATTGTGTCAGCACAAGAATCTGACGCAGCCCTGAGTTCAAACAGTTCGACAGGGTGAAGTCGATGATTCGGTACTGGCCGCCGAACGGTACCGCGGGCTTCGCACGATCTGTGGTCAGCGGAGCGAGTCGGGAACCGGCACCTCCGGCAAGTACGATGGTGATCGTGTCTGATAGCAAAGACATGTCTGGCGGCCCTTGATGAAGAAGTAGAGAAGGGAAGGGGACAGCAGGGCTGTGCGGACGGGATCTGGCGGAAAAAATGGCGGCAACAGATATGCCGGAACTTCGGATTGCCACATGTGTTGTGGCTTAAGGGGAAGCTATGGCCACAGTTTTGGCGGCTGAAGTGAATCTCGATTTTTTCCTGCGACAGGCCGATTCTCCGCCAGAACTGTGTCGCCTGTGCCAGCGATGGACACCCGTGCGTCACAGTCATGTGTCCCGGAGCGCGCCGGGGTGTGACGATTCGCACGCTAAGGGGGCCGCACACTGCGCCGCACGCTGTTCCGGAGAATGAAAATGAAAAGCAATTCGCACCGGGATCAGAGTCACTCTGCTGCCGTTGTGCGATTCAGGATTGCTGGTGCTGCGTTTGGCACGTCTGCTGCTTTGGTTCCGAACGCCGGTGGTACGGCGTGCTGATTGGTACGGCCAGCCGCCGCTTCGTGTGCTGCGGCCTTTGTTGGTTTGCTTTGCAGGCAGGTCTGCGTGTTGTTTGTTGTTTTGTTTCGAGCACTGGTTCCGACGTTGGTGCAAACCGCCGCGGTAGTGTTCCCTTCTTCTTGATCAAAAAAGAAAGTGTCTGGAAATGTCTGTTTTGGCAACGAGCGTTCGCGTTCGACGTGTCGGTCGGTTTGAGTTGCTTTCTCTGTTCAGTCTGGTGCTGCTGACGGTGGCTGGTTGCGGCGGAGGTGATGAATCCGGCGGGTCGTCTTCCGAGTCGGCCGCGCCAAAGGAGGCTTCAGCGTCTGAAGCACCGGCTGCTGAACCATCCACTTCGGCGAAGGAGAGTGAGTCCGCGGCCGCCACTGAGTCCACCGCTGAAACAACACCCCCAGCGGCATCGAAACCGGCCGAATCAAAGCCCGCGAAGGTGGTGGATCCGAACGCCACGGGCCGCTTTGCCGGCACGGTTGTGCTGGATGGTGCCGCGCCCGCACTGATGCCGCTGGTCAAGGCCGGATCAGAAGGTGTGAAAGACGCGGAAGTCTGTGCGGCGACCGATGTTCCCAATGAATCACTGGTTGTGGGTGAAGGCAACGGCATCGCCAACGTGTTTGTCTATCTTCGCCGGGCTCCCAAAGGATTCAAAAGCGAACCGCCGTCGGATCCGGTCGTGCTGGACCAGAAAGGCTGCGTCTTTCTGCCTCATGTGGCACTGATTCATGCGGGGCAGAAGGTTGTGGTGAAGAGCAGCGATGCTGTGCAGCACAATGTGCATACCTTCCCGGCTCGTAATCAGGGCACCAATCTTCTGATCAAGCCCAACGATCAGACGGGCGTTGAACTGATTTACGATCGGGCCGAGACTGATCCTCTGCAGGTGAAGTGTGACATTCATGCGTGGATGTCGTCCTATCATCTGGTGCTGGATCATCCATTCATGGCGATCACTGATGCGGAAGGAAAATTCAGTGTCGAGGGGCTTCCGGCTGGCGACTATGAGTTTCGTGTCTGGCACGAGCGAGCCGGGCTGCTTGAAAAGGACTACGCAGCCACTGTGACCGGCGACGACGAACCGGTCACACTGACGTACGCCCTGGACAGATTTCCGGCGGCTGAGTAACTTCCGTAACTTCGTTAACGCTTCGTGGCGGTTCGAATTCCATCACGTCGACGACGGAGTGCGGGGCTCAGCAGGGTCCGGCAGATCAGTCGACGACTACTTTTCAGGTTGTACAGATGCTGGCCAGAAAAAAGTTGATTTCAGCCATTGCCTGCGGAGGGCTGATGCTTGTCGTGACGGGCTGCGAGCGAGCCGAACCAATCCAGTGGTCGTCCAGTGAACTGGTCAGCAGTCTGCCGGACAATGAGCTGCAGCAGCAGTTGACCGACATTGTTAAGGAAAATGCGGGCACTGCGGCCGAGCCTCGGTTGATCAGCCGGGGCAAGGCCGATTTTAATTTTTCGCTGCACCTGAAACACGGCCAGGCGGTCTATATGAAACGCTGTGTGCAGTGTCACGGCGTGAATGGTGACGGCAACGGACCGGCCGCCGGTCATCTGTACCCGCGTCCCCGTGACTACACCAAAGGAGTCTTCAAGTTCACTTCAACGCCGTACGGTGGCAAGCCGCGGCGTGAAGACCTGATCAGCACGATTCGCCGCGGAGTGACCGGCACCTCGATGCCGGCCTTTGACCGCATTCCGGACAAGGATGTGGAGGCTGTCGTGAGTTATGTGATGGTGCTTTCTCAGCGCGGGGAACTGCAGTATCAGCTGGCGATGGAAGCGGAAGCCGCGGAGGAACTTGATCCGGAGTACGTTCCGGAATTCATCGACGACGTCGCAAATCGCTGGAACGACGCGGCCGCCAGTCTGACGCAGCCTCTGACGCCTCAGCCGCAGCTGACGGAAGAGCGAGCGAAGCTCGGGCGCGAGGCATTTCTGACCAAGGGCTGCAGCAAGTGTCATGGCGAAGACGGTCGTGGCCATACAAAGGACAACATCGGCAAGGATTCGTGGGGGTATGCCACACGTGCGGCCGACCTCACCTCGGGAATGCTGCACGGAGGACAGGAGCCGGTTGATATTTATCGGCGGATTCTGAACGGGATCAACGGCACGCCGATGCCCGGTTTCAGGAGCGCCCTGCAGTCGGAGCCGGAGACGATCTGGAACCTGGTGGCCTACGTCCTGCAGGTATCCAACCGGCGTCGGTACGGTGAATCGATTCCGGCCGGACTGATGAAGCCGTATGACACGGCGGCCAATACAGCGGCTGCCAAGGAATCCGAACAAGGACAGAACAACTGACGCCGACGGTCCGCAGAATGTACTGCCCGGTGTTCCTGCCTTGTTCAGGTGTCACCGGCAGTGATCAGATTCAGGAACTGTTCAGAGAACCGCCTTTATGACAGCTGATATCGAAGAAAAACAGCGTGAGCTGGCCGAACTGAAGCAGAAAGTTGCTGCGCTGGAGTCCGAGGTGCGCACTGCGACCGCGGGAGACCAGTGGGACCACAGTCAGTTCTATGGCACTTACTACGGCACGGTCGGTTTTGTCTATGGGGGCATTGCCGCCATGGCCAGCCTGCTGCTGAATGTGGTCTGTGCTCCGGTGGCCGGTCGGAATCCGCTGGAAATCATTCGTGTCTACCTGACGTTTCCTCTGGGGGAAAAGGCGTTGCGGCTGACAACGGAGGAAGGCGGCGGATATGTCATCGGTGACGGAATGATTCTGGCGCTGGGCTGTTGTCTGTACATCGGTACCGGCATGGTGCTGGGCGTTCTGTTTCACTGGGTGATCTGTCGTTTCGCGCTGAAGAAATCACTGGCGGTCCGGCTGTTGTGGGGAACAGGGCTGGCCGTGGTGGTCTGGGGCGTCAACTTCTACGGAATACTGGCGTGGCTGCAGCCGGCGCTGTTTGGCGGCAACTGGATCACCGACGCTGAAATTCTGCCACCGTGGGTGGCACTTGGCACACATCTGATATTCGGCTGGACCATGGCACTGATGGCGCCGCTGGGAGAATTTGTGCAGTACAGACAGCCCACGGAAACCTCTGCCGCCTGAATGGCCACCGTCAATCTGGCTCTGTTCTGAGCGCGGCGACCGCAGCAACAACAAGACGTCTATACGGAACTTCATAACTCATGTCCGATTCTTCAGAGATCCTTCAGCCGACCGACAGCGCGGGCCTGAAAACTCATGGCGAACTTGTCGATGAAAAGATCGTCAGGCTGTACTTTGTGACGGCGCTGACGTTTCTGTCGATATCCATGCTGGCCGGCCTGCTGATGGCGCTGCAGCTGATTCGTCATAATCCACTGCGGGGTATTGAACTGTTTTCGCCGGGTCGCTGGAGAATGCTGCATACCAACGCGATCGCCTACGGGTTTCTGGCCAACGGGTTTCTGGGGGCGCTGCACTGGATTGTGCCACGGCTGACGCTGCAGCCCGTGTTCAGCCGGAAATTGTCATGGGTGATTTATGTGGCCTGGCAGGGAGTCGTGCTGGCGACCGCGGTCGGCCTTTTGCTGGGTGAGGCTCAGGGGCTGGAATGGGGCGAAACGCCCGTGTGGATTGACCCGGTGGCTCAGCTGGGGCTGTTGCTGCTGGCCATCAACTTCATGCCGCCGATTGCCCGGATGAAGGGGCCGATCTACGTCACGCTGTGGTATTTCATGGCCATGTTTGTCTGGACGTTTCTGACGTACGCCATGGGCAATTTTGTGCCGCAGTATTTTGTCACCGGTACCAGTGCCGGCGCGGTGGGCGGCCTGTTCATTCACGACCTGGTTGGGCTGTTTGTAACACCGCTGGGCTGGGGCATGATGTATTACTTTGTGCCGATCCTGCTGAAGAAGCCTATCTGGAGTCACGGGCTCTCGCTGGTCGGCTTCTGGGGGCTGGCCTTCTTTTATCCTCTGCAGGGAATTCACCATTTTCTGTACACCCCGATTCCCATGTTTCTGCAATACGGGGCCATCGTCTCCACGATTGCCGTGGAGCTGGTGGTCACGACCGTGGTGATCAACTTTTTCGGAACGATCTGGGGTTCGGGCAGTGCGGTGAAGACCAACCTGCCGATCCGCTGGTTTTATACCGGAATGATCTACTACTTCCTGACGTGCCTGCAGTGTGCCTTTCAGGTCACGCTGACGTTTCAGAAAGTGATTCATTTCACCGACTGGGTGGTAGGACACGCTCATCTGGTGATGTTCGGCGTCTTCACGATGTGGATCATGGGAGCCATGACCTATCTGTTTCCGCGGCTGCTGAATCGTCCCTGGTACAGTTTGAAGGCGTGTGAATGGCACTACTGGCTGTCGGCGCTGGGGATTCTGGTGATGGCCTCGGACCTGATTCTGCTGGGACTGTTTCAGGGCTGGTCCTGGGCGGCTCTGGAGCCGTGGGACGCGTCTGTTGAGATTTCGTTTCCATTCTGGGTGCTGCGAGTGATTGCCGGGCTGGCGATGTTTGCCGGTGTGCTGGTTTTTATCTGGAATATCTTCATGACGTGGACGTCCGTGCCGGAACAGTCCAAAGTCGGGGACCCGGCGCTGACCGCTGTGTGATTTGTGACAGCCGTGATTTCGCTTTATTGAAATTAGTTCTTCAGATCTGAAATACCGCCATGTTCGAAAGCAAAGCAGGCATTCTGTATATCGCCGGCATCGGCTTCTTTGCCCTGGCCTTTGTGTCCAACGCACTGGTTCCGGCTCTGATGTACGACAGCATTCCGGAGCAGACGGTACCGGAGCTGGTCAACAGTAATCTGCGATACCAGTTTGAAGATCTGGCGCGTCGTTATCCGGAATCATTCAACGCGGCGTATGGTGAACCGCCCGGCGGGGACGCGGAACATGATGACTGGTGGAACGAAAAGTGTGCAGAGGCGCTTCGGTACGGGCATAAGCTGTATGTTGGTGAAGGCTGCTGGCACTGCCACAGTCAGTTTGTCCGGCCCGTGTCGAATGAAGAGCAGCGATGGGGGCCGGTGTCGCGTTCGTGGGAGTATCAGAATGAACTGAATCGCCCTGTCATGTTCGGGACGCGCCGCGTCGGTCCGGACCTGAGCCGCGAGGGCGGGCGACGCAGCAATGACTGGCACGCCGTGCACTTTCATCGGCCGCTGGATCTGTCCGAGGGCTCACCGATGCCCGAGTATCCCTGGTTCTTCGACGGATCTCCGGATCGGCCGAACGCCAAAGGGCTGGCCATTATCACGTATGTGCAGTGGCTGGGGTCATGGCTGGAAAGTTATCCGCACTATGAGGATTTTGATCCTTCATTTGCACCACCCGAAGATCCGGATCAGGCCGGAGACGACGCTCAGGAGGAAACCGAATGAATCAGTCCGTCACTCAGCCAGATCCGCCCCCCACCGCACCTCGTCGCCGTCGGCGCGGTCTGGCATGGATCGTGACCATCGTCTTTGCCGTGCTGATTCTGATTCCCAGCATGCTGGGGTTCGTGATGAAGTTCATGGAACTGATCAGCCTGACTCAGGGCGAAGCGGATGGCGGTTTCGCAATCACGCCGGTCGTCAACTACCTGTTTGCCAGCGCAGGATTTTTCTTTCTGCTGTTGTGGGCGGCAATCAACGGGATGTTCAACGATCTGGAAGAACCCAAGTATCTGATGCTGGAAAACGAAAAGCGGCTGGACGCCCGGCCGGATTCAGGGGGGCGTTCCTGAAAACGTCCCGTCGTCCGTGTCCGCGGGCCTCAGTGGGCCGGGAAGTATACCAATGGCACTGCCGCAGAATGAAGTTCTGTCATGATTGAAGTCACCAACAGCGAATCCGTTGAACAGCCGTCCCCGGAACAGGAGCAGCGTTTCCATGACTATCGCGGCAATGCGATACCGTGGTATGTGCGGACGATCTGGATCGGGTTCTGGATCTTTACCGTGTACTACATTCTTACTTATTTCTTCCCGGCCATGCAGGTCGAGCTGATTTCGCCTCCGTAGACACACGGCGGAAGGCGGAGGGCCGGGAGCGGGGAACGATGGGACCGCAACGCGATAAACCACAGCCTGTTGCAGGATCTTCGGTCACATCGACGGATGGTGGACACTGTACGTACTGCGGACTCCCGCTCGCCGTGGGTTCGACGCCCCGGGAAGAGGTTCCGGCGTCTGCTTCACCCTCGGCTTCGTATTGCTGCTACGGATGCCGCTTCGCTCACGCCGTCGTACAGGAACGCGGGACCGAAGGCGCGATTCGCTGGACCGTGATCCGTCTGGGACTGGCGATCTTCTTTACCATGAATCTGATGGCGTTCACCATGACCATGTGGTCGCTGGACGTCTACGATGTGGAACCGGATCCCTTCCAGCTGACACTGTTTGAGGTATTCCGGTGGCTGAGTATGGTATTGGCGCTGCCGGTGCTGTTGCTGCTGGGAATACCATTGCTGCAGAATGCGATCGAAAGTCGCGGACGTCAGGGCTATTCGACGGATCTGCTGATCGGTCTGGCCGTCGTGGCTGCTTACCTGACGTCGGTGGTCAATGTGGTACGGGATGCCGGGACGACCTGGTTCGAGGTCGGGGCCATGGTGCTGGTCATGATGACACTCGGCCGCTGGATCGAGGCAGCCGGCAAACACAAGGCGACCGAGGCTCTTGACCGCCTGATGACGCTGCTGCCGGATGTTGTGACCCGTGTTCGTCGAAACGCCGCCGAGGCAGAAACGACAACGGCACCGACAACGGCACCGACAGCGGTGCCGACAGCGGCTGAGTCCGATGCTGCGGAAGAGTGGGCTGGTGATACGACTGGTGACCGGGAAGGTGAAATTCCGAGCACTGCAGTCGCCGTTGGCGACGTGCTGCGGATCCGGGCGGGCGACAGATTTCCCACGGATGCCGCGGTCCTGCGGGGCCGTACGACCGTCGACGAACAGGTGTTCTCCGGAGAAAGTGTGCCGATCGCACGAACCGTCGGAGACCCGGTACTCGCCGGCACCGTCAACCTGGACGGAGATATTCTGGTGCGGGTGACGGCACCGTTCCGGCAGGGATCATTCGGCCGATTACTAAGCGTTCTGCAGGAAGCGCGTTCGGCTCGGGGAAGCTGGCAGCGACTGGCTGACCGCGTGGCGTCGTGGTTTTTTCCGGCGGTCACGCTGATCGCCGCAGGCGCGTTCGGGTGGCACCTGTCGTCCGGGGTTGGTGTGGCCATTCAGACCGCATTGTCGGTGCTGCTGATTGCCTGCCCGTGTGCCCTGGGCCTGGCCACGCCGCTGGCGATCTGGACGTCGTTAAGCACGGCGGTTCGACGTCAGGTTCTGTTCCGCAGCGGCGAAGCGGTAGAGCGGTTGGCCGGGGCGAAGGCGATCTGTCTGGACAAGACCGGGACCGTCACCACCGGTCAGCCAAGCGTCAGTCAGGCGGCGGCGCTGGGCGACGCCGACGTCAGACATGCACTGTCTCTTGCCGCCCGGCTGGCGGATGCGTCGGCTCATCCGTTTTCCCGGGCGGTGCATGCCTATGCTGATCAGCGACGTCGGGATGCGGCTGATCAGAGTGCAGACACGGATGGCACATGGCAGGACGTCGGAATGTTGTCCATCCGCACGGTGTCCGGCGGCGGTGTCGAGGCGACGACGACCGATGGCCGGGTCGTACGTCTGGGCAGTCTGGAATTTGCCTGCTGTGACAGACATCGTGCGATGGGAACGTTCCACACACGTCAGGGCAGTCTCGCCGCCACACACGACGCTGGTGACGGTGGGTGCTGCCGTCTGATCGGTCCTCGTGATGTTCCTCTGTTGACGGATCCGGACATGGCCCGACCGCCGGACATGTGTGTGTCCTGTGGAGCAGCGGTGCCGCTGAACATTCGGGTTCAGCTGGACAGGCTGCGGATGGCAGCAGACCGGCAGGCCACGTCCATTGTCCTGCTGACCATCGACGGCATCCCGACGTTCGGTTTTCTGATTTCGGAAATGGTTCGAAAGGAAGCGGCGGAAACGATCCGAAATCTGTCTGCGGCGGTCGATGTGGTCTGTGTGCTGTCGGGTGACCGGCCGGCCAGGGGACGGGCTCTGTCGGATCAGCTAAAGGTGCCCGGGCTGAAGGTCGAGTGCAATCTGAGTCCCGAACGGAAGGTGATTCGGGTGGCTGAAATCCGGCGGCAGTCCGGCTGCACGGTCATGGTGGGTGACGGCATCAACGATGCTCCGGCGCTGGCGGCCAGTGACGTCGGAATTGCGATGGGCTGCGGAGCAGACGTGGCTCGTGATTCTGCTCAGATCTGTCTGTTAGGCAACGATTTAAGTCGCATCCCGTGGGCGCTTCAGCTGGCTCGCAGGACGCGCACCGTCATTCGTCAGAATTTGTTCTGGGCCTTCGCGTACAATACCGGAGGAGTCACGCTGGCGGCGGTCGGCTGGCTGAACCCGGCCATTGCGGCCGGGCTGATGATTGCCAGCAGTCTGCTGGTGATCTCGAACTCGCTGCGGCTGTTAGGCGACTCTGGGTTGCCGGATGAGGGCTTTGGCGGCTCTGCTCCGTCGACGGATACCGGAGCCGAGAAAGGTCAGGCGGCAAAGAACCAGTCTTTGGACGCGACCGCGGGGGCGTCCCGTCTTTCACCGGGTGAGGAAACCGATGAGATAGCCTCTTCGTCAGCTGACCGGCCGGTGCCGACAGTCGGGGTGTCACCGTGAATTCGCTTGTCTATGAAATACCATTGCTGTTTGTCAGCGGTGTTCTGGGATCGGCTCATTGTCTGGGCATGTGCGGGGCCATTTCGGCCACGATGAACATCGGCACCACCGGGCTGAGGAGTGCGCTTGGTCGGCAGTTGCTGTGGAGTCTCGGTCGGATCTTTACCTATGGTTTTCTGGGGATGCTGGCCGGGTTTGCCGGGGCTCGTCTGACCCGGTCTGAGTTCGCGACTTCACAGACTCAGGTGGTGTGGCTGCAGGCCGGGTTCGCCATTCTGGCGGGTGTGTTACTGGTGGTGCAGGGGATGCTGGCGGTAGGCTGGCTCCGACGCCGTGTCTCCGGCAGTGGAGGCTGCGTGACCGCTTCGGTGTTCCGCCGATTTCTGCAGGGCGGCTCGGCGCTCGGAGTGTTCATTGCGGGATTGCTGACCGGATTTCTGCCCTGTGGTCTGGTGTACTCGTTTCTGGCCCTGGCGGCGGCCAGCACCAGTGTCTGGAAGGGGCCCGTGCTGATGATTGTGTTCGGCCTTGGTACTGTACCGGTGATGCTGGTGACGGGTGTCGGCCTGACGATGGCGTCGCTGAATATGCGTGCCAGGCTGATGAAACTGGCTGCGTTCTGCGTGCTGCTGACCGGGATTCTGACGCTCGGTCGCGGTCTGGCCTTTGCGGCCGGAGCTGCGTCAGAGAATCCGCAGGAATCCTGTCCCTACTGTGCCACGAAGAGCGACGGCGATTAACGGCTGCTGTGAAACGCTGTCGATCAGTTATAGTTGTCGGGCTGAGGAAGCTGTCAGGCACGTTCAGCGGCAGACATGAATATTCGAAATGACTGAAGTACCGGACTGATGAACGAAGGTTTGAAGGAAGACGGCTCCGGGCCGTCATTGATTCCCCCGGAACGACGACGCAGCAGTTTGTCTGAGCCAGAAGGCAGTGTGCGGCGAGGGCTGCCGTCGTCGAGTCAGGCCGAGCAGGGCAGGCCGCCGCTGCTGCACAACGATATGCACGACCACACTGAGGTTGCGGCGCCGTCCGGGCGAGGGACGGGAAGAATCTCGCGAACGCTGGTCAACTTCTGGCTGGATACACTGCTGGCCGCGGTCTTCGTTTCATTGTGCATTACCGCAGTGATTGTACAGTTCGTCTTTCCGCCCGGCGTTGCCGCGCGGGGCTGGACATTATGGGGAATGACCTACGGGCAATGGTCCAGTCTTCAGTTTGCTCAGGTGGCGTTGCTGGGATTGGGCGTTCTGGTGCACGTGATGCTGCACTGGACATGGGTCTGCAGCGTGCTGACAAAACGCGTTCTTCACAAAGCCGTACTGCCCGACGACGGCATTCGTACTGTCTACGGTGTGGGTCTGCTGATTGTGCTGCTGGTCGGGGCGGCACTGGCCGTGGGGCTCGCTCAGTGGATGATCGTTCAGCCGAGTTAGAACAAGAGCACGTACAATCCCGACTCGGGTGAAAATCAGCGAGAACCACACATGACCCAGAAACCTGTTCGTATTGTCATCGTCGGCGGCGTGGCCGGCGGAGCATCCGCCGCGACCCGGGCTCGGCGGATGAATGAAAAAGCCGAGGTTATTCTGCTGGAGAAGGACGAACACGTTTCGTTCGCGAACTGCGGGCTTCCCTATCATATCGGTGAAGAGATTCCGGACCGCGGAAAGCTGCTGGTGGCCACCAGAGAACTGTTGCAGCAGCGATTTCGCCTGGATGTCAGAACGCGTCATGAAGCGATGGCCATCAACCGGTCTTCCGGTACGGTCACGGTCAGAAATCTTGACACGGGTGAAGAGTTCGAGTTGCCGTATGACAAACTGATTCTGTCTCCGGGGGCTGCTCCCTTTGTGCCGCCGATTTCCGGACGGGATGCGTCGGGCGTATTTACGCTTCGCAATATTGCGGATATGGACCGCATCAAGTCATTCGTGGACAGCTCAGCGACAAAGAAAGCGATTGTCGTGGGCGCCGGCTTTATCGGTCTGGAAATGGTGGAACAGCTTGTGCGGCGCGGCTTTCAGGTGTCGCTGGCTGAAATGCAGAAGCAGGTACTGCCGCCCTTTGATGCGGAAATGGTTCAGCCGGTAGAGGCTGAGCTGCGAGCGCATGGTGTGGAGTTTTTTTCCGGCGATGGCATCCGGTCAGTGCTGACCGGTGATGAAAACGCGGCGGTCGGGATTGAGCTGAACAGCGGCCGGAGAATTGAGGGCGATCTGGTGGTTCTGGGGCTTGGCGTACGCCCCCATGTCAGGCTGGCAAAGGAAGCCGGTCTGGAACTGGGTGAAACGGGCGGAATCCGAACCAATCAGTTTCTGCAGACAAATGATCCGAATATTTACGCCGTTGGTGATGCTGCGGAATATACCTTCGGACCGACCGGGCAGAGGATGCGCGTGGCGCTGGCAGGCCCGGCGAATCGGGCCGGACGACTGGCGGGCGAACACGCCGCGACCGGCGCCTGTCAGCCGATGGCTGATGTGTTTGGGACCGCTGTTGTTCGGGTCTTTGATCAGACGGCGGCCATGACGGGATTATCGGTGGGGGCTGCCGCCCGTTTCGGAGTGCCGGCGGCCAGCGTGACCATCGTGGCCGGACAGCATGCCGGCTACTTTCCCGGAGCGGTACCAGTGATGCTGAAGCTGGTGTTTGATCCTCAGGACGGTCGCGTTCTGGGGGCTCAGGCGGTTGGCAGGGACGGAATCGACAAACGCATCGATGTGATTGCCACGGCGATGAATTTCAGGGCCACCGTGCGGGATCTGGCGGGACTGGATCTGTGCTACGCGCCGCCTTTTGGCTCAGCGAAAGACCCGGTTCATCAGGCGGCCTTTGCTGCCTGCAACCATCTGGATCATGTCGGCCCCTTTGTTCCGGCCGATGCAGATCTGGCCAACGTGCAGCTGGTTGACGTGCGGACCACCGGAGAAGTGGCTCGCATTCCCCTGTCTGGTGGAGCTCATGCCCTGAATATCCCGGTGGACGAACTCCGCGACCGGGTCGGTGAACTCGACGCTGCTCAGTACACGGTTGTCAGTTGCGGCGTGGGTGTCCGCGGGCATATCGCCGTCCGGATTCTGAAGCAGAGTGGTTTTGCGGATGTATTCAATCTGTCCGGTGGAGCGACCGTGCGGAATCGGGCCATTCCTCCTGCTGAGTAGTGTTTGATGAATTGCGACCGCTCCCTGATCAAGCGTGCGTCATCAAGCGTGCGTCAGGCCGTCGAATTGCAGGTGACTGGCAGTCCGGGGCGGTGATGACGGTCCGGCAGAAACGGAGATCAGTCGGCGTTCCCGATTTTCTCGATTCGCTGATTGTGGCGGAATTCTGAACTTCCCTCTTTCGAAAGTGCTCCGGTTCGGGTAGGGTGCCCGGCCTCGAGTGTTCGAAGTCAGCACAGCTTCGAAAGAAATTCGGCCCGCGTGGCCGAAGCTGAACGCTGTCGGCATTTTTGCCCCGGCAGCGTTCACCGCTCATGCGACAGGTCTTCCGAATGTTCTCCCTGAGTTCTCTGTCCCGCCGAATCCATTCGGCCGATAGAAACCGGCAAAGTGCTCGAAGCGGCGTCGCTCCCTGTGTTTTTGGTGATGCGTACGCCTGATTTCGGTTTCGACTCCTGACGAGACGCACACGCCGCCCTTGCGCAACAAGGGACGGTGACTACTCACTTTGCATAAGAATCACGGTTATGTTTGAAGGTCATGTGGAAGTTCCCGGCTCTCGGAACGCGCTGTCCCCGTTCGATACATTTGAAATCAAGGCGTCCGACCTGGCGGCCACGTCGGAGTTTGTCACGGATTTCGTAGACAATCCGGCTGCTGCCAACGCAACACCAGAAGCTGCACCAGTCGAACCTCAGCCTGCGGAAGACCCGGTCGTTAAGACTGAGGTTGCTGAGGCTGAGGTTGCTAAGACTGAGGTTGCTAGGACTGAGGTTGCTAAGACTGAGGTTGCTAAGACTGAGGCTGCAGAGACGATGGAACATGGTTCTTCCGAGGCCGAGGTTGCTCAGACGATCGCGGAATCACCGGTTGAGCCGTTGTCGGACGCTGTGGACAGTTTGCCGAGAGATCTTTCCGGCCCCGAAAAAAACACGGACGTCCAGAAGGTCGTTGAGGAAGTCGTTGAAGCGGTACCGATGGCCGTCGCGGCACCAGCTGCGGCAGCCGATCAGGTCGAAACAGTGGTTGTCGCCGCTGTTCCTCAGGTTGATCCGGTTGAAAACACGGGGCGGGCAGATCTGCGGCAGCCAGTTGCGGAATCAGCGTTGTCGACTCCTGAACCGGCCGTTTCAAAGGCTCCGGTTGTCTCTGAAAAAAACATTGCATCTGATCAGGCATCGACTGATTCTGTTGACGGTCCGAAGTTTTCGGACCTGCCCCTGAGTCCCGAGGTTCAGCGGGCGGTGCAGGCGGCGGGTTACGAGCGACCGACGGACATTCAGACGCAGATCATTCCTCACATGCTGGACGGTCGTGACGTGCTGGCTCAGTCTCAGACGGGAACCGGCAAGACGGCTGCCTTCGCGCTGCCGATTCTGTCGGGTATCAGGACTGGTGGCCGCAAGCCTCAGGTTCTGGTGCTGGCACCCACGCGTGAGCTTGCGATGCAGGTTGCGGATTCATTTTCGCGGTACGGCAGTCATCTGCCGGATTTCGACGTGGCAGCCGTCTATGGAGGGCAGGGCTACGATGTGCAGCTTCGTCAGTTGCGCCGCGGTGTTCCTGTGGTTGTGGGGACACCGGGACGTGTCATCGACCATATTAAGCGGGGCACGCTGGACCTGAGTGAGCTCAAATGCCTCGTACTGGACGAAGCCGATGAAATGCTGAACATGGGCTTTCTGGAAGACGTTCAGTTTGTGCTGGAACAGACTCCGCCGGAGCGGCAGATTGCTCTGTTTTCGGCCACGCTGCCGGCGCCCATCCGCGACATTGCTCAGGCCTATCTGAACGACCCGGTGCGGATCTCGATTCGCCGGAAGACGATGACTGCCGAGGCCATTCGGCAGCGGGCCGTCTTTGTGGCTCATCGCGACAAGGTTGACGTGCTGTCGCGTTTTCTTGAGGTCGAAGAAACTGACGGCGTCATTGTGTTCACGAAAACTCGAGAGGCGACGGTCACAGTGGCCGAGCAGCTGAACACGGCCGGTTTTTCCGCCGTTGCCCTGAACGGCGACATGCCTCAGGCGATTCGCGAACGGACGATTGAGCAGCTGAAAAAGGGGCGTCTGGATGTGCTGGTGGCCACGGACGTGGCGGCGCGCGGTCTGGATGTCAGTCGTATCAGTCATGTCTTCAACTTTGACGTTCCACAGGACAGCGAATCCTATATCCACCGCATCGGCCGTACCGGGCGGGCCGGCCGGAAGGGTGAAGCCATCATCTTTCTGACAAAGGCTCAACGCAGTCGTCTGCGGTCCATTGAACGAGTCACGAAACAGCCGATTGAAGTGGTAGAACCGCCAACGGCTGACGAAATCAATAAGATTCGCATTCAGCAGTTCCGGAAGCAGATCGACGACGTGGTCGCGTCTCAGGACCTGACACTGTTCCGCGATATTCTGTCGAAGCACGCGGCCGAATCGGAAACACCGATGGAACAGATTGCGGCGGCGCTGGCGGTCCTGGGCCGGCAGGGACGGCCGCTTCTGGCCGAAGATCGGCCGCGACGCCGCTCGGATGATCGGAACGGCCGGGGGAATGGAGAATCCCGTGATCGCTTTGAGCATGGTGGGCAGGCTGACCGCGGCGGACGCGGACGCCGGTCCTCGGGACCACCGGAACGCGGCATGGACCGTTATCGTATTGAAGTGGGTCGTCAGGATGGCGTGAAGCCGGGCAACATCGTCGGAGCTGTGGCCAATGAGGCCGGCATTGAAGGCGAATATATTGGCCCGATCAGTATCTACGATTCACACAGCACGATTGATCTGCCCGAAGGAATGCCTCCGGAGATTCACGAAACGCTGCAGCGTGTGAGAGTGGCCGGGAAACAGCTGCGGATCAGTCTGGATCGTGGTGACCGTCGAGGCGGTTTTCGTTCCGGACAGTTCGGAGCGGGCCGCGGCAAAGGGGCGAACAATGCTCAGCCGCGCGGTGCTCGCCACGGCGGAGACAAACGCGGCAACGCCGGAAAATTCCGGCACGGCGACAAACGCCGGAAGCACGGTTCAAAGCCGTAGCGGAACTCGCCAGAGTTTCGGTCTGCGTGCCGCCGGTTTCAATTTCCGCGCACCTCCGGTTGGCTGAGGGTTTCCGGGGCTGTGCCAGCTGGGCGAAGAACCGAAAGCCTGCGCGGCTTCCGCTACAGCCTGCACGGCTTCCGTTACGGCCGGTCGCGGAACTCGCCAGAGTTTCGGTGCTCAGGCTTCGTCGTCGGGTGGAGGAGCGAAGCCGCGACGCATGGTGTTTTCGGTGATGTTGACCGGAATCAGAAACTGCAGCAGATAATCGGGACCGCCGGCTTTGCTGCCGATTCCGCTCATACGAAATCCTCCGAACGGCTGTCGCTGCACGATGGCGCCGGTAATGTCACGGTTCAGGTACAGGTTACCCACCTGAAACTCGTTCCGAGCCCGCTTCAGCGTGGCGGGGCTGCGACTGTACACGCCTCCGGTCAATGCGTACCGGGTGTTGTTGGCGATCGTGAGAGCTTCGTCCAGGTTTTTGGCTTTCATGACAGCCAGCACGGGTCCGAAGATTTCTTCCTGAGCGAGTCGTGAATCCGGGTCAACACCGGTAATGATGTGTGGCCCGACAAAGTGCCCCTGTCCGGCCAGTTTTTTGACATCCACCGCCAGAGCGATCTCTTCGCCAAATTCGGGATCCACCGTATTGACGGCCGCCATGATGCGATCTTTTGCCTCTTCGTCGATGACGGGGCCGACCTTTGTGGCAGGATCGTCTGCCGGTCCGACGTGCAGGCTGTTGGTGGCTTCCACCAGTCGTTTAACGAACTGATCATAGGCTCCGGCCAGCACGACCACTCGGGAGCAGGCCGAGCACTTCTGTCCGGCGTAGCCGAAGGCGCTGCGCATCACGCCGACGACGGCTTCATCAAGATCTGCGTCGTCATCGACAATGATGGCGTTTTTGCCGCCCATTTCCGCGATGACGCGTCGCACATTGACCTGGCGTTCATCCGTATCTGCGGCGACGCGGTTGATTTCAAGCCCGACAGCCTGGGAGCCGGTGAAACACACCAGATCGACATCGGGACTGCCGACGAGTTCGGGGCCGAGATCTTCGCCAATGCCGGGCAGGAAGTTGACGACACCGTCGGGGACACCGGCATTGCGAATGATTTCCATCAGCCGGGCGCCCACCACGGATGACTGTTCGGCCGGTTTCATGATCACTGTATTGCCGGTGACCATGGCGGCGGCCGTCATGCCGGTCAGGATGGCCAGCGGGAAATTCCACGGAGAAATCACGACGGCCACGCCTCGGGGGCGATAGCTGTAGCTGTTTTCCTCGCCTTTGAAGTCGCATTGCTGCGGAACGTCCAGGCGGCGCATTTCGTGGGCATAATACATGCAGAAGTCGATGGCCTCGGCAACATCGGCGTCGGCTTCGATCCATGTCTTGCCGACTTCGAAGCAGATCCACGCGGCGAGTTCGAGCCGGCGTTCCCGCATTTCTGCAGCAATCAGTTCCAGATATTCACACCGATTGCTGGTTTCGACGGCTGCCCATTGAGGGAACGCCCGTCGTGCCGCGTCGATGGCGTCCGCCGCCTGATCGGCGGACGCCGAGGCGACGTGACCGACGACTTCTGAATGGTCGGACGGATTCCGAGAGATCAGGGTGCTGCGGCTTTCGCACGATTTGCCGTCAATGACCAGCGGCCATGTCTGTCCGAATTCGCTGCGAGCATCTTCCAGGGCCTGCTGCATCAGGTCCCGGTTTTCCTTCAGACTGAAGTCCGTCAGCGGTTCGTTGGTGAAGCCATCAGCAACGGAGTCTTCGATCGGAGGTTCCTCAACGGCGTGATCAGATGGTTTCATAAGAAGCTTCTCGACGGCAATATGTTCAGTGAAACTTTGTCTCAGGAATGAATCGTTGGACGTGTTTTCCAGCAGACGGCGGACAAGGTAGGCCATGCCTGGAATCAGCTGGCCGAAGGGTGTGTAGATGCGAACCCGATGTCCGTTTGTGGAAAACAGCTGAGCCTGTTCTTCGCCCATGCCATACAGCATCTGGATTTCGAAGGCCCGCCGCGGCACTTTGTATTCTTCGGCCCATGCCAGTCCGTGAGCCAGACTTCGCAGGTTGTGGCTGCCGAGTGCCGGACGCAGCCAATCGTGGTTCTTCATGAGAAAGCGGCACTGTCTTTCGAAGCTGTCGTCGGACTGCCATTTTCGTTGAAAGACGGGGCAGGGCCAGTTGCGATATTCTGCCACAATGGTTTCGTAGTCCCAGTAGGCTCCTTTGACCAGTCGCACCGTAACAGGAGTTCCGCGTGCTTTGGTCCACTGCAGCAGCCCCTTCAGGTCGCTTTCAGAATCCTTCAGATAGGCCTGAACCACAATTCCGGTGTCGGAATAGTGCCGGAATTCATCTTCCATCATCACATGCTGGAAGATGTCCAGTGTCAGGCCGCGGTAGTCACGCTGCTCCATATCGAAATGGACGTAGGCGTGGTGTTCCTGAGCGACCCGCAGAATCGGACGCAGTCGCTTCAGCACACGCTGTCGACTGCCTTCCGGATCGACTGAGGAAAACTGGCTGTCGAGGGCAGACAGTTTGATGGACACATTCAGTCGCGGAATTGCGCCGTTGTGATCATTGTCCAGAAGCTTGACTTCCGACCACTGTCCGACGTTGTCGGACAGGCCTTCGATCAGGCTGATATAGGCCTGCTGGTAGCGATCAGCCTCCTGCTCGCTGATGATCGCCTCTCCCAGCAGATCAAGAGTGAAGGCCAGGCCGTTTTTTCTCAGCTGCCGCACAGATCTGAGTACTTCTTCGGTATTTTCGCCGGCGATAAAGCGACGGGCCATCCGGGCGGCGTTGATGCGAGCGTTGTAGGCCAGCGCGCGGCTCAGAATGCTGTTGTTGGAGGACAGATCCAGCCCCAGCCGGGCGGCCAGCGGAAGATGCTGTCTGACGTCTTCGAAATATTCTTCCAGGTGCCGGGAAATTGCCGCATGGTCCCGCAGCATCGGCAGAACATCGACAAAGCGGAACATCTGGACCTTGACGGCTTCGTCCCCCATGGCCCAGTTCATCAGTCGATCTTCCCACCAGCGACCATGAAAGATGGACGGTGTGTGGTGATTCAGACGCGCGAAGAGATCTTCGCCGATTTCCCGTGTTCGCTGTTCAACACGATCTTCAATACGAACACGTTTGGCCATGGATCAGCTGAATTCCGCCTGGAAGCGGCTTGAAGGGCAACCAGAAATGACATGATGACGAACGGCGGATGGGGCCGCGCCGGGAGTGAGCGTGGGATTCTAGGAAGAATCGAGCAAACGTGAAGGTGAGCACCTGTGATTGTGGCCGAATGCCATGAAATCGCAGCGTCGATGGCAGGTCGCCGTCTGTCGCTGATGTCAGCCGCGGCTGACCGCGCAGCCGCTCAGATACTGAGCAAAGGCGACGGCATTGGCGAGACGCCCTGCGGATCGTCCGGCCAGCGGTATGGCTGGCGAAGTGATGTTCAGAGCGGCCAGAATCTGATCCAGCGATCGGCACTCGCGACCGAAAGTCTCCGCGGCTTCCGCCACAACGCGGACATTAACGGCCTTCAGCGAAAGGGCGGGCAGAAAATCGGCCTGAACCTGTGTCAGCAGTCGCGACGTACTTTCGTTGAACGTGCAGAGCGTGTCCGACTTTCGCACAAATGCCTGCCATGATTCACGGAACTCAGCCGCCGTCAGCGCCTGGTTGAAGGTGTGTTCGTGAAGTTCCAGATGAGCGAGGAATTCGGGCGTTAACGGGTGTGGCGGCCGGATGGCACATTCAAACAATTCCCCCGAGATCAGCCGCTGAGCCACCCAGTAGATTGGCACGGGCGGGCTGCGGCGATTCAATTGTCTGCCATTTGCCGACTCTCCGTAGGCCACGACGACGTCTTCCGGATGCTGCAACAGGATCGAGGGAATGTTCAGGGCGGGGCGCGGTGGTCCGCTGCGGCGGCGGAGGCGAACTGCCTGTTGCGGGTGCTGAATCTGTTCGTCAATCATCCGGTCAAAGGCGGCCAGCAACCGGTCGAGTCCCTGCAGTTCGGGTTCCAGCACTCGCAGGGCGGCGACCGTGGCTTCGATGGTTGAGAGGGCGGAGGCGTTCGGTTCCCGACGAATCCGATACCGACCCGGCTGCGTCGGGTTCAGCCGGTAGCGAGGCAGTTGCTGCAGTCCGGGAATGTCCCGCATCATGGTCTTCGCGTGGTGCCAGGTACCGTCCAGGATCACCAGCTGTCGCGGACGCTGGTCCGGTGGGACGTCATCGATTCGCCGTGCCCGGGCTCCGGGGTACAGCACGCCTGCGTCTTCACCGGACGGCAATGGCAGGCGTGCCAGGCGGGAGGTCTGATCAACCAGCAGGTCGCAGTTCTTCAGTGCCTGTCGGACAATGCGCGCTGTGTTGAAGGCGTGGAATCGTTCTTTCACATGCTGCAGAATGACAATCCGGGTCTTGTTGTCGACCGACGGAATGGCATCGCAGAAACAGGCGGTCTTAGGGCGATAGCAGGAGTAGCAGCGTTCGCGCGGCTCGTGTCCGGCCGTGACTACTGCCGGGACAGGAAGTTGAAATGCCGTCATGGCGTCAGCACCGTCTGCAGAGCGCGCTGCAGTTTGTTTTCAGAGCCCGGCGGGACCCACAGCCAGACGTCATGAAAGCCGTCGCCAAAGGACGAATTCAGCGGGATATAGCCGGGCCAGCATTCTCCGTAGCCCATCGACACCACAAACGATTCGGGTTTCATCTGCTGGGCCATCAGCTGGTATCCCACAAATGATTCACCGGGAAACAGCAGCAGCTGAGCGGTTCCGAAGTCCACGCAGGGAAAATCGATCGGCTGTCCGGCGGTCACGCGTCGGTGACTGGAGAGTCCCATCGCGGCCAGGATCCGATCTTCCGTTCGTCGTTTGGAATCCGCCACTGTCGTCTGAAGTTTCTCAGGCTCCAGGTTGGCGTGGCTGTAGAACTCGAACTTCACCTTGGCTGAGCGAAACCGAACCGTGTTTATCGGAGTCTTCGTCGTGGACTCCCAGGCGGCCTTCATGCCGTCGTACAATCGCTGGGTCAGCTGTTCACGACTTTGTTCGGAGCCATCGTTGTACTTTCCGGCGGTCACATCGCCGCTGCAGCCGGACGCGTAGATCTGCGTCACGTGCGGCAGATCCAGTTGCCGTCGTCTTCGAGCCAGGCCGACGAAATCAGCTGAGATCTCACCCTGACCGTAGTAGCTCATCGGGTGGGTGGCATACACACTGAGTGCTGTGACCGGGGTGTCGCCGTTCCAGAACGAGATCGTTTTCAGAAACGGATCAATCTGTCCTTCGGGAGCGGCGCTCAGATCGGGGTCTGCGCCGCTGCGGCTGCCGCGACTGAACGACACTCGTCCATCAGCACCGACGATGCGTCGGTTCGAGGCAATCTGTTTTACCCGGGCCTGTCCGGTTCCCAGGTGTGTGATCGGGACGGTGTGCGACAGGCTGGCCGTCAGGGCCGCGGCAGTGCGTCTGATGGCGTCTTCCTGAAACTGCTCGTCGTAGAGTTCGCCCGGCAGCCCCGCCTCGCGCAGAATCGCCGCCGCGCCGGCATCGGTGACCGGCGCGTCGTGCTGATGCAGGCTGGTGACGAGCACACGTTCGCGCGTTGTCGAGGCTGCATCGGCCAGCGCTTCGCGCCACTGATCATAGGCCCCGTTGCGGATCTCACACCAGTCGATGGCAACGACGACAATCGGCCGCTCAGCCCCCAGCAGGACGAAGCCAATCGCCTCAAGCGGGTCGATGACTTTTCTGGATTTTGTGGGCAGAACACCCATGCAGCGGTGATTCAGCGGCATGGTGACGTCTGCGGAGAACGTGGCCACGCGGTATTCAGTCTGTTCTTCTGAATCGGCCCCGGCCGGCAGCGGAGTCAGGGCGAAAAGGCAGGACAGCAGGACAGTGAAGGCAACCGGGCTGTGTCTGAGTTGTTTCATTGATCATTCTTCATGCAGTATGGCGGAGGCTGAACTTCGACTGAATATCGCACATTCGCATGAAAATGCCAAAGCGGTGGCCGGATTCGTCCAGTCTGATTATGCCGATTACGGTGACGAAAATATCGCGGGCGGGTGCCAAACAGACGCAAGTTTCGCTGTGCTTCCTCGATGGCTGAAAACGACGGGTTTCCGTCATGCCGACCGCCGTTAAGGAAACATTTTATGCCAGCCGCCGCACCTCTCAGCATTGATGATATCCTCGCCTCAGAACATGTGCCGAGCCTTCCGGAGGTGGCTCTGCGGATTATCGAGATTGCTCAGCAGCCGGATCCGGACACTCAGGAACTGATTCGCACGGTGCGCACCGATCCGGGGATTGCCGGACGGATTCTGAAGTTTGCCAATTCTGCCCTGTTCGGACTGCGGCACCGTCCCACCTCTATCGAAGCGGCCGTTCCGATTCTCGGTTCCACGCTGGTCCGCACGCTGACGCTGGGATTTTCGCTGGCGAGGCAGACGCCACAGTCAGACGCGCTCAGGCCGTGGTTTCGTCAACTGTGGCGGGAATCGATGTTTCAGGCGGCGGCCGCTGAATTCCTGGCCGAGAGGGTTGATGGAGCGGATCCGCCCACCTGGTTTCTTGCCGGACTGCTGCAGGATGTGGGTCGGCTGGCCATGCTTAACGTGGCTCAGGTGGACTATTTTCAGAATGTTCTGGACCAGGGGCGATCGCAGCCTCTGCGTCAACTGGAAGCCAATCACTTCGGCTTCACTCATACAGACGTCAGTTCTGCCCTGTGTCGCAAGTGGAATCTGCCGGCAGAGATGGTTGCGGCCATCGGTGCTCATCACAATCCCGTCCGTGATGTCACACCGGAAAGCTGTTCGGCGCTGAAGGCCGGACTCGCTGCCGCGGCCGGGTGTTCCGAATATATGGAGGCCGTTGATGAACGTCTGGAAGCAACCAGAGGAGACGTTGAACGGTTTCTGATTGAAGGCTACGGCTGCCTGCCATCTGAGATTCCGGAAGTGCTGGCGGAGATGGACAATCGGTCAGGAGAGCTGGCGGCGGGCTTTTCTGTTGATGTCGGGAATCCACCGTCTCGTGAGCGGATTCTGGCGCGTGCACAGCTTGTGCTGCAGCAGATTGCTCAGGAGGCTCAGTTGCGCCGCGTGACCGGCGTCTCACCGGAAGACACGTCTGTGGAAGCAGGGCCGTGTGCGGATCGGTCTGTCTGGAAGGACTGGCTGGACCAGGATCTGTCGACCTACAACCGTCGTTTCCTGGACAAGGCATTGCCACAGCAGCTGGATCAGTCATTTACTGAAGGCGCCGCGGTTGGTCTGTTGCGAGTTGACTTTTCAGCTGCTGTTTCCGGCGGAGCGGAAGACGCCTCTGGCGCTGGTGTTGACCCGGCGACGGTGATCGAAACCATCCGCCGGTCAGTCCGTCCGATGGACAGTGTTGTCAGCTTTGGGCCATCGACGGCGGTTTTGATTCTGCCGGGGCTCAACTACGACGTACTGAGCCGACTGGCTTCGAGAATTCAGGAAGAGGTCAATTGCAGGCTTGGGCTGCCGGATGGTGCTCAGGTGGGCTCCACAGTCGGCGGCGTGGTGGTCGTACCGGCGGGGCGGAAAGTGGCCACGCCCGCACAGGTGTTGAGTACGCTGGACCAATCGGCCGATCGGGCCAGAGAGCTGTCGTCTTCCGGAATTGCCTTCCAGCTGTTGATGGGCCGCAAGGCTCGGGCGCTGGACCGCGGCCGGTGAACACGCGGCTTTGCCGCGGAGACGCTGGAGAAATCCCGGTGATGAGAAATCGTCGGTGATTCGGGGAGCCTTCGTTCAGCAGATCAATTCGTTCAGTTCCGGCTGTTCCGATTTCGGCCTTCCATACGGGCTTGAGATTCGAGCTGGCGACTCTACGATGCGGGTCGGCTGCGGTATGCCTGCGGCCGGGGTCAGATTCCCGTCTTTTGTCGGAACCGGTGCGGCACTGGGTGATACCGAGTCGAATCGTTCCGCTCCGGGCCGGGCATTTCGGGAGCACAGATCTGCGGCGGATCTGTCGCCGGTCTGACACCCCGAGCGATCAGCTTTTTACCGGCACAGGTCCTGCATGTCTGACTCTGAAACTCTGAACGACGGCGACCCTGTTGACGTCGGCATCATCATGGGCAGTCGTTCTGATCTTGAGACCATGCAGCCTGCGATCGAGCTGCTGAATCAGTTTCAGGTTTCGTGCGAATGTCGTGTGGTTTCGGCCCATCGGACACCGAACTGGATGGTGGAATATGCCTCCACGGCGGCGGATCGCGGGCTGAAGGTGATTATTGCTGCGGCGGGCGGGGCAGCGCATCTGCCCGGAATGGTGGCCTCGCTGACGGTGCTGCCGGTTCTGGGCGTGCCGGTCCGGAGTCGTGTTCTGAACGGAGTCGATTCTCTGTTGTCGATTGTTCAGATGCCGGCCGGTGTGCCCGTGGGGACTCTGGCCATTGGTACCGCCGGGGCGAAAAATGCGGCGCTGCTGGCCGTTCGCATCCTCGCCCTTGACGATCCGCGTCTGCAGCAGAGCCTGTACGAATTTCAGCAGAATCAGACTCAGACGGTACTGAAGGATTCATGGCTATGACAGGACAGATTGGTCCCGGCAGTACGATCGGGATTCTGGGTGCCGGACAGCTGGGACGCATGCTGGCGATGGTGGCCCGACGAATGGGGTATCGGGTGGCGGTATTCGGCGGAGACCGCGACAGTCCGGCGGGGCAGGTCTGTGATCGGGTGTGGCCGGGCAATTATCAGGACGAAGCCGGACTGCTGGAATTTGCAGCGTCTGCGGATGTGGTGACCTATGAATTTGAAAACATTCCGTCGTCGGCAGCGGCGCTGATTGCGGACCACACACCGTTGTGTCCCGGTGTTGAGCTGTTACACGCGGCTCAGAATCGATTTGCTGAAAAAACGGCGTTGACGGGCATCGGGCTGCCGACCGCAGGGTTCTGTATGGTTCGTTCGGCGGCGGAACTCGAAGCGGTTCGTCAACAGGCCGGTGGGGCCGTGATTTTGAAGGCCAACACCGAAGGGTACGACGGAAAAGGGCAGTGGGCTGTCAATTCAGAAACTCAGGCTGCTGCAGTGTGGGAAGACGCCGGGCTGGCGGAAGCCATCGTCGAGCATCGCGTGGATTTTCAGTTTGAATTGTCTGTTGTCGCCGGACGATATGCCGACGGAACCATCAGCTTTTTTGATCCGCTGCTGAATCATCACGCCAACCACATTCTGGATGTGTCCGTGTCCCGGGCGCCCGAGGTGACGTTCTCGATTGTGGAACAGGCGCAACAGATGGCGCGGGCCGTGCTGGAACATTTTGATGTGGTCGGGGTTCTGTGTCTGGAGCTGTTCCTGACACAGGACGGACGTCTGATTGTCAACGAAATTGCTCCGCGTCCGCACAACAGCGGCCATCTGACAATTGAAGCGTACAACTGCAGTCAGTTTGAACTTCAGCTGCGAACCGTGTGCGGTCTGCCGGCTGTAGAACTCACTCGACTGGCGCCGGCCGCAGCGATGGCGAACCTGCTGGGCCAGCATCTTCCCGAATCATGGAACACTCGTCTTCCGTGTCTGAGTGAAAGCGGTACGAATCTGCATTTGTATGGGAAGCCGGGACGCCGGCAGAATCGAAAAATGGGGCATGTGACGGCCATTGCAGACGATGCCCGGGCTGCCGAACAGCGGGTCCGTCGGGTTCGCGACAGTCTGTGTTGTCCTGCCCCGTCTGCGCAATCGGTAGCGCCAGCATAACCGGATTATCCGGCGCTGCAGGAACGTGGATGGAACTCAAAAAGGTGGAATTCAGCACGGACACGTGTCTGGTCAGCTGATATTGTGTTCGCGGTTGGCGGGCTGTCTGCCCGCGGCTGGTGGCAGGAAACAATGAAAAGACGGGCATGAATACAACGACAGATCAGTTGCGATCGAAAATAACCGGTAAACAGGCCGTGGTCGGAGTCATCGGGCTCGGCTATGTCGGGCTGCCGTTGCTGGATGCCTTTCTGGAGGCGGGTTTCCGGTGTATCGGATTCGATGTTGATGAGGCCAAAATCACAGCGCTTAGCGCGGGCCGCAGCTATATCCGGCACATCCCCGATTCGCAGATCCAGGCCTGGCTGGACGGTGGTCAATTTTCTGTCACGGCCGACATGCAGCAACTGGCAGACGCGGATGCGATTCTGATCTGTGTTCCGACGCCGCTGAGTGCGTCCCGGGACCCTGATCTGCGATATGTTGAGGTGACCACAGAAACGATCTCGCGAGTACTGCGGCCCGGTCAGCTGATTGTTCTGGAGAGTACGACCTATCCAACTACCACACGAGACGTTGTTCTGCCGATTCTGGAGAAGTCCGGTCTGGCCGTCGGCACTGATTTTCATCTGGCCTACAGTCCGGAACGGGAAGATCCGGGCAATGCCGATTACTCGGCAAAAGGAATTCCCAAGATCGTCGGCGGTGTCACAGAAATATGCAGTCATCTGGCCGGCGAGCTGTACGATCACGCGGTGGCCGCCGTTATTCCGGTGGGCAGCTGTGAAGTGGCCGAAGCCGCCAAGATCCTGGAAAACGTCTATCGTGCAGTGAATATTGCACTGGTCAACGAGCTGAAGATGCTGTTTGACCGGATGGACATCGACATCTGGGAAGTGGTCAACGCCGCCAAAACCAAACCGTTCGGGTTTCAGGCCTTCTATCCGGGGCCGGGGCTGGGAGGCCACTGCATTCCGATTGATCCGTTCTATCTGTCCTGGCTGGCCCGGCGAAACGGATTGTCAACCCGCTTTATCGAGCTCGCGGGTGAAGTCAATCACAGTATGCCGTCGTACGTGATCGAGCGGCTGATGAAGGCGCTGAACGAAGATGGCAAGCCGGTGAAGGGCAGCAAAATCTGCGTGGTGGGCGTGGCCTACAAAAAGAATGTGGACGATCCTCGGGAAAGTCCCAGCTTTGTGCTGATGGAAGAATTACTGCGACTGCAGGCGGATCTCACGTACCACGACCCGTTTGTGCCGTCACTGCCGTCGATGAGGCACCATCATCTGCCCGCGATGAACAGTAGTGAGCTCACGGAAGAATTTGTGAAACAGCAGGACGTCGTTCTGATCGCCACCGACCACGACAACGTGGATTACGGGGCGCTGGGTGAGCACGCGTCTCTGATTCTGGATACGCGGAATGCGATGATTCGGGTCGGAGCCACTCGGGCAAGAATCGTCAAAGCCTGAGGCATTTGATCAGAGCTGGAACGATGTCATCGTTTTGATCTCACACGGCAGGTGCGCGCTATCTGTGCACCGGAGGCAGTTGTTGAGAGATTGCAACATATCTGTCCAGATTCCCCAACTTCGATTCCCGGCGGGCAATGAACCAGGATTGCGTGAATTCGGTAGCAATCTGTGGATTCTGTGTCAAATTCGGGGCACAATCGTTACTTCCTGCAGTCCTTTTCAAAACGGCTGCAGCTGACGACGAAAAACGGGTAAATCGGAGTAAAACCTCGTGCGAAGTAAATCTCAGGATGTTTCCTGGAGCTCAGTAGATACCTCCGGTGACGAGGATCAGGGACTGGATTTGTGGGGCTTTCTGCAGCGCCGCAAGGCGTTTGTCATTCTGCTGGCCATGGTCGGGGCCGGTCTCGGCTATCTCTATCACGAACGGCAGACGGCTCGATACAGTTCGACGGCGCTGCTGCAGGTGATTCGTCACGGGTCTGACCCGCGCGTGGAGAGTATTCTGGCTGAGCAGAGTCTGGCTGACGCTCAGTTTGAAATTACCAGTCGAAAGCTGCTGGAGCCGTGTTACGAAAAGTACGGTCTGGAGAAGCTCTCAACACTCAGCGGGCTGTCACGGGACGATGGACTCAGACGAATAGCGTCCATGCTTACGGCTCGTTCACCGGCGCCCAATATTCTTCACCTGTCTTGTGAGGGGGCGAATCCGGCGGACACAGCTGAAATTGCCAATGCTGTAGCCGACGAATACATCGCGCATCAGCAAAGCAGCTACGAAAATGCCGTGACCAAACTGCATCAGCTGCTGGAAGATGCGACAGGGCGACTGGCCACCGATCTGGAGAAGAAGGAAAAAGAATATCAGCAGTTTGATGAAACGTCTCCACTGGGAAGTGACGGCCAGAATCCTCACAAAGAACGACTCGTCCGGATTCAGGAAAAAATTGCATCGCTGGTGATTCGCCAGACTGAGTTGAAGGCCGAACTGGCCGCGCTGGAAAAGGCGCTGGCACGCGGTGGGCAAAAGGACGCGCTGCTGCTGCTGGTCGGAAAACAGTCGGCCGGAAATCCGGGTGAGCCGACGGCAGAAAATGTGGAAGACGTGGTCACGAATGCCAAGTCGATGTTTCAGGCTCTGTTTCCGCTGTTGATGGAGGAAGCCATTCTGTCAGAGGAAGTTGGATCCGGACATCCCAAGCTGGTGGCCCTCCGAAAGCGAATTGAACTGACTCGCAAGCACTTTGAAACACTGGCCGGAATGGCTCCTGAGGCAGGGTCGGACACTGCCGACGAACCGCTCCGTGACTTTCTGACGGTCTATCTGAATTCGCTGCGGCAGGAGCTGATTGTGCTGCAGGAAACCCGCCTGGAATTTGAGGGCCTTGCGGCCACCGAAGAGCAGGAGGCGAAGAAGCTGCGGTCATTCGAGCACGAGCGAAGGGATTTTGAGCGGCAGATTGAACGTCTGACGTCGCTGCACGAAGACGTGCAGCAGCAGCTGAAGAATACCGAGCTGCCTTCGAATCAGCTGGGGGGTGTGACGGCCACGATTCTGAACAAGGCCTCACAGGGAGTCCTGGTCTATCCCAAACTGTCTCAGTTTCTGGGGTTTGGCGCATTTCTGGGAGGTTTTGCAGGGCTTATTCTCGGCTACATCGTTGAGGCCGCAGACCGCAGTTTCCGGAAGCCGGAAGAAATCATCCGGGAGTTCGGCGTTCCGATTCTGGGCCATATTCCGTACATGCAGGAACAGAAGCTGCGGAAGATTCCCCGAGATACCGTGATTGACCGCACTGTCATTGCACTGCACCTGCCCCGGTCCCGTCCTTCTGAAGCGTATCGGTCGGTCCGCACGGCCGTCTGCTTTAGTGCTCTGGGCGGAGATCACCGTGTGATTCAGGTGACCAGTCCGGCGGCCGGCGACGGCAAGTCGACCCTGGCGATGAACTTCGCAGTGTCGCTGGCTCAGTCCGGCAAGAAGACGGTCATTGTGGAAAGTGACTTCCGGCGGCCTAAAGTGCATCGGCTGACCGGAGTCGACAACGAGACGGGCGTGGTGGATGTGCTCCGCGGCAACGCAGAAATCGCTGATGCCATCAAGGATACCGAGCTGGAAGGGTTTTATGTGATGCCCTGCGGAAGCCGGCCTCGAAATCCGTCTGAATTGCTGACCCGCCCCGAGTACGAGCAGCTGATCAATCTGCTTCGAGAAAAGTTTGACTACGTCATCATTGATACGCCGCCGGTACTGGTCGTGACCGACCCCTGCAGCGTGGCTCCCCGCGTCGATGGCGTGCTGTTGTGTGTGCGTCTGAGTCGTCATACGCGGGAATTCGGACGGCGAGCGCTGGAGCAACTGCGGGATGTCGGTGCCCGGCTGACGGGTATCGTGGTCAACGGTGTTGAAGAAACAGACGCCTACGGTTACGGCAACTACAGCTATTCCGACTACCGCTACCGATATAAGGATTACAACTCCGCCTACGGAGATAAGCAGGACGAAGCCTACTTCGTTGAGTCGGAACCTGAAGAGGCGTCGCCTCAGGCCTGATCGATGCCCGTCTGAATTCTGAGCTCGCGACGAAAGCTCTGGTTGCACCTCGGATCGCAGGACGTCTCCCCGAAGTGTTTGCCTGCAGGACTCCCGGTCAACGGGTCACACGTGACCGGAAATCGGGCTGGCGGTGTTGGCGGACACGGGACCCGACCTTTGCAGCAGTCATGAGAAACAGGATGCCGGTTTTCTGGAATCGACCAGGTCCAGTGGCGTGACCGGACACAGGCAGCCGGCGTTTCATGATAATTGAGATTCTGCGGCCGCAGGCTGTTGAATTCCGGAACACCTCATGCGTGGTCACGGCGTTTTCTGCCGGTCACCCAGGGGGACGAAGTGTGCGCTTTTGAAGGGGAATGTCGGCAGGTCTTCATGAATCGAGACGTCAGAATCTATGTGGCTGGCCATCGTGGCATGGTCGGCTCGGCCGTCGTGCGACAACTTCAGTCTTCCGGGTACCGACAGCTGATATTGCGAAGTCGGGCTGAGCTTGATCTGACCAGTCAGGCCCAGGTCGATCATTTCTTCGGTGAGACGAAACCGGATATTGTTGTGTTTGCGGCGGCCAGGGTCGGCGGCATCCATGCGAACAGCACTTTTCCTGCAGAGTTCATCTATCAAAACCTGGCGATGGCCACGAATGCGGTGCATGCCGCATGGACGCATGGTACATCACGGTTTCTGTTTCTGGGCAGTACGTGCATCTACCCGCGTCTGGCACCACAGCCCATCAGTGAAGACAGTCTGCTGACGTCAGAACTGGAGCCAACCAACGAAGCTTATGCGCTGGCCAAGATTGCCGGCCTGAAACTTTGTCAGTTCTATCGGCAGCAGTACGGCGTCATGTATCACGCGGCGATGCCCACGAATCTGTATGGTCCGGGAGACAACTACCATCCAGAGAACTCACACGTGCTTCCGGCTCTGATCCGGCGCTTTCACGAAGCCCGGGAACAGGGTGCCGATGCTGTGACGATCTGGGGAACCGGAAGTCCTCTGCGAGAATTTCTGCACGTGGACGATCTGGCGGCCGGCATTCTGCACCTGCTGGAACTGAAGGATCCTCCGGACCTGGTCAATATCGGCAGCGGGCAGGAGATCTCGATTCTGGATTTGGCTCGACTGGTTGCAAAGACGGTTGGCTTTCAGGGACAGATCAGGACAGATCCGTCGAAGCCGGATGGGACACCCCGCAAGTTAAGTGATATTTCAAGAATCAGGGCCACGGGCTGGGAGCCGAAAATCAGTCTGTCCGCCGGTCTGAAGGCGACCTACGATTCGTTTCTGCATCAGCGGCAGGGTGAGTCACTGCGGTCCGTCTGAAGTACGACTCGGTCTTCCATCTCTCAATTATCTTCTCAGATTGATCGGAACAATGTCAAAGAAAGCACTCATCACCGGCATCACCGGACAGGACGGTTCGTATCTGGCGGAACTGCTGCTGGAAAAAGGATATGAAGTTCACGGCGTGGTCCGGCGTTCCAGTACCTTCGGAACGGAACGGATTGACCACATCTACAGAGATCCGCACAACATTGACGCTCACCTGTTTCTGCACTACGGCGACCTGACGGATGGACAGAGTCTGACCAATCTGGTCCTGGATGTGGAGCCGGATGAAATCTACAACCTGGGTGCCCAGAGCCACGTGCGAGTGTCTTTTGACCAGCCGGCCTATACCTTTCAGGCCACCGGCGGCGGTGCTCTGAATGTACTGGAAGCCGCTCGACAGCTGAACAAGAAGAAGACCACGAAGGTGTATCAGGCATCTTCCAGCGAGATGTATGGTGATGTGCTGGAAACGCCTCAGACGGAACTGACTCCGTTTCGTCCGCAAAGTCCGTATGCCTGTGCCAAGGTCTATGCTTTTCATCAGACCGTCAACTACCGCGAGTCGTATGACATGTTTGCGGTCAACGGCATTCTGTTCAATCACGAAAGCCCGCGCCGCGGTGAGACGTTTGTCACCAGGAAGATCACGCGAGCTGCCACGCGCATCAAGCTGGGGCTGCAGGAAAAACTTTATCTGGGTAACCTGGAAGCCAAGCGCGACTGGGGTTACGCCAAAGACTATGTCGAGGGCATGTGGCGGATGCTGCAGCATGACGAGCCGGACGACTTCGTGCTGGCCACCGGTGAAACTCAGACCGTCCAGCGGTTTGCCGATCTGGTATTCGAGCAGCTCGAACTGAACGCGGCCGACTACATCGAAATCGACCCTCGCTATTTCCGTCCGGCGGAAGTCAACCTGCTGCTGGGAGATGCCTCCAAAGCGAAGGAAAAACTGGGCTGGACGGCAACGACGTCTCTGGAAGAACTGGCGCGGCTGATGGTCGAGCACGATCTTGAGCTCGCGCGACAGGAAGCTGTTGTGTTGAGTAGTCGCGAGTAGCTCGGGATAACTCAGAAGATATCTCACCGGAACGCCGCTCTGACCGGAACCCGTCAACGGCCTGTTGATTTAATGGAAACCCACACCTGTTGTGGTCGGGTTTCCCGACGTTCGGTTGTGGTCCGGTCTCCCGACCAGACCGACCTCCGGTTGTGGTCGGGTCTCCCGACCCGACCACCAGACCGACCCGGTTGTGGTCGGGTCTCCCGACCCGACGACCAGACCGACCCGGTTGTGGTCGGGTCTCCCGACCCGACCACCAGACCGACCGCAGGTCTCCCGCTGCGTATCACGCCAGTGGGTGGGGCGGTCGGGAGACCGCCCCACAACGAGCGACCGACCACCCCGGTTGTGGTCGGGTCTCCCGACCCGACGACCAGACCGACCGAAGGTCTCCCGCTGCGTGTCACGCCAGTGGGTGGGGCGGTCGGGAGACCGCC
>JAVKCM010000012.1:0-4596 GCA_040222735.1 Fuerstiella sp. | reverse complement strand
TAATGGCGACAATCATTGACCGGACACTCCTAAGGCGTCACGGCTCACGTCATGGAGCCGCATTCCGAATGTGTACACCGAATTCGTCAATGGCAGACATCACGGCCTGTTGAATCTGTTTTTCCACCGCGACCGCATCATCTTTGACAACATGCGTCGCTACAGAGACCGGCAGCGTCTCTGATTTACCCTCTTCCTTCGCCAGCACGACGTCCACCACCAGACGGCAGTTCCAGCCCGACTGTTTGTCCGCGACCAGCACTTCCGGCAGTGTCTGTGGCGCCACACTAAGCTGAGCCCGGCGCTCCGCCCGGAGCCTGCGATTCCTGATCGGCTGAGTCACGGTGGCATGGAATAATCCGGACATCACCGCGTCGCCAAACGATTCATCCTCATCATCATCGCCAGGGCCCTTCATTCCCAGCCGCTGACGAAACTGACGGGCATCGCGTTCCTGTTCTTTAAGCAGCCGTTTTCTTTCGGCTCTGGCCGCTTCCTCTCGCTCTCGGTCTTCTTCCCAGTGCATATAGTCCTTCAGCAGTTCACTCTCGCCGCGTTCGCGTTCGTCCAGCGCCACATGAAAGGACTTTACCCGGAGTTCGATCGACCGGTACTGAACGGCATTTTTCAGATGGCGAACGACCTGCTCACGCAGCGCCTTTTCCAGGTCGGGCTGAAAGCTTTCCAGCGGCAGCACGGTCACAGCGTCCCGCCACTGATGTGGATCTGTTTCGCCCGGATAATACAGCTTTTCAATGTCCGGCCGAGCGTCCACCAGCGTCATGGCAGGCATCAGCTGATGCGACACGGTAGAAATCGTGGGAGATGAATCCATGCCCAGTTCAATCCGAGGCGCTTCGGCGGCTGGAAAGGCGGTCACGTCGACCGGTCGTTCACCGCGGCGCGACGTCGCACAGCCTGACGCCAGCAGCATCATCAGCAATGCGGTCATCAGTCTGGTAGCATTTGCCGCCATCGCCTGAGCTTCACCTCCGAGTGCCTGCTGAGCCGGAATTGCCGAATCCGTCTCGCCGGAATTCAGCAGTCATCGTCCGGGGATTCGTCCTGCCGTATTCTGCCCACGGCCATGGGTTGTCACCGGACCGGCCGTTGAGTATCACTCTATGATCGGAATTCTCAGCGGTATCCATGAAAACATGATCGGTCCCACACCAACTTCCGACGGCAGGCCGAGGCATCCGACATCGGGTATTGTTGGAAACTTATCAGTTCTGCCCGGTATTCGGCAGGCCGTCTTTGATCAGGCCGAAGCCGGAGCGGCGAATGCTGCCGTACTGAGTCACTACCGGCAGTTCTTGCCGGTCTTCCGGCAATCGCTGTGCAACGCCGGACACCACTTTGTTTGTCCCTGATTCAGCAGTTGCAATCCAGAAATGACGACTCAATCTGCGGAAACCCGTCCGCGGGACCAGATGATCACTGCGCGAACGCATGGGCTGCATCGTCAACCTGTTCCGCTCCCGGCACCTGCAGCCGGACGTGGTCGCAGCACCCTACTCAACGGAACAGTTGAGCGACATTGCCAATGGCCGGCTGCCGCCCCCGGTAAACCCGGAGACGGCGCGGGCAACAGATCGTCAGGGAGTCACCTGTTCTCCGCCGTTGCGGGTAAACATGGCTTTTACCGTCTGAGGATCCGTCGTCATGGAAACCATCTGGACGTGACCATCAGTGAAGACCGCCTGAAAAGTATTGGGCTCCACACCTCCCAGACCGGCCAGCACATCATTCGGTTCAAAGGTGAAGTCGTTCGGCTGAGTCCAGTAGACGGCCCGGTCCGGAGCGACCTCGACGGCCAGAATGGTGTTTGAGGTGCCATCGGTGCAGTCCCGGAAGGAACGTCCTTCAGCGTTTTCATACATCGTGCCGGGACCGATCACGACCTGATACAGGGTGTGGCCGGCAGACAGATCTGCCTTCGGTGAACGGTAGACATCGGGCATCTTGTCCGCCAGCGGCCTGTTGGTCGGACTGTCCCACGGTTCCTCCAGAGCAAACTGCTGGTACAGATCTTCATGCCCCAGGAAAGGCAGCAGATGTACACGCCAGCTCAGCCATTTTTCGCCTGTTGGACTCTGCGGAGCAGCATTGGGAAGCCGGCCATAGACGTCGTGAAAATTGTGCATGGCCAGCGCAATTTCCTTCAGGTTGTTTCGGGACTGCGTTCGTTTGGCGGCCGCCTGAGCCTGCATGATCGCGGGTCCCAGCATCATCGGTGCCAGCATCGCGACCTGTTGACCGGCGCCCGGAGCCGACATGGTGAAGCGACACTGATCGCCGTCCACCTGCATCGCAAACGATTCAGACATGGTCTTGTTGATCTGCAGAAACGGTGCCATCATCGGCGGCATATTCTGCGACTGCGCCTGTGACTGAGCATCCCCTTCGGCCTTGGCTGCGGTGATCGCCTGCGACAGAGCGTTGGCGCCAGCGCTGTCGTTGCAGCGGGCTGCCGCGGTGAATCCCAGATCGTTCGTGAAATCAAAGCCGATGGCCACTCCCTTTGCGTGCTGCAGAAAAGTGCGAGCCAGGGCCATCGACGCCGGCGGCGCTCCGGGAACATTGTCAGGAACCCGCGCCTTGGGATGCCGAAAAACGGCATCCGGCTGTCTCGGAGAAAACAAGACCTGAATCGTCGACTGTCCGTCCAGCAGCGCCATATCCAGCGATGTACGCGTCGGCAGGGAAGATCCCGACTGGATGGCCACCTGTTTCACCGAAGATTCGGTGCCGACCACTGCCGTGGTGGAATCCGCCAGCCAGATGGCAATCGGAGGATTCTCCGGGACGCGGACATACGTCAATCCGCCGTCGGTGACGTTTTCTGAATTCGGAATGGCCGACAGAATGCGGGCGCTGTCCACGCTCGTCGTCGCTCGAATCACCGCGGTGAAGGGCAGGTCTGCCGGCTGAGGCGGCCGACCGAAGACGACCGCGTCAGTTATGCCGCCCAGGCCGACGGTGATCGACTGAATGTCTTCCGGACCAAATCCGGTTTTGTCACGAAATTCCTGCAGGGGCTGCGTCGCCATGGGATTCTGCAGCAACTGTCCCAGCGGACCGTCCAGTAGTCGCTTCACGTCCAGCTGGACAAAGGCTTCCGATTCGGCCGGCAGATACCGAATATCGGCGGAACCGGGCTGTCCAGCTGAAGATGTCTGCGCGTCCGACGAGGCAGCCGTGGCGGCAGGATCGGCACTGCTGCCGGTGTTCGCCGCCGCCGTGCTTTCCGCGCCCGGCTGTCCGGCACTGCCAGGTGTCGGTGCACCGCCACCATGCCCGGCTGGTCCACCGGGCGTGGCCGCACCCGCTCCGGCCGCGTCATGCCCGGCACCGGGAAGTGGCGCCGCAGCGGCATTCGGATCTGCCGCCGCGTCGGTGCCGGCGGCGGCCAGTGCGTCGCTGCCACCGCCCGCCGGATCATCGCCACCCGACATCAGCATGAACGCGACACCACCGATCAACGCGACACACAGGACACCGATACCGACAAACAGCGGCGCTTTGGACTTCGATCCAGCCGCCTTCTTCTTTCCCTTGCCGGAAGCCGCGCCCTTCTTTCCACCTTTGGCGGCCCGCTGAGGCCGACGCGGCTGTTCGTCGTATTCGTCTTCGAATCCGTCATCACCATCGTCGTACGCGTCGTCGCCGTACATATCGTCGCCGAAGTCTTCAAAGTCATCCTCCACCGGCGCCGGACGACGCTTTGGTTTGGGCTTTGCCTTAGGCTTCGGTTTCGGCACGGCGGCGGCGGGTGCCGCGGGGGCAGCAGCAGCTGGCTGCGTTTTTGCGGTCGGCGGCTTCAGGGCGGTCGGTGCAAAAGCCTGCTGACAGCCGGGACAGCGAACTTTTTTTCCGGCCGGGATGGCCTGCATCTTCAGCTTCTTGCTGCAATGGGGGCACTGAACAATCGTGGCCATGAAGAGATTCTCCGGAATTGCAGTGGGGCAGGCTGAATATTGAAGGACAAACAGGAAAGAAATTCTGTAGACGGTGATCTGCCACGGCGTATCGCCGGCCGCAGTTCGTCTGCCGGGAACCATTGTCGACAAGCCGCGACAACGTTCAACCAAGAAGTCCTGATCAGAAAAAGGTTCTGATCAGGCGCCAAAAGCCCGAAACACCACCCCAGCGGTGTTCGGGACGGCCGCCTTTGCGGTGCCGCCAACCGCCGAAGCCGTTCCGTCGATGTTGACCCTGCTGCCCGGGGAAGACACCTGGGTCGTGACAACGCCCCGTCTCCGGTGCTACGATCCAGACCCTGTCGGATCTGAATCCAGGTATTGAATCTGCGGGCCACTTCGTGAGTCAACTCAGTTTCCGAAGCGGAAAAGTTCAACGTTCAATCTATAGGTCCGCCTTGCGGCGGACGCATAAATGGCGGTTTACCAGGTGCAATTCAACGCTGATTTATGATGAAGCTGTCTGAAGGGACCGGCCGAATGGGGACAGGCACAATACTGTTCGGCACGGGGGCTGCTGTGCGAGTTGCTGATTTCTGTGCACGCGATTTGGGGGGTGTCGCCGCGGGAATCTGGTAGTGCTGGACGGCGGGGTTTACACACAGCGCAGCGT
>JAVKCM010000011.1:0-84866 GCA_040222735.1 Fuerstiella sp. | reverse complement strand
TGTAACCGCTCGCCCAAGGGGGCGCGCGGGGTTATGGAGCCCTCCGGGGTGTCGGGTGGTGGGGCCCGGAGCCCCGCCCACAACAGGGGTCGCGTGGTCGGGTCGGGAGACCCGGCCACAACAGGGGTCGCGTGGTCGGGTCGGGAGACCCGGCCACAACAGGGGTCGCGTGGTCGGGTCCGGAGACCCGGCCACAACAGGGCGATCATGGATTCATCCCGACATCGCCCGACGCTCCCGTCTGACACACGTGCGGAAGTTGTCAGGAGGCGGCCACCACGAGCCACGGCGCGATGACCAGAGCGGTCACCGAGACCAGCTTGAGCAGAATATTCAGTGCCGGGCCGGAGGTGTCCTTGAACGGATCGCCGACGGTGTCGCCCACGACGGAAGCCGCATGAGCATCCGAGCCTTTCCCGAGCACAACGCCGTCGACCGTGACACCGCCTTCGATCATCTTCTTGGCGTTGTCCCATGCGCCGCCGGCATTGGACTGAAAGATCGCCAGCAGGACACCGCTGACGGTGACTCCCGCCAGCAGCCCACCCAGCATTTCAGCACCGCCCAGAAAGCCCGTCAGGATCGGAGCGACGATCGCCAGCAGTCCGGGCAGTACCATTTCCCGCAGCGAAGCGCGGGTTGAAATGGCAATGCACTTTTCATACTCAACCTTATCCATCGCATCAGACATCGCCGTCTGGTCTTCTTCCGACCAGTCATCGTGCCCGACGCCATTATCATTGTTTCTTGTCCAGACGCCCAGCGCGTGCTTCAGCTCGGGAATGCTGGCAAACTGGCGGCGGACTTCGGTAATCATTTTCTGGGCTGCTCGGCCGACTGCCTGCATGGCAAGCGCTGAAAACAGGAACGGCAGCATCGCTCCCAGCAGCAGCCCGGCCATGACTTTGGGCTGAGCGATATTGATGGCATCAATCTGCACGGTCGCCATATAGGCGGCGAACAGGGCCAGCGCTGTCAGCGCCGCCGACCCGATGGCAAAGCCTTTACCGATGGCGGCCGTTGTGTTGCCCACGGCGTCCAGTTCGTCTGTCCGGCTGCGAACCTCAGGAGGCAGGCCGGTCATTTCCGCAATGCCGCCGGCATTATCCGCAATCGGTCCGTAGGCATCCACGGCCAGCTGAATGCCGGTGTTGGAAAGCATCCCGACCGCGGCGATGGCGATACCGTACAGGCCCGCCAGTTCGTACGCTCCGATAATGGCCGCGGCGATCAACACGATAGGAATCGCGGTGGACAGCATGCCCACACCCAGGCCGGAAATGATATTGGTGGCCGCTCCGGTCACGGACTGTTCCACGATATTCCGAACCGGTTTCTTGCCGCAGCCCGTGTAATATTCCGTGACAACACCGATCGCCAGGCCGCAGCCCAGACCGATCAGTGTGGCCAGAAAGACTCCGATGCGGCTCAGATCCTGCCCGCGATACGTCCATGACGCGGGCATGACGGTCATAATGATGGCGAGGCTGGCGATAATCATGACACCGGCCGCCACCAGTTCGCCGCGATTCAGGGCCTTCTGAGGACTGATGGAATTGTCGCCACTCACAAAGAACGTGCCGATCACAGACGCCAGAACTCCGGCGGCCGCCAGAAACAGGGGCAGCAGTACCGGGCCGATGCCTTCCAGACGGTCCGCGAACTGGGGCACCCGATCGGCGCCGACCACGAAGGCAGCCCCCAGCACCATGGCTCCGATGATGGAACCCACATAGCTTTCAAACAGGTCGGCTCCCATGCCGGCCACGTCACCGACGTTGTCACCGACATTGTCCGCGATGGTTGCCGGATTCAGCGGGTGATCTTCCGGAATACCGGCTTCGACCTTGCCGACCAGGTCGGCTCCCACATCTGCCGCTTTCGTGTAGATGCCGCCGCCCAGCCTCGCAAACAGGGCCACCGACGATGCCCCGAAGGAAAATCCGGTCAGCACATTGATGGTCCGCGCGAGGTCGGCTCCGGAATTTCCGAATCGGGCAGTGTAATAGATGAACAGTCCGCCCAGGCCGACCACACCCAGACCAACCACGGTCAGTCCCATCACGCTGCCACCGGAAAATGCCAGTTTCAGGGCGGGGCCCAGCCCCGTTCTGGCCGCGTGCGCTGTACGCACATTGGCCTGAGTCGCCACACGCATGCCCAGAAATCCGGCCAGCCCGGAAAACACGGCCCCCATCCCAAACGACAGTGCAATCAGCGGGTGAGATTCCGGGCGATTCCCCGACGCCAGCAACAGGCCGCCGACCACCACCAGAAAGACCAGCAGCACTGAGTACTCAGCCTTCAGGAAGGCCATCGCCCCCCGAAGGATACGAGCCGCAATCTGCTGCATCTGCGGAGTCCCGGACTCCTGACCAACAACCCACCAGTACCGGTAAGCGCTGAAGGCAAGCCCAACGGCACCAAGGACTGGAACAAAATAAACGACGGCAGGCATCTCCTGAATCCTCGACCTGTAAAAGTAGAATTGATAATGGCGTAATAAGTTTTGTTTAGAATTGTCGACCATTCAGCCGCAGTACTGTGACTGCCGCATTTGTTAACGTGTTGCGTGGGTCGTGCACAGTCTGTTTGCACAAGGATTCAGCAACACTGCCATTTTTTCGTCGCCGACGCTATCTGTTCAGGTCAGACTTGCGACAATCAGCCTGCCCTGCTCAACCGCCAGTCCGGCAGACCTTTACGCCACCCTTGACGGCACTACTATCGGTCACAGAAAGTCAGTTCTGCCGGGCGGTCCCGCAGGCAGACAAAGCAGTGATTCCCTGTTATCCCGGTGCTCCCGGACGGACGCCCGTCCGGCCCGCACACCGTGACAAACTTTTTACCAGCCCCCTTCACCAGGGCTCCGGCGGCAACCATGACCAACTCTCATCCAGCCCGAATGGGACACGTTCCGAATCTGGTGACGCCCCCCAGCGCACCTCCGATTTTTCAGACTACCGCCTTTGATATTCCAGACCTCAATGTTCTGGCCGAACTGCATGCCGGTACCGCCGACGGGCACATCTACACGCGTGACAGCAATCCCAACCATCAGGCCCTGGCGGATTCAATCGCGTCGCTCGAACACGCTGAGGCCGGAGCGGTCTTTGCCTCCGGCATGGGGGCCATCGCGGCCGTGGCCCTGACCCTGGCCAGCAGCGGTGATCATCTGCTGGTGGCTCGTTCTCTGTACGGAATCACCATCAAGCTGATGCGCCGCCTGGAACAGCAGTTCGGCATCTCTGTGACCTACGTGGACGTCAGAGATCCCGATGCCGTGGCGGCCGGACGTCGGGCCAACACGAAGTTCTGTCTGATTGAATCGGTTTCCAATCCGTTGCTGGAAGTTTCTGATATTCCGGCAATCTGCCAGACGCTGGGCGACGTGCCGCTGATTGTGGACAGTACGTTCACCACGCCGGAACTCATCCGCCCGCTGGACCACGGCGCGGCGGTCGTGGTTCACAGTGCGTCAAAGTATCTGAACGGACATGGTGACGTCATGCTGGGAGTCGCCGCCGGCGGACGGTCCGTCATGCGTTCCGTACGGGCCACGTCCAGCGTGTTTGGTCAGAATGCCAATCCGTTCGAATGCTGGCTGACGCAGCGGGGCCTCCGCACACTGCCGCTGCGCATGAAGCAACTGACCGGCACAGCCCGGGACCTGGCCGCTTTTCTGAACGATCATCCGCAGGTTCGACGCGTGTACCATCCGTCTCTGCCCGGACACGGCACGCACGCGGTGGCTCAGAAGTATTATCCACAGGGGACCGGCGGCATCGTTTCATTTGAACTGCACGATGGCGGCAAGGCGGCCGTGTCTGCGTTCATGCAGGCTGCAGCGACGATTCCGTTTTCCGCCACGCTGGCCGACGCCCGCACAACACTGTCGCATCCGGCCACCACATCTCACGGGTTCATGACCAGACAGGACCGTCTGCAGATCGGAATCACAGACGAACTTGTCCGCATTTCTGTCGGACTGGAACCCTTCGAACACCTTCGCCAGGAACTGGATGCGGCACTGCGGGGACAGGCCGGCTGACGCCTCCGCCGCATCCGGTGACCCGGTTACAATCTTTCACAAAGGCTGCACGTGATATCCGCTGAACCGGTGATTCAGGTCCGGGATCTTCAGAAAACCTATCGAAACGGTCTGTTGAAACGCCGCACGGTGCCGGCGCTGCAGAACGTGACGCTGGAAGTCCCGCGCGGCAGAATTTACGGACTGCTGGGACCGAACGGTGCCGGCAAGACCACGCTGATCAAGATTCTGCTGGGCATTGTCCGCAGAACGTCCGGACAGGCCGGCGTGCTGGGATATCCCGCCGGTCACATTGCCGCCCGCCGCCGGATCGGATACCTGCCGGAAAATCACCGCATTCCACGACACCTGACCGGGAATACGGCACTGGAATTCTATGGCTGCCTGAGCGGTCTGTCCGTGGCGGAAGTTCGACGCCGGGCGCCGGCGCTGCTGGACCGCGTCGGACTGCTGGGCCGTGAAAAGGATCGCGTCAGCGGTTACTCAAAAGGAATGCAGCAGCGACTGGGACTGGCTCAGGCCATGATTCACCGGCCCGACCTGATCATTCTGGATGAACCCACCGATGGTGTGGACCCGGTCGGTCGCAAGGAAATCCGGGACGTACTGCGCGGCCTCGCGGATGACGGAGCCAGCGTTTTTCTCAACAGCCATCTGCTGCAGGAAATTGAACTGATCTGCGACAGCGTGGCCATCCTGACCCGAGGACGCGTTCGGCGAACCGGCAGTGTGCGAGAACTGACGGCAGCGATGGCCGAGTCACCGGTGGTGTTTCGAATCGCGGCCGACCGCACGGCGGTCGACGCCTGTTTTCCCGATGTCAGCGTGACACGCGTCCATGAAACCGCGCCCGGCGTGCTTGAGGTGCAGGCCAGCGTGCCTGAACAGTCTCAGGTCGACAGCATCGTTGATGCACTCCGCCGCACCGGCATCAGCCTGATCAGCATGCAGCGACCGGACCTGACGCTGGAAGAAGCCTTTCTGCAGATCGTGAAGGAAGGTGACCAATGAGCGCCTATGCTGCCATCCTGAAGGATTCTTTTCGGGAAGCCATCGCCTCCCGTGTCCTGCTGATTGCCCTGATCGGCATCGTCGTCGTGCTGCTGCTGCTGGCACCCTTCGGGCTGTCGACGGACAAGGCCATCGAACTGCGTCCCGGTGAACTCACACGCCCCGAAGCTTTACTGAAGAAGCTGACAGCCGGAGCCGACCAGCAGCAGACACCGGCAGCCCATCTGTGGTCGCTGCTGGATGACGGACAGCAGGAACGGCTTCGCCGTCTGTTGACACCGAATCCGGAAGAATCTGTGTCCCGGCGCCGCGGACCACGCGGCAATCCATCCCGGGCCGAGATTCTGAATCAGCTGAACGGACTGTTGACGCGGAACGATTTCCACGATGCCGACAGCTGGAAAAATGTGCCGCTGTCCGACGAAACCCGGCAGCTGCTGGATCGCTCGGATCTGACGCAGGTCGAGCAGCAGCGGCGCAATCTGCTGCTGCTGGCCGCGGCTTTTTCCGGCGAGATCGATATTTACGACAGCAATGCCATCTCACTGACCTATGCCACCGCCACAATTATCGGCCCGCTGCCCCTGACACCGCGTGAATTCGAACCGATTTTCGAACGGGTGGTGGTCACCGTGGTCGGAGTATTTCTCGGTTTCTTCGGCATTTTGGGTTCTCTGCTGGTGACTGCCGGCATTATTCCACGCACGTTTGAACCCGGTGAAATCTCGCTGCTGCTCAGCAAACCGGTCCGTCGCAGCTGGCTGTTTGTCACCAGGTTTCTGGGCGGCTGCATCTTTACACTGCTGTACGCCATGGTACTGGTTGCCGGCATCTGGCTGCTGCTGGGACTGCGAATGGATCGCTGGCGACATGAACTGCTGTGGTGTATTCCCGTCTACGTCTTTCTGTTCATGATTTATTACTCGGTGTCGGCCATTGCCGGTGTTATCTGGCGCAATTCCATTGTGGCGCTGACGATCGTGGTGCTGTTCTGGCTGGGACTGACGGTGATCGGCACCACTCAGCGCGTCATGGAAGACAATCTGATTCGCCAGCGGGGGATCCGGGAAATGACGGTCGCCGGCCCGGACCTGCTGACTGTGGACGGCAACCGCAACACCTACGTCTGGAACGCCGATGAAAATCGCTGGGACCTGATTTTCGAAGTGCCGCCGGACAGTCAGCTGCGAGGCTTTGTGCAGCGTTTCCTGGCATCCGATCAGCGCTTTCTACCAGTTTACGACACCACGGCCGACCGTATTCTGGCGCTGCAGCTGTCGGCCTCGCGGTTCGGCGGGCTGGGTGCGCCGCAACTGGTGGCCGGGTCTGCCGCGCAGGACTGGGTCCGGCAGCCACAGGGACGCGTCCCGGATGCCGCGCCGGCTGTTCTGGTAACTGGTGACGGTCGCGTGCTGCTCCCCACGCGCCAGGCGATCTATCAGTTCAACGGTCAGTCCGATCAGGAACGTCGACGCAGTGATTTTCTGGGAACCATTACCGGCGGGCTGATCAGCGGTGCCTCAAAGGCGTTCGAAGAAGTGAACTCAAAGAAGATGCCGGCTTTGGGTGATGACTTCGTGGCATCACTCTGCCCGGTCTCTGATGTGCTGCTGATGTACAGCGAAGGAAAGCTGCACCGTCTGATTCCGACGGACGAAGGACGCTACGTGCCGGAGCAGTCCAGAGATCTGGGCTCGCCAGACGCCGGCGTCATCGCAGCGGCCGATCCCTATTCGATTCTGGGGCTGGCTGATGGTCGGTTACTGGTGATCAACACAACCACGCTGGAAACGCAGCACGAAGTGCAGCTGCCGGAAGGCGTCCTGCCTCGCGTCTGTGCCGCGGCCCCGGACGGATCCGGCCTGGCCGTGCTGACGCATGACGAAACCGTTCTGCTGTTCGATGGCAGCACCGGCCAGCCACTGACGTGGCGGATTCCGGAAAGCGGCCACTGTACAGCGATCGCCTATTCGCCCGGCGGCACGCTGCTGGCTTCTGACGGCGTGCTGGCCGTTCATGAATACGATGTTTCCACCGGTACTCGGCTGCAGTCATGGGCAGAACGTCCGGGTGGCGCCTACCAGTTTTATCAGTACGTGATACTGCCGCTGTGGACGGTGCTGCCCAGACCTTATCAGCTGGATGAATTCGTGACCTACGTGATGAGCGGAGAAAAAACGGTAGTGGTCAATGAACAGGCGGCTCCGCCGGGTCTCGTGAATCGCGACAGTCTGCAGCAGGACCGGCAGACGTTTCAGCCCGTGTCGGTGATCCGGAACAATGCCATCTTCGTGCTGGTGATGCTGATTCTGGGATGCGTGTACATTTCCCGCCGCGACTTCTGACGATTGCATTCGTCCGATCTTCGACGTTCAATGTGACGACGCCCACGGACAAGCCCCTTCCCCCTGTGCGCCGGAGCTTCCGCCTGATGCCATCGCCATCACCTGCACTGCCACTGATTCTCTGGATGCCTGCCTGCCTGCTGTCACAGTTTGTGCAGGCGGACGAACCTGTCGCCCGAATCGGTCGGCAACCGAATATTGTCATCCTGCTGGCGGACGATCTGGGATACGGAGAAACCGGGTGTCAGGGAAACACTCAGATTCCGACTCCGCATATTGATTCACTGGCGACTGACGGCGTTCGGTTCACCAGCGGCTATGTCACGGCGCCGTTCTGCAGTGCCTCACGAGCGGGTCTGCTGACGGGCCGTTATCAGACGCGGTTCGGCTATGAATTCAACCCGATCGGCGCCAGGAACGAAGATCCCGAAGCCGGATTGCCGGCGTCTCAGAAGACACTGGCCGATGTATTGCACGATGTCGGATACACCACCGGCCTGATCGGAAAGTGGCATCTGGGCGGAACAGCCGCCTATCACCCGCAGCGGCGCGGTTTTGACGAATTCTTCGGTTTCCTGCACGAAGGTCATTATTTTGTGCCGCCGCCGTACCGTCATGTTTTCACCATGCTGCGACGGCGAGCACTGCCCGGCAACACTCAGGGACGCTGGACCAGTCGCGACGGCAGACTCACCTACACCACTCATATGGGCTACGACGAGCCGGACTACGATGCCGACAACCCGATCTACCGATCCGGTCAGCCCGTGGAAGAACAGCAGTACCTGACCGATGCGTTCACGCGGGAAGCCGTCGATTTTATCCAGCGCAACGCCGACCGGCCGTTTTTTCTGTACCTGGCCTACAACGCCGTGCACAGTCCGCTGCAGGGGACGGACGCCTGGATGCAGCGATTCGCCGACATCGATGATATTCATCGCCGCATTTTTGCCGCCATGCTGGGCCATCTGGATGACAGCGTCGGACAGGTGCTGACGACCCTGCGCGAGCTTGATCTTGAACGTGACACGCTGGTGTTTTTTCTCAGCGACAATGGCGGCCCCACGCGTGAACTCACCAGCAGCAACCTGCCTCTGCGGGGAGAAAAAGGGTCTGTCTACGAGGGTGGAATTCGCGTGCCGTTTCTGGTCCGCTGGCCCGGTCACATTCCGGCAAACGTCGTTTACGAACCGGCCGTGATTTCACTCGACATGTATGCCACCGCCTGCGCTGTCGCAGGTGCAGAACCGCCGCCGGCGCAGTCACTGGATGGAGTGAACCTGCTGCCGTTCCTGAACAACCCTCGCTCGACACCGCCCCATCCGACGCTGTTCTGGCGGACCGGAACGCGGGCCGCCCTGCGGCACGAGGGCTGGAAACTGCTGCGTCATTCCAGACCTCGGGCGCCGCAAAACTGGCAATTGTTTGATCTGGCCGCCGATGTGGGCGAAACCCATGACCTTGCTGCAGAGCAACCTGACCGGCGTGAACGCATGGTGCAGTTGTGGGAACAGATCAACAGCGAAATGATCGATCCGGTGTGGAAACCGTGACTGCGGCCGTGCCCGCGTGACCCCGGCTGACGGATCTTATTCGGAACTCCGGGCCGTCTTCGGCGCGCTCAGTTTCCATGCCGTCAGCCATTCTTCAGACTGGCGTTCAAAACCGAATTCGTCGATCAGACGCTGTTCCATATCCGGAAAATGCCCGGCACCGTAAAAGATGCCGATGTTGCTGCTGCTGGTGCGAAGCTGTTTCTGCAGCACCCTCAGCGCCTTGATATTGCGTTCGGTGATAATGGTGGATGTGCCGTCTGCCCCGGCGAAGGCATCTCCCTCGTTGGCTTTCGTCAGCTCCATCGCGGCAATTCTGCGGACGCGATATTTTCGGTCCGACGCCAGCAACGACATCATCAGGTCCAGTTGCTGAGCCAGCGGATTCACATTCTGCTGTTGCAGGGCGGCCTTCCCCATTTCCTGCACCAGCAGTTTCGAAAACGATTCGCCACGGCGGGCCATCGACGCTTCGAATTCTTCCTGAGTCATATCAGCGTGCACGAAGTTGTGACCGGTGTAGTCGATGCCCGCCAGCTGAAATTCCAGCCCCAGCGCATCCTTCATGCCCAGCTGCAGTACTGAGATCGCCTGCAGCCCCACCTTCGCCTCGGTCCATTCCTCGTCATCATTCAGCCGTCGGCCGGATCCGTGACCGCCGCCGGGCCGGAGTCCGCGCCGCACCGCCTCACGCGGCATAACGGCTTCAAACAGCAGGGCATCGTAATCCTGGAACCTGTCGTTCAGTACTCGATAGTACTGTTCCTCACCCAGATGAATGGCACCGATCAGATCGACCGTCTTGCCGGGATACTTCTTCGATTCAGCGAACCGGATAATGGATGTTTCAAGGGCGATCGGCGAACGTCGCTCAGTGCGCCGAATCCGGACGTATTCCGGACGGGCCGGACTTTCGACCGACGCTTCGGCGTCTGATGTCGGAGCCGTCGGGGACTGTGCTGCAGCCGGCAGCGTGAAGGCAATGGCTGCCAACGAGCAGAAAAGTCGAACATGAATCATCACAGCACCCTGACCAGCTGAACCGGCAACAAAATATGGGAAAACGGCTCACTTTGAACGACCCGCGCCTGTCGGGCATTATCCCGCGAAGAATGCATCGAGTCCAGCCCCAACCGGGAAACCGGTCCTCAACGTCGACTCGCCGGTGTGAATTGTCGGACATCCCGGGGCAGCCCTGCAGCACAACAGCACGGCGGTTGAGAACCGTTCATTCAAGACGGGGGGCAGATCACAGAATCGGTGCGAAATCGACGGAATTCGGCAGCCGGCGTGGGAAGATTCGAAGGCTGTTTTTTGGCAGTGGTGACGATCGTCGAAATTTCCGACACTGCGGCCGGACAGCAGAAACGGTGCGAATGATGGGAAAGACACGATCGGACGGCGGAATTCAGACGCCCTTACACCGTGTCCCCGGTGTTTCAGGCGGCAGAAGAATCGATCAATCCGGCCGGCGAATCGGCTCGTGGCAGTTTCAGCGTAAAGCGAGTGCCTTTGCCGACTTCGCTTTCCACGCGGATCCGTCCCTTGTGTGATTCGATGATGCGGCGACACAGCGACAGGCCGATACCCGTGCCTCCCTGTCCGCGGGCATCCGCCTGTTTGGTGGTAAAGAACGGATCGAAGATCTTCTGCAGCTGATCGTTGGGGATTCCGCACCCTGTGTCGCCCACCGAAATTTCGGCCCAGCCCTCGGCCGCGTTGTCGCGAATGGCCAGTTTCAGACGGCCGCCTTCCTTCATGGCCTGCCGCGCGTTGACGATCAGGTTGAGCAGGATCTGCTGAATCTGGCTGCTGTTGACGGTGGCCCAGACGCCGGGCTGAATATCTTCATCCACGCCGATCCGGTGCATCTGCAGGTCTTTCTGCACCAGCACCATAACGTCGCCCAGCAGCTTGTTCAGTTCGCAGGGTTCAAAGCGATCGCTGGTATTGCGTGCGTACGCCAGCATGCCCGTGGTGATCTTGGTGGCCCGCTGGCCGGCGGCAAGGATCCGGTCGAACGACTTGTCTCGTGTTTTGGCATCCTTGTGGCGAATGCCCATTTTGGCATAGTTGATGACCGTGGTCAGGATGTTGTTGAATTCATGAGTGATGCTGCTGGCCAGCGCTCCCACGGAACTCAGCTTCTGCGTCTGCATCAGTTGCTGATCCAGCAAACGGACCTGTTCTTCAAGTTCCCTGATTCGTTCCTGTTCGCTCATCGCGTTTGTCATCCGGATTCAGTTTGTCATCGCTGCAGAAGCGAAGAAAATGCCGCTCCATTAAAAACGTATCGGCACAGAACACTGCAAAGTCAAAGCTACACCTGGTATTCGCCACGCCTGGCGAGTGTTCGGCAGAATCCGCCAGCCGACTTCCTTGCCAAAGCCTGTTATGATGATGCCAACTGCCCAGTTTCGCAGTGAGCCCGCGTTGCAGGGCGGACAGCGTCGTGTCTCCGCACCGGTTACCTTTGCCGACTGCCGGCACCCGGCTGTTCTGACAGGTCACTTTCCGGGGTGACCTGCATCAAAGGGCGCCGGCACAGCCACACTGTCAGAAAGATTTGAGAAATACAGATGTTTCATTGCCCGCACTGTGATGCTCTTGTTGAAGAAGGAGCCCGCGTGTGTCGATCGTGCGGCGCCAGCGACGACTGTGGCTGGAATGCCGACGCCGACTATTCGGCTGACGACGATCCGATGGGCGACGATGACTTTGACTACGACGACTTTGTGGCGCGGGAATTTCCGGATCACGCGACAACCGATTCTCATTCGCCGGGAGCGGGTATCTGGTGGCGACTGGTGATTCTGGCTTTGGTGCTGACACTTGCCTTCGGTCTGCTGCGTTGAAATTCGCCCGCAACTTTCACAACAGTGATATTTACTGTAAAAAACGGCGCTGATCACGATAGTCTCACCGACAGAATTCCTGTTTCCAGACGAAAGCGAAAATATCCGTGTACACCCGGGAAGTGCAGACCGCCCTTGATGCGGTCCGACAGGCGGCCGCCGTTTGCCGAGCCGTTCAGGCGTCTATTTCCACGGATGCACTGGAAAAAAAAGACAAAAGCCCTGTCACCGTCGCTGACTTCGCCAGCCAGGCCCTGATCTGCCGGGCGCTGCAACAGGACTTTCCGGACGATCCGGTGATCGGTGAAGAGGGTGCCGCTGAACTGCGCGCCGATTCCGGGGCTGAGTTTCTGAACCGCGTGGTCGAAGAATGTCAATCGGTTGGTGTGGACTCAACAGCGCTGGAAGTCTGTGACTGGATTGACCGCGGCGGACTGCAGGAATACCGTCCCCGTTTCTGGACGCTGGAACCGATCGACGGCACCAAAGGTTTTCTGCGGAAAGATCAGTACGCGATTTCGCTGGCGCTGATTGTCGACGGTCAGATTCAGGTTGGCGTGCTGGGTTGTCCCAACATGCCGGTGGATCCGGACAATCCCGCCGCCGGGCGCGGCCTGCTGGCGTGGGCGATCCGGGGAGAAGGCAGTTTTGTACAGCCGCTGGATAATGCCGAGGCACCGCCATCACCAGTTCGTGTGACCGGGACGAAGAACAGCCAGGACGCCCGATTCTGTGAATCCGTCGAATCCGGCCACAGTTCTCATGACTGGTCCGGACAGATTGCCGCAGAACTGGGAATCACCCGGGATCCTTTTCGGATTGACAGTCAGTGCAAGTACCTTGCTGTGGCCATGGGACATGCCGACATCTATCTGCGTCTGCCGACGCGACGCGGGTATCAGGAAAAAATCTGGGACCACGCCGGTGGTGTGATCGTGGTTGAAGAAGCCGGCGGATCTGTCACCGATATCCACGGCCGTCCGCCGGAATTCCGGCATGGTTCGACGCTGGCGGCCAATGAAGGCATGGTCGTTACCAACGGCCAGTTTCATGAACGCGTCGTTGACGCCGTCAAAAAGACGGCGCCTCAGTGAACGAACCGCCGGACCGGCTTTGTTGTCCTTTCTGATCACTGGTGATTTCTGTCCGACATCAGGCGAATGTCATAAACTGAGAGTTCCCTTATGGAGTGGTTTTCAATCGCTCTGACGCTGGGTGTGATTCTGGCAGCCATTATCGGAATCATGTACTTCCGATATCCCGCCGACATCACGCTGCTGGCCGGCCTGACCGTCCTGCTTATCTACGGTGCCCTGGATCCGAAGAACGGACTCAGTGTGTCTCAGGGACTGTCCGGATTTGCGAATCCGGGTGTGCTGACGGTTGCCATTCTGTTTGTCGTGGCGGATGGGTTGCAGCGGACCGGCGCATTCACGTGGATCGGGATGAGACTGCTCGGAACCCCGCGCAATACGGTGTCTGCTCAGGTGCGGACCATGATTCCGGCGGCGCTGCTGAGTGCTTTTCTGAACAACACGCCGGTGGTAGCGCTGATGATGCCCATTGTCAGCGACTGGTCGCGCAAGCATCGTATTTCTGTCAGCCATCTGTTCATGCCGCTTAGTTATGCCGCCATTCTGGGCGGCATGTGCACGCTGATCGGCACCAGCACCACGATCGTGGTGAACAGCAAGCTGGTGGAGGCGAATCCTGGTGGTGGACTGACCATGTTCGATCAGGCCTGGATCGGTGTTCCCTGCACGCTGCTGGGAGTCTGTTTTATCACCATGTTCACCCGGCGGCTGCTGCCGGAACGTCAGCCGGCCTTCACCGCCACGGATGACCCCCGGGAGTACACGGTAGAAATGGAGATTGACGCCACCAGTCCGCTGGTCGGCAAGACGATTGAAGCAGCAGGTCTGCGTCACCTGCCCGGCATGTACCTGATGGAAATCGATCGAAACGGACATGTGCTGCCGGCCGTCAGTTCCGATGCGCTGCTGCAGGCCAATGACCATCTGGTCTTCGTCGGTGTGGTGGAATCCGTGGTCGACCTGCAGAAGATTCCGGGGCTGAAGCCGGCCACGGATCAGCTGTTCAAACTGGACGGCCCGCGGTCTCACCGATGCCTGATGGAAGCCGTCGTTTCCAGCAGCTACCCGTTTCTTAGAATGTCCATCCGGGAATCGAAGTTTCGTTCTCACTACAACGCGGCCATCATTGCCGTCAATCGCGATGGCGTGCGGCTGGCCGGCAAAATCGGTGATATCCGTCTTCAGCCGGGGGACACGCTGCTGCTGGAATCCAGCCAGAGTTTCATTGAACAGCAGCGGAATTCACGGCATTTCTTCCTGGTCAGCGAAGTTCAGGATTCGGCGCCCGTCCGGCATGAAAAGGCGTGGACCGCCCGTCTGGTCATGTTCGGATTCATCATTGCCGCTTCCATTTTCAGTTCGCTGGGCGTCGACAATGCGGCCTTTCTGTCGGCCCTGCCGGCAGCCCTGCTGATGATCTTCTTTCGCTGCACGCGGGCGGCCGAAGCCCGGCGGGCGATTGACTGGAATGTGATTCTGGTCATGGGAGCCGGACTGGGGATCGGTGAGGCCATGAAGGCCAGCCACGCCGACGTCTTCGTCAGCGAAACGATGGCCCGGCTGGTCGGCAGCGGACACTATATGATTCTGACAGCGATCTACGCGCTGTCCGTGGTGCTGACCAACATGATCACCGCCAAGGCGGCCGCCGTGCTGGTGCTGCAGATTGCACTCGCTTCGGCCACCACCATGAATATGAACCCCGAGCCACTGATTATCGCCGTGATCATGGGTTCGGCCGGCAGTTTTGCAACGCCGTTCGGCTATCAGACCAACATGATGGTATACGGTCCGGGCGGTTACCGATCCTCTGACTACCTGCGGCTCGGAATTCCCCTGAGCATCCTGGTGGGAATTGTGACCGTTGTCATCGCGCCTCATGTCTGGCCGTTCCGGTAGCCGCTTGAACAGGATTCCGCACTGTCATCCATGATTCTTCCGGGGCCACCGGGGCCCGGAACGGCTGAACCCGATCTTCTTAAACTCAAACGAAAACAAGACCGCCATGATTATCGTGATCGCCACCATCCAGTGCCGGCCGGGTACACGCGATAAGTTCCTTGCTGAATTCAACCAGATCGTGGCCGACGTCCGAGCCGAAGCCGGCTGTATCGAATACGGACCGACGGTCGATGCCGCCACGGATCTGGACAAACAGGATCGCGACTTCAACCGCGTGGTGATTGTGGAGAAATGGGAGTCACTGGAAACACTGAAGGCGCACCTGCAGGCCCCTCATATGGAAGCTTACCGTCCGCGGGTCAGAGCGTACGTGGAAAGCTCGGAACTGCGTGTGCTGGAAGCCGCCTGAAACACACGCTGTCGGCGATGCATGGGCCCCCCTCTCGCGGAAAGTGTTCCGCCGGCCGTCCGGCAGAATGCACCGATCGTGTTCGGCTGACCGACGGCACGCTCATGCTTTCTGATCGTGGATTCCGCTTTGCGGGATCATTCCGGTTGTTCCGCCTTAACAAACTCTGCCAGTTATGACGATCAACTTTCTGCGGCACGTCGACCAAGGGGGGCTCGGCGTGCTGACAGCGAACGGCCCGATGGTGGTCGTTTGGCCCGCGCAGACCCGGATGGCACCTTGTGCCCCCGGGCCGGCGGGATCATGCTGTCCGGATCTGATTGCCTCCCGCGCTTTGACCGAGGCGATCACTGGTGAGCAATCACAGGCCCAACACGCCCTCAGCGTTCAGGACAACTCTTCTTGCGGCAGCAGGAATGTCGGCATTCTACGCCTGCGGCCTCGCCGTACCGGGCCTGAACGCCTTTGTCGACCGTTATTTCTGCAGCCACCCGCTGGAATACATCAGCGCCGCCATGTTCTTTGTCGGCATGGCCATTCTGGTCCAGAAATACGGGCGCCTGCGCAGTGAACGAAACGTCCTGACCGCCGCCAGCCAGCTCGCACGTCGACAACTGGCCGCTGCCGCGACGCCGTCGGACAGAGAAGCTCTGCTGTCTGAATGGTGCCGAACGAAATCCGCCGGGGCATCCACTCATCTGGTTCGTCGAATTCAGGACACCCTGCAGTACCTGCGAGGATCACGTCGTGACGGACTGGAAGAACATCTGCGATACCTGGCCGAACTGGCCAGTGACCGCCTGCACCAGACTTATGCCACGATCCGCACCATCACCTGGGCGATTCCGATTCTCGGCTTTCTCGGTACGGTCATCGGGATCACGATGGCCATCGGCAATGTGACTCCCGAACAGCTGGATTCATCACTGGGCGAAGTCACCGGCGGACTTTCTGTGGCGTTTGACACCACGGCCCTGGCGCTGGGAATGTCAATCGTGCTGGTCTTCGCATCGTTCGTTGTCGAACGCGGCGAACAGAAAGTTCTGAGCGATGTCGAGCAGTTCGGGATTGAAACTCTGCTGCCCGGTTTCGGCGGTGAGCCAGCACAGCAGGACACTCAGTCATCGCAGTCAGTGCTGCCGGCCGATTTCATTCGTCAGCAATGTCATCTGTGGGCAGAACAGCTCACATCCTTCCGCATCACGTTCAGCGAAGTGCTTGAGCACCACGCCGTGGATCTGAAGGATGCCATGGATGCGGACCTGGAACAGACGCTCCACGATCATCGCGACGCTTCGTCGGACGCACGCGACGCCTGGAATGCTGCCCTGCAGGAATCGACTCAGACCGTTGTGGGACAGGTCGAACGCGTCCTCGGCACATTCGAAGACCGGATGCTGGCGTGGCAGCAGGCCATGCAGAGCAGCTCGCAGGAATCGGCGCGGCAAAGTGAGGCACTGCACCAGCTGGGAGCCACGCTGCTGCGACTGACGGAATCAGAAGAACGACTGGCCGCCCTGCAGAAACAGCTTAATCAAAACCTGCAGGCGCTGCAGGTTGCAGAAACCATGGAACGAACGGCCAACAGTCTCACGGCCGCGGTTCACGTCCTGACCGCCAAGACTTCAATGCGAAACGCGGCCTGATTCAGACCGCTTTACCCGACCCTTCTGCACAACTCAGGATGACAGCACTGGCATGGCCCGGCGGAACTCACAAAACGCGATTTCGCTGTTTCCCTTTCTGGCCGTTCTGGTCTGCACGATGGGGGCATTGATTCTGCTGCTGCTTGTCACCACACGCCGGATCCGACACGAACAGATCTCTGTGGCCCGGGAAAGCGCCGTCGCAGCGCCGCAGCCGCAGGACTGGCCGCAGGCAATCGACAGTTCAGCACAGGCACCGGAATGGGCCGGCGACGATGTACCACAGTGGAACGGCGACGCCGTCGACAGCAACCCGCCCCCGCCGCGCAAAGCAGCCGCCGAGTCCGACTCGGGCGATGTTGCTTCGATCACACTGCTGCCACCGGATCCGTCCGCTGATGAACGGCAGCAGCAAAAACAGAAACGGCAGCAATGGCAGCGACAGCAGAGACAGGCAAAAGAAGCGGAAGCAGCGGCGCTGCAGGTTCGCATCGACCAGGAATCTGAACAGCGCGACCTGCTGCGGCAGCATATTGCGGCGGCCCGGGCCGAACTGCAGCAGGCCGAACAAAACTCGGACGGGGACCAGGCCGGGCTGCAGCAGCTGGCTGAGCTGCGGCAGCAGGAACAGGAACTGAGTCTGCAGCTGGATCAGAAAAACCGCCTGCTGGCAAAGCTGCAGCAGGAACTGGAAATCGAATCCCGGACAACCGAACAGGGAGAGCAGCTGCTGCGGACACGCGAATCCGCGCTGATCAGTCTGCGGCAGATGGCGGAACTGAAATCAGAACCGTCCGCCGCCGGGTCAGACACCACCATCATTGAATTCACCAATTCCACGGGCACTCAGCGGTCTCCCGTGATCATTGACGTTACCGCAGACGGCTTTCAGTTTCTGCCAGCCGGCGTAAAACTTTCTGAGGCCGATATGGAAGGCTTCCCCGCCAATGATAATCCGCTGCTGTCAGGAATCATGTCCGTGCATGATGCGCGGCATTCACAATCGCTGAGCGTCAAGCCGTACGTGCTGCTGCTGGTCCGACCGAATGGCAGCATGATGTTTTATGTCGCTCAGCGAACTCTGACCGATGCCGGCATCCATTTTGGATACGAACTGGTGGAGCAGTCGCGCCACATCGCCGCCGGATCGGTTGCTGCGGGCGAGCGATCCGCCCTGCAGAATGCGGTGCAGGCCGCCTTCCGTCGCCGAGCCGAACTCTACAGCGAGATGGTGGCGCAGGTCGAATCAGTGCGTCCGGGGACGCCGAACGCCGCGCGGAACGCCCTGCCGCAACCGTCCGCACGCCGTCGAGTTCAGGTGTTGCCGGATGGTCGCGTTGTCTTTGCCGAAGACGATCCTCCCGTTCTGGACGGACGGTATTATGCGGGCGGAGAAGCCCCGCCACCACGAGAACGAAGAGCGCTGATTCCTCACTCGGATCGTGCCACCGATCCCGACAGGCGTGATCAGGAAACGATCGCCGAATCTGACCCGAATCCATGGGGATTCAGAGAGCCCGGAGACACACGAGAACAGACATCAGCGGCGGACGGCGAAGAGGCGACGTTTCCACCTCTCGTGAGTGCTGATGTGACCTCGCCCCCGGGTTCAGCCGCGGCCCCGGAAATCATTCCCGGACCGTCGCGTTCCACAGACGACACGTCTGCCGCTCCGGATCTGGCAGCTCTGTTTCCCGATGCCAACGGTATGCCACAAAGCGTTGTGAACAATGGCACCGCAGACATGAAAAACAGTGGCACCGGTGACGGCAGCAGTGGCGCGGAAGGCGCTTTTGAAGTGACTCAGCTGGATGCCGTTACCCTGTTTCCCCGGCGCGACGTTCTGTCGGGCAATATGGGAGTTCAGGGCCCCGGTTCGTTCTCAACGCCGGCTCACAACCAGGGATCGGGTGACGGCAGTACAGAAAACCAGTCAATTGACGCCAGTGGCAGTCAAGCCGCCATGATGGATCGGCCGACACATAAGGCACCCACGACGTCGCTGGATGGAATGGCTCAGGCATGGCCTGACTCGAACCGCACCAGTTCTCAGATGCGTTCCGGCTGGTCAGATCAGGCCGCTGCAGCGCCGGGTCTGACAACCCGCACAGCCGGAACGCCTGAGAACTCATCGACCCGCGAAAACCCGTCGGTATTCGGATCGGTCGGAACAACCGCAGGACCGGAACAGGGCTCGTCCGGCCGCGGCGGCAGCCCGACAGACAGCGAATCTTTTCTGCGCCGCTTTATGCAGGCCGTCGAGGAACAGAAGGAAACAAAACAGCCTGACTCGTTTCTGCTGGCGATGCTGCAGCAGGCAAAAAATCAGTCCTCAGACTCGGACACCTCCGGAGCTTCGGATTCAGAGGCGTCAACGGAAGCCGGAAGTCATAAGCCACCCGATTCCGTCCCGGCGAGCCGCACCGTGATGGTGGTGCTGGAACGCGATCAACTGACGATCGGCGACTTCGAGGCGATCGATATTCAGGGGTGGGAACAGGACCAGATTCTGGCCATGATCATCAAAGGACTGAACGCCGATGCTGATATCAGAACGGCATCGCAGGCGGGCCAGGATGACACGGCTCCGTCGGTCGTCGAATTCGCCGTCGCCGAGGAAATGCAGTCAGTCCAGCAGCAGCTGTCGGCCCGACTGAAACAGATGGACGTCAACACCAGTCGGGTTCGTGTCCTGAAAGCTGCTGATGGAGCAGTCAGCCCGTCACCGAATCCGGCATCGTCCGGCAGTTCAGAGACAGCTCCGGCACCGCTTCAGGAACCCGCTGTTCCGAGCAACCCGACACCGCCACCCGAACGAAGTCGAGGACGATCTGTATGAGTCGCCGCAAGAGCACCGGCGACCAGGAATTCGGCTCGGATTCGTTTCTGGATATCATCGCCAACATCGTGGGCATTCTGATCATTCTGATCGTGGTCGCAGGCGTCAAGGTGGCCCGACAGCCGGCTGACGTGCCGCAGCTGACGACCGAAGCCGCCACTCAGACGGCCACTTCGGCCCCTGCTGCGGACCGGCCATCACCGCCTGCCGCTGAGCCTCGCCAGGAATCTTCGACGAAACCCGTCGAGACTCAGGCAGCACAGGTCGCCGATTCAGGATTCTCCGGAAACGCAGCCGCCCACAGCGACGTCGTTGATGCCCGGGCGGCTGAGGCTGTTGTCGCCGATCAGGAATCGGCTCAGGAGCTGGCCGAAGCCATCGATTCACTGACCGAACCACCGGTTGAGAGCGACGAACTGGCCGAACTGGACCGCCAGATCGCAGGTCTGGAGATCGAACTGGATCAGACACAGACCTCGTCAGGTGCACTGCAGACCAGACTGGCGGAACTGCTGCATACCACGCGAGAACTGCACGATCGGCGTCGACAGGTCCGGCAACAGCAGACTCAGGCGCTGGATGAAGACAGGCAGCGACTGGAAGTAAAAGTCAGTGCTCTGCAGGCTTCGCTGGCCCGTGCCGACAGCAAAAACGCCACCTTTCAATCGACGCTGGCATCACTGAACAACCGGCAGTCATATCTCGTGAAAGCCCTGAAACAGGTTGCCATGGAAACTCAGCAGCTGCGCGAAGTACTGGAAGCGGCCGACGCCGCGACTCCTGAGACCAGCCGACTGAATCATCGACTGTCACCGGTCGGGCAGTCCGTGACATCCGCCGAACTGCATTTTCGGCTGCACAACGGGCGGATCGCTCACGTGCCGATTGAAGGCCTGCTGGAACGCATGAAAGATCAGGTGTCGGCTCGCCGCAGCGTGGTCATGCGGTTTCATCGGTATGAGGGAGTTGCCGGTCCGGTCGGCGGATTCATGATGAAATATGTGGTACAGCGTGAATCGATGCGACCGCTGCAGGCACTGCAGTACGGCAACAGCGCATATCGGGTCACGGTGTCGCGATGGACGATTCTGCCTGCCGACACACTAAGCGCGGAACCGGTGGAAGCAGCCTTGAGAATCGGATCCCGGTTTCGCCAGATTCTGGAAGCGACGGACACGGACACCACGGTGACGATCTGGCTGTATCCGCCTGACTTCGGCCACTTCAGTGACCTCCGCGAACTGGCACACGGACTGAATCTGCGGGTGGCCGCTCGACCACTTCCGGAAGGCACGCCGATCGCCGGGTCGCCGAACGGCAGCCGTTCGACCTCGCAGTAGCCCCGAGTCCAATTGTGACTCTTGCGGCAGTCCGCCTCCGACAGCCGGTGCTTTCTGGTCCGCCCGGCTCGGCCCGGACCTGTTCGGCTGGCACGCTGCCGCACGCGGACTCTGGTTTCGCATGGTCCCGAATTGAAGCCCGGCCTGGTGTTCTGACACCTTCTGCCCGTGACATCGCCGGAATCGTCGGAATTGCTGAGTGGACCGTCAACAGCGAGAATCGCGGGCATTTTCCTCGCTCCGTTGGCTCGGCGGCGACGGATCACGGCCGACACAACCATTCTTTCTGCGGTTCAGAATGGCAGAATATCAGCGAGCTGCCACAATAACCGTGGTAGACAACGAGGCCGTCATTAAAAAAGTCTGATACCGCGTTCTGCGAACAGGCAACATGCGCTAAGGACCGAGCGGAAAATCAGTGGCGTAAGCTTCCAGCTTGCGATACAGAAAAACGCAAGCTGGAAGCTTACGCCACGTTTCGACACGACAGTAATTTCCCGTTTGATCCTGAAAGGCTGCTGGTGTTTTGACAGGGCCGGAACTTCGGGATTCAGTTCAGCGCAGGGTGAGTGATTCAGCAGGGAAGACAGCAATGTCCCAGAACTCAGAAGAAGCTGCTGAATCAGACGACGGGGGAATGATGTTCCGCGGTCCCGCCAACTGGTTCACGCTGCGAATTCCCGCCGGGCTGCGTCTGAAGCAGACAGAAGCGTTTATCGAAATCGCTCCGCAGCCTGATCGATCTGAGCCCGAAAGTTCTGATTCGGACGGCATCTCGGCCGTGCCCTGGTCGCTGACTTTGTACGCAGCGTGGGTGGAAGAAGGAGAACCGGAAACTGATGCCTCGTCGTTCAGTCCGACGACGCTGTTTCCGGGAGTGGCCCGTTGCAGAAAGAGTGCTTCGCTGGACATCGGAACCACGGGGCGTGCATGGGAAGGTATGTCTGTCAAGCCGGCGCCTTCGTGGTGGCGCCGGTGGTTTCGTCGTCGTCAGACATATGAATGGCGTCTGTGGGTTGTCGAACAGCATCAGATCATTGTGGTGGCCAGTCTGCAGTCGAGTCTGGGGAAACCGCTGGATCCGGAAACGGTCCGCACCTGCACGGAATTATTGTCTTCCATTTCCTTTGCCGAAGAACTGGCACGGCCTCCGGAACTGTTTCGACGGGAAGTCATGGCGCTGGCACGACAGTACTTTCCTCTGCTGGACATCGGGCCGGCCGGCACCTTTGGAATCCGGATCAACGATTCAGAGATTCATCTGACCAACTTCTATCGATCTTACCTGCAGGCGCCGGATCAGCTGAAGCAGATTGTGCTGCCGGGGCTGACAACCGTAGTGCGTCTGCAGGAATGGGGTCCGGATCAGCTGATGCCGCCACTCGACACGGTGGCTGAACGCATCATGCCCATGCTGTATCCGGACGCCGCCGCCGATTCGTCGCTGCAGGATTTCGTCAGAGTTCCCTGGGTCGCCGGTCTAAGCATCATGTTCGTGCTGGACGAAGACGACACCTATCGGTTTGTCCACAAGGCACTGCTGCAGACATGGCAGACCACACGGGAAGAACTGCAGCGCCTGGCGATGGAAAATCTGGATCGCTACGCACGCGACAACCCGCTGGAGGTCACGCTGATCGGAGAAGACGGCGATCCTCGAATGCTGGTGCCGCTGAAACCCAATGCCTACAACAGCGTTCGACTGCTGGGAGACCACCTGAACTTCCGGCTGCGACAGATGCTGGGGGCGGAACTGGTGGTGGGGGTACCCAATCGTGATTTCTTCGTCGCCGTGTCACTGAACCACCCGCACCTCATCGGACAGATCCAGCAGCAGGTGGTTCAGGATTTTCAGTCAATGCATCATCCGCTCACCAGCCGTCTGCTGGTGATTTCCGCGGATGGCGTCAGCGAATACTGCGAACAGTAATCCGTGGTATGAAATCCGTGGCATGAAAGACGTACGGCACGTGGCATTCTGCGGAGGCGGCTCAGGAGGACACCTGACTCCGGCCATCGCGGTCATCGAAGCTCTGCAGGAACTGCACGGCGATCTTCAAGTGTCGTTTCTGACCAGCGGGCGCGCTGTCGACCGACAGCTGCTGGATTCATGGACGGCACGCCCCGCAGGTTCGGTTGTCGCTCAGCTGCCGCTGGTTTCTTCGCAGCGTCGGCTGCCCTATGCCGCGCGACTGGCGGCCGCCGCCCTGCAGTGCCGTCGCGTGTTTCAGAACAATCGGCCCGATCTGATTGTCGGACTGGGCGGGTTTGCTTCTCTGCCCGGTGTGGCCGTCGGACGCTGGCTGAACATTCCCATCGCCCTGTTCGAACCCAACTGTGTGCCCGGTCGTGCCAATCGCCAACTGGCTCGGTGGGCACACATCACGTTTGCTGGCTGGCCGATGGCCGCAGCGTACCGTGAACGGTGGCGATCGCCGCTGCTGGAAACCGGCGTTCCCGTCCGTCGCCGTTTCGTTACCTCGCCTGAATCGATCTGCGATTCCGCATCAGCCCCCTCACTGCTGGTTCTCGGCGGCAGTCTGGGAGCCCGTTCGCTGAACGACCTGATACTGCAGGCCGTGGTGCACCAACGTTGCCTGCCGCCGCACTGGAAGATTGTCCACCAGACCGGTCCGGAAGAATTTTCGCGAGTTCGGCAGGCCTACCAGCAGGCTGCCATCGAGGCGGATGTGTATCCGTTTATTCACCGGATGCACGAAGAACTTCAGCAGGCAAGCCTGGTCGTCAGCCGCGCCGGAGCTGTCACGCTGGCAGAAATCGCAGCCGTCGGCCGGGCCGCCCTGGTTGTTCCGTTAGGTTCTTCGGCAGACGATCACCAGCTGCGGAACGCCGAGTTCTTCGCGGCCGCCGGCGCCGCAGAAATGGTGAGGCCATCGAATCAGGCGACGACTTCGGCACCCACCGGGGCGGCACCGTTCACGTCGATGCTGCATCATCTGTGTGTCGCCGATCAGCAGCGTCAGCAGATGGCGCAACATGCCGCTGCCCTGCAGCAGCCCGACGCGGCTGTACGAATGGCCACAGAACTGGTCCGTATGCTTGATGCCGTCAGTGAACAAATTCACGCCTCCGGCTGAGCCGCGGAGGTCGCGGTGGCGACGTCGAGTAAGTCACTGCCCCTCGGAACGGTGGCACGACCTGATGAAAACGGCGTGGCCTCACGGCCGGCCTTTGATGGTTCTCAGTTCTCGGAATCAGGACGGCCGGGTCGCTCAACAAGCGGCTCAATTTATGCAATGATCTGGCACCGTGCAGAACGGCTGGTCCGGCAGATTCCCGTCATTCTTCCTGCCGTGGCTGGCTTGAGTCTGTCACCAGATCCTCAGTATCCCCATCTTTCCCCGCATTGAAGTCCGTCGCCTGTGAATCCGCTGATCGAACTCGAAGAACTATGTGCTCTGTTTCCGGAACCGGAAGGCCGGCCTCTGTACCTGTCCGCCGAGCATATTGCCCGGGAGGCGACTCCGGAACCTTACCACCGGATGCTGGTTCACGAGCATCATATGACAGTGACGATGGAGAGTTACCACGACACTTCCGTGGACGTGGTGGTGGTGGACTCGCGCTACGAAAGCAATCTTTACTGTCGAAAAATCCTGCTGAAGAGTCACGGAACGGGGGCGAACGTACAGTTTGGCATCGTGCGGTTCAACTTTGACTTTGTGACGGATTCGGTACGAAAAGAGATCGAATCCGAATCTATTCCGCTGGGTCGCGTGTTAATTCAGCACAATGTTCTGCGGCACATAGATCTGGGAGCGATCATTAAGTTTCAGGCTGGCCCGGGTTTAAGCGACTACCTGCAAATGGAGATCGGACAGGAAACCTACGGTCGCATGGCCACGATTTTCTGCAATGGCTCTCCTGCCGTGGATTTATTGGAAATTTCTGCACCTCTGACGTAGAAACAGGTATCCTCGCGGTCCCTATGGGCGAACAATCGTTGAAACAACTGTTTATCCTGCCGGACCTGAACAACAGGTCCGCTCAGGTGCTGTCTGTCGCCTGACCTGCCCCCTGCCCCCTGCCCCCTGCCCCCTGCCCGCTGCCGCCCGACCTCAGCCAACGAATCGAGTGCCATGATTCAGCCAAATCCGGAAGTCCCGATCAACTATCTGTCTGACGTGGATCAGAATTACGACGTGGTCGTCATCGGTGGGGGACCTGCCGGTTCAACAACTGCGGCGCTGGTTGCTGAGCACGGTCACCGGGTGCTGCTGCTGGAGCGGTCGGCGCTGCCCCGATTCCATGTCGGTGAATCACTGATTCCGGAAACCTACTGGCCTCTGAAGCGTCTGGGCCTGATTGATCGGCTGAAGCAGTCGGCCTTTCCCCGCAAGTACAGCGTCCAGTTTGTCAGCGACGGCGTCAAAGAGTCGGCTCCGTTCTACTTCGACATGTACAACGAGCACGAAAGCAGCGTGACCTGGCAGGTCGAACGCGGCACGTTTGACCAGATGCTGCTGGATCGGGCTCGTGAGCTCGGCGCCGTGATTCATACGTCGGCTCAGGTGACTGAAGTGATGTTTGAAGGTGACACTGCTGTTGGCGTGAAGTGCCGCCTGTTGAACGAAGACGGCGGTCGAACTGAACGTGAGATACGCTGCCGGGTCGTGGTGGATGCCACCGGCCAGTCGGCGTTTATCAGCAGCCGACGCGGTCAGCGCGATCCCGATCCGCATCTGAAGAAGGGCACGATCTGGACGTACTGGAAAGGGGCTCATCGAGGTCCGGGGAAGGACGAAGGAGCGACCCTGATCATGCAGACATCCGGCAAGAAGTCATGGTTCTGGTACATCCCGCTGCCGGACGATGTGGTCAGTATCGGCTGCACCGGCAGCATGAACTACATGTTCGGTCCGGAGCAGGGAGGCGCAGAGGCCGTATATCTGCGTGAACTGGAGCGCTGCCCGGCCCTGCAGAATCGACTGGTCAACGCCGAACGCTGTACCGACTTCTTTACGACGAAGGACTTTTCCTATTATTCAAAGCAGGGCGCCGGCAGGGGCTGGGTGCTGGTAGGTGACGCCTTTGGATTCATCGACCCGGTCTATTCCAGTGGAGTATTTCTGGCACTGAAGGGCGGCGAGTTCGCTGCGGATGCCATCCATGATGCTCTGGAACGCGGCGACGTATCAGCACCTCGACTGGGTCAGTGGCAGCCTCTGTACAAGCAGGGGATCGAAAACTTCCGCAAGCTGGTGTACGCCTTTTATGCCGAAGACTTCAGCTTCGGCATGTTTCTGAAGGACAATCCACAGTTCAAGTCGCATATGGTTGACATTCTGGTCGGCGACGTCTTCAAGCCCGGCGTGGGCGACATCTTTGAAGCCATGGGTCATCTGCAGCCGGCCATGGATGAACCCGCCGGAAAAATGGCGTCCTGCTGATCACCCGGAACGCCACCGCCAGCCATGCGTCTCTGGTCAAAAATGTGCAGCCTCTGGCACACGGTGGAATCACCGCCGCTTGGCATCATCTGTTAGGCTGTGGCCGGGTCTCCCGCCAGGTTGTATTCGGGTATCACCCAAGGTTGTGGTCGGGTATCACCCAAGGTTGCCTGGTCTCACCCAAGGTTGTGGTCGGGTCTCCCGACCCGACCACAAGACCGACCGAAGGTCTCCCCGTCCGCATCACGCCAGTGGGTGGGGCGGTCAGGAGACCACCCCACAACGAGAGAACCAATGCGTGGGGCGGTCAGGAGACCACCCGACAACGAGGAGACGCGGTGAGCGGCCCGGTGCCTTACCGTACTCGGCTCACTTTTTCACTGATTGATGCCGGCGTTGCGGCTTTTCGATAACGGCGGTTCAGAACGGCCAGCAGGACGACGATGGCCGCGACACCGCCCCAGCGCAACAGGGGATTGTGCTCGTCGACGTATCGATTGATGATCGTAGCGCCATAGTACATGGTGCCACAACCCAGCAGGCTTCCTGCCAGCACTCCGAAAAAGGCCGAGACGCGTGTCAGGCCCAGCAGGCGACCAAACAGCGAACCGCCGACGCTGCCGGACGAGGCCAGGGGAAACATCACGAAAGCCACAATCGCCAGCAGCGTGGTGCGACGCATCCATCGGTTTTCGGCCAGCACATCGCGGCCGCTCTGCATCAGGAACCTGAGACGGGTGCCCAGCCATGGAAGGCGGAACAGCACTCCGGCGTGCCACGAGATCACGATCGCTGTCATGATGTCCATGTAAAACACCATCAAAGCCAGCTGGCCTGGAGTAAACCCGACCGTCTCTGCGCCGACGTCTCTGCCTCCCAGAATCACGAAGCGACCGAGTACAAAGAAGGCGAGCAACGCGGTCAGAACAAGACGACGAGCCGCATCGGTCCCCTGAATCACGGCTATGGAAACCACAATGGCGACCGTTGCCAGGACCGGACCGGCCAGCGTCAGCATCGCCAGCAGCCGGTCGTCCCGCCACAGAGACGTCGAGTCCTGTTCAAAACCACTGACCAGCTGGTCATCATCGGCCTCTGCCGCCGCAGAAGCCGCGACCGGTTCGCGCCCTGTGGGGTCAGGTGTCCCCTCCATGCTGTTCATCCCGTTGGTCATCTCACCACTCGGTCCGGATGTTCGAAACCGCTGTCGTCAGGCGGCCCGGGATGCCAGGGCTTCCGGTCCGAGGCGATGGCAGTAGTCACCGAATGATTCGCTGTCCTGGCGTTCTGCCTTGTAGGCTGCCAGCAGCGGGGACAGGGTGGGCACGATTTCCTTCAGCGGGACCATATCCCTGTAGATGAAACACAGACGCGTTCCTTCCGGATTTCCGCCCAGAAACAGCGTGTATTTTCCGACCGCTTTGCCGACCAGTCCGACATCCGGGGTATAGGGGCGCGCACAGCCGTTCGGGCAGCCCGTCATGTGGACGGCAATCTTCTGAGCTTCGAGGCCGTGACGGGCGATCTCCACCTCCAGCTCGTCGATCACCTCGGGCATGGCCCGTTCTGATTCGGTAATCGACAGGCCGCAGGTCGGAAACGCCGGACAGGCGATGGCGTAGCGTCGGACCAGAGAAAGTTCGCCCGCATTCCGGATCCCGTATTGCGCCAGCGTGGCGTCGATTTCGTCCCGATCGGCAGGGTCGATATCGCACAGGATCACGGACTGCAGCGCCGTCAGCCGGGTATCCATGCCAAACCTGGTCAGCAGTGCCCGCAAACCGGACTTCAGACGCAGATCGCCTTCGTCCTTGATGCGCCCGTTTTCGACATTGATTCCCAGGAACAGTTTTCCGTCGCCCTGTTCGTGCCAGCCGATATGGTCATCGACTCCGGTGACATCGGTGGGGTGCGGTTCGGGAAGTGTTGCTCCGAAGTATTCTTCAACCCTGGCCTTGAACTTCGGCAGGCCCCAGTCTTCAACCAGATACTTCAGGCGGGCGCGCTTTCGGTCTTCGCGATTTCCGAAGTCGCGCTGCACCTTCACAATCGCCTCAGCCACGGCGATCGTCTGATCCGGAGTAACAAAGGTCATCCGGTCACCCACACGAGGAAACGTCTTCTCGGCCGACGGAGTGCGTCCCATGCCGCCGCCGACGATCACGTTGTAGCCAATGATGTTGTCGTTTTCGACGACGGCCAGCAGACCGATGTCGTTGCAGTAAACGTCAACACAGTTGTCACTCGGTTCGGCAATCGCCATCTTGAATTTACGAGGCAGATAGCGTTCACCGTAAATTGGTTCCTCGACCGGCTGAAACTCGGTCACATCGGTCTTCTCACCGTCTTCGTCGGTCAGCCAGATGTCGTAGTACGCCGTCGTCCGCGGCTTGAAGTGTTCGGCCAGCTGCTGCGACAGCGCCTGCATCTGGTCATGAACCGAATTGTTCCGGAACGGTGCCGGGCAGCACATGACGTTTCGATTCACATCACCGCAGGCGGCCAGCGTCGTCAGTTTGCTGGCGTTGATGGCCCGGATCGCTTCCTTCAGATTGCTTTTCAGCACGCCGTGCAGCTGAAAGCCCTGGCGAGACGTGATCCGGACGGTGCCATTGGCCAGTCGGTCACACAGATCCAGTTCGGCCAGAAACTGCGCGGCCGTGACTCGACCGCCGGGGATCCGCGTCCGCACCATGCAGGAATACGCTTTTTCCTTTCGCGATCCGTCTGGGTTCTTCTGCTTTCGTACATCCCGGTCGTCCTGCATGTAGCTGCCGTGATGCTTCAGCAGCTGCCCGGCATCCCCGCTGAAGACCGGCTCGTCGTTCCCGAGTTCTTCGGCAATGGTGCCGCGGAGCTGGCGGCTGGCGTCTTTGAGATGTTCGAGTTTGCTGAGATTGGCTTCTACTGTTGACATTCGACTGTTTTCTGAAGGATGAAACGGCTTGAATGAGGTGTGGCGCGGCCCGGGATCAGGACCGGAGATCGGCGAACCTGTGACAGGCCATGTCGCAAGGCGAATTCCGGCGAATTCGGACGTGTGGTTCGAAAGTGCCAGCCTGAACGGCGCGTTGACTGGTGCCTTATCGAGTATAGGTGGGGGGCCTTTTCATGGATAGGCGATTTGACCGTTTTACCCAAAGCAACAAGCCCGATTCCGATACTCGGCGACCCGGATTTCGATTCCCGGCCGGCCTGGCTTCCGCCGATTTCAACCGTTCGCAGCGTGCGGCTCTTTAGTCCGGAATGAATGGTGAACCGGGCCGCGGGCCGGGCGGCCGCTTTTTCAGAGCGGAATTTCACAGAATCTGAAGCCAGCCTCCACTCCGACCTCCACCATCCGACGGCGCAGACACGGCCAGAATCGGGCGTGTCCGCGGAATTCGTCAGGTTCCGGGATCCCGGCGGATCAGCCTTGTGATTCGTGACAACGCCAGACTAAACTGCCGCCGGCACCGTTCGTCGACCATTCCCTGCAATTTTCAGCCACCCGGGCTGAGTCAGGTTGAGTCCTTGCCGAACCAGAATTCATCCCGTTGTGTCTCACTGCATGTTTCCCGACTGGAGTACATGGCAGCGCGACGGCAGTACCGTCTGACCAGGGCGGGGTTTTCGCTTTGGGCCAGGTGTCGCCGGATGTGTCCGTCCGGCGGCCATAGTTCTCTGTTTTCTCACGATGAGTGCGCCTTCTGCGCAAAGAAGGCCCGTTCTTCTGCGACGGTTCGCCGATGCGAACGTCCAGATGATCAGCGGCGGTGTCGCCCCCAGTCCATTACCGTTCCGCGCCAAAGGAATAGGCTTTACTCTTGCAACAGGTCAAAAACATGATTCGCCCAGCAGGGACGCTTGGTTCTGATACGAACGCGGACAGGTCTGAAACGGAAAACGAAGTGCGGACGGCATCAGCGGCCTCATCGACGGTTGCGGCACCGCGGGTCAGCAAACTGTTTGTGCTGGACACCAACGTGATTCTGCATGACGCGGCGTGCATCTTCAATTTCGAGGAACACGACATAGCTCTGCCGATTACCGTGCTGGAAGAACTGGATCGCTTCAAAAAGGGGGACGGCGATATTCACTTTCAGGCTCGCCACTTCCTGCGGGAACTGGATGAACTGACAGACGATGTCATGTCGGACGGCGGTGCATCGCTGGGCGAGGGACTGGGGCGGGTCCGAGTGCTGATGAGTCTGCCGTGCCACCGCACGCGTGAATCTCTGCAGCATGATACGGCCGACCACCGCATTCTGAACACCGCCCTGGCGGCGGCCGAACTGATGCCGGAACGTGAAGTCGTGCTGGTCACCAAGGACACGAATCTGCGACTGAAAGCCAAGGCCTTTGGTCTGGTCGCACAGGATTATGCCAGCGACAAGATCCGCAATCTGGACGATCTTTATACTGGCAGACGGCTGGTGAACGATGTGCCGGCGGACGTCATCGACCGGCTGTACCACGACGGCGGCACGGTGGCGGCCGATGATGCCACCTGCGTTGACACGCCGGTCAGCAACGAAAACTTCATACTGCGAAACGGTTCGCGTTCGGTCCTCGCCACCTACTGTCCTCAGGAGCGGCACTTTCAGCGAATCACCCGCACGGCCTGTTTCGGTATCCGCGCGCGAAACGCCGAACAGACGTTTGCGCTGCAGGCCCTGTCCGATCCGCGGATCAAACTGGTTACACTGTCCGGAAAAGCCGGTTCCGGCAAGACGCTGCTGTCGCTGGCGGCAGCTCTGGACTGCGAAGCCAGCTTTCGCCAGATTCTGCTGGCCCGCCCGATCGTGCCGCTCAGCAATCGTGATCTCGGCTTCCTGCCCGGCGACGCGCATGCCAAGATTGAACCCTACATGCAGCCTCTGTTTGACAACCTGTCCGTGATCAAGCACGAAAATCCGGATTCACGAGAAATGGTCTCCCGCATGGTCGAAGAAGAGCGACTGGAAATCACTCCGCTCGCCTACATCCGCGGGCGCAGTCTGCAGCAGACCTTCTTTATCGTGGATGAAGCGCAGAATCTGACTCCTCATGAAGTCAAAACGATCATCACGCGAGCCGGCGAAGGGACAAAGATCGTGCTGACCGGAGACCTGCAGCAGATCGACCATCCCTATCTGGATTCCACGTCCAACGGCCTGACCTGTGTGATCAACCGCATGAAGGGACAGCACCTGTACGCTCACGTGGCACTGGAAAAGGGAGTGCGTTCAGAACTGTCCGAAGTCGCCGGAAACCTGTTGTAGTTGTAGCGCCAGGCAGCCACGATCTGACCGGCACACCCCCCGCGATATCGATCTCAGGTGGTGCGTTTCACCGGTTTCTCACCGTTGCTGCTTTGACGGACGTTCTCAATCGCCACCGGCACTTCCATCGATCGCAGATGAAGGTCACGCTGCGGGAAGGCAATTTCGATGTTGTGTTGACGAAACAGATCATCGATCGCCATGTTCAGGTCGTGACGGATCACCCGATAGACCTGTGGTGACGTCACAAAGCACCGCAGCTCAAAGTCCAGAGAACTTTCACCGAAACAGTAGAACACCACTCTCGGCAGAGGTTCTTCCAGCACGTCAGGTTCCTCGGCCGCCACCCGGTACAGCAGTTCGGTCGCCAGCCGCGTATCAGAACCATAGGCGATGCCGACCTGGAGCGTCAGCCGCAGCACGGCATCGGACAAGGTCCAGTTGATCAGCTGCCCGGTCACAAATTCACGATTGGGAACCACCAGTTCCTTGCGGTCCCAGTCCACAATTGTGGTTGCGCGGATGCGAATGCGGGTCACGGTGCCGGTGACCTCGCCGACGGTCACGGTATCACCGATGCGGATGGGGCGTTCGAACAGCAGGATCAGCCCCGAGACGAAGTTTGCAAAGATTTCCTGCAGCCCGAAGCCCAGCCCCACCGTCATGGCGGCCACCAGCCACTGAATATTGGACCAGCCGAAGCCCAGCAGGAAGCAGCTGAACGCGACACCGATCATGGTGATCAGATAGCGGACCACGGTGCTGACCGCGTACCGGGTACCGGAATCCAGTGGCAGCCGCTGCAGAATGGCAAATTCCAGCAGCGCCGGAATATTTGTCGCGCTGAAGAATGTCACGGCCAGCAGAATGATAGCCAGGCTCACTTCACGAAGAGTGATCTGAGTATAGTTCTCCACCCCGTCCACGATCTCCGTGGTAATATTGCTCTGCCAGAGTTCGTACTGAGACAGCACGCCGAAGGCCGGCAGCACGTCGCTCCAGATCATCGCCAGGCCGGCGATAATCGAACCGGCAAACACGACTCTCAGCAGCTTGCCCAGCCGCACATTGCTCTCGGACAGATTCTCCAGTTCATCTTCCAGCACGGGAACAACCAGAGAAGTGTCTTCTCCGGCCGCTGCCTGTTCCTGTTCCTGCAGCAGCGCCGCGCGACGTTCTCGTGCCTGTTTCATGGCCAGACTGCGATATGTCAGCAGCTGCCAGCGATGCAGCAGCGAAGCGGCAAGGACAACCGACAGCAGCAGCCAGCCGGTTTCCACCAGACGAAATGACAGCTGGCGGGCCGTGTACAGATAACCGGTCGCTGCCAGCAGAGACAGCACCAGCGGAATGCCGACACCCATGGCGTACCAGAAAAAACGAGTACGGCTGAACCACCCCTCACGACTGGCGGCCTCCTCGATTACCGGGCTGCCCGGTCGCAGGGCGCTGTGCATCGTCATGGCCAGCGTGATCAGGGCCGCGATCAGCAGGATCCGCCCCGGCGACGACTGATAGATTTCCACCTGCGTCCGGTCCATCAGTATTGACAGCCCGGCCAGCGGAACAACCACAAATACAATCACCCTCACCGTGCGGCGAATGACGTCGACCGAGCGTGGCGGCCAGCTGAAGTGATCGATTCCCAGACCGTGCGGGCGACAGACGTGTCTGAGAAAATCGACCGTGAACACCAGCAGCCCGGTGGCCTGAAACGCATAGGCCGCGGCGGCACCGCGGGATGAGATGCCAACCACAGACAGACGCCAGCCGATGAACCACAGCAGTGCCGGCCACGCGGCGGAGACCAGCACGGTCAGGCCGGCAGCGACCAGCGTCGGACGCAGCACCGTGGTCGTTTTGCGACTGGCTGTCTGTCCCAGCAGCCGGATCTTCTCCCGGATTCGACTGCGTGCGAGCAGCACCATCAGCACGATCGCCATCGCCGGCACCCACAGCTGTGGCCGCTGCAGCACGTCGTCTGCCAGGCGGCCTTCGGTCTCGGCGAAATCGGCCTGAAGCATTGTCAGCGCGGCGACAGTCTGCTTCAGCAGATCCATGCCAAGAGCTGTTGTGCTGCGGACCCACAGGATATGCTCGGCCACATAGCCGGCCTGCTGCTGAGACTGCTGAAGCAGTGTCCGCTGACGGGCGTCCAGCGTGGCCAGACGCTCCAGATAGCTGCTGAGGTCGCCGATCACGCCTTCCAGATATCGGCCACGAGCCTGCAGCAGCATTCGCAGTTCGTCCCGCAGCTGCTGACGTTCAGATTCGTTCAGCGTCCCACCCAGTTCGGCGGCCATCCGTTCGGCAGGAATTTCCACGTCGATGACCGTGGACCGGTCGTTCTTGTAATTGATCAGCTGAATATGCGTATCCGCAATCTTTGCCTGTCGATTCGCGATCTCTCTTTCCAGCCGCCGCAGATCCGGCAGGCCGGTACTGTGTTGTCGCAGCAGCACGCCAACGGAATTGGTAAAGCCCGCCGCTTCGGCTCGGGTGGTAATCTGTTCGAAGTCGGTCTTCAGCCTTGCCGTTTCCGTTTCCACGAGGCTGATCGACCGATTGGTGCTCGCGATCTCAATTGCCAGGCCGCTGCGAACATCCACCAGTTTGAGTGCCAGATTCAGTACTTCGTCCGCCAGGGCCGAGGCCTGCGGCGAAGCGTTCTGTACCAGACGGCCCGCTTCGTCCGCGTTGGCTTCCGCCTGCGACATCCGCTGGCGATTCACATGTTCCTGCCAGGTCCCAACGGCCCGGCGGGCGACGGTGACCCGGCGAGCGGCAAGGCTGCGCTGGGCGGCCAGCAGGGCGGCCGTCGCCTCGTAAGCAGGCAGCTCGCGTTCCAGAAAGGCGATCTTTGCCACGACCGCACGTCTTCGCGCCTGCCGCAACGCCGCATTTGCGAACGCCACATCCGGTGAGAGTCCCGCATCATCAGCGGCAGGCTCTTTTTCCAGCGCTTCCAGTGTCGCTTTGGCGCGCGTCAGTTCCGCGGGGGATTCCGTCCGTCGTTTACTTTGCAGAACATCCCTCTGATCCAGCTGCGACTTCAGCGACTCAGCGGTTCGCAGCTGCTCTTCAAGTTCTGTCAGTTTCTGCTGAGAAGCCGACAGCTCATCAGACTCGGACGGCATCTGAGGTTGTGCCGCCGGTGCCTCCAGTTTGCTGCGAGTGGCTTCGAGTTCCGCCGCCGCGTTTTCTGTCAATGCCTGCAGCGCCCGCGTCTGTTCCAGATAGGCTTCTTCCTCCTGCAGCGCCCGGATTGCTCCGGCCAGCGTTTCCTGCAGTGCTGTCCGGGCAGCGGCATCCAGCGTTGTGTTTTCGTCAACCAGCCGGCGACGGTCCTGCAGCGCCGACACGGTCAGCGGCTCAATCACGGCCGGAGGATCTGCGATTACCTGAGCGGGCAGCTGCGCCCTGGCCGCAGCATCAGGTCGCAGTGTCACCAGCAGCACGAGAAGCGGCAGAAACAACCGGGAACAGCTGCCGAGCAGGTGCCGCAGGGCCAGCAACGGGGCACCCCGGTTATCCTGAAAGTCAATCATACAGTCCTGGCAGAAAACGGCAGTCAGACAGCAAAGACCAGGTCAGAACAACGCCGTTCCGGCCGAATCTCCAGAGCCTCTGACCTGTGAATCCTACCACGATCACCCCCGACGAAGAACCCGGATCAACCGTCCGGTCGACTCTTGTGACGGCAAATAACCGAGATCCGGCCCGGGTTTCGACCACGGAAACGTCAGACAATCGACCGTCGGGCATTCCGCCAACGGCGGTTGCCGGATATCCTGCAGCGCCGACAGACAAGTCACGTCATTCCACCGCAACGGCTGCGTTGACTGTACCGGGTGCCGATTTACCGGCGGCGCCGGAGGCGGGTGTTCGAGAATGATGACCAGCGACAGACGCAGAAAAAGACGGCGACCCACCGCGGCAGATTCAGGCAGTGCTTCGTTCTGAAGACACAGCAAAAGCCATCCCATGCCGAAGGATTCGCGGGAAACGCAAGCCGGATTCGGTACGTTCGGCGGGGGTGTTCACGCCGTGCACGCTGACCATTCTGGGCGTGATCATGTTTCTGCGGTTCGGTCAGGTCGTCGGTCAGGCCGAACAGCAGTTCCCGCGCGGACCAGTTCGGAGCCAACATCCGGATCGTGTCGCGTCTGGGCCGCAGCGTGATCGCCGCCCGCTTTTCATACAGCCGGACGGACTCAGATGACAGCGGAGCCGTGATGCCGGAGGACGACCCGTGGGACGTGCCCGACGGCACCATCGACGTCTGGTGGCGGGGAATGACGAACGGCGGACTGATGCTGCTGCTGGCTCACCTGCTGCACCAGAATCCACAGTGGCGGCGGAACCGGATCCGTGTGCTGCGCGTCGTCGATTCCAGCGAAGCCGAATCAGAGGTCCGGCAGCATATCGAAAACCTGTGTGCGACAGCACGGATTGCTGCCGAACCGGGCGTTGTGGTTCACCACGCACCGGAACTGGCAATTCAACAGGTTTCCGCAGGCGCCGCCGTGGTTGTGCTGGGGATGGAAGTTCCGCCGGAGGGAGACGAATCCGCCTTTGTCAACCGCATGGAACAGCTGGCTGGCGGACTGCCACGCGTGTTGTTTGTCTGCAGTGCAGGAGGAATGGAGCTGGAATCTCGGAGCTGCCGCCGTCAGGTTACGGCCTCGGTTCGAAGATGGTTGCCTTTCGGATTCGGATTCGAGACAACACGTTCCACAAAACAGCCCGACAAACAGGCAGGCGGATGAACCGGCAGCCCGGGCGTCGGTCAGAACGGGTGAACGGCCGCATTTGCGCCGCTGAAACGGCGGTCGCGACCACGGCTGGCGGCCCGTCTTTCGGTGCTCGGCCCGCCCAGTATCCGCCTCCGGTCCCTTTTTCTGATGTCGCACCACGAAAGTACCACGATGAGTCGCCATGATGGCCGCGCCCCCGATCAGCTTCGACCGATCACCGTCCAGCGGGGCTTCACCAGCACAGCTGCGGGCAGTGTCCTGATCCAGGCGGGCAACACCATGGTGTTGTGCACGGCGAGTCTGGAGAACAAAGTTCCGCCGTGGCGTCAGCCGCGTCATGAAGGCGACGCCGTTCAGGGCTGGGTCACTGCTGAGTACAACATGCTGCCCGGCAGCACCACTCCCAGAAAACAGCGGGACCGTACCAAAGTGGACGGTCGGACCACAGAAATTCAGCGGCTCATCGGTCGCAGTCTGAGGGCTGCGGTCGATTTTTCGGCGTTGGGAGAGCATACCATTCTGATTGACTGCGACGTGTTGCAGGCCGACGGGGGCACGCGAACTCTGAGCATCACCGGCGGCTTTATCGCTCTGTGTGACGCGGTACACGCGATCGGCACCGATCAGAAGATCATCACGGACAACATCGCGGCTGTCAGTGCCGGAGTTGTCAGCGGCGAGCCGGTGCTGGATCTGGACTATCCGGAAGACAGTACCGCCGAAGTGGATATGAACGTCGTGATGACGGGCAGCGGAAAATTCATTGAAGTTCAGGGTACGGCCGAAGGCGAACCCTTCGACATGGAACTGCTGCAGCGCCAGCTGGCGCTGGCTCAGAACGGAATTGCTCAACTGACGGCCCTTCAGAAGGAAGCACTGCAGGACGCCTGGCCACTGTAGCCTCACGGCCGACCATCCTGACTCTGAAAACTGATCACCACCTGAAAGTATTCGGCACATGGCACCAGGAAAGTACCGCAGCGTTCCCGAGGAAACCGCAGGTCTTCCGAAGGGGATCAAGTACATCATTGGCAACGAAGCGGCCGAACGCTTCAGCTTTTACGGAATGCGCACCATTCTGGTGGTGTTCATGACCAAGTACCTGCATTTCATGGTCAACGGTGAAGTCGGCACCGAGATGAGCGATGCGCAGGCCAACGAGTACTATCACCAGTTCGTGGCGGCCACCTATTTCTTCCCCGTGCTGGGATCGTTTCTGTCCGATGTGCTGATCGGCAAGTATCGAACCATCCTGTGGCTTTCGATTGTGTACTGTCTGGGGCACCTGGCTCTGGCGCTGATGGGCGGTGCCGGTCTCGAGCCTTCTCAGTGGCTGCTGCTGGGCCTGTTTCTGATTGCCGTGGGCAGCGGCGGCATCAAGCCCTGCGTGTCGGCTCATGTGGGTGACCAGTTCGGCCGGAGAAACAGTCACCTGATGACACGGGTGTTTCAGTGGTTTTATTTTGCCATCAACTTCGGCTCAACGGCTTCCACATGGATCACTCCCATTCTTCTGAAATGGTACGGACCGCACATCGCCTTCGGGGTTCCCGGAGTTCTGATGGCACTGGCCACGCTGCTGTTCTGGATGGGGCGCAACGTGTTTATTCACGTGCCGCCGGGGGGCAGTAAATTCTTCGACGAAACATTCAGCCGCGAAGGCGTATTCGCCCTGCTGAAACTGTCCACCATCTACGCCTTTGTGGCCGTCTTCTGGGGACTGTTTGATCAGACCGGGTCGTCCTGGGTAATCCAGGCGGAAAACATGGATCGACGGTTTCTGGGCATCACGTGGCTGCAGTCTCAGATTCAGGTGCTGAATCCGATTCTGGTGATGATTCTGATTCCCCTGTTTCAGCTGGTAATCTACCCGGCCGTCAATTCCGTATTTCGACTCACATCCATCCGGAAGATTTCGATCGGCTTCTTTCTGACGGCCGCCAGCTTTGCGGTGGTGGCTCAGGCACAGAATCTGATTGACGGGGGCGCCACGCCCTCTATCGCATGGCAGCTGTGGGGCTATGTGCTGCTGACCAGTGGTGAAGTCATGATCTCGATCACGGGGCTGGAATTTTCCTACACGCAGGCTCCGAAGACGATGAAGTCGGTCATCATGGCCGTCTGGCTGTTTTCTGTGTCCCTGGGAAACATCTTCACCAGTGCGGTCAATCATTCCATTCAGGTGCCGGGCATCAATCAGGTGGCCTCTGAAGTGAAAGGACTGAACGCGGACAGCGAAGATCAGATCGCAGACTGGACGGTCCGCACGGCGGTCCGGCCCATCGAAGGCAGCGACGACCCGGGAAAGACAGTCACCATCAGCGGCGTGGATGGCGAATTCGGGACCACCGACGACCTGGTTCTGCAGTTCAGTGCATTCAACAAACTCGAAGATGTTGAAACAGCAGAAAATGACGTGCTGAAGGCTGCTTCAGAAATTATCGAACAGCACTTTTTTGATTCGGCCGAAAACGACCAGGACAAGTCACTGCCGTCTGAAGACGAAGCGGCTCAGCTGCTGGCGGAGCTCCGTGATTCGCATGGGCAGCCGCTGGTGTACAGCCAGCTGTCCCGCAACAACTATCGCATCAGCTCGGCCGGCGCCGACCAGACCGCGCAGACACAGTGGGACGTGATCCTGAAGGGCACGGTCAGCCGCGCTGATTCAGAGGTCGCCACCGCCGCAGAACCGGAAGCCTATGACTGGCTGGAACAGCGGAAGATAGAGATCGGCGGACCAGAGGCCAAAGCCCGGGTTGACGCAGCCCGCGGCAACATCGCCTCCACAGAAATCAGCACCTCCATCACCGTCGGCGGACAGGACACACTGGAAGGAGCCGATTATTTCTGGTTCTGGACCAATACCATTCTGATCACGGCCATTTTGTTTGTCCCGGTCGGTTACTTCTATAAGGAAAAATCGTACATCCAGTCTGAAGAAGACGCAGAGGGCCGGAGCAGCGATGACATTGACGACTCAGGGATCGGTAGTGGTGGTGGTGAAACCACCGAAGAATAAACCGAAACATCAGCAGCATCTTCCGGTGACCATTGTCCGCCGCTGTGTGAGGCGGCTGTCTGGGCGCCTGATTCCCGCCGGTGTCTGTGTCGAGAGCCCGTCCCGGCCTGCCACAGACCTGTGACAACCATGACAGTTTCTGCTCGAAAACGCAGTCTCGTTCTGTGGGCCGTCGGACTCACCGTGGCCATCGAGGCGTTCACCTGCCTGCTGCGGTTCGGACTGCGGCTGCAATCCACTCGGGACACAGCATCCACGATCGGCCATCTGACCTGCGGTCTGCGAATCCATCACAGCTACATCGGCGGCGTCCTGATGCTGGTCGCCTGCTGGCTGTGGGATCGCTATTCTGCGGCATCATGGTGGCTGCTGGCTATCGGGCTGGGGCTGTTCTTCAGTGACATGATTCACCACTTTATGGTCCTGTGGATTCTTGAAGGAAGCCCTCAGTTCGACCTGGTCTACCCGGATCAGAACTAAGAAAGGTTTGATCAATAACTGTCTGACTGGCTGCCTTTCGCTCAGAGGCTGTGGATTGATTCAACATACCCCGCGGGGGTCGCGAGGAACAAGCGGGGGGGACACCACCTTGATGAGCAATTTTCCTTCCATTTCTGCGGCCCCTCCCCGGCCACTATCGCGTTCGACCCTCCCCATGGAAGGGTTCAATATATTATTCACAACCTCGGAGAGAAACGACGCTCTTTCGCGGAGCGAAAGGCGACCATCATTGACCGAACACTCATAACCCGACGACCATTTTTCCGCCTTAAACCTGTGGTACCGCCACCGGCACCGCCGCCGGCCTGTGCTGCGACCGTTCACGCTCGACAACAACGTGTCCGCAGGCTGTTGCTGACCTCAGGTGGCAGCAGCCTCCGGCAACAGATACACACTGACAATTCCAAACAAGAGGTGACTTGATGCGCCTGATGTACGCACGCTTAACCGGTCTGATGATGGCGCTGTTTTGCAGCGTTGTGACTTCGTTCTGCCACGCGGGCCGGCCCGCCGCAACGCCGCCCAGTTTCATTGTGATCTTCTGTGACAATCTGGGATATGGCGATATCCAGCCGTTTGGCTCTACCGTCCATCGCACGCCGCATCTGAATCGGATGGCGGCAGAAGGTCGGAAGTTCACTCATTTCTGTGTGACGGCTGGTGTCTGCACGCCATCACGCGCTTCCATCATGACGGGCTGCTACTCACAGCGAGTCGGCATGCACCACAATCCTCGCGACGGCCATGTGCTGCGGCCCGTCTCGCCATACGGGCTGCATCCGAACGAAATCACCATCGCCGAGGTACTGAAACAGCGCGGCTACGCCACCGGCATCTTTGGGAAATGGCATCTTGGGGATCAGCCCGAGTTTCTGCCGACACGACAGGGGTTTGACCGCTTCTTCGGTATTCCTTACAGCGACGACATGACCCGTGCCGTGGGGCAAAGGCTGGGCGAACGGCTGGACGGAGAGCTGTGGCCGGAACTTCCGCTGATGGAAGGCGACACAATTATTGAAGCCCCGGCGGACCGCGACCTGCTGACAAAGCGATGCACCGAAGAAGTGCTGAAGTTCATCGAGGCTCATCAGCACGAACCGTTTTTTGTCTATTTTCCTCAGCCGATGCCCGGCAGCACCGCGGCTCCGTTTGCCAGTCCGGACTTCAAGGGCAAAAGTGCAAATGGCCCATGGGGTGATGCCATCGAGGAAATTGACTGGTCGACCGGACAGATTCTGGACCGACTGGCGGAACTGAAGATCGATCAGAACACGCTGGTGGTCTGGCTGTCAGACAACGGTGCTCCGATGGCTCGGGACATGAACAGCCCGTCGCGGGGCACCAATCGTCCGCTGCATGGCCGCGGCTACACCACGTCGGAAGGCGCATTTCGGTCGCCGACCATCATGCGGTGGCCCGGAAAAGTTCCCGCGGGCAGCGTCTGTGAAGAACTGGCAACCACGATGGATCTGCTGCCGACCTTCGCTCAACTGGCCGGAAAGCCGGTGACGCATCCGGTCGACGGTAACGATATCCGCCCGCTGATGATGAGCGAGGAAAAGGCGGAAAGTCCGTATCAGGCCTTCTACTACTACTACATGGACCAGTTGCAGGCCGTCCGCAGCGGGCCATGGAAACTGTTTGTTCCGCTGGACGATTTTGTGCGGCACCCGCATTTCAGGAAGGGTGAGAGTGCGGAACCGCTGCTGTTCAACGTGGCCGAAGACGTAGCCAGTGAACATAATCTGGCATCGCAGCACCCGGAGATCGTGCAGCGACTGCTGGCGCTGGCGGAAACAGCCCGGCATGATCTGGGGGATCGCGGGCAGCCGGGTTCCGGTCAGCGGCCGCCCGGCCAGCGCACGGAAAAAGCGGCAGAACCGCTGCTGCCTTAGCAGGCCGTCCGGAAACCTGGTTGAGCCAGAAGTCGTCAGGACTTTCGGCCACGTTTTCCTGCGACTGCCGAAGCTCTTGACGAGCTTCGATACGGTATCCGGACAGGCTGCCAGCCCCGGCACTCCACGGAACGGGTGAATCGGGGGCCGACAGCAGCCGGACTTCACTTGCAACAACAGGGCGGATGCCAATAACGTTCTGCGTTGACCACCATTGCCGGGGCGGATGGTCCGGAGCGCCGGGTGAGATCCGAGGATCTGCAACATTCATGTTTGTTGAGGGGGCAAGATGATTTCCTGCCGATTGCTGAATTTATCAACCATTTCTGTGGCCGTGCTGACTGCCGTGCTGTTCAGCGGCTGCGCCAATGATGCGGGCGGGCCGGTCGGGGAAGGCAGTTCTGAAGCCGGTTCCGGCGAAGGAGCGGCCCTTGTTGAAGTCGGCGTTCCCGACGATTCCACCTATGAGGAACGGGCAGCCGCGAAGAAGCTGCGGAAGGGCACCTTCGTAATGCGGTCAGACGGCCCCAAGTCCTTTGATCCGATCCGCGGTTCCACCGTCTACGAAAACCGATGTGCCAGCCAGGTGTATGAAACGCTGCTGCAGTACAAGTATCTGGTTCGCCCGTTCGAGCTGGAGCCACTGCTGCTGGAGCAGATGCCGACGCAGTCCGAGGATGGTCTGACATGGAACTTCAAACTGAAGAAGGGCGTTCATTTTCACGATGACCCCTGTTTTCCTGACGGCAGGGGCCGGGAAATGGTCGCTCAGGACGTCATCTATTCATGGAAACGCATGGCCGACCAGCGAGCTGACTCGAAGGTCTGGTGGATCATGAAGGATACGATCGAAGGCTTCGACGAATTCCACGCAGCTCAGAATGCCGCCGACAGCTTCGACTATGCGGCTGATGTGGCCGGGCTGAAAATCAGGAATGACTATGAATTTGATGTGACGCTGCGGAAACCGGCGACTCGGTTTCTGTGGACACTGGCCATGTTTCAGACTTCGGTCGTGCCGCGGGAAGCCGTCGAAAAATACGGCAGCCGGTTCGGGCTGCATCCGGTCGGCACCGGCCCCTTTGTGATGAAGGAAGAAGACTGGCAGAAGGACGTGAAGGTCACCTTCCGCCGAAATCCGAACTACCACGAGTGCTATTATCCGACGGAACATATGCCGGAAGACGAAGAATTCGGCTTTCACAAGCCGGCCGGTCTGAGAATTCCGTTTCTGGACGAAGTGCAGGTCGAATTTCTGCAGCAGGATCAGCCCATGTGGCTGAAGTTCGAAAAGGGCGAACTGGACTTTGTTCAGGTACCCGCCGAGTTCTATGAAGAAGTCTACAACAAGCGGACCGGCAGGCTGCTGCCGGAGGTCCGGGAAAAGGGCGTTACGTCGCATCCCGTGCCGCTGCTCGATTTCATCTTCCGCGGATTCAACATGGAGGACGAGCTGCTGGGTGGTTACACCGAGGAAAAACGAGCTCTGCGACAGGCGATCTGCCTTGCACTGGACTGGGACGAACAGAACGAAGCGTTCTACAACGGTCTGAATATTGTTTACGATGGTCCCATCCCGCCCGGTCTGGCCGGGCACCCGAAAGACGGATTCGATCCCGACGCCTACCGTGGTCCCGACCTGGCACGGGCGCGTGAACTGCTGGCCAAAGCCGGTTATCCCGGCGGGAAAGGGCTGCCGCGACTGGACTACTATCTGTCCAAGGGACGCAACAGCAAGGGGCAGTCCGAAATGATGATGCGACAGCTGAAGGAAATCGGCATCGATGTGAACGTGATTCTGGTCGATTTTTCCACACTGATTCAGACGGTCGACAACAAGAACGCGCCGTTCTTTTCGTTTGCGTGGGGCTCAGATTACCCCGACGGCGAAAACAACCTGGCTCTGTTCTACGGACCCAATGAATCTCCGGGAGCGAATCACTTCAATTACAAAAACAAAGAATACGACAAACTGTACGATCAGATTTCTGAAATGCAGCCGTCGCCGGAACGTACGGCCATCTACGAGCAGATGGTGGACATGCTGCATCGCGACTGCCCGTATGCCGGCTCGATGGCACGCACACGGTTCTATCTGGTGCAGCCAAGGATGAAGTATTTCAAACCGGTGGAAACGTTTGAGAACTGGTTCAAGTATGTGAACGTCGTTTCCACACCGTAGCACCGTCATCAGACCACGTTCGCGGTCGTGGTCAGGCCGTGGCCGCGGAACGGCGTGTCACCATGAGCCCGCCCGAGGGCTGTGGTGCCGCCGCCAGTGAAAAGTCAGTCAAATGTGGGCGTATGTCCTTCGAAGAATTCTGTACAACATTCCCGTCTTCCTGGGGATCGTGCTGCTGGTGATGCTGGCATTGCGCGTGCGCGATCCGGTGAACGGACTGCTGGGCAAGGTGAAGACTCAGGAAGAAATCGCCGCAAAGCGTGCAGAACTGGGGCTCGACAAACCATTTCTGCAGCAGTACGTCATCTTTCTGGGCAAGGTCAGTACGTTCAACTTCAAGGAAGAAAGCTGGGTGAATCGCGGACAGACCGTCGGTGACGTCATGTACCGCTGTATCGGTCCGAGTCTCGCGCTGACGGTCCCGTCGCTGGTGCTGACCACGCTTATTTCTGTGGCCATTTCGCTGTTATCGGCCTGGTATCGCGGTCAGTGGCTGGACAAGGCCCTGGTCATTTCGGCCGTGCTGGGCATGAGCATCAGCTTTCTGGTGTACATTGTCTTCGGTCAGTACTACGCCGCGGCATGGCTGCCGGAACAGATCGGAGCCGCTCCGTTTGCGGTCAGCGGCTATGAACCGGTTTCGGCGGATGGCCTGGTGACCTACCTGCTGAAGCACTGGCCGCATTACTGCCTGCTGCCGGTTCTGATCAGCGTCGTCGTGGCGATGGGCTATGACACGCGTTTCTACCGAGCCGTCATGGTCGAGGAATCGGGGCGGGACTACATCACCACAGCCCGGGCCAAAGGGGCGTCGCAGAAGAAGGTCATGTTTGTCCACATGCTGAAGAATGCCATGATCCCGATCATTACTCGCGTGGTGATCACGATTCCCTTTCTGATTACCGGCTCGTTTCTGCTGGAGGTTTATTTTGCGATTCCGGGGATGGGCAAACAGCTGCTGGGCGCCGTTGTGGAAGCAGACTTTCCCATCGTGCAGGCCTTCACTGCAGTGTTCGCCGGAATCTACATCCTGTCCAATCTGTTGACGGATGTGCTGTACGCTCTGGTGGATCCGCGAGTGAGGTTGTCATGAGTGAAGGATCCACAGAATCACGCAGCCTCAGAAAATTTCTGCGGCACAAGCCCGCGATGATCAGTTCCGTCGTGATCGCGGTTTATCTTGTGGTCGCAGCTGCCGTCATTCTGGGTGACCTGGTCACGGTGGCCGACTGCGATCGACGCTATGGTCCGAGGACGACGCCCGGTTTCGGAGCCACTCAGGAAGCGGAAAAACGGCTGCAGGACATTGTCTGGTACGCGGAACAGATCGAACAGAAGCTGGAACTGCGAGAAAAACTCAGACGCCGCAGCATGGCCCGCGGCGAAGTGCCGGCGGACGCCGACATCGAACAGGAACTGCGCGGACTTAGAATCGGCAATCTGCGTCCCGCGGACGTTTCTGCGGACGAACTGCAGGACCGCCTGGACGGGCTGTGGGATACCGTGGCCGGGCTGGACGAATTTGACGACCTGAACGAAGCCTCGGCAGCAGGCGGCGAACAGGCCGCCACGATCAGCCGGCTGCTGCAGACGGCTCACCGGCAGATGCAGTCCCTGTACGCCGACCAGTCCTTCGGGGAATCATTCCGACGGGATCTGCATCTGCTGTTCGGCACCGATGTGGCCGGTCGGTCTGTCTTTTTACGCAGCATTTACTCGATTCGTGTCGCCGTGCTGGTCGGTGTGGTGACCGGGCTGATTTCCGTGACCATTGGTTCGCTGCTGGGACTGGCGGCCGGATATTTTGGCGGGTGGGTCGACGGACTGGTGACCTGGCTGTATTCCACGTTCGCCTCCATTCCCAACATTGTGCTGCTGATGGTCCTGGCCTACATGTTTCGGGGCGGTGAAGTCGATCGCTGGCTGAACGACAGGACGGGCGACGGCTTTCGATCGCTGATCGGCGGCAGTCTGGATGAAACACTGATTCCGGTGTTCGTGGCCTTTTCCGCCACGTTCTGGATCGGCCCCTGTCGCGTGATCCGCGGAGAAACGCTGAAGCTTCGGGAAATGGAATATGTGCAGGCCGCTCAGGTGATGGGCTACAGTCGGCTGCGGATTCTGCTGCGTCATGTGCTGCCCAATATTTCTCACCTGCTGCTGATCAATTTTTCGCTGCTGTTCATCGGCGCGATCAAATCGGAAGTCATCCTCAGCTTCCTGGGTATCGGGGTCAAGAACGGCGCCAGCTGGGGACTGATGATCGACGCGGCCAGAGATGAAGTCCTGGTGGGATTCTTCTGGCAGATCGGCGCCGCCACGGCGCTGATGTTCGGACTGGTGCTGGCGTTCAACATTCTGTCCGACGCACTGCAGGATATTCTGGACCCCAAACATGTCTGAGCCGGGCGGCCGACAACACTGAGAACAACGCAGGACCCTGCATGAGCACAGTCACTGACAAATCAGCAACACAGCCGGCCGGCGAACAGGCAGACGTCGTGCTGTCAGTGCGCAATCTGTTCACGTCGTTTCGCACGGATCAGGGCGAGGTGAATGCCGTCAGCAACGTGTCGTTTGACCTGAAGCGGGGCGAATTTGTCGGCCTCGTGGGCGAATCCGGCTGTGGCAAGTCGGTCACCAGCAAGTCGATCATGCGGCTTCTTCCCGAGTTCGTCACCGTATACGGTGCGGAAAGTCAGATTCTGCTGACCGGCGAAAACCTGCTGCGGTACAGCGAGCGTCAGATGCGCGATGTTCGCGGTAACCGCATTGCCATGATCTTTCAGGAACCCATGACGGCCCTGAACCCGGTATTTACGATCGGCTGGCAGCTGGACGAAGCGTTGAAATACCACACAAACCTGAACCGCCGCCAGCGCCGCGATCGCGTGATCGAACTGCTGGACATGGTTGAGATTCCCAATCCTGATCGGCGGTACGACGAATATCCGCACCAGTTGTCCGGCGGCATGCGTCAGCGCGTGGTGATCGCGATGGCTCTGGCCTGTGAACCGGAAATTCTGATCGCGGACGAACCGACCACGGCGCTGGACGTCACCATTCAGGCTCAGATTCTTAAGCTGATGAAGGATCTGCAGGAACGCACGGGAACCGCCATCCTGCTGATCACCCACGACCTGGGCGTGGTCGCTCAGACGTGTGAGCGTGTCGTCGTGATGTATGCCGGGCAGGTGGTGGAATCCGCTTCGGTGACGGATCTGTTCCACGATCCGGCTCATCCGTATTCCAAAGCGCTGCTGGAATCGATTCCTCGTTCCGGGCAGAAACAGAAGGGACGCCGGCTGGCGACGATTCCCGGCATTGTTCCCAGCCTGTTTGACATGCCGCCGGCCTGCCGCTTCGCGGAACGCTGTCCGTTGCGGCAGGACAAATGCGACCAGGTGCTGCCGGAGATCACAGACCACGCCGGCCGCAGCGTGCGCTGTCATTTCCCGGTGAATCAGAACTCTGAAAGACGGTAAGCCGTGGCATTTATTGAAGTCGACAATCTGGTCAAGCACTTTCCGGTGCACGGCGGCGTGCTGAATCGCGTCGTGGCCCACGTGCAGGCCGTCAACGGAGTCAGCCTGCAGATTGAAAAAGGCGAAACCCTGGGCATCATCGGCGAATCCGGTTGCGGCAAAAGTACGCTCGGAAAAGCCATGATCCGGCTGATTGAACCGACGTCCGGCACGGTTCGTTATGACGGGAAAATGACCACCGGGCTGTCTCATTCGGCCCTGATGCCGTTCCGCCGACGCATGCAGTTCATCTTTCAGGACCCCTATTCGTCGCTGAATCCCCGGATGACGGCCGCTCAGATGCTGGCCGAAGTGATCCGTTTTCATGACATCGTGCCGAAGTCAGGCACAGATGCGTACATCGAAGAACTGCTGGACACGGTCCGCCTGCGAAAAGATGCGAAGAACCGATATCCTCACGAATTTTCCGGAGGCCAGCGTCAGCGGCTGAACATCGCACGGGCGCTGGCGGTCAAGCCCGAGTTCATTATCGCGGATGAACCTGTGTCAGCGCTGGATGTGTCCGTGCAGGCTCAGATTCTGAATCTGCTGATGGACCTGCGCGAACAGTTCGGGCTGACCATCATGTTTATTTCTCACGACCTGAAGGTTGTCGAGCACTTCTGTGACCGGATGGTGGTGATGTATCTGGGGACCGTGGTTGAGCGTATTTCGTGTGATGACGTGTACACGAACGCAAAGCATCCGTACACGCAGGCGCTGCTTCGTTCCAATCCGGTGAATGATCCGTCCGAACGGCACGAACTCTATATTCTGGAAGGCGAAGTCCCCAGTCCTCGAAATCCGCCGACCGGCTGTCCGTTTGTCACTCGCTGTGAAATTGCCGAACCGCGCTGCCAGACCGACCGGCCGCCGCTGGAACCGCTGGGCGACGATCAGCACGTCGCCTGCTGGCCGGTCACCCATCCCGAACCAGCCGTTCAGTCGGCGGCACCGGATACGACCGACTGCGTCTGATCGAATGTCCGCCCCGGCCTGTTGATTAATGCGATGCAATTGGGTAACCCGCTGCGTCAGCGAGGGACCTCGTTGTGGGGCGGTCTCCCGACCGCCCCACCCATTGGCGTGATGCGGACGGGGAGACCTTCGGTCGATCTTGTGGCCGGGTCGGGAGACCCGGCCACAACCTGGCTCCTCGTTGTGGGGTGGTCTCCTGGTGTGGGTTTCCAGTAAATCAACAAGCCGGACCCGACGCCCGTCTTTTCAGACCAGATCCCGGGCGTCAGAAAATTGTCGGACGGGTTCGTGCCTGGCAGAGAGGGGGGGTACAGTACGCGTCATGAGTCTGTTTTCCTTTTCACTGGACGCCACCGACTATGGCACGGATGCCCGCGCCGGACGCTGGACGACGCCGCACGGTGTTGTGGAGACACCGGCCTTCATGCCGGTGGGCACGCTGGCCACCGTCAAGGGGCTGCTGCCCGAGCAGTTGAAATCCGTGGGAGCTCAGATGCTGCTGGCCAACACCTATCACCTGGCCCTGCGTCCGGGGGCCGACGTGGTGCGTGACCTGGGAGGCCTGCATCGCTTTATGGACTGGGACGGTCCGATTCTGACCGACAGCGGCGGATTTCAGGTCTTCAGTCTGGCCACATTAAGAAAGCTGGATGACGAAAAAGCCGTCTTCCGTTCTCATATCGACGGCAGTCTATTGGAACTGTCGCCGGAAAAAGCGGTGCAGATTCAGCAGGATCTGGGTGCCGACTGCATCATGTGTCTGGACGAATGTCCGCCGGCAGACGACGTGCCGGAACGCATCCAGGCGGCCGTGGATCGGACCACTCGGTGGGCTCGCCGCTGTCGGGATGCTCAGACCCGCGACGACCAGGCGCTGTTTGGCATTGTTCAGGGGGGCGTCAGCGAAGCGCTGCGAACGCGGTCGGTGCAGGGACTGCTGCCCATTGATTTTCCGGGATATGCGATCGGAGGACTCAGCGTTGGTGAGCCTCCGCCGCAGATGTACCGGACGCTGGATTTCACGGCACCGCAGCTGCCGGCGGACAAACCGCGGTATCTGATGGGTGTGGGGCGTCCGGAAGACATTCTGGAGGCGGTTTGTCGAGGCATCGACCTGTTTGACTGCGTCATGCCTACCAGAAACGGCCGCAACGCCATGGCATTCACCAGCACCGGCCCGGTTCGCCTCAGAAATGTCGTTCATCGGCGGGATGAGCGACCGCTGGACCCGGAATGCGACTGTGTGGCCTGCCGCCGGTATACTCGGGCGTATCTGCGGCATTTGTTCGTGGCAAAAGAGATGCTGGGGCCGATTTTGCTGTCTCTGCACAACATCGCATTTTACCAGAAGCTGGTGCGAAACCTCCGAAATGCAGTAAACAACGGGACTGTGGCGGACTTCCGGGCTGTTCAGCTTGCTCGTTGGCAGGCACAGCCCTAGTATACCGCGTTTTTCCGGAAGTCGGGAGACAGTCAGAAGATCCGTCTGTCACCGGCACTGTGAAGTCTGACAGATCGTTCGGATCCGTCGCGGCAACGGCAGCAGACGTCGCCAGCCAGACTGCAGCCCGGTCGTCGGTCCGCCGTTCCCGGCGGGCTTTGTTTAAGGCGTTGTTCGTCGATGGGCGAACATAGGCGTGGTGTACAATCGTGGATGTGTCAGGTCTGAAAGTGGCGATTCTGGATGTGCTGACGTTTGCTCAGGACGGTGCCGGTGCTGCGCCGGCTGACGGCCCGGGAGTGCCCGGCGAACAGGCCAATCCGCTGGTGCAGATGGCACCGATGCTGATCATGTTCGTCGTTCTGTTCTACTTCATCGTCATGCGGCCGCAGCAGAAAGAGCAGCGGAAGCGTCAGGAACTGCTGGGGGCGCTGAAGAAAAATGACAAGGTGCTGACCATCGGAGGCATTATCGGCACCATCGTCGATTTTTCGGGCGACGGACAGCGAGTCACTCTGCGTGTTGACGACGGCACGCGGATCCGGTTCACGCGCAGCAGTATTCAGGGTCCGTACGACGAAAAGGCAGAGGCCGACCCGGCAGAAAAATAAATGTTTCCGGCGGGCGGTGCCCCGCTGATTTGTTCATGAGTTTCCTCACAGAAGCTGCGATCAACGTCCACGCGGCAGATAACAGTCGACAAACTGACGGTTTTGCAATTAGTTCAGGAACCCTTTCTGATGTTCGAAATGTTGACAGCAGTGATGACGCTTGCAGTTCAGGACGAAACAGTGGCGGAAGCGACTGACGTCGTGGTCGAGCAGGCAGAGGTCGTCGCCGAAAACGCCGCCAACGTGGGTGGCGGCGGTGCCTTTGCCATTTTCGTGGCCGGCCTGATCGGTTCCTTCGTTCTGGGAGCGTTTCTGGCGAAGAGCATGCGGATGACGGAATGGTCACTGCGCTTCGGCGTCTGCCTGGCCGCGCTGGCCATCGGTGTGATGCCGTTTGCCGTCCGCATGATCAACGGCGAATCGCTGGGTCAGGGACTGCGACTCGGCATCGACCTCGCCGGCGGCACCAACATGGTGTTCAAGGTGGAAGAGGACCCCGAGAAGCCGCTTAATGACGCCATCATGGACAAGATGGTCACGGCCGTGGGCAAGCGTGTAAACCCCACCGGAACGTCGGAAATCACCGTTCGCCAGGTTGGCCGGGATCGAATCGAAGTCATCGTCCCGGGAAAAGACCCCCAGACCGTGGCGGAGATCAAACGCCGCATCGTGAAACTGGGAAGCCTGGAATTCTTTATCACCGTCAATCCCACGATCGACGACGCCAGTCTGGTGCGACAGGCACGGGAACTGAGCCTTGAAGAAAAGAAGCTGACCCGCACGCTGGCGGACGGAACGGAAGAAGTCTATGCGATGTGGGTACCGGCCTACGAAAAGGACGGCCAGCCGCAGCTTCTGAAACGAAGCGACGTGGTCAAACGAGAAATTGAAAAGTACCGCATCGAAGACGGCGATGAAGAAAAGTACACCACCGAGGAATATCTGGTGCTGGTAGATCCGCCCGATCAGCAGGTCACCGGCAAATACCTGAAGAATGCCAGTCCCGGAATCGACCCGCGTGACGGCGGACAGGTCGTGAATTTTCAGTTCGACAGTCGCGGTGCTTTTCTGTTCAGCCGACTGACCAGCCGCTTCCAGCCGCAGCCCGGCAAGGACAAGCGAGGCCTGGGGATCGTGCTGGACGGACAGATCTACAGCGCCCCGGACATCAACGATGTGATCAGCGACAACGGTCAGATCAGCGGCAGCTTCACCCTGGAAGAAGTACGCGAACTTTCAGGTGTCCTGAATGCCGGGGCACTGGAAGTCCCGATCAACAAGAAGCCTCTGAGCGAAGCCACCGTCGATCCGACACTGGGCGAAGACGTTCGTAAAAAGGGCGTGCAGGCGATCTTTGTCGCCTCAGTCGTGGTCGTGCTGTTCATGCTGGTGTACTACCGGTTTGCCGGCATCGTGGCCGTGATCTGCCTGATACTGAACCTGCTGCTGGTACTGACCGTGATGATGTCCATCAATGCGACCTTCACACTGCCCGGTCTGGCCGGGCTGGTGCTGACGATCGGGATGGCGGTCGACGCCAACGTGCTGATCTTTGAACGCATGCGGGAAGAAGCCAATCGCGGCTCCAGTCTGCGGATGGCCATTCAGAACGGCTTCGGTAAAGCCTTTACCACCATTATTGACGCCAACGTGACCACCCTGATTACCGCTGCAATTCTGTACGCCATCGGCACCGACACCGTCAAGGGGTTCGCCGTTTCGCTGTTCATCGGGATTGTGGTCAGCATGTTCACCGCCCTGTACGTCGGACGTGTGGTTTTTGATGTGGCAGAGAAAAAACGCTGGGTGAAGAAGCTGGGAATGTTCAGTCTTGTCGGCAACACCAGCGTGGACTTTCTGAGCAAACGTTTCGTCTGTGGCGTCTTTTCCGTGCTGCTCATCGCGGGGGGCCTGGCCGCCTTCGCTTCGCGCGGCAACAGCAATTACGACATCGATTTCACCGGCGGCACCATGGTGACGTTTCAGCTGACCGAAACCGCTGAAACCGACGACGTCCGCGACGTCCTGGAAACTCAGTTCGAATCCAACTTTACCGTGGAACGGCTGACGCTGGCCGGTGAAGAAGCGGCCGGAGGCAGCCGCCATTTCCGCCTGCGAACCACCGAAAGCGATTCTGAAGAAAATGCCGGTGAAGCCGACTCGGCAGAAGACCGCGTCCGCGAAAAGGTCTATCAGGCCTTCAAGGATGAACCGTCCATGCACCTGCTGATGGTGGAAATGCAGTTCACAGACCCGGAAGCGTTCACCGTTGCGGAAGACGATGAGTCGGCCGAAGCCCTGCGGTACAGGCGGTTCAGCGGCGGCCATGCTTCCACCATCGAATTGTCGTCCGAGGTCGCTGTCGGAACCATCTTCGACAATCTGAAGGCCGCCATCGAAGGCCTGTCGGCTGACGGTAGTCAGAAGTACGTTGATGCGTCCGAATTCATCGGGATCGAAGGTCTTGATGGCTCCGGTCTGCAGGCGGCTGGCCAGGACGTACAGAAGTTCGACCGGGTCATGGTACGGGTCACGCCGAATGTAGCGGCGGAAGACATCGGAGCTGCTCTGGCCGCCATGAAGTCTCAGCTGGATTCCGAGCCTCTGTTTGACGAAGTGAACACGTTCGCCAGTGCCGTCGCCAGCGAAATGAAGACTTCGGCGGTCATGGCCGTCATCATCAGCCTGCTGGCTATTGTCGCCTACATCTGGTTCCGGTTCCAGAAGATCACCTTCGGCCTGGCAGCCGTCGTGGCCCTGGTACACGACGTCCTGATTGTGCTGGGCATGATGGCGCTGGCGTCGTACATGAACGGCAGTCCCATCGGCCGGGCACTGCTGCTGAACGACTTCCGCATCAACCTGCCGATGGTGGCAGCCTTCCTGACCATCGTGGGTTATTCGCTGAACGATACGATTGTGGTGTTCGACCGTATCCGCGAGGTGCGTGGCAAGAATCCGAACCTGACCAATGAGATCGTCAACACGTCACTGAATCAGACGCTGTCCCGAACGCTGCTGACGTCATTGACCACGTTTCTGGTGGTCATCATTCTGTACACGCTGGGCGGTGAAGGAATTCATGGCTTTGCGTTCTGCCTGACGCTGGGTGTCGTGGTGGGAACCTACAGTTCCATCTACGTCGCCAGTCCGGTTCTGGTCTGGCTGATGAATCGGAATGCGAAAACAGCCTGACCCTGGACGGGCTGACCCTGGACGGGCTGTCCGGCTGATTCCTTCAGCCGGACGCCTGCAAGCCTTGGATTAGATGTTATGTGTGGCGTCCCGCCGGCGCCACAGCCTGCTGTTAGTCACGGGAACTCACGAATGATAGATCCGGCTACAGTGCCGTGGACCTCAGCCGATGCAGCCGAGCTGTACGAAGTGTCACGTTGGGGCAATGGTTATTTTTCCGTGGGCAAAAACGGCAACCTGCTGGTCCATCCGGAGCGTCATCCGGAGCGGTCGCTGGACCTGAAGGAACTGGTGGATCGCCTGCAGGTTCGCGGGCTTGATGTCCCCGTGCTGCTCAGGTTCAACGGAATTATCCGTGATCGGCTGAAGGTCCTGAGTGAAGCGTTCAACCAGGCCATCAAAGATCATGACTACACCGGCGAATACGCCTGCGTCTATCCGATCAAGGTCAACCAGCAGCGGGAAGTTGTGGAGAAGGTGGTCGATTACGGGCGGGAGTTCGGATTCGGTCTGGAGGCGGGCAGCAAACCCGAACTGCTGGCAGTGGTCGCGATGACGGACGAGCAGACGCCGATTGTCTGCAACGGCTTCAAGGATGCCGAATTCATCGAAATGGCGATGCTGGCTCAGAAAGTGGGCCGACACGTCATCCCGGTGGTGGAAAAGTACACCGAACTGGAACTGATTCTGAAGTATGCGGACAAGATCGGTGTGCGCCCGACGATCGGCATGCGCGTCAAGCTGGCCGCCCGCGGTGCCGGGCGATGGCAGGCCTCCGGCGGCTACCGATCCAAATTCGGACTGCGGGTCAACGAGATTCTGATGGCGCTGGACGAACTGAAGTCACGCGGCATGGAAGACTGCTTTCAGCTGCTGCACTTTCATCTGGGCAGCCAGATCACCAATATCCGGCAGGTGAAGTCTGCGCTGAACGAAGCATCCCGGATCTATGCGGATCTGTCCAGGCGAGGGGCCGGGCTGCGTTATCTGGATGTCGGTGGCGGACTGGGGGTCGACTACGACGGTTCTCAGACCAATTTCGAATCCAGCATGAACTACACCATTGAAGAATACGCCCGGGACGTGGTGTATCACATTCAGACGGTGTGTGATGAAGCCGATGTACCGCATCCGAACATTATTTCAGAAAGCGGACGCGCCATCTCTGCGTTCCACAGCGTCCTGGTGTTCGGCGTCCTGGGCGTGTCGACTCAGGGGCGTGAAGAACCGATCGAGGACCTCCAGCCGCCGGAAGATGCGCCTCAGCCGATCCAGGATCTGTTTCAGGTCTACAAAGGACTGACTCAGCGGAATGTGCTGGAAGCCTTCCACGATTCGCAGCAGTCCATCGATGACATCATGACTCTGTTTTCCACCGGACACCTGCAGCTGGACCAGCGGTGCATGGCAGAAAGCCTGTATTTCGCCATCTGTCACCGTATCTGGACCCTGACGTCGTCGATGGAATATGTGCCTGAGGAACTGCAGAAGCTGGACCGTATGCTGTCCGACAACTACTTCTGCAACTTCTCGCTGTTTCAATCCATCCCGGATTCGTGGGCCATTAAACAGCTGTTTCCGGTCATGCCCATTCATCGGCTGAATGAAGAACCGAAGCAGCATGCGGTACTAAGCGACATCACATGCGATTCTGACGGGAAGATCGATCAGTTCATCGATCGGCGGGATGTCAAACGCACGCTGCCGCTGCATCCGTTCGATGGTTCTCAGTATTTTCTGGGAGCGTTCCTGATCGGTGCCTATCAGGAAATCCTTGGCGATCTGCACAATCTGTTCGGCGACACCAATGCCGTGCACGTCGATCTGTCCGACTCGGGTGAAGTGGTGCTGGACACCATCCTGAAGGGTGAGACCGTCGGTGAGGTACTGGATTATGTTCAGTACAACGACCGCGATCTGATCCGTCGGCTGCAGATCGCGGTGGAAACCGCGGTCCGCGACGGAAAAATCGACCACGCCGAAGCCGGTGCCTTTGTGAAATTCTACGAAGACGCGCTGAACGGTTACACGTACCTGGAAGAGCCGACGTCGGAATAGGGACGCGTCAGCGCTCACGATCGCTTTTGTGCTTCTGGTGTTCCGCCCCTTCGTCTTTGAATCATATGTGATTCCGACAAACGCCATGGCGCCGACACTGCCGGGAATTCACGTTCGAGGCGTCTGCCCCACCTGCGGATCCACCAACTATGGTCACGCATCTGTTCTGGCCAGCGGACCGCTGTCGGATCCTGCGTTGAATCGGTTGTCGCTGGGATGACTTGTTCACGCGGGCGTGTATGATCGGCCATAAGGCGTCAGTCCCCCTGTTTCGCCGCTGACAACCAGCCCTCTATACTGATCCGCCTCGACCCTGGACCTGTTCATGCAGCCTGATCGTATCGAAGTCCCCACGCTTCGCCGTTACCTCGTTCCGTTTGACCCCAAGCGCGTTCCTCATCTGTTTGCCGACGTGCTGGTCATCGGGGGCGGCATTGCGGGCACGCGGGCGGCCCTGGAAATTGATTCGTCGCTGCGCACGATTGTGGTGACCAAAGACCGCATCTCACAGTCGAACAGTGCGTGGGCCCAGGGCGGCATCGCCGGCGTGCTGGATCCGCTGGATGATTTCGCCAGTCATGTGCGGGACACGATCGCCGCCGGCAAGGGCATGTGTGATTCCGACGTGGTGGAATTTGTCATCCGCGAAGCGCCTGAACGCATTCGGGAACTGGTGCGTTACGGAGCGGAATTCGACAAGGTGGAAGGTGAAATTGCGCTCACGCTGGAAGGGGGCCACAGCCATCCCCGCGTGGCTCACGCGCTGGGCGATGCCACCGGCAAGGAAGTCATGCGGGCCATGCATCAGCGGGCCTTTGAAGCGGACAATATCGACATCTGGCAGCAGACCTTCACCATTGACCTGTTGACTCGCGACGGCGTCTGCAGTGGAGCACTGGTGTGGAATCCCAATCACGGACGGACGTTTGTGTGGGCCAAACAGACGATCCTGTGTACCGGCGGCGCCGGTGCGATGTATCGTGAAACCACCAATCCGCCGATCGCCACCGCCGATGGACACGCGCTGGCCTTTCGGGCCGGATGTGAACTGCGCGATATGGAATTTATGCAGTTTCATCCGACCGTACTGTACATTGCCGGCAGTTCCCGGCATCTGATCAGCGAAGCCGTTCGCGGCGAAGGTGCTCACCTGGTTGACAGCACGGGCTATCGCTTCATGGCCGACTACGACAGCGCGATGGAACTCGCACCGCGCGACGTGGTCAGTCAGGCCATCACCCAGCAGATGGCCAGAACGTCTCATCCATGCGTCTACCTTGACCTGTCACCGATCGGTGAGGAACGCATTCGACGGCGGTTTCCGCACATCGGCCGAGTGTGCAGTGAGTTCGGGCTGGACATCACCCGAGACCGGGTTCCCGTGCGGCCGGGGGCTCATTACATGATCGGAGGCATCACCACCGATACCGAGGGGCAGACGTCGCTGCCGGGGCTGTGGGCGGCCGGCGAAGTCACGTCGACCGGGCTGCACGGCGCCAATCGCCTGGCCAGCAACAGTCTGCTGGAAGGTGTCGTGTACGGGCTGCGGTGCGGTCAGAACGCATCACAGGCGGCATTGTCGCAGCCGGACAGCTTCACCGCCCCGCCGCTGATTTCTTTGCCCGGCATTCCGCATGACAGCGACGAGACGCTGGACATCACCGACATTCGCAATTCGCTGCGCAGCCTGATGTGGCGGAGCGTCGGAATCAGTCGCAATGAAAAGGATCTGCAGTCCGCCCGCCAGCAGCTGGATTTCTGGGCAGGCTACGTCTGCCGTCGGGATCTGTTCGACCCGGCCGGCTGGGAACTGCAGAACATGATGCTGGCCGGTCGCGTGATGGCAGCGGCCGCAGTCGCCCGGCGGGAAAGCCGGGGCGTCCATCTTCGCAGCGATTTCCCCGAGACCGACCCGGCAGCCGCTCAGCATATTGTCGTCTGCCGGGCCGAGAACGAATGAACAGTGACAGGCGGTTGCTCACTGCTCACTGCTCATTGCTCATTGGTCACTGGTCACTGGTCACTGGTCATTGGTCATTGGTCACTGGTCATTGGTCACTGGTCACTGGTCACTGCCGATTGCTCACCGGCGCTCTGCAGCGGCGGCCCCCCCCCGGCAGATCGTCCTCCCTCCTGAACGCAGGCAGGCTGGCAACTCATCTTGACCGAAATTGCCTTTTCAGGCAGATTCCGCTGACAGGTTCGCGCTGATTTCGGCACGAACCTGCCGATGCCAGCTTTCAGGATGGCATTTCGACCACTTCGCAACCATGGAAGGTGCGCAATGGCACGTCTGAAGACCGCTTTCGCCGTCACGTTTATTGCCGCGTGGGTCTGTGCCCTGTCGTGGGGCATTGTGGCTCATGCCCTGAAAGTCGGGCTGTGCGGCAATACGCTCACCTATTTCGTCGTCTGGGACATGTTCTGCGGGTGGACCGCCTGGGACCAGCGAACTCATATCATCGCGGAAGGGGCCAGCGGTCAGTACTACGAAGTCAACGAACCCTGGGGTGAATTCCACCCGTTTGGTCACGTGGCTCGGATCCACTACGACAACACCAATCACCTGCTGCCCCGCCACATCAGGAACGTGATCAGCCACACCAGCCACGAACCGATTGACCGCGTGTATGTGGTCGAGGAAGTCTGGCCGAAGCAGTACAATCTGCCACCGAAGCTCTATGCACACTACTTCAACCGGCCGAACGACCGCATGTCGTACTTCCATCTCAGAGCGATTTGTTCTGACGACGGGGTGCCGGCCCGCGTATTCCCGGACTGGCATGCTCAGCAGCGGCTGAACTCAGTCTACGACAATCCGAGACTTCAGCGGCAGTCCCGGCAGGCCACCAGCCTGTACAGCACGCTGTTTACGCCGAATTCAGGACTCAGCAGTTCGCCCCTCAGTCAGTCACTCGGCGACAGCCTGACAACCAACTGACCGGGCCGCTCGGACCGCGTGCACCAGCACTTCTGCGGGCCGGGGACTGAACGATCGGGAAAAAAGAATATTTCTGCCGGCTATGTCGGTTGAGCCAAAATCAGGGACGACCGCCGGACAGCATCGAGCTGCAGCAGCGGTGCCCGTCCCGCACCGGGGAGATTCAGGGATGAGTCTGAAGACAAAGACACAATCACGATCATTGCTGCGAGAATTCTTCTTTGCCGAAGAAGTTCCCTTCGGCCTGGCCCTGACCCGGATCGCCGTGCCGCTGGCCGTGAGTATTCCGATGTGGTACCGACTGCCGCGCGTGCGTCAGCTGTTCACCAGCGATGGAGCTCCCACGCAGCTGTCCGAACTGTTCGGCAACGGCCCCACACTGCCGGTTCTGTCGCCCGGTATCGCGATCCCGCTGTACGGCGTCATGCTGCTGTGCCTGATGCTGGCGTCTGTCGGTTTTCGCACGCGACTGTCGCTGTGCATCGCGACACCGCTTTATCTGTACTTCAATCCGCTGGACGCGGTCGGCACGATGACGAAGTATTCAGTCATCGGCGCTCACATGCTGCTGCTGCTGGCAGTTTCCCGATGCGGCGCCGTGTGGTCGGTGGACGCGTTTCTGAAACAGCGCAATTCCACTCTGCCCTCAGTGATCCCGCCGCGTGTCCCCGTCTGGCCGGTGCGGCTGATTCAGCTGCTGTTCTGTTTTGTGTACTTCGGAGCGGCACTGACCAAGATCCAGACCGAGGCTTTCTTCAGCGGCGAACAGATGCGGTACTGGATGCTGAGCAACTGGAATTACGAAAATCCGGTCGGCGAACTGATGGCCATGTGGTCGCCACTGCTGCCGATCAGTGCCTACGTTGCCGTGATCTGGGAGATTCTGTTCGGCTTTCTGGTCTTCCAGCGCCGATCGCGGATCTGGATGCTGGGTATGGGCATCGCCTTCCACGTGATGACATGGCTGACGCTGGGACTGTTTGTCTTCCCGGCCATCTGTCTGAGCGGATATCTTGCATTTGTCACGCAGGATGATGTTCTGTGGTGGCGTCGCCGGATCAGGCGGAGGCGAGTTGCCGCCCTGTTCAGCTGGCCGGCTCGTTCCGTGTCCGGACTGATGACGCGCATTCCTGCCTTCGTGCCCGCCGGTGTGGCGTGGACCTGCATGATCGCAGCCGCCGCCATCGCGGCCACCGAACTGGATCTGCAGCTGGACCTGTATGCCCGGAATCGTCCGGAAGGTTTTCTTGAACTTTCCCCGCTCGACGCAGACGTGGCTCGCACCATGATCCGCGACAAGCAGCCGCTTCGCGAACAGGATAAATTCTTCAGCTTCGACCTGGGTACCGTGTCGATCGGCAATCAGCTGGCAAACCGGCGTTCTGAGTTCACCTACGGCCAGACCATGATCGCACAGTGTAATCTGAATCCACCGCACGAAGACCTGTGGGTGGAATGTCTGCTGCAGGACAGTGAACAGCGGACGGTGGAACAGTTCGGACAGTTCGTCACGCGTGACATGCTGCGTGCCAACTTCATCTACCACATTGGCAACAAGCTGCTGCCTGGCGAATACAGCATGTTGCTGAAAAGTGCGAATCAGGAAATCTATCGACGGCCGTTTCGTCTGACCGGCACACCACCGCAGCAGACGCTCGATGCCGGCCTGCTGACCAACTAAGGATCAAACGGAAAATCACTGCCGTGTCGAAACGTGGCGTAAGCTTCCAGCTTGAGTTTTTCCGCATCGCAGGCTGGAAGCTTACGCCACTTATTTTTCCCTCGGTCCTGAGGCCAGCTTTCCGGCAATCCGGCTGACACCCGGCTTCTCTGACCGACAGGCCGCGCCGAGGTTTCGGCTGAAATTCAGCGCTGCTGCCCGCCATCGTTTTCGACCGCACACCCATGTCGTGTCAACATGTCGCGACGGAAGCGGCTGGGTAATGACGTGCGAATGTCTGAGTCGTGTGCAAGAACGGCTGACCGGTGGCGGGTTCGCTGCAGAACGCGTCACGGGCTGAAACATGTTGGTCCGGCTCGGTGAGAACTCCCCCCCAGTTTGCCCCGTCAACTGTTCTGTTCGGTCCGTTGAAATCCGTCAGGTTAACGGCTCGTGCGACGGACAAATTTCTGAAAACTGTTCGAATTCTGTGGCTGAAGTCCGCTTGTGTCTCCGATCTTACAACTACACAACATTTAGTGTTGACAGATTCAAAAAGCCCCTTATATTGCGAAGAGACGTTAATATTAGCTGCCTGCGCCGTCTCCGGCGTGAGAGCCACAAGGGCTTGTCTCCCAACACGTTGGGGTCGGTTCAGGGTCTGGTTTGACAGGCTGATCAGCGTCCTTATTCTGCCCTTCGCACGGAAGCTAACTTCTTCGACAGGAGGTCGACTCAACATGTCAGCCAGTTCTTCTCAACTCGGTCTGTCAGTCGGTAGGTTTCCCTTCAGCATGCTCTGCTGACTTCCCGGTGACTGTTCTTTCTGTGTTCGATGCTGCGCTCCATGTTGTTGATGTTTTCTGGTTTGCCCGGGTCAACGGGTGACCGAGTGGATTTTTCTCTTGAAGGAATCTCTGCGCACGACGCGTACTTTCACCGGAACGAAAGAATTAAGGAGTAGCATCGAATGATTCGTGCACGATCGGAATGGGTTATCCGCAAGCGAGACGGCCGCGTGGCCCCGTTTGATGACGGGCTGATTGGTCGAGCCATCGCGAATGCTTTTCGCGCTGAGCTGAATCTGGCTGATGGTCAGCCGCTGGACAGCAAAACGGATCAGGAGATCCGCGAGATCACGGAGGAAGTATCGGAGAGTGTGGCAGAGCAGGCCGCCACCACGGGCGGCACGGACGTTGAGTGTGTGCAGGACATGGTTGAGATCCTGCTGATGAAGCGTGGCCACTATCGGGTGGCCCGGCGTTACATCGTCTATCGTGCAGAACATGAAAAGATTCGCAGTCTGCAGGCGGCGGACGGACCAGAGGATGAAGAGACCGGTCGTCCGCGGATTCATATCAAGCTGGAAGACGGAGTCATCATTCCGTTTGACAGCAAGCGCATTCGTCGCCGGTTTGAACTGGCCTGTGAAGGGCTGTCGGACTGTGAGCCGGAGGTCCTGCTGGAAGAAGTGATGAAGTCCGTCTTCGACGGCATTTCCGTGGCGGAAATCTACCGGGCCATGATTCTGGCGGCTCGTTCGCGGATTGAGATTGATCCAGCCTATGACGTGGTGGCCGCGCGACTGCTGGGAATGGTCATTGCCAACGAAGCCCTTGGCAGTGCTCCTTACGACCAGGAAGAACTTTACCGGCTGTATCGCAACCAGTTCGAACATTACATCATCGACGGCATCGTGGCCGACCGGCTGACCCCGGATCTGCGAAAATATGATCTGACCCGACTGGCGGACGCCCTTTGTCCCGAGAATGATCAGCTGTTCAAGTATCCCGGACTGCAGGCGGTGTATGACCGTTATCTGCTGCACATCGACGGCCGGCGGATTGAAATGCCGCAGTACTTCTGGATGCGGGTGGCCATGGGGCTGGCCGTCAACGAGGAGGACAAGGAAGCTCGGGCGATCGAATTCTATCAACTGCTGTCCAGCATGCGGTTCACGTCAGCCACGCCGACGCTGTTCAATTCCGCCACGCATCATCCGCAGCTCAGTTCCTGTTACCTGTCGACGGTCAGCGACAATCTGGAGCACATCTTCAAGTGTGTGTCGGACAACGCCAAACTGAGCAAATGGGCCGGCGGCCTCGGCAATGACTGGACCAGCATTCGAGCGACCAACGCCTATATCAAGGGCACCAACGGCCGCAGCCAGGGCGTGATTCCGTTTCTGAAGGTCGTCAATGATACGGCGGTGGCCGTGAATCAGGGCGGCAAGCGAAAAGGGGCCGTGTGTTCCTACCTGGAAACATGGCACATGGATCTGGAAGAATTTCTGGATCTGCGAAAGAACACCGGGGACGATCGCCGCCGAACGCACGACATGCACACGGCCAACTGGATTCCTGACCTGTTCATGAAGCGGGTTCAGAACCATCAGGAATGGACGCTGTTCAGTCCGGATGAAGTATCAGATCTGCATGATCTGGTCGGCCGGGCGTTTGAAGAACGGTACGAGGAATACGAGCGTCTGGCGGATGAGGGTCGGATTGACATGTTCCGCCGTGTCCCGGCCGTCGAACTGTGGCGGAAGATGCTGACGCGGCTGTTCGAAACCGGTCATCCGTGGATTACCTGGAAGGACCCGTCCAATATCCGGTCTCCTCAGGATCACTGCGGAGTCGTTCACAGCAGCAATCTGTGCACCGAAATCCTGCTGAACACGTCGGCATCGGAAACCGCCGTGTGCAACCTCGGTTCCATCAATCTGCGCAAGCATATTGTGGACGGGCAGCTGGATCTGAAGATGCTCGAACAGACGGTTCGCACCGCCATGCGGATGCTGGATAACGTGATCGACATCAACTACTACCCGACCGACGAGGCTCGCAATTCAAACCAGAAGCACCGACCGGTGGGCCTGGGGCTGATGGGCTTCCAGGATGCGCTGGCCGCACTGAATCTCAGCTACGCCAGCCCGGAAGCCGTGGAGTTCGCCGACCGCAGCATGGAAGCCATTTCCTACTACGCCATTCTCGCGTCCAGCGAACTGGCTGCTGAACGCGGCACGTACTCCTCGTATACGGGTTCCAAATGGGATCGTGGACTGCTGCCGATTGACACGATTGAACTGCTGGATCAGGAACGCGGTGTGCCCATCGCCGTGGACCGTTCCGCTCAGATGGACTGGGATCATGTCCGCCGGAAGATCGCCGAAAACGGTATGCGCAACAGCAACTGCATGGCGATCGCTCCGACCGCAACGATTTCCACCATCATCGGTGTGTCGCAGTCCATCGAACCGGTCTACAAGCATCTGTACGTCAAGAGCAACCTGTCCGGCGAATTCACTCACGTGAACACGTCACTGGTCAGCGAACTCAAGGAACGAGGCCTGTGGGACTCAGAGATGCTGAACGACCTGAAGTACTTCGACGGGACGCTGAGCGAAATTCCTCGGATTCCTGCCGACGTCAAGGCCAGGTATCTGACATCATTCGAAGTCGACACGAAGTGGATCATCGAATGTGCGGCTCGACGACAGAAGTGGATTGACATGGGTCAGTCGCTGAATCTGTATATGTGTGAACCGAGCGGCCGCAAGCTGCACGACATGTACATGCTGGCCTGGAGCAAGGGTCTGAAGACGACCTACTATCTCCGCACGCTGGCAGCCACGCAGATCGAAAAATCCACGGTGGATGTGAACCGTTACGGTGTGCAGCCGCGCTGGATGAAGAACAAGAGTGCTTCCGGGGAAATCACGGTCAACCGTGACGAGGCCGAAACTCAGCTGCGAACGGACGCGGCTGAAACAGCCACCCCGTCTCCGCATCCGGTTCCGGCGACAGACATGGGCAGTGTGCAGGCCTGCAGCCTGGATGATCCCGAATGTGAAGCCTGCCAGTAGTCTGCGGAAAATATGTCAGGCCGACTCTGAGCCATCAGGGTCGGCCTGACCATGGTTCGTGTTCTGTACCTTTCTTCTGCGCCCTGAAACACGCTGTTTCAGCGCACGCGGTGTTCTGCCATCGCACCCCCGATTCTTACCAAAAACACAGGGATGCACGCTTATGTCAACTCCAGTCACCACCCCCGCCACCGAAGAAGAACTGCTGGTCGGTACCGAAGGCCGGTTCAAGGCGACCGAAAAGCGTCTGATCAACTGCGCGCAGGTTGACGTCAATCAGCTGATGCCGATCAAATACAACTGGGCCTGGGAACACTACCTGAACGGCTGCGCGAACCACTGGATGCCCACTGAGGTCCCGATGAACCGGGATGTGGAAATCTGGCGGTCGGACAAGCTGACCGACGACGAACGCATGGTCATCATGCGGAACCTGGGCTTCTTTTCCACCGCTGAATCACTGGTGGGAAACAACCTGGTGCTGGCCATCTTCAAGCATGTCACCAATGCGGAATGCCGCCAGTACCTGCTGCGTCAGGCCTTCGAGGAAGCAGTCCATTCGCACACCTTCCTGTATGTCGTCGAAAGTCTCGGCCTGAACGAAGGCGAAATCTTCAACATGTATCGTGAAATCCCCACGATCGCCAAGAAGGACGCCTTCGAAATGGAACTGACCGCCGAAGTGCTGGATCCGGATTTCACCACCGACACCTTTGAAGGTCGGCAGGCCTTTCTGAAGAACCTGATCGGTTACTACGTGATCATGGAAGGCGTATTCTTCTACAGCGGCTTTGTCATGCTGCTGTCATTCCATCGCCGCAACATGATGTCCGGCATCGGCGAACAGGTGCAGTACATCCTGCGGGATGAAACCATCCATCTGAATTTCGGAATCGACCTGATCAACGGCATCAAGGCCGAAAACCCCGATCTCTGGACACCCGAATTCCAGCAGCAGATGATCGACCGCATCAAGACCGCAGTCGAGCTGGAAGTCGAATATGCCGAATCGTGCCTGCCGCGCGGCGTACTGGGACTGAATGCCGAATTGTTTCGTGACTACGTTCAGCACGTGGCCGATCGACGTCTGGAACGCATCGGCCTGCCCGTGCAGTTCGGTTCGCCCAATCCGTTCCCGTGGATGAGCGAAACCATTGACCTGAGCAAAGAAAAGAACTTCTTCGAAACGCGAGTGACAGAATACCAGACCGGCGGTTCACTCAGCTGGGACTGACAGCGCCACCGACTCAGACTTCTGAAGCCATGATCCAGCCCGGGACGGTTTGTCCCGGGCTTTTTTTGTGCGCCGTTGCGAAACGACACCCGGACGACCACGGTGGTGCGCTGCCACGACATACTGGCCACGACAGACCGGGCTGGACGAACTGTCAGCCACATTCCGGAACACCGGCCCGCAACATCTGTCGCCAACCCCCGGACGTTCTGCCCACAAACCAGAACGCATCAGATATTCCCCTACCCTGATGGCGCAAGATCGATCAGCAGATGTTTTCTGGTTATTCTTTGCAATTTCACCGAATAACCAAATAATCGTAACTAATGCCACAAAATCCGGAATAGTGGAAAATTGATTCTATCGAAGTGGAATTCTGCTGTTTAAACTTGCTTCCAGCAGCAATTACGTTTGAGCCACAAACATCAGCGTTTTGCGACTCTTCTCCCGTCGTTCAAGCCTCCGTTTCCTGAGGCAACTTCCTTTCAGTTCTGTTCTTTTTCTCTTCTAAGGAGACTCTTATGTCACGCACACTTTCCGTGCGGGGCCGCCAGCGCGGGTTCACACTGATCGAGTTGCTGGTGGTGATTGCCATCATCGCCATTCTCATCGCCCTGTTGTTGCCGGCCGTCCAGCAGGCCCGCGAAGCGGCACGCCGCACCCAGTGCAAGAACAATCTGAAACAGCTTGGACTGGCCATCCACAATTATCACGATGTCTACAGCCGGTTTCCGATGGGCGACGCGGCCCGCTTCAACGGAAATAACATTGTCGGCAACTACGAATCGTGGGGCTGGCCGGCCATGATTCTGCCGCAGATGGAACAGGCTCCTTTGTTCAACACACTGGGTGTCAATGAAAGAACGCTGAGTGAAGCGCTGGTGTCCGTGACGACGAATGGTGCTCGCGACATTCTGTTTCCGCCGATTGCCGCGTTTCAGTGTCCCAGCGACACGACTGGCCCGCGTCTTAAAGCCGGTATGGACCGTCAGCACTTTGGAAACGGTGCTTCGGGCACGCCAACCAACTGGCGGCCTCCGACAACCAACTACATCGGCATGATCGGTCTTTCCAACGTCCGCATCCCCAGACGCCAGAACAACCGTCAGCCGCGTGGCATGTTCTTCCACGGCAGCAGCCTGAAGTTCCGAGACATCACCGACGGTGCATCCAACACGATCTTTGTCGGCGAACGCGACAAGGAAGGCGGAGCCGGATCATGGATTGGAAACCGAAACCCGGACGGCAGTGGCCCCCACGGCACAGACTACGTGATCGGAAACGCGTGGGGCCGGATCAATGATCCCGTGGTTCGCCTCAACGACTTCAGAAGATCAGGCATGTCCAGCAAACACGAGGGTGGAGCACAGTTTCTGTTTGGTGATGGTGCGGTCAAGTTCTTGAGTGAGAATATTGATCACAACCTGAATCAGACCTCACGCACCCGGACCCGAACGGGCAATACGCCCGTTTACAATGGTGATTTCGTCAACGGCAGCCTCGCTGGTCTGGGTGTCTATCAGAAGCTTGCCCTTCGGGACGACGACCAGCCTGTCGGCGAATTCTAGTCGGATCTGACCCATCAGGCTGCGGCAGCCGCGCTGCCGCAGCCTCTTTCCTTGTAACGGTGCCGTTTAGCTGCCGAAACAAACCACACCGGCGGCGGCCGGAAGTGGCCGGTCATGGTGCACAGACGTTGGTCACCGGCCAAACCCCATTTCGATAAGGAGCTTCAGTGAAACACGTTCTGTTGTATTCGTCGATGGTGTTATTGACAGCTGGTTGCGGGGGCGGCCCCGGCGACATGCCGGAACTGGCAGATGTCAGCGGCACGGTGACTGTCGGAGGTAAGCCGCTGCCCAACGCCCTTATTGAGTTTCGCCCGACGGAATCGGGGCGTCCATCAACCGGCCGGACAGCCGATGACGGAACCTATAGCCTTCAGTATACCGTGGAAAATTCAGGCGCGATCATCGGAGAGCATTCCGTTTTTATCAGCCCCATCGGCGATGAAGGCGCTTACGAGGCAGACGGAACACAGATTGATGCTGAGGCACAGGACGACGCAGCTTCCAGTCTGCCGGCTGCGGCGTCCGACGGCTCACTGAAGAAAACCGTCAAGGCCGAGTCCAACATCATTGACATCGCCCTCTAGGTCCGCGGCCAGAACAGATTCCACGATTTCTTGCCGGAGATATGCCTGTCAGAGGTACCAGTATTCAAGCATTTCCGAAACGCGACCGCGCGCTCATTTTCCGCGTGCAGTCGTCGGTGACTGATTCATAAACTCCTGAACCTTCCACCAGTGATTTATCCGCCTCAGGCGGTTCTTCTTTGTTTTTTCTCTTGCAGGAGGTCGTTATGAAGGTCAGTGGCAGACATCGACAACGACGGTGACCGGGATATCCTGGTGGCCATTCTGCGAGACGTGTGGCCGACAGACAGTCGCCATGGCCAGGTGGTGGTACTGATCAACGACGGTAAGTTCAGCTTCCACAGTAAGATCCTGGCGGATGATCTGCGTCGTGTCACCGACGTGCAGCCCGCCGATCTGGATGGCGACGGCGACATGGACGTGGTGCTGGCCAGCATGTTCAATGACTGGAAGACGCCCGGCACCACCAGCCTTGCGTGGCTGGAAAACGACGGTCGACAGCAGTTTGATGCGTGGCACATTGCGGCTGCCCCGACTTATCTGGCAACGGTCGCGTGCGGCGATCTGAATGATGACGGCCGGGCGGACATCGTAGCCGGTTCACTGCAGATCTTTCCGCCCTTTGATTCGGCCCCGGCCGGGGTGTCGATCTGGCTGAACCAGTTCTCCGCGGACCGGTCTTCTGCGGAGGTACCGTGAAGCCGACGACCGTGATGCTGGCGGTGGTCCTGAGTCTGGAACTCTGCGCGGGCGGCTGGTGGCTGTACTCAGCCCGACCGACCGTTCTGCCGCCGGTGCCGGATTTCAGCGGGTACCCGATGTTTACCCGAAACAGCGTGCAGCAGAACCCACGGATTGTGCCTGTCCCGTTTCCGTGGTCGGACTCGAACCCGGCAGCAACTGCGGCTGGAAGCCCCAGATACGGGGTGTTTTGCGCACCTCTGTGAGCCGCGACGCGTCAGCGGCCGGGCCCCGGGCGCGACGATTCCGTGCATTTCAACGTCACACCGGGAAGCCACCCGGTGAGCGGCCCGGTGCCTTACGGCACTCGGCTCACTCTTGAATTCTCTCATAACAACCGGTGTCGACCCTCGAATTTGTGGGCAACGACAAGGCTGGAAGCCGCAGCGCCACGCGATACCGGACCGGACCCGAACCCGGCAGCAACTGCGGCTGGAAGCCCCAGTTGCGGGGTGTTTCACGCAACAACCGGGTAACCCTTCGGATTGTGCCGTCCCGTTTCCGTGGCCCTTTTTCCTGACGGTTGCCGCGTTGAGGCGAATTGCTTCTATTACCTGTATATCAGTGACTCCTGTCCCCTTGAATCAGGGAACCAATTTGATGAAACGACTTCTATTGACGGCCGCCATGGCGGCGATTGCTGTTCAGCCATGTGATGCGCAAGAGGAAACGGGCGACGATGCCAAAGTGACGCTGTGCGTTGGCAACTACCAGACCGAAGCCGAGGCTGTCCGGCAGCTGGAACGCTTCGCCGCCAGTTACTCGACGCTGGAAGAATGGCAGGACCGAGCGGCCCGGATTCGTCGACAGATTCTGACCGGAGCAAAGCTGTGGCCGCTGCCCGAGCGTACTTCGTTGAATCCCATCATTCACAGAAAGCGTCAGTACAACGGCTATTCGGTTGAGGCGGCAGCGTTTGAAGCCCGCCCCGGTTTCTACGTCTATGGCAATCTGTATCGTCCGACCGGTCGCACCGGTCCGTTTCCGGGCATCCTTTGCCCTCATGGTCATGCGCGGGGCCGCGCCGGCGGACGGCTGCGGCCGGACCAGCAGCATCGCTGTGCCACTCTGGCCCGTATGGGAGCCGTTGTGTTTTCCTACGACATGGTCGGCTTTGGTGACTCAGAAGCGCTGGGCTGGAATCACAACCACCAGCAGGCGTTGACGCTGCAGACCTGGAGCAGCATCCGAGCGATCGACTTTTTGCAGTCTTTGGCAGATGTGAATGGTGACAGCATTGGTGTCACCGGGTGTTCGGGCGGCGGCACACAGACCTTTCTGCTGACGGCCGTGGACGATCGTGTGAAAGTTGCCGTGCCGGTTGTGATGGTGTCGGCCCATTTCTTCGGCGGTTGCCACTGCGAAAGCGGGATGCCGATTCACAAAACGCCCGACCTGGAAACCAGCAACGTCGAAATTGCCGCCCTGGCGGCACCTCGCCCGATGCTGCTGGTGTCCGTCGGCGGCGACTGGACAAAGAATACGCCGAAGGTCGAATTCCCGTATATCCGGAATGTGTACAGTCTGTACGGAGCGGCGGACCAGGTTGAGAACCGCCATTTTCCGGAAGAAGACCACGGCTATCAGGTGAAGAAGCGTCAGGCGATGTATCCATTCATGGTGAAGCACCTGAAGCTCGATGGGAAGGGCATCGTGGATCCGGCCACGGGGCTGTTTGATGAAAGTGGCAACACCATGGAAACGGTCGAGCAGCAGCGGGTCTTTGATGATCAGCATCCATTGCCCGACCATGCTCTGAAGCCTGGGTCAGAAGTGCTGTTTAGTCAGCGTTAAGGCATCGGCACGGGCTTCCGTGATGATGCTTCAGCAACAAAGACAATCGCGCAGCGGCGCGGACATGAATCGAGTGAACAGACATGGATCGTCGGGAAATCAGGGCTGTCATTTTCGACTGCGACGGTACGCTGGTGGACAGTGAAACGCTGAGTCTGTCGGTGTTGATTGAACACGTCGCGGAACTGGGACTTCAGATTTCGCATGCGGAAGCCATGCAGCGTTTCGCCGGAAACGAACTGGCTGTGGTGGTGCGGGAAATCGAAGAGCGTCTGGGAGGCAGTCTGCCGGACGATTTTCTGCACAGCTTCCGCAGCCGGCAGATTGCCGTATTGCAGAAACAGCTGCGTGCCTGCGAGGGTGCCGACGACCTGCTGACGGCTCTGCAACTGCCGTTCTGCGTGGCTTCCAATGCGCCGATCAGCAAGATCGAAGTCTGTCTGCAGACCACGCAGCTGGATCGGCATTTCTGCACATCCCGGATTTTCAGTGCTTATGAGATCGAAAAATGGAAGCCGGAGCCTGATCTGTTTCTGAAGGCTGCGGCCGAGATGGAGATTGCACCGGAACACTGCGCGGTGGTGGAAGACAGTCTGTTCGGCATCAAAGCCGGTCTTGCGGCCGGCATGCAGGTTTTTGCGTACCGGGCCCATGGACACGGATTCGACTCCCCCGAAGTGACGGATGTCGGGCATCTGGCCGAACTGGTGGAGGTGTTCTGCTGAGATTCAGGGCTGTCAGTGACTGAGTCATCAATGGTCCAGGCATCAGCCATTGGCTGGCAGCGGTTCGATGGACACGCCGTTGTCCACTTCTGTGCGGCACTTCGGCAGACTTTCCAGAAACAGCCGGCCGTAGAACTTCGTCAGGATCCGGGGATCCAGAATGACAACTCGTCCGGTATCGCTGCGACTGCGGATCAGCCGTCCGAACCCCTGTTTCAGTTTGATGATGGCTTCCGGCACCTGGTATTCCTGAAACGGGTTGCCGCCGCGTGCCTTGATGGCATCCACGCGGGCTTCCAGCAGCGGGTGATCCGGCACGCTGAAGGGCAGGCGGGTGATAATCACATTCTGCAGTGATTCACCGGGGACATCGACGCCCTGCCAGAAACTGTCGGTGCCGAACAGGACAGCTCGCTGGTCCCGTTTGAAGCGATCCAGCATGGCGGTCCGCGGCATGCCTCGGCCCTGGCAGTACAGGGTCAGGTCATGTTCGGCCAGCCAGCCCTGCAGCCGTTCGGCACAGAAGGTCATCATGCCGTAGCTGGTGAACAGGACAAACGCACGCCCCTCGGTTTCCAGCAGGTGTCGTTTGATCCGCTGGCAGGCTTCGTGCTGAAAATCCCGAACGCTGCCGGACGGGTCCGGCATGTTGGTGGACAGAATCAGTCGCGCCTGACGCTGATAGTCAAACGGGCTGCCCTGCCGATTGTCATGACCGTCTGTCAGTCCGATGCGGTTTCGATAGAAGCGGAAGTCACTGGTGCCGATCGCGAGGGTCGCACTGGTAAGAATCACGGACGATATCTGGTTGAACAGCTGGTCCCGCAGAATCGGACCGACTTCCACCGGGGCACTCAACAGGCTCAGGCGCTGCCGCTGCTGGCCGGAACGTTCCACCCAGTAGACAGCGTCCGTGTCATGCTGGTCGCACCAGGCTGTCAGGCTGTCCCCCAGCATCTGGCAGCGAAGAGCGGCTGAAGCCAGTTCCACCCGGTCACTTTCGCTTCTGGTCTGCTCGGCATGAATCTCCATCTGCCGGCCGAGTTCGTACAGCGCGGGGGTGACGTTGTTCTGTACGTCGACTTTCTGATTCAGGCGACCGTTGCTGCGGGCGAACCGGCGGCTCCAGTCATCAATCGCAATAAAAAAGTCGCGGGACAGATTGCGAACCGTCATAACCTGCTCCTGAGCCGTTTCCAGCCGATGAGCAATCAGCAGGCCTCGCTGCATCCGGTCGTTGTACAGCCGGTTCATGGCGTATTCAATCTGACCTTCAGACAGCTTCAGCCCGAGGTGATCGGCGGCCACGGATTCCACCGTATGTGCTTCGTCAAAGATGACGGTATCGTAGTCCGGCAGGATCGAGGCTCCCTGGCGGCGAAGGGCCAGATCTGAAAAGAACAGAGCATGATTGACGACCAGCAGGTCGGCATTCCAGACCCGCCGCCGGGCCTTGTAGTAGAAGCAGTCGTCATAAGTCGGACACTTCTTGCCCATGCAGTCGCCGTGGTCACTCGCCACCTCGTCCCAGACGTCCGCCTGCGGTCGAAAATCCAGATCAGATCGGCTGCCGTCCGTGGTGGTCTGCGCCCACTGAGTGATTCGGGCGAGCTGTTGCTGTCCGTCCATTTCGAACAGCATTTTCTGTGAGGCGCGCTGGATGGCCTTTCCGGTCCGCCGCAGGCTGATGTAGTTGCCGCGTCCCTTCACCAGCACGGCCGAGAACTCGACCGGCAGCACCGCCTGCAGAAACGGGATGTCGTGGCCGATCAGCTGTTCCTGAAGACTGATCGTGTGCGTGGACACGATGATCCGTTTGCACTTGTCGTCTTCGCGGCGTCGCTGCCGCGCGGCCAGGATGGCGGGTACCAGATAGGCAAAACTCTTGCCGACACCGGTGCCGGCTTCCGCCACAAGATGATGTCCGTTCAGAATCGCTTCTTCAACCGATTTCGCCAGCGCCAGTTGTTCCGGGCGCGATTCATAGGAGGCCAGTCGACGGGCAATACTCCCATCCGGCCCGAGGACCTGCTCCGCAGACAGCGGGGTGTCATTCATGCCTGCTGCGTTTCTGAATCCATATGCCATTCCGGCGGATAATCCGCGGAAACGATGTCCGTTGTTCGCTGGATCACGGCAAATCCGATGTCGTCCGGCAGCGGAGCCCCCTGACGGTAGTCATGCAGCAGCGTCCGCAGGCTGTGTTCAAACGTCCGGCGTCGACCGGCCGCGGCTTCGCGGATCATTTCCTTCAGCTGATGACGACTCAGAACCTGCCCCTCGGGATTCGTCAGCCGCACGATGCCATCGGTGAAGACCAGAATCATATCGTTGTCAGAAAGCTGCAGTTCTGCTTCCACATACGACTCACGAGCGATTCCCAGTGCCGGCCCGATGATCTGCCGGCTGTCAATCTCTTTGAGTTCGTTCTGGTGAATCATCAGCAGCGGGCAGTGGCCGGCGACGGATACGGTGACGGACGAGCGTTCTGAATCAAGCACCATCACGGCAACCGAGGTCAGAGGACGTTCCGGAAAGCCGGCCGCCAGACTCTTTTCCAGATGACGAACGGTTTCCGCGGCGGAACCGCTTTCCAGCATCCCTTCTCTCAGCAGCTGAGCCACTTCAGACGACTGGGCGACGGCCTGCGGACCGTGCCCCGGCAGATCGACTACCAGACAGGCCATGCGTTCCTCCGACAGAGACACGTAATCGATCCGATCAGCACCGCCGCCGGCAACGCTGTGAATGGCGTCCGTGACCCGGTAGCCGGCGATGTGCGGCTGAACGCCTGCACCATGTCGCTCAATACCCGGACCGGTGGCTGTTGACGCGGCCGGTCCGGTCGGTGTGGACGCGGGAATCAATGCGGCTCTGCCGTCTTTTTCAGGTGCCCGCACCAGTGCAAATGACAGAATCTGATTCAGAATAACCAGCAGTTCCAGGTCTTCCGTGTCGAGCGGCTGGTTGTGATTCGCGGTATCCAGCTGAACCGCGCCCACCGGCTCACCCCGGGAATCGCACAGTGCACCCACCAGAATCGAACGGACCGTACCATCTCCGAGCACCGCGTCGTCCGAATCGTCGTCCTTCCAGTGATCCACATACAGAATGGCTTCCGTATGATCAAATGCATAACGGACCAGCGGCAGACAGATTTCGACTTCTTCCGACAGATTCCGGCAGCTGACCGCCGCGACACGAACACTGGAGGCGGCAGGGTCCCGCAGCACCACCGACACGCAGTCGGCCGACGGAAAGACTTCGAACATGGTCTGAATCGCCGCGTCCAGAATCTGTTCCGTACCACTGCCTTCCGGACGCAGCGCATGCAGCAGCCGCAGCGCGTGATTCAGTTTACGAGTTGAATTGTTGGCCACCGGCCAGACGCCATCACCATCCCACGCCTGAAGGCTGCTGACCAGCTGTTCGGCCCGGATCGGATCGACGCCCAGCTCTTCACGGGTAATTTTGTCACCGCGGGAAATCGCCTGTCGTCTGACAGAATCCACATCCTCACCGATCGTCCGGGACAGGCTGATCACCTTCGGTTTGACTCCCCAGCTGCCGGACTGTTCGGTATGCGGTGTGTGGCAGCGAAACGTAAAGGGCAGCGTGGAGATTTCGACATGATCTTCGTCGTTCAGATTGGTGGGTTCGGAAATCCTTCGCCCGTTCACCGCCGTACCGTTGCGACTGTCGAGATCTTCAATGACGAAGTGACCGTCTTCAAACCAGATCCGGGCATGCCGGCGGCTGACGGCCGGCGATTCCACCACAATATCACAATCCTCGTGGCGACCAATGACGGTGTCTCCGTCTGCCACCTTGTGCGCTGGAAGCGGTGGCGTCCCGAAGAGTTGCTGAAGGATGGCCATGGGCAGATGAGTTACGAGCAGAAAAGCGATGACAGGCGGTGCCCCATACTGCACGGGGCACTGCCGCCGAAGCCGCTTTGACTCACCTCGGTCAGATCCTGTGCCCACAAAATGCCATCCAGCCGGAGAATGTGGCCGATGACGTCGCCAGCAGGGTGGCCCGATTGTATCGACTTGGCGCTGGTCCCGACAGGATGCAGTGGCGAACAATTGCCTGGAAGCAGGATCCGAGTCGGTGTTCCGACCCGAACCACAGCCAGACTGCGGGAAATCCAGTACTTCGCGGCTGGTCAGGTTCTGTTCGAGTCAGAATCACTGCCTGGCCACCGATCCCGCGCCAGCTCAGCTGATGACCTTCCAGATGGGCTGAGCCCCTTCAACTCCGACCAGCTTGTTGTCCAGGCCACCGAAAAAGTACGTCAGTTTGTTCGGGTCCAGCCCCATCTGCTGCAGAATTGTGGCGTGCAGATGTTTCACATGGAAGGTGTCGTCCACAGCCCGGCTGCCCAGTTCGTCCGTGCTGCCAACGCTGACCCCGCCTTTGATACCGCCGCCGGCCATCCACATGGTAAAGCCGTAGCTGTTGTGGTCCCGACCGCTGCCCTTTGCGTATTCGGCCGTCGGCTGCCGGCCGAATTCGCCACCCCAGATAATCAGTGTGTCCTTCAGCAGGTCCCGCTGCTTCAGGTCCTTCAGCAATCCCGCCAGCGGTTTGTCTGTTTCACCGGCGTGCAGATTGTGGTTGTTTTCAAGGTCACCATGAGCATCCCAGTTGTCGTCATTGTGCGCACCACCGGAATAAATCTGAACCATGCGAACCCCTCGCTCCACCAGTCGCCGGGCCAGCAGGCATTGTCGGCCCACGGTCGAACACCGCGAATCGTTCAGGCCGTAAAGTTCCTGTGTCGCCTGAGTTTCCTGAGAAATGTCGACCGCCTCAGGCGCTTCGGCCTGCATACGGTAAGCCAGTTCATAGGACGCAATCCGGGCAGCCAGATTGCTGTTGTCGTGGCGAGCTGCCTGATGTCCCTGATTGTACTCGCGCAGCGTGTCCAGCAGAGTACGCTGGCCGCCGTGAGCCAGTTCTGCCGGGGGTGACAGATCCAGAATGGGATCGCCCTGAGACCGCATGACGGTGGCCTGATACGTCGCCGGCATATAACCGCTGCTCCAGTTCTTGGAACCGCTGATCGGACCGCCGCGGGGGTCCAGCATCACCACAAATCCCGGCAGATCCTGATTCACGCTGCCCAGACCGTAGTTGACCCAGGAACCGAGACAGGGGTGCCCGCTCAGCACGCGGCCGGAATTCATCATCAGCATCGCTGAACCGTGGATTGGTGAATCAGCCGTCATGCTGTGCAGAAAAGCGATGTCATCCACGCACGTGGCCAGATTCGGAAACAGGTCACTGACCCACTTGCCGCATTCGCCGTACTGGTTGAACTTCCAGCGAGGTTCAACGATTCGCCCCTGATTCTTGTGCCCGCCTCGTCCAAACGTCTTCACTTCCACGGTCTTGCCGTCCATCCCGTACATGTCCGGTTTGTAGTCGAACGTGTCGATATGACTCGGACCGCCATAGCAGTAGAAGAAAATGACGTTTTTCGCCTTTGGAGCGAAGTGTGGTTCTTTGGGGGCCAGCGGGTTGTTCCACTGTGTCTGACCGTCGGCGGCGACGGACTGCTGCGACAGGAACCCGTCCTGATCCAGCAGCGCGGTGAGCCCCAGACCGGTGAATCCGGCGCCCGCCTGCCACAGAAATTCGCGGCGTGTTCGTCCACAGAAGTTTTTCATCGTTCGTTTCCTGTCAGTTCTGGAAAGTCACCAGACTTTCGCTCGGATCAATTCTTCAGGTTCAGGGCAGCGCAGACGGGGCGATCACCGACTCAGCAGACAAGACCTGAACTTTTATGCCATTCGTCCAACCAGATCACAATTCAGGGCGGGGTGATCACCGAGACTGACCCCGTCGTCGAACTACCCCGTCGTCGAGCTACCCCGTCTCGTATTTTACGGCCCACAGACCGCACCGCCGAAAAATACGCTTCTCTTAATCCAGATACATAAACTCATTCAGATTCAGCGCCACCAGGCAGAAATATTTGAGCGCCTGATCCTGGTTCAGTTTGTTTTCGGTCCTGAGCTGTTTCATCAGCCGCAGCCCGCGGTTGACTTCTTCCGGCGTCGGTGGCCGCTGCATGACGCGAAACAGTGCCAGAGTCACCTGGTCGCGGTCAGAGTCGCCAGCCGCTTTCTGCAGGTAACGGGCAAACGCCTCGGCCTGCTGCAGAATGAAATCGCTGTTCAGCATTCCCAGGGCCTGCGTGGGCTGAGTTGTCACAAACCGCACCGGACATGTCTGATCGGTATCGGCAAAGTCGAAACTTTCCAGCAGCGGATCCAGCAGCGAACGTTTTACATGAATGTAGATACTGCGACGCACACGGTCTTCCGGCGACGACGTTCCCCAGCCGGCTCCGGGGCGGGACTGGCCGGCTTTCACGGCGTCCGGAATATCGGTGTAAATGCTGGGGCCGAACATGCGGTCCTGATTCAGACTGCCGTTGGCCCACAGAATGGAATCCCGGATCTCTTCCGCCGACAGACGTCGCATGTCAAACCGCCAGAACAGATCATTGGTCGGATCCACGGCCCAGGCTTTGTCGTTCGGACGAGACGACATCTGATAGGTTGCCGAGGACATTATCAGTCGGTGCATGGCCTTCACCGACCAGCCGCTTTTGACGAACCGGACAGCCAGCCAGTCCAGCAGTTCCGGATGCGTCGGCCGAGTCCCCTGAAAGCCGAAATCGCTGGATGACCGCACAATGCCACGACCAAAGTGATACTGCCAGATTCGATTCACCATGACTCGGGCAGTCAGCGGATTCGACGGACTGGTGATCCACGAAGCCAGCACCTTGCGCCGGCCGGACGAAACCGCCCCTTCCGGTACGTCCGGAATCACGGCTTCGGGAGGTGACAGCACAGACGGAAATCCAGGAGTCACCTCGTCGGCCTCCACGTGCGGATTACCGCGCGCCAGAATATATGTCGGACGGATGTTGCGGACATCTTCCTTGACACACAACGCTGACGCCAGGCCACTGGGCTTGTCGGCCATCAGCTTCTGCAGGCGATCGAACTGTTTTTTGTACTGCCGGACCTTCTGCTCGTCCAGCAGCGTACCCAGACGCTTTTCAACGATGGGGACCTTGTTCATGTCGTACTGAAATTCTTCCTTTTCGACTTCCTGCAGATCGTCCCAGATCAGCTTTTCAATCTTTTCCATGTGCCGGCGGGCATCACTGGTGTCGTTCTCATACCGCGTCAGCGCCGCGCGGTAGGTGTCCGGATTCGCCGGTCGGTCAATTTCCATGACAGATGATTCCAGCACCGATTCGTTGCTGCGGACTCCGTACGGCCGGATGTTGTGGAAGAATGAAACCATCCGGTAATAATCACGCTGCGGAATCGGATCGATCTTGTGATCATGGCAGCGAGCACAGTTGACCGTCAGGCCCAGAAACGTCTGGCTGGTCGTGGTGACAATATCGTCCAGCTCGTCATAAAAGGCCAGCTTCGGATCGGCAGGTTCGTCATCCCAGCGGCCCAGACGATAAAAGGCCGTCGCAATCACGGAATCAGCAGTCGGCTCACTGAGTTCGTCGCCCGCCAGCTGTTCCGTTACGAACTGATCGTACGGTTTGTCGTCGTTGAACGACTGGATCACGTAGTCCCGATATCGCCACACATGCGGTTTCGCTCCGTCACGTTCGTAGCTGTTGGTTTCTGCGTAGCGCACCAGGTCCAGCCAGTGACGCCCCCACTGTTCGCCATAATGAGGCGATTCCAGCAGATGATCAATCAGCTCACGTACGCCCTGCTGATTCAGGCCGGTCTCGGTATCGGTCAGACGCGCCGTCCATCGACTCAGATCCTCCGGTTCCGGCGGCAGACCCAACAGGTCGTAATACATCCGCCGTACCAGTTCGCGCGGCGCCGCGGGACCGGACGGCTGCAGACCGTTGTCCGCCAGCGACTTTCTGATAAAGGCGTCGATTTCGTTGCCACCATCGACGGCCACGTCCGGTACGGGTGGACGACGGACCGGTTGAAACGACCAGAACTGCTTTGTCTGCTCGTTCACCGGCGGCGGACCGGCTTCGGCTTCGAATTCAATTTCGTGCAGATCCTTCGGCCAGGGCAGCCCCATCTCTACCCACCGCGTCAGTACGCCAATCTGCTTCGGCGACATCTGCCCGGTCGGTGGCATTTCATAGCCATCGTAGTTGATCGCCTGAATCAGATAACTGTCTGCATGGTTCTTCAGATCCACCGCCGGACCGGATTCGCCCCCCGTCAGAATGCCTTCCCGACTGGTCAGATTCAGTGCGCCTTCAGGCTCCTCACCCGAATGACACTTCAGGCAGTTTGCCTTCAGTATCTCAACCACCTGGTCATTGAAGAACGAAACCTGAGCTTCTGAAAATGCCGGCTTGTCGTCCGCGGTGACAGAGACACACAGACAGAAAGCGGGCACCAGAAAAAGAAGAGAGCGACACTGCATGGCGGGAGAATCTGCAGAGAGAAAGGCGGGAGGACGACAGTGAACAGTTATTAATGTTTGTAAAGAAACTAGCTATTCACGTCCGGAATGTCAACTATTGTTTCGTGTAAGAACGATTTTTGCCAGTCGATTGACGAAAGGTTGACACAGAACACCGACGACTGGCCGCCTGCCTGAAAGGAGGTTGCGGCGATTTTAAGTTTGCATTTTGCATGGGGTTATGGAATTCCGGTTGAGGCGGAAGAGGTTTTGGGCGACGGAAAAGGGGTCGGGCGGGCACGCGGACTCCCGCCCGACACCCCCACCCGATGCTGCCGTCGTTTGCGGGTCAGCAGTTCGCTGATCAACAGCTGGCGGTCCGAACCTGCCGCCATCGCCTGAGAACAGCCACAAAGACGGGGCGTGCTGAAGGCAGACGCGGTCATTTGGTGAGCCGGTGAGCCACCCGGTCATTCAGCCCCCCCGGTCATTGATCGGCCAGGCCGCTGGATCGACACGTCATTCCTTTTTCACCAGCCGGACGTAGTCGATGCCGACCATATAGGCCTTCACGGCCTGCGGATGGGCTCCGGTAATTTCGAAGGTCAGACGATGATTGCCTTTTTCCAGCGGGATGTCCGGATAAGACAGGACTCCTGATGAAATAACCTCGGGATCGTTGTAAAGATCCAGGCTGCCTTCGATGACCAGATCATCGATCAGGATTTTCACCATGCCATAGTCGCGGGCTTTCGTAAAGACCAGCTCAGCCGTGTACGTGCCGTCTTCTTCCACCGGCAGTTCAACCGTGAGTCGACTGCCGGGCTTCGCTCCTGTCCACCACAGATGATCATTGCCGCTCCACCGTGACGCCCGAAAGCCACTCATCGACTGGTTTCGTACGCTGCCGTCAGATTTTTCCAGCACCTTCATGCCTTCTCCTTCGATGGCGCCCGGCACCTGTGCGGTGGCACTGTCAATCGGAGCCGGCGGGCCGGACAGCGGAACCTGGTTCGGGCCCGCAAGGTACGCGATCAGATCCCGGGCATCGTCTCTGGACAGAGCATCCAGCTGCCGTTCAGGCATCATTGAAATCTTACTCAGCGTGCGTTCTTCGATTTCGTCTTTGGGGACCACGACTTTGTCATTGATCGTCTGAATCGTCAGCGCGCTGTCGGTTTCCTGTTTCAGCAGGCCGCTGACCACCTGACCGCTCTGCAGGGCCACGACCGTCATCTGATAGTTCCGGCCGACGACGGCGCTGGGATCCAGAATATTCTCCAGAATATAGTCCAGGTTGGCTCGGTTGGAACCGGTGATATCGGGCCCGATATCGCCGCCGGAGCCGAACAGCCGATGACAGTTGGCGCAGGTCTTTTCGTAGACGCGTCGTCCGTTGCCGCGATGAGCAGTCTGCAGTCGTTCGGGCGTCAGAAACTTCTTCCAGGCGGCAATCTGTGCCTGGCGGTCTGCACTGGTTTCCCGAATGTCGCCCCAGTGCTTTGTCAGCAGTTCATTCAGTGCCTCATTTTCAAACGCCAGGATCTGGCGCACATGATAGGCGTGCAGGTCTGACGCCGGGACAGTCCGGCGGCCGATCGCTTCCAGCAGAGCCGCTGTCCACGCCGCTCGCGAGACCAGCGTACTGATCACATCCTGACGAACCGTGTTTTCGAACGTCTGATAGCTGCCAAGCAGAACTGCCGGAACCCGATCATTGCCCAGCGTTGTGAGGGCTCGGACAGCCGCTCCCTGCAGCTGAGCATTCTTCAGAACGGAATCAGCGAGCAGCACATCTGCCGCTGCTTTGTCCTGTCCCCGCACCAGCACGTCCAGCGCCTGCCGTCGTCGTCGGACGTCCTGTTGTTCATCGGCCAGCAGATCCCGCATCAGCGGGTAGACCCGCTGGTCACCAAAGATGATGGCCAGCTGATCCGCCTTGTCGCGGATGTTCTGCCGCATGGCCGCATCACCGGGAGGCTTCTCAGACAATTCAAGATAAGCCTGCTGCCATGAATCGGGCATCGGAATCCCGACGCGTCCTTCGAACGCCGCCAGCATTTCGTCCAGCATCAGAATCAGCAGATTGCTGTCGGCCGTGTGGGCGAGCTTCGCCACGACCGGACCGATGGTATCGTTCTGCGCTGAGGCTCGTCGAACGATATACCGCTGCAACAACGGAATCTTTGCCTGTAGCGCCAGCTTCATCGCTCGTTCCGCATCAGTCGGCACCAGCGGCTCGATGCCGTACCACAGCAGCAGCGGGATGTTATGGTCCTCGGCGTCTTCGGCACGAGCAGCCAGCGCCGTGGCCAGTGACCATCGCTGTTCCAGCGGCAGACGCTGCAGCGCTGACGCAAGGTACATGCGCACAACGGGCGATTCCGTTGTGCCGGCCAGCTGTTCCAGTTCCTTCAGCCGGCTGTCGGTCACGTGTCCGTCTTCCAGTTCCAGCTGGATGCTCCATGCCGTCCTGTATTCGGACGGATGCCGGCTGAGACGCGGCGACACCTGATTTTCGTCTGCCAGGCCTCCGGTAACGTGCAGAGCCCACAAAGCGTTCAGCACCAGTGTGGTGTCACGAAAGGTGTCCGTGCCGGTCAGCTGCCCCGCCACGTGATCGCTGATCGCCTTCCACAGCTTCGGACTGCCACCCCGGTGCTGCAGGATCTTTCGGGCCGTGGTGACGTACCAGTTGTTCTTATGTGTCAGCAGCGGCACCAGATCTTCCGACGACATCGCTTCCAGGTCGACCTGCTGCGGCTGACAGCTGCCGTAACTGATGCGGTAGATGCGACCGTTGCTGCGGTCCCAGATTTCAGGATTGGTCCGGTGGCAGGCATTCTGGTCGTACCAGTCAATCAGATAGACGCTGCCGTCCGGTCCGTATCGCAGATTGATGCCCCGGTAATAGTGATCATTGGCCAGCAGCAGATCCCGGCCATGGCGACCGACATAGCCGGAACCGCCCTCAACGCGCTGCAGCAGATCCTGGTTGACGCGGTTGCCGTGGATGTTATTGAAGAAAATCTGATTGCGGTACTGGTCCGGCCAGTTGTCGCCGCGATAGATCATGGCGCCGGCATGGGCGTGCCCGCCTCCGGCTTCCAGCGTTCCGCCGGCTGCTTTCGGTTCGTGTCCCCACCAGGCATGGTCACGGATGTTGCCGACATAGTGAGCGTGGTCGGCGATTGTCTTGATGTCGTCGTACGTCCAGGGATTGAAATGCCGTCCGCCCTGACGATGGTAGCGGCCTCCCTGAACCATATGCCACAGATGAGGAATCACACACGCGGAGATGAATGCCTGACCATGGTCGTTGAAGTCAACTCCCCAGGGATTGCTGGTGCCGTGAGCGAACACTTCGAATTCATCTTTTGTCGGATGATAGCGCCAGACTCCGCAGTTCAGACCCTGACGCTGTTCGTCCGGAGTTCCCGGTCGGCCAACCCGCGAATGCGTGAAGACGCCATGACAGCCATAGAGCCAGCCGTCCGGCCCCCAGATAAAGGCATTCAGTGTTTCGTGCGTGTCGTGCCAGCCGAAACCGTCGCGCAGTACGATGGCCCCGGCAGGCACGTCCCCGGGAAACTGCAGCGGCTGCGGCTGCCGGTTTCCGGCCGCGATCGGAGGATCCGGCTGGTCGTCTCTGTCCCGGTCCGGAATGAACATCAGATAAGGAGCCGCACCCACATACACACCGCCAAACCCGACCTCCAGACCGCTGACCAGGTTCAGCCCTTCAATAAACGTCGTGGAACTGTCGAAGACACCATCCTGGTCTGTGTCTTCGAAAATCAGGATGCGGTCTTTGCCCTGTCCTTCAGCGGCACGCTGAGGATAAGTATGACCTTCGGCCACCCATAAGCGGCCCCGGTGATCAAAGCACATGGCAATGGGCTGATGAACCATCGGTTCGCCGGCGGCCAGCTGTACCCGGAACCCCGGCGGAACCGTCATGTTGGCGGCCGCTTCCTCCGGCTTCAGACCTTCTGCCCGGGGCCGGCGTCGGCGGGGCTGAGCCAGCTCCCATTCTTCCGCACTCACGCTGCGACGTTCATGAGTCAGCACGTGTGCTCCCTTCATGCCCCCGACCACAATATCGGCCAGCTGATCGTTGTTGATATCACCAACAAACAGTCCGCGGCCGACACCCGCCTCACCATCGGCCTGACGAGGAACAAAATCAACAGAACCATCTTCGGCACGGTGCAGCTCAAACCAGTACACCACGGCGCCCGCATCCCACATCGGACTCTTCGTATGATGCGACCAGTAGGTTTTTCCGGTCACAATATCCTTCAGCCCGTCGCCGTTGATATCGGCCAGCTGCACGGCATGCGGTTCTGTAAACAGCACGCCGTAGGCATTGTCGGAAACCTTGTCCCCCATGATCAGATGCTGCTCAAACACCGGCACTCCGTCTTCACCCGGATGGCTTTCGTACCATGCCAGTCCGTATGTATGCGCATTCAGACTGGTGATGACATCATTGTCGCCGTCGCCATCCACATCGTACGCAAACATATCGGCTCCACCGGGAGCAAACGGGTGCGGATGAAACGTCCACTCGTCATTTGGTTCATAGACCCGTGGCTGCTGAAACCACCCGTTGCGGGCAATGATGTCGGCGCGTCCGTCGTTGTTGACATCGCCCACACCCAGGCCATGCCCGAAGGGTTTGGGCGCAACATCCGGCGAGATCCGGTTGAACGTCCAGGCCTGAAAGGGATTGCCGGCATTCGGCATAAAGAAGCCGTAATGCCCCTGCCGGGTGCATACCAGTTCAGGCACGCCATCCCCGGTGATGTCCGTGAACTGCGGCGATTCATTCGAGACCGAGTCGGCGACTTCAAATCGTTCCCACAGATCATCCAGCCCGTCCGGGCCGGGGTTGCGATACACAAACGCCGGTGTGCCCGGAAAGCCGACGGTCAGAATATCCGCTTCGCCGTTTCCATCAACGTCATAAATCCAGCTGAAGAAATTGTCTGCATACCGACTGCGGTCCTGAGGCACCGCTGGATAAATTTCATGCTGTTGCTCAAACGTCGGCCCTGCATACCAGTACGGACCACAGACCACATCGGCCACGCCGTCGCCGTTGATGTCTCCGGCCGTCGCTCCCTCAGAAAAATAGACATCGGACAGCTGCTGACGCCTGAACGTGTCAAGAAGATGATCGTGAGCGTGAGCGTGATCGTGAGCGTGAGCGTGAGCGGCAGGCTGAGGCGGAGCGGCCTCAGCCTGTATCGCCAGCAGCACCAACGAACTCAGAAACAGCGGAATGTTTCGCATAGATGCACCAGTCGGTTGAAGTGGGGAAGATGTCTGAATCAGTGACGCAAACGACGAAGCGCGGTAGAACCGCCGCAGGCACTGCCGGTCAGCCACCCGAATGTAGAAAATTGTGGTTGTCCAACAGGGAACCCGAATGCTGTTGTGTCAGCACTGTCCGGCA
>JAVKCM010000010.1:0-76458 GCA_040222735.1 Fuerstiella sp. | reverse complement strand
GTATTCCGCCAGCGTCATCGACAGAAAACCTTTGTTGCTCGCCCGACGCGATGTCGACTTCTTCCGCACCTGCTGCCGCTTCGGTTCCAGCTGCACCGGAGCCAGCCAGCCGGCCTTCGGACCGTGCTCGCAGGCCTTGTCCGCGGCGTTCGGCGTTTTGAATTCAGCGGCTTTCAGCAGGTCGGCCAGACGTTGCTGAGCACTCGTGAAGTTGCTGGTTTCGATTGTTCTGGCAATCCCCGCACGAATCGGATTCAGGTCACGTACTGCAGGCAGGCCAGAATGGCGACGTCATCCAGCAGCGGCTGCCCCTTGAAGCGACCTTCCCAGAAACGGCCGGTGACGTCGTCTTCCTTGTTGGATCGTCGAGCAATGTTTTCCGCGACGAACCGCATGAACCAGGAAATGCTCGACAGGCGTTTGCGATACTCGGCCAGTTCTTCCGGGTCGCCTTTCAGTGCCTTGAGTTCCAGTTCGGTGGGTTCGGCGGCCGCCCCGTCTTCGTCGCGGCGTCCCGGGCACAGCTGCCACCAGCGCAGAGCCACGTCGTCGTCGGACCAGTCTTCGACCACGTCCGGGCGGTTCCTGAGCACCACATGAAAGTGGTTGTGCAGAATGGCAAACCCGAGCACCTCGATGCCCATCACTCCTGCCAGAAACTCAAACCGGTAACGAATCCACTCGCGTCGATGTTCGTAGTTCTGTCCCGTGAAGGGATCGGTGCCACACAGGAACCCGCGACGCACACAGCGATTAATGCAGTGAACGACGTTGATTTCATCATCCGGACAAGTCTCAGCCCGACTCACACGCCCCATGATGCTGCTCCCTGACAGGAAGAAAAGTTCACGCCCGGCATCAGAATACCAAACCGGTCATGGCTGTCAATAACAAATGCAACAACAAATGGGTGGCACTGGTAGGGTAGGTTGGTACTGATGCGTCAGATCAATCACGCTGGCGTTTCGCAAACCGGTTGTCGTTTGTTGCCGCGGTTCGTCACGCAACGGGGGCAGGCTTCATGAATCCCCGGCGGCCTGTTCTGCGGACAGCGATTCGATTAAGCGGGCGATTTTGGCCTTCATCCGCGGGCCGCGGGCTTCCGGTTGAATACTGGTCAGATACCTGACAGCGGCCTCGGATTTATCCCGGGCCAGAAGCCTTGCCTTGCGAAATCGCACTTTCCAGATTTCTGCTTCCATCATTCTGCGGGCATCTTTGTTGCGATCATTCGTGGCCGCGATATCCAGCTGCTGAGTCAGCGATGTCAGCAGCTCAGCCTTCTCGCCGGCCGGCAAGGCAGAAGCCTCGATTTCCGCCAACACCTGTTCATACTGTTCGACCACTTTGCTGATATGGTCGAACGCGATCTGACAACTGCGTACCGCGCCGGTCTGCAGTGCTTCACGAAACTGGTGGGACGCCTGAGCGTTGGCAGCCTGAGTCGTTTCTTTTTCGAACAGGTAGGTGGCCTGCAGCTGAGCCGTCAATCGAGCTCGTTCTTCGGCCAGCCGGTGTTTGTCCCCGATCGCAGCAACCGCATCCCGACGGGCTTTTTTCAGCCGTCGGCGGTCGGTCATCTGCTGCATGGCCTCGGGCCACAGCCAGGTCAGGCCCCGAATGCCCGCCGTGATGCCGGCCACAGTCGCACAGACGGACAGCAGAATCACGCCAAACGTGAACAGGCCGTTCCGGAAGGTATCCCACCGGAATCCGTGCATGCGTTCCCCGATGGAATAGACAATCGCCAGCAGCAGCAGCAGCGCCAGCAGGACAAACATACCGACGCCGATGTGGTGCAGATTCTTCGCTGAATCTTCCGGCAGTCGAGTAAAATCAGGGAGGTCTTCTCGCATGGAACGCCTGCTGCGAATCAATCCAGGTCGTACCTGGAAACGATGGCATCTTCCTGGATTCGTTCCAGCGTCTTTTCGAAGTTATTCAGCAGATCCTGAATCAACCGATCCTTCATGACCTCTGGCAGACTGGACGACTTCGCCTTGTCCAGGGCTGTCGCCGCCGATTCGTAGGCGCGCTGCAGATCCGCATTGCGAGAATCCAGGCGATCGATTTCGAGTGCACGAATGGTGGACTGCACGTAAGTCTTGATGGATTCGGCCACCTCCACCGATTTGGCGTCCCAAAAAGCCTTGCTTTCCCGGATCGCGGCCTCCGCCTTATGCCGGATCAATTCGATTTCGGTTTCGTAGGTCGTTCGTGCCTTCTGCAGCTCGTGAGCCGATTCGGCATTCCGCAGCCTCAGCCGACTGACCAGGCCCATTTTCTCTTCCGAAATATTCTGATCCACTTCAGATTCAGACGATCGGATCACCTCGACCTCCGCCTTGACGGCCGGAAGCTGCTGTTTCGGTTCCTCACGCTTGCTGAACGCCCGCTTCAGATGGCTGTTCAGGTCCTCGTTCTGGTCAGGCATGGTTGCTCCGAAAGAATAAGATGGGCGAATCGCGGACGCGTTTCGTGCCGGCGTCCGCATCCGCCGATTCATCACTTGGCATCCCGGAAAAGCCGTCGTTGACGGAACGCAGCTGCTACCAGGTCGCCACGGGAAGTGGGTATCCGGGTCGTTCTGCCTCATTAATCCGGAACAAATGTAAACCGGCCAATCCTGTCCGAGGTTCAGCGACCGGGTCGGTCACAGATACAGGAATGCCCGGCATACGTCAGTGCCGGTTTTCACCAGTTTACCGCGGACCGGCCGCTATTCGTAGTGTGCAGCAGCGACGAATTCTGTACTGTTCATGCTTGAAGGACCTGTGATCACGGGTTTTAGCAACCCTGATTTCTGTATGTCGATCGGTTTCAGGCGGGTCAGAGATGATCGCCTGAGTTCATCGGTCGGCGGCTGAACCGGTGTCGACTCAGGCGGTGCCGCAGGGCCGACCACCGATCGATGGCACGAAAAATGGCCATGCGCCGCGCGAAAGCAGCCGCCGTTAAGTGTAGAACATGAACCCGGTTCACCAAATCCTCTGCCCGCGGGATACCTGCCCGAATGGTTGCCTCGTTTTTCGACTATCTCAGTGTTGATGATCCGTTGATCAATATGGCCACCGTGCTGGTCGCCGGAATCATCGGAGGGGAGCTATTTGGCAGGATACGGCTACCCAAGGTCACCGGCTGGATTTCGACGGGAATCATCCTTCGTTCTCTGTCGCTGCCAGGGTTGCAACCGGACGATCTCGGCCACTTTGCTCCCTTCAATTATTTTGTCCTGGGGTATATCGCATTTACCGTGGGGGCGACGCTGTACATCGCTGACCTGCGCAACATGGAGAAACGCATCACGCTGCTGCTGCTGTGCGAAGCCACCATCACGCCTGTGGTGGTCGCGTCGCTGCTGCTGCTGGTGGGCCCCTATTGCGGCGACCTGGCAACGACACCGGCCCTGCTGCTGTCGGCCATCGCGATTGCCGGGGCGCCGGGTACAACGGTGCTGGTCGTCCAGGAAATGCGGGCTCGCGGAATTCTGACTCGGACGCTGATCGCCGCGATTGGCCTGATCGACATGGTGGCGGTGGCCGCATTCGTGTTTACGGCTTCGTTTCTTCATCGGCAGATGGACGGCGTTGAATCGCTGCAGGCGCTGGCCATTCAATTCGGCGTGACGCTGTCGATCGGTTTTGCCGCGGCCGGAATCGCCCTGACGCTGACCCGGACCGTCGTAGGCCCCGCCTTTCTGGGGCCGACCATGGTGGCCGTGATCCTTGGTTCATGGGGAGCCGCCGCCAGCTACGGGACGTCCGGTGGCATTCTGGCGTGTACCTTTGCCGGGATTGCGGTGACCAATATGCGGCATGATACCGTGCGGTCGGCAGAGGCCTACCTGCACGGAATCGGCGGCGTGTTGTTTGCCCTGTTCTACACGTTTGCGGGAATGAAGCTGGACTTTACGCTGGTTCCGCAGGCCGCCGGGCTGGTCGGCCTGTACTTTGCCGCCCGCTTTCTGGGCAAATTCATCGGAGCCTACACGGCCATGAGCCTCGCCGGCGTCACGTCCGTAGTCCGAAATTATCTGGGGCTGGCCCTGCTGCCTCATGGTGGCGTCGCGGTCGGACTGATTATTCTGGTGCAGAACGAACCGGATTTTCATGAGATCGAAGGCGTGATCACCACGGTCGGTCTGGCAGCTCTGGCCATCAATCAGCTGCTCGGACCCAGCGGCACGCGATTCGCCATCCAAAAGGCTGGTGAGGACTTCAAGGATCGTCCGCGGTTGCTGGACTTTCTTGACGAACCCAGAATTGTCGTCGGCCTGAACGGGAAAGACCGGCAGGCCATTATCCGACGTCTGGCTGACCAGTTGTACGCCACCACCAGACTCGAAATTGACAAAGAAAAATTTCTCGAGTCCGTCATGAAACGTGAAGAAACCGTGACAACCTGTGTCGGTGAAGGCCTGATGATCCCGCACGCGATTCTGGAATCCGGACGGGACATCAAAGGAGTACTGGGCATCAGTGCAAAAGGGCTGGACCTGGAAACGCCGGATGACCGCCCGGTCCACGCCGTACTGCTGCTGGCAACACCCGAAACGGATCGCCGGCGGCACCTTGAAGTGCTGGCGGCCTTTGCAAAAGCGATTACCCGCGACGTTAACATGCGAGAACAACTGTACCACGCCCGCAGTGCCGCCCATGCCTACGAAATTCTGCATGCTGACGACGCCAAGGACATCAACTATTTTCTGGAAGATGCCCTGGAACACGTTGCGGAAGACAAGGAATAGCCACTCTGCCCGACGCACCGGCCTGCGCAAGCCCCATTTGGGGCCATCAGAGTCCGGCAGCACCAGCAAAGACTTCGCCGCCAATCCGCACCCAATCCGACATCGCTGGACGGTCCCCCCCAAGAAATACTCGACGACGGATCATTCCGGCATCACGGTCGAAGTGACGTCTGCCGGGATGCTGCCGGATACGACTGCACTGACCGGAGAACCAGAAATGGAAAATGTCGGCGGCCGTGGCAACGAGCCCTGACGCCGCCTACGGTTTCAGCTGCCATTGTTCATCGAAGAAGTCGGCCGCCACCACCCGACCCGGCCAGACATTGCCCGGCGCGGTGGTCAGATCCACAATTGCCCAGTCCGGCAGCATGGGTACCTGGCGAGCATTATTCAGATACGCGTAGTCTCTGAAGGTAAAGCTGCTGTTGAACACGACGTAGCGTTCCGGATTAAGCGGATTCGGATAGATCAGAATCGGCACGTGCTGAGCCGCGTCGAAGACTCGGTCGCCCACGGTGATCTGGCTGCTGTTCCAGCGGATCGGCAGCTGGTCAGCCACTCGGGCCATGACACTGTTGGACGACGGGTCGCCCCACAGAACAAGGTTTGTCGACTGAATCAGCTCGTCGGTCACGTCTCTGTCATCCACCACCCGCGCATCGCCTCGAAAATGTCGTCGCCAGTGTTCGATGGCGCGATCCAGTTCGGCCGCCACCCAGCGGCCTGCCGCTTCGCTGGCGGCCGTCCCGGTGGGGCGGACAAACACAAACGAATCCATGAAAGCGTCATCAATGGGGCCCTGCAGATTGTGCCGTTTTCCGGAAGAAGGTTCGTGCTTTCGTCGATACCGCCAGACTCCCTCATCATTCCTGCTCAAAGAGAAATGCCACGAGCCGTCGGAGGCCGGACCATCGACCGTGATGGTCCGGGATGATTCACCGTCCGTGACCATCACGTTCGCACGGCTCGCGCTGATCGGACAGGTCCCGGACGCAAAGTCGATGGTCAGTTCGCGTATGTTGCGAACGTCGAGAGACATCGTCTGACCACCAGCAGCGACCGTCCCCTGACTGCTTTCGTAACCGTCGGGAGGGCCTGCGGAACCGTGGGCAAACGGCCCGTAAATTGCTGCCGTCACACGGGCGGGACGCCAATGCTGTTCAAGCGCGTCGACGGTCAGCCAGTGCATCCTGTTGTACTTCAGCGTATATGTTTCAAACTGAAGCCTTCGCGGCACGGCAATTCGCCCGCGTTTTGCCAGTGAGGTCATTCCGGCTTCGATGATTTTCCGAGACGCAGCGTCGATCGTATGTCCCATGCCGGCGCCGATCACATGTCGCAGGCGGATGCCGTGTTCCAGCAGAGCGGTCTCCATGACATCGGCCGCCTGTTTCTGACTGTCATTTTCACCGCTGTAGGCGATCGTGGGGCAGTGCGTCAGGTTCAGCGCATATTTGTTGCAGTCGTACAGATTCCAGAGATCTTTCTCCCACGGCATCGGGTTCAGGGTTTCCTTTTGAAAGAACTTCAGAAACTCGGGCGTCTCTGAGAATCCTGCGCCGGGATTGGCGGCGAACCAGCGATCCGGGTAATGGACGGCAAACTGCCAGCAGGCCGCTCCGCCCATGCTGAAGCCCCGCACACTGATGCGATCTTCATCGATCCGGTACCGCTGCTTCACATCTTCCAGCGCCTCAAGCACGTCGGTTTCACCTGCGAACCTGAACGCGTTGGAATAGCGTCCGTACGGATGCAGCACGATCGTGTGATCGGGCGTGTAGCGACCGGCATTCTTCATTCGATCCCAGATAAAATTGACCTCGCTCAGCGTTTCACCGCGTCCGTGAAACCAGATGTCACACCGCGTCGGCACACTTTGATTAAACGCATACGTCGACGGCACCACCAGTCCGTACGGCTGCACGGTGTGGTCGATCCGACTGACATAACCACGCACCACCAGTCCGCTCTCATGCGGCCATGCCGCCTCTCCGGCCATTAGCTGCTGAGCTCTGGAGATGCCTTCCTGCAACAGAAAATCGGCTTTGTCGACATCCTTCGGTGAAAAGAATTCATCGTGGTCCAGAGCACACCGGACGGCTCGTTCAAAAATCATCACGTCCGGCAGCAGTACCGTCGTTTCGGCATCATTCTGTTTGCGCAGTTCTGCAATCAGGCTCTGCAGCCGACTCAGCTGCTGACGCAGCGTCGCTTCCCGGTCTGCCGGCACGTCGACACCTTGTCTCGGAATCCGTCGCACGTTTTCCGGATTGTTATCGCCTTCACCGTCGGCCAGCAGCAGCCCGCTCGACAGACAGCAGGCAAGGGCGGCGTACAGCAGCTTTTTCACTGACATCAGAAATATCCCCAGTGTCCTCAGAATCAGGTTTGAACGTCTTCTGCCGGAACAATAGCAGACAAGGCCCGGTGTGAAACGCGTCCCTGCGACAACACGCGCATCGGCACGGCCGCTGTTTCTTCCCGCCGAAGAAATCCCCCTGGTTTACCTTTCAGTCACCGATCATAATACTGTGTACTGTCAGATGTTTCCGCTTCCGCACTTCAGGCTCTGCCCTCATGTTCCAGCCCGTCTGCGTACTTACCGCGCTGAGTTCGGTTGTCCTGTGGACGACCGCTGCCGTCGCTGATCCGGAACCAACAGCTGCAGAAAAGCTGTTCGTGCTGAAGGTCCGTCCGCTGCTGCAGGAAAAGTGTGCCGCCTGTCACGGGCAGGATCCGGAAAACATCGAAAGCGGCTTCGACCTGACGTCACGCGACGGACTGCTGAAGGGCGGGGATCTGTTTGAGGCAACCGTGCTGGTGCCGGGACACGCCGAACAGAGCCTTCTGTACGACATGGTCAGACGCACGGATCCGGATATCGCCATGCCGCCAAAGGAAGCTGAGCAACTGACTGAACAGCAGACGTGGTGGGTTCGAGACTGGATTAACGGCGGAGCCCCCTGGCCGGCCGACAACAGAATTACCGAGATCTTTGAGAAGTACGCCGAAGGAATAACCTGGTCCACCAGCGGAGGACTCAGCACAGAATGGACGCGCCGCCGCTACAAGCCGGCGGACCTGTGGGCCTGGCAGCCGCTGTGGCAGGATGACGACGGACGACTGAACGGCATCGCAGCTCACGACGTCATCGACGCGCTGATCGATGCCAGACTTGATCAGGCGGGAATTGAAGCGGCACCGCCCGCTGACCGTCGAACGCTGATCCGTCGAGCTACCTTTGACCTGCACGGACTTCCACCGCGTCCCGAAGACGTGGACGCCTTCCTCGCCGATCCTCGGCCGCACGACGAAGCGATGGCGGCGCTGGTGGATCGTCTGCTGAGCAGTCCGCATTACGGCGAGCAATGGGCGCGACACTGGCTGGACGTGGTGCGTTACGCAGACAGCTCGGGATTCGCCAACGACTATGAACGTCCGAATGCGTGGCGTTATCGGGACTACGTGATTCGCGCCTTCAACAACGACAAACCCTACGACCAGTTTGTCCGCGAACAGATCGCCGGTGACGAACTGGCTCGACGGCGAAGAACAAACCATAACGAAAGAACGGCAGATCCGGACGACACCGCGTCACCTGAGGAACCCACTGACACCGAGCTGCTGCTCGCGGCGGGGTTTCTGCGCATGGGCCCGTGGGAACACACGGGCATGAGTGTCGCAAAGATCACACGGCAGCAGTTTCTGGACGATGTCACCGATGCGGTCGGCCAGGTGTTTCTGGGGCAGGCGCTGCAGTGCTGCCGGTGCCACGATCATAAATTTGACCCGGTGCCCACACAGGACTACTACGCCATTCAGGCAGTGTTCGCGACAACTCAGTTTGCGGACGTCGACAGCGAATGGCTGCCCGAAGAAAACCGCCTCGGCATGGAAGACGACCGCCGGTATCACCAGATGCGGCAGGCATCCAACGACCGACTGCTGAACGAACTGTCCCGACGCAGGGCCGAATACGAACGAGAATGGTTCGAACAGCAGGGACTGCCGTACAAAACACGGCAGGAGGCAAAAGAGGCGAACGCACCGAAGGAACATTTTCCGCCCAACCGACTGTTGAAGACGCCGGACGAATTCGGCCAGGAACGAATCGGACGCAAGTGGCGGAACCGCTTCAGCTGGGAGCTTGATCGGTACCAGCCGGTGGCCTTCACCGTCTACAACGGCCCTACGCTGATGCCGCGAGCCAGCGAAGGTCGGATTGCGATGCCGAAGAATCCTCTGAAGACCGGTCGCCTGCAGGAAACCGCCATTCTGAAGGGAGGCGATGTGTTTGCTCCCGACCAGCCCGTGAAGCCCGGCGTCCTGAGCGCCGTGCCCACTGCTTCTTCGTTTGACATTCCGGATACCGCCGATGGCCGCCGGACGGCGCTGGCCGACTGGATCATCAGCCCGGAAAACACACTGACTGCCCGGGTCATGGTGAACCGCATCTGGCAATGGCACTTCGGCCGCGGCATCGCCGGCAATCCGAATAACTTTGGAGCGACGGGGCAGAAGCCCACGCACCCCGAACTGCTGGACTGGCTGGCCGGTGAATTCATTCGCAGCGGCTGGTCGGTCAGGCACATGCACCGTCTGATTCTGCAGTCAGAAGTCTGGCAGCGTTCCAGCGACCATCCGGACTCCGTTCGGCTGGCCGAACAGGATCCTCAGCACGCGCTTTATGCCGTCTTTCTGCCCCGACGGCTGGAAGCGGAAGAACTGCGGGACGCCATGCTGGCGGTTTCCGGCGAATTGAATCCAATGGCCGGTGGAATCCCGATTCGCCCTGACATGAATCTGGAAGCGGCCCTGCAGCCGCGAATGATCATGGGCACATTTGCTCCGGGTTACGTGCCGAATCCGAAGCCAGAGGACCGCAACCGCCGCTCCGTCTACGCCCTGAAACTGCGCGGCCACCGCGATCCGATGATGGAGATTTTCAACCAGCCCGGCCCCGACAAGAGCTGCGAGATCCGTGATACGTCAACCGTATCTCCTCAGGCGCTGACCCTGCTGAATGGCGAAGAGGCGTCGGACCGCGCGCTGGCGCTGGCAGCCGATGTGCTGCGGACAGCAGCCACAGACGCCGATGCCATCCGAGCCGTCTTTCAGCGCGCTTACGGGCGGCCTCCGGACGATGTTGAAACTTCCGCGGCCCTGAATCACTGGCAGGACATGACGGCCGTTCAGGAGGGCCTGGTGTTTCAGCCCCGGAATTATCCGACTCAGGTGACTCGGCGGGCCAATGACGAAAATACAGGGCAGGTCTTTACATTTACCGAACGACTGTTCGTTTACGAAGATTACATTCATGACCTGCAGCCGCATGAAGTGGATGCCCGCACACGTGCCCTTGCAGACCTGTGCCTGGCCGTGCTGAACAGCAACGAATTTGTATTTGTCTATTAGCACGCCGCCGCTGTCCGGCCCGGTCCGGCTGCCGGTGATGACAGGACGTCACTCAGGTCACCGGGCTCAGCGTTCCTTTCTTTGCGACCATCCCCCCCGAAAGCCGAATCAAGCCCCATGCTGAATCAGTCTTTGAATACCTCAGAACAGGCGTGGCCTGCTGACACCCGCCAGCATTTCCTGACCACCGCGGCCAGCGGCCTGGGTTCCGCAGCACTGCTGTCCATGCTGGCTCAGGACGGAGTTCTCGCCGACGCCGCTGCACCGGCCAGTCCGCTGGCAGAAAAGAAGGCGCATGTTGAACCGAAGGCAAAGAGCTGCATCTTCATCTTCAACGCGGGCGCCCCATCACAGCTGGATCTGTTCAACTATCGGCCGGAACTGGAAAAACTGGATGGTCAGGCACTGCCTGAATCTCTGCTGGAAGGCGTACGGTTTGCGTTCATTGAAAAGGAATCGGCCCGCCTGATGGCCTCGCGACGGAAGTTCCGTCAGCACGGAGACAGCGGTCTCTGGCTTTCTGACCTGCTGCCGCACATCGCCACCTGCGCGGACGATCTGTGCCTGATCAACAGCATGCACACCGACCAGTTCAATCATCATCCGGGTCAGCTGCTGATGCAGTGCGGCCAGGCGCAGTTCGGGCTGCCGTCGATGGGATCGTGGATCAGCTACGGTCTCGGTACCGAAAACCGGAACCTGCCGGGCTACGTGGTACTGACCTCGGGCCGAGGATCCAGTGGTGGAGCGACGCTGTGGAGCAGCGGATATCTGCCTTCGGTCCATGCCGGTGTTCTGCTCAGAAATCAGGGACCACCGATTCTGAATCTGGAGCTGCCATCAGGACTGCCGCCGTCGCTGGAACGAGCAGGGCTGGACGCCATCCGTGCCCTGAATCAACAGAATTACCAGCGAATGCAGGACCCGGAAATCGCCAGCCGGATTGCCAACTACGAACTGTCGTTTCGCATGCAGTCGGCGGCTCCTGAACTGACCGACATCAGCGGTGAGACAGCAGCCACGCTGGACGCCTACGGTATTGATCGGAAAGAACCGGCGGATCGCTCCGGCCGAGTCGGCAGCGGCGACCATTTTTCGTCATTCAGTCGCAACTGCCTGCTGGCTCGACGGATGGTCGAAAAAGGTGTGCGGTTCGTAAACATTATCTTTGCGTCCTGGGATCATCATTCCAATCTGGATCGTGATCTGGGGTACAACGCCGCGTGCGTGGACCAGCCGGTTGCCGCCCTGATCAGGGATCTGAAGCAGCGCGGCCTGCTGGATGAAACGCTGGTGGTCTGGGGCGGTGAGTTCGGCCGCACGCCGCTGGGTGAAAACCGCAATAACAGCAAAAACGTGACCGGTCGCGATCACCATCCATATGCGTTCAGCATGTTTATGGCCGGCGGCGGTTCACGCGGTGGGTATACTCACGGGGAAACCGATGACGTCGGCTGGAACCCGGTGATCGATCCCGTCCACGTCAACGATTTCCAGGCCACGCTGCTGCAGCTGTTCGGACTGAATCATCGCCAGCTGACCTTCCGCCATCAGGGCGCCGACAAGCGACTCACCAATATCACGCGGGAATCCGAAGTGATCGAGGCACTGATTGGATAGTCTTCACCCTTCGCGCCAGCACGTGGTACAACGGACATTCCTGTCCGTTGACCGCCCACAACACACTCCCGGTTCGGACAGGAATGTCCGAACTACAGGGGATTCACCGCGCACGCCCACCGCGCACACCAACCACGGCGCACGCGAACAGACGCGGTGTCAGGGCTGTTGATCGATGGTCAGTGTGGTTGATTGTCCGTTGCGGGCGATCGTGCTGACTCGGCTCAGCGGTTTTCCGTCCAGCCGGTTTCTGATTTCGTCCAGCGACATGGTCACCGTGGTCTGCACTGCCTCGGCGTCGAATTCGCGATGTGCATGGACGTCGCCGCCCACCCAGAAGCCGATCCAGGGAACTCCCGATTCAGCACTGAATTCCACCGTTCCTTTGTCTTTGTGGAACGTGATCCGGGCGGGGGTGCTGTCGGTGTCGTCGACGTTATCCAGGCGGAACCAGGGACTCCACTGCAGAAACGAGGCACTGATGGTCGCGAAATACGCTTCCTGTTCCGGCGTGAAGTAAACGGCCGTGCGATTGCGGCCGCCTGGTGGGTCATAAAAGGTGAACACGCGATTAAAGTGATCAAATCCACGAGTCATGATTCCCATACCGTCGCGGCAGTGCGGCAGCCCGAACGTGTGGCCCATTTCGTGCAGTGTGGCGCCGATGGTGGTGGAGGCCACGCCCCAATAGGTTCCGCGACCGGCACTGTCATCGTGGACACTGGTGGGATCGACGCGTGTCCGGTCATGGAAAACCTCCGACGTCGTGGACAGATCCCGCGGCCATGAAAACACGGACGCGCTGCCGAACAGTCCCAGATTACCGCCGCCCAGCGCCGTGTGCCCCTTCATCTGACCGGTTTCCGGATCCTTCCGAGTGTAGGCCGCCAGCACAATATTCTTGGCAAAGGGATCAGGATGTTCGCGATTGATCCATGAATACACGTTCTGCCACCAGCGATTGCTGTCTCCCAGCTGATAGTAAAACTCTTTGTCTTCCGGAGCATTCAGTGTATGCACCACGATCTGACCGCGGTCATCACGTTCCAGGCGGAATGTTTTCCGTCCGAATCCCAGATCGTGCAGTCGTTCGGCCGTGAAGGTCTGCATCAGCTGAGCGGCGGTGCGCAGACGCGCCTGATAATCCTGAGGTACGTCGTCGGACGGCGCGGCAAATGTCGTGTCTCCGGAATTGTCCGTCATCCAGATCAGCCGAACATAACAGGGATTGGTCTGTGGCAGGTAGTGGAGATCCAGCATCAGGCGGGAATCGTGTCCGAGGCAGTGCAGTTCAATCGTATTGTTGCCGGCGGTCAGTTCAACCAGTGCCTTGAACCGGCCTTCGTGCACCACCGGAGCAACGTCGGCCGCTTGCGCCGGAGCCTGATGATTTCGGATCTGCAGCTGCCTTGAATCCGCCGGCAGCGTTCCGCGCAGCAGCACCACAGGATAGCGCACGGACGATCCGGACTGGTGATTGCTGACCGCCAGATCGGCTGCCCGTAAGACAGGCAAAGTGAACAGAACGGCCGTGCACAGCAGAATGATGCGGCCGACCAGCATGATAAACTTTCCGGGCATGGTGACTCAGGCTTCTTCACGGGTCTGAATAAACAGGGCCTTCTTTTCGCCGGGCAGCGTGAAATCGAATCCGCACGACTGGAAAAAAGCATCCGCCGACGTGATGGCCATAACCTCCAGCACATTCCGGCTGTGAGCCAGTTCGACGCACTGCTGAACCAGCAGTTTGCCCAGTCCTCGGCCCTGCAGTTCGGGGACGACGGCGAGGCTGCGGATTTCCGCCAGCTTGGCCGAATAGATCTCCAGTGCCGCAAAGCCGACCAGTCTGCCGTTGGCACACGCGACGAAGCCGAAGGGAATCAGTTCCTGCAGTTCATCCGGCGTGCGCGGCAGCAACCGGTTGGCATTTACAAAGGCCGTGATCAGTTCTTCCAGCTCAGGCAGATCATCGCGCGTGGCCGGGCGGACTTCAAAATTCAGCTCGGGGTCGGGTTCAGCAGAAGTACTCATGCAAACAGTGGCGTCTTTGGCAGCGAAGGATCAGTGAACGAGCAGCAATGGCGACCGGAACCATTCCGGTCACGCAGACCGCAGGATATGCAGTCTGAGTTCATTCAGAGCACAGCGAGCGGCTCGTTGCCGAAAAATGGCCAGATTGCCCGTCATACTGACATCCTGCGAACGATCCAGGTTTCGCCCCAGGACAACAATGCTGCCCTGTTGCTGACAGACGCCGTCGTCTGCGGTCACGAGCGAGCTGGGTGAGGACATCAGGACGTAGTCAGCAACACCCGATTCAAGCAGCTGGCGTCCCTGATCGCGCAGACTGGTCTGCCAGTCCTGATCCGGTGCCGCGACGTTTGATCGGAAGGATTCGCGCGTGGGGAACAGCTGACTGAAGGTCAGTCGACTGGCAAAATCCTCGTTTTCGGTCAGCCACTGACCGAGTAACCCGCCGGTCGTCGGGCCTTCCAGCAATGCCAGGTGCAGATCGCGACGCAGCAGCAGCCCGGCCACAACCTCGTGCAGTTCGACGTCACCTTCACCAAACACGGCGGAACCCAGACGGGCATAAATCTGTTCGCGGACCGCTTCAGTCAGCAGCCCGCACTCCTCGACACTGCCGGCCCGGGCCGTCACCGAAAGAGAAATCACGGCCTGGCTGGCGGTGATGCCGACTTCCGGATTGCGACCTCGAGCTGTGAGGTCACCCAGCATTCGTTCGGCGTCCGATTCACCGTAGCCGAACGTGCGAAACATGGAACGATGGACGACAACATCGCTCTGTGGCAGCTGATCAGCCAGCTGTTCGTGAAACATGCGTTTCATCTCAGCCGGCACGCCGGGCAGGACGCCGATGGTGCAGGGCGGATCCGCCAGTTTCATCAGAAGCCCCGGAGCGGTCCCGTGCGCATTGTGGACGCAGCGCGCGTGTTCCGGCCTCAGTGCCTGAACCCTGTTTCGCTCGGGCATCTCGCGACCGCGACTGCGAAACAAAGCCTCAATATGCCGCAGCGCCGGTTCGTCTTCCACCAAACGCTGACCAAAGGCTTCGGCCAGCGTATCTCGCGTGATGTCATCCAGTGTGGGACCCAGACCGCCGGTGATGAGCACCACGCGCGAGCGTCTGGCCGCTTCCTGATAGATGTGAATCATGGCCTCGCGGTCATCGGCCACGGTGGTATGCCGCTGCACCGTCCAGCCGCGCGCTTCCAGTTCGCGGCTCAGCCACTGACTGTTTGTATCCAGCCGGGCGCCGCACGTCAGTTCAGAACCGATGGCGATGACTTCGGCCTTCATGCCGGGCCGTCCTTGCCGGCGGTGATGGGGATCGAGGGCACCGACGCGGGTTCCGCCTGAACGACTTCGTGATAAAGCATCAGATTTTCCTGCACCATACGTTCGGCCGTGAACCGGTCTTCCACAAGATTCTGCCCGGCAATGGCGATCCTGCGTGCCTTTTCCGGGTCATTCAGCAGTTCCAGAATACGATCCGCCAGCGCCCGACTGTCGGACGGCGGCACGATCAATCCGTTCTTCCCGTCCTCAATGATACTCAGAATTCCGCCCACTCCCGAAGCGATCGCCGGCCGCCCGAGTGCCATCGCCTCAAGCATGATCACACCAAATCCCTGCTGCAGCGACGGCAGGCAGAAAATATCAACCGCAGCCAGATACGTGGACATCGCGGCTCCGTCGTCGACAAAGGTCACCACCTTGTCCAGTTCCAGCGACGTTGCCAGTTTGCGCAGATTTTTTTCTTCCGGCCCCGATCCAGCCACCACGATTCGCACCTGCTGCCCCGCTTCGATCACGCGATGACAGGCGCGCAGAAAGAAGGAACCGCCTTTGATCACCTCCAGAGGCCCTGCCATTCCGACCACAGGCACACGTCCTTCTTCCAGAATCGGAGCCGGTACGCGGGACAGATCGAGCGGCACGCCGGGAAGAACCACACGCTGTTCCATGTTTTCCAGACGCGCCGGCAGCGCCGCCCGGACACTGTCGCTGACGCAGGCGATGGCTTTACAGACACCTGTCTGCGTGGGCAGCTGAATACGAGCCGCTTCCGTCTGATCAGCCAGACTCAGAACCACCGGCCGATTCAGAGTCCGCCCCAGCCACAGGGCCTGCGGCAGCAGTCGCGGCCCCAGCGCGTGAATCACGTCCGGCGGCTGGCTGATCAGGTGATGCAGTACCGTCCGATGCACGACCCGGCCCCAGATCGGCAGTGTGTAACCCGGAACAGGCACCACCCGCACCTTCTGGATCAGCGTCTGGTCCAGCTTTCGAAGCCGCGAACACAGAATCACCGTTTCGATTCCCGCACTTTCCAGCCCCTGAGCCAGGCGCAGCGCAAGAATCGACGCTCCACGAAACGAAAGTTCGTACGTCAGAAACAAAACACGTTCAACGGGTGACGCCACGGGCAGCCGGATGTTTCAGTGTTCAGAGTCAGGGCGATATCAGAAAAATGGGTGATCCGACGGTGTCGGTCACTCTGCAGGCAGTGTCCGCAAACGAGCCGACGACGCAAGCCCCACACGGCGGAAAAAACCAGACATGCCGCGGGCCCTCAGGCAGGACTCCCGTCCGTGACGCCGGGCACCAAATCCGCCGACATGGTTGATTTGCGGACGCAGCCGGGTTCTGATGAGCGAAATTGTGTTCCATTGAAACAAACCCGAGCCGAAATGCCGAAAGCGAGTCGTTTATGCCCCGCTCAGTGATGTCGTTGCTGATCTGCCTGCTGTCCTGCCTGCCCGCCGTGCAGAGCGAAGACTGGAAACCGCTGTGGCCGGAAGGTGCTCCGGGAGCCCATGGCACGGCCGATCACGATGTCCCGGCTCTGCTGGCATTTGCCGCTCCGGCTGACAAAGCCATCAGAAGCGCCGTCGTCGTCTGTCCGGGAGGCGGCTACGGCGGGCTGGCCATGGATCACGAAGGCCACCAGATTGCCGCATGGCTGAATCAACGGGGAATCAGCGCGTGGATTCTGCGCTATCGCCTGGGATCCAAAGGTTACCATCATCCGATTCAGCAGACAGATGTGCTGCGCGCCATTCGTACGGTCCGTCACCACGCAGCCGACCATGATATTGACCCGGAACGCATCGGCGTCTGGGGCTTTTCTGCCGGAGGACACCTCGCCTCCACCGCAGCCACTCATTTTGATCTCGGCACGACAGAAGCCGCCGATCCGATCGACCGCGTCAGCAGCCGGCCGGACTTCGCAATTCTGTGCTATCCGGTCATCACCATGGAAGAAGCATTTACGCACAAGGGCTCCCGCCGCAACCTGTTCGGACCGGACCGTTATGACAACCAGGACCTGGTGCAGCTGCTGTCGAATGAAAAACGGGTCACGGCCGACACACCGCCGACGTTCATTTTTCACACCACTGAAGATCAGGCCGTTCCCGTCGAGAATGCCATCGCTTTTTATTCAGCACTGCGACAGCACAGCGTGCCGTGTGAACTGCATGTGTACCAGAAAGGTCGGCATGGAGTCGGCCTGGGCGGCAACGACCGCGTTCTTTCCACCTGGCCGGCGCGGCTCGAAGACTGGCTCATGACCGGAGCGCCAAACCTTGGCCACAGCAACTGAATCAATGGCCACAAGCGAAAAGGGGTCGGGTTTCTTTTTCCCGATCGTCTTCCGGTCGAATTTCGCTTCTGACCGAAAAAGAAACCCGACCCCTTTTTCCGTACCACCTGACCGGCGCGGCTCGAAGACTGGCTCATGACCGGAGCGCCAAACCTTAGGCGCAGCAACTGAATCAAAGTCCACAGGCGAAAAGGGGTCGGGTTTCTTTTTCCCGACCGCCTTCCGTTGGAATTTCGCTTCTGACCGAAAAAGAAACCCGACCCCTTTTCTCGTACTGTAAGAAGGTCCCATCATGGTGTTTCGAACCCGGTTGCTGAAATTCGCCGCCGTCCTGATCGTGGCAGGCCCAACGACCAGCCTTTCCGCAGACGAAGCGGCACCGGTGGAAGATTTTCTGCTGAACGGTCGGCTGGACGACGGTGCGGCGGCCATGCAGCAGCTGATTGAACAGGAACCCGGCAATCAGCAGGCCCGGTTCAGCCTTGGCGTCGTTCAGTTTCTGCAGGCCATTGAAGGACTCGGTCAGGATCAGTATCGCTATGGACTGCTGGGCGGCCGGGCTCGGGCCATCCCGTTCATGCGGCTGCCGATTCCGGAAAACCCGGATCCCGAAGTCATTTCGTACCTGAAAGCCCGCGCCATCATTCAGCAGCTGGTGAATCGACTGCAGACGGCCGAGCAGACATTGTCTGCAGTCCAGGCCGCCGGCGTGCGGCTGCCACTGAAACTCGGGGCCATCCGGCTGGACCTGAATGATGATGGTGAAGTGCCGGATGAAGAATCTTTGTGGCACATCACTCAGATCCTGCAGAACCCTCGGCTGCCACGGAAGGCGGCTCAGCCGAAGGACTTTCCGATTGTCTTTGATACCGCTGACGTCGCATGGCTGCAGGGTTACTGCCATCTGCTGTCCGCCATGGGCGAAGTTGTCCTGGCGCACGACTGGCAGGATCAGTTCGAACGCGTGGCCCACCTGTTTTATCCCCGAGTCGATTCGCCGTATGAATTTCTTCAGGCGGAAGGCACCGGCCCGTTCATGAGCTTTGGTCCCCAGAACATTCTGGACCTGATTGCCTGGCTGCACACCATCAACTACGAAGTGGTGGAACCCGAGCGGATGCAGAAGGCGCTGATGCACCTGGAAACCGTCATTCGCCTCAGCCGCCGATCGTGGGAACAGATCGAAGCAGAAGAAGATGACGACCACGAATGGATCCCGAACGCCGAGCAGACAACGGTGATGAAGGGTTTTGAAGTCGGTCGTGAACTGATCGCCGGGTGGCGTGAGATGCTGGACGAAATCGAACTGATTCTGCAGGGCCGAAAACTGGTGCCGTTCTGGCGTGGCATCCGGGGCGGCACACGCCTGGGCGGCGAATTTCCGGCGCACCCGGAAATCGGCATCAATGTGCGCCGGATCTTTACCCAGCCCACGCGATTTGATCTGGCTTTGTGGCTGCAGGGAACAGGCCTGCAGCCCTACCTGGAAAAAGGCGACATTACCTCACCACAGAAGTGGCAGAAGATAATGACCGCCTTCCAGGGCCGCTTTGCCAATTTCGCGCTGTGGTTCAACTAAGAATCTTCGAACGCAGACCTTCCAGCAGCTGAACGGCCGTGCCGATGTCGGCCTTCTGCTGCGTCGGATCTTCAGGAATTTCTCGTTCAATCGTCAGCGGACCGTCGTAGCCGATTTCCTTCAGTGTCTGCAGATATTTTTCCATGCCGACATCGCCGTCACCCAGAGCCACTTCTCGACCCCAGTCCTGACCCCGTCGATCTTCCGGTGCCCACGTCGCGTCCTTGCAATGCACGCTGCGAACGTACTGGCCGACCTTCTTCAGCGCTTCGATGGGTTCACCGGTGCCGTACAGGATCATATTGGCCGGGTCAAAGTTGATGAACAGATTGTCCCGCTGGACGTCGCTGATGAAATGCAGCAGGTGATCGGCGGTTTCCTGACCGGTTTCCAGATGCAGGTTCTGCCCGTTGGCCTTGACGTGATCCAGCAATTCTCGAGTTGTTTCCAGCAGATTCCTGTAGCTTTCGGAGGCCGTATCTTCGGGCACGAATCCGATGTGCAGCCCCACGGCTCCCACACCCAGCAGCTTGGCGAAATCACTGATCTCTTTCATTTCCTTCATCCGTGCGGCGCGCGTTTCTTCCGGCACCAGCCCCACGGTGCGAGCCGTGGTCTCGATATCGGCGTAGCTCTCACCTTCGAAACCGCCGAAGACGCAGGTGATGGTGACACCCGCATCCGCACACTTTGCCAGAAACGCTTCCGCCGCTTCGCTGGTCCGCGTGTTCTGGTGCGGCGCATGCAGCTGAATAGAGGGAATCCCCAGTTCCCTGACTACTTCAAGATGCACACCCAGTCCCGCATCCACAGACGCAAACACTCCAATCGGCCACTTGCTCATATCATTCCTCAGCATCATCAAAGACAGGTTCTGACAACAATTTCGTTCACGGATCGGGGCCGTGTCGGCTGAAACGGGACCGGAAAAGCAAGGCCCCGCGCACGCCGCTCAGCCGCTCCCGGCTTCCGCACCCGCATCGTTGCGAAGCTCACCGCGAAAATCAATCGACCTGAATCGGTCGCGAAAACAGCGTCCATCCATCAGGGTGGCAGCCGGAAACCGCGATCTTCAGCGGTGGATCATGAACATAGAACCTCGTCCGTGTTCTGTCGGCAGCCGTTGTCTCTATGTGCAGGCGTCCGGCAGATGCCCGATTGTTGAGCACCTCTGCTGCAATACCTGTCGCGCCGCTGAGTGAAGTCGGGACCCGGAAATCTGTCCGCATTGGCCGACCGTGCAGAACACAGCCGGAAGCTCTGCCGATGGTCGCGGTCAGCGCCCCGATTGACGGCGGATTAAGCCGAGGCGCCGGCGGCACACGAATTGCTTCGAATCTGCGGTACGGAGCGGTGTCTCGGGCAACGGAACACAATATCGATGACCACGGGAAGACGGCTGGTATGCACCATCAGCGACGGATTGGCGTCCTGACGTCCGCCGCAGACTGTCCCGGTCTGTACGCCGTGAATCAAGGCGTTGTGCAAGTCAGCCACGAGTGACGGATGCGGGCAGAGTCCGCACCGCACACCGCAAAGCAGCAACAGCGAGGAATCATGCAGAATCAGTGGGCACAAGCCGCATCCCAGGAAGCACTGGACACACACCAGAAGGCACTGAGCGTCAATCTGGATCCGCGACGCTATGGGACGTTTGCCGAAATCGGCGCCGGACAGGAAGTGGTGCGCTGGTTCTTCCGGGTCGGCGGAGGCGCCGGCACGATTGCCAAGAGCATGTCGGCGTATGACATGAAGGTAAGCGACGCCATCTACGGCCGGGCCGGGCGCTACGTCTGCCGCGAACGCCTGCAGGCGATGCTGGACCAGGAACACCAGCTGAATCTGGACCGCCTGCGCGAAGAGCGAGAGGAAACCAGTACGTTCTTCACCTTTGCCGACACCGTGGCAGCGCGCGGATACAAAGGAGGCAAGGAATGCCATGGCTGGATGGGCATCAAGTTTCAGGCCCACCGTCGGGACGAGGACAGTCAGATCATCATCCACGTGCGGATGCTGGACGGAGAAACGGCGCTGCAGCAGGAGGCACTGGGCATCGTCGGCGTGAATCTGGTGTATGGAGCCTTCGCGCTGCACCATGAGCCGGAACAGCTGGTCGATTCACTGCTGGACGGGCTGTCCACGTCGCGCATCGAAATTGACATGATCGAATTTTCGGGCATTGCCTTCCGGCGCACCGATAATCGGCTGATGAGTCTGAAGCTGGTGGAGCTGGGTCTGAGCGGTGCCGCCATGTTTGCTGCCAATGGCGATGTGCTGCAGCCGTCTGAGTTTCTGTATCGCAAGCCGATTCTGGTCGAACGCGGCAGCTTTCGCCCGGTCTGCAACGTAAATCTGGACATGCTGCGGTGCGCCCATGAAAAGTTCATGGAACTGCCCGATGTTCAGGGCAAACAGGTGGCCCAGATCATGGAGATCACCATGCGGAACCTGAAAGCCGAAGGTGAGATCGACCGCCGTGACTTTCTGGCTCGCGCCGACATGATGGCGGCCTGCGGCATGACCGTGCTGATCTCGGACTATTTCGAATACTACCGCCTGGCCGCCTACCTGGCTCATTATACAAAGGAACGCATTGCCATCACGATGGGCGCCGGAAGCCTGAGAGACCTGTTCGACGAAAAATACTACACCGCACTGGAAGGCGGCATTCTGGAATCGTTCGGACGGCTCTTCAAGAACGACCTGAAGATCTACTGTTACCCGCTGATGGACCCGGCGACGGCCGAACTGACCACCTGCGACAATCTGGACATCCAGCCCGAACTGCAGAAACTGTATGGCTACCTGCTGGATCGGGGCGGCATCAACAACCTGGACAACTACAGCGCCGACTGCCTGTCAATCTTTTCACGAGACGTGCTGCGGAAGATCAGTGAATGCGATACCAGCTGGGAACAGATGGTTCCGGAAGCGGTCGCCGACGTGATCAAGCGGAAAAAATACTTTGACTACCAGTGTAACACCCCTGTCTGCGCGACTCACGACTGACGCGCAGCGGCTGACGCCGCGGCCTGACCGCCGGGCCGCAGTGCGGCCGCCATTGAGAACCTGATGCAATCATCGATCAGAAAAGTTCTGTTCGGAGCCGCCGTCTTCATCGCCTCCTGTGTGGTGGCCATTGTGGGCTACATGCTGGCGGGCTGGACAGTTCTGGAAGCCGTCTACATGGTGACCATCACCATCTTTGGTGTCGGCTATGGTGAAGTCCGGCCGATCAACGATCCGTCGCTCAGAGTCTTCACCGTGGGAGTCATAATTGCCGGCTGCACGTCGTCGATCTACGCCATGGGCGGTTTTGTACAGATGATTGCTGAAGGCGAACTGAACCGTTTTCTGGGAGCACGAAAGATGACCCGCGGAATCGACAAGCTGACCGGCCATGTGATCGTGTGCGGGTACGGCCGCGTCGGCCGAATTCTGGCCGACGAACTGTCCGAGGCCGGGCAGGAATTTGTCATCATCGATACCAGCCAGGAACGACTGCAGGAAGCGGAAACAGCCGGACGGTTCGTCATGATCGGTGATGCCACCGAAGAAGAGGTCCTGCTGGCAGCCGGTATTACCCGCGCCCGAGTGCTGGCGACGGTGCTGCCCGATGATGCGGCCAATGTCTTCATTACACTCACCGCCCGTGAACTGAATGCCGATCTCGAAATTGTGGCCCGAGGCGAATCACCCTCCACCGAAAAAAAGCTGCTTCGCTCGGGCGCCACACGCGTGGTGCTGCCGGCAGCCATCGGAGCCACCAGAATCGCCCGCCTGATCACCCGTCCTTCCGCCGAAGAAATTCTTGCCGGCTCGCTGCAGCAGGCCACGCTGACCGAGGACCTGGAACAGATCGGACTGCGAATTTCAGAACTGCGAGTCTCTGCCAATTCCGGCTTCGTCGGCCTGTCGCTGAATCAGATCAGCTTCGGGGCCGGCGTGCAGTTTGTGATCGTGGCCATTCGATCCGGCGACGGAAGCGTGAGCCAGGATCCCGCCTCAGAATATGTGCTGCAAAGCGACGATACCATTGTTGTGCTGGCACATCGCAGCGTTGACGTCAGGCTGCTGAATACCGCCAGTCGAAAAGAAATCATCTACCGAGGCGCTCGCGCCTGAACCGACGGTTCCGGCTCCGTGGGGCAAGCTTCCAGCTTCCCGGCCACCCCTTGCCACAAGATTCAAGCCGGAAATGCATCTGCACCACTCTAACGCCTCGTCGTGCCGGCCGTGCGGATCCATGCCAGCCACTGACCATTCTTCAGCGGCAACACGTCCCATGCCGGATCCGTCTGCAAGGCGGATGCGTCGCGAGAACGCTGCAGCACCAGCAGGTCGATGTCGTCGGGAACAGCCGACAGGTCCACCCGATTGGACGGAAAACAACGCTGCCATGTGTCGTGCCGCTGCGGGTAGTCCGGCGTATTGAAATGATGACCAATCCACGGGCGAACGTGAGCGTAAGTCGGAAGCAGATAGTTGACGGTCTGAGAATCCGTGAGCACCGTTGTCCCTTGCGTCGCCGGCGTATGGTGCAGCGTCGCCAGCAATGCTCGCTCGTGAACATCCAGATGAAAGCCGTCCTGTCCGGCGAACTGTCGTTGGCAGTGCACGGCCGCAAACAGCAGATTATCAGCAAACAGCAACGCCACGGCGAGCACGGCGGTGGCCATGGGCAGCACTGAACCTTGTCTGGCTATCTGCCACCACGTCATGAGTTTCGGCAGCCCCAGCAGAAACAACGGCATCCAGACGTATCCGCGCGTGAAGTGCAGCGGCTGCACGGGGCTGATGATTCGATCATGAAAAGCAAGTCCTGCCGCCACGCACAAAGCGCACACCAGAAACCGCCTTGTCGACCTGTCAGCTTCTGACGGCGTCTGCTGTTCGGTCGCGGCCTCAGGCTGATCATCTGTGATACCGGAATCGGCGACTGGCGAGCTTCTACCACGATTCGTCAGCCACAGTACACAGGGCAGCAGAACCGGCAGATAGGCCAGAGCAGCGGATGTCCACGTCAGATGCCAGTCCAGTTCCCACACCTGCTGCAGCGCCGCATGCTGCGGAAACAGCGGCAGCCAGATTTTGTAATAACCCAGAAAGGCGGCCAGCAGAAAAATCGACATGGACAGCTGGTTTCGCGTGACCGTGCGAATGTTTTCGGATTCCGGCGACAGCTTGTCCGCAGCGTCTGGCGACGGTGTCTGCCGCTGATCAGTCGAATCGATCAACAGCGAACTCTGTTCAGCCTTGTCGTACCGTGCTCGCAGAAACTCGACGCCGCGCCACAGATTAATCGTCAGCAGCAGTTCGAGTCCGGACCATGGATGCGTGGTGGCCAGCAGAACCAGCCAGATGTTGGCGGACATTCTGCGTCTGCGAATCTCAGCGACCCAGCACAGCGCAACAATGGCGTGATAGATCGCTTCGGTTGGAAACAGAGCGTTGCGGCCCCAGTTCAGAAACCACATCCCCTGACCGGGATCGAACTGCAGAATCGAATCAGTCCACGTGACGCTGCTGAGCAGATTCGCGGCGATTCCGGCGGCGGACAGCAGACCGCCGCCCCACATGGCCGCCAGAAACGCCAGCGGCCTGCCGCGGCCGGACGGAATTCGCAGCCGCACCAGCTGCCATGTGGCCCATGCAAAAAACAGCGACGCAAAAAAAGTCAGCGTCAGCATCACATCGCCGGGATCAGCTCCGGCCTGCGCAGTCAGCAGGCCGAGCATCCATGGCAGCCAGTGCACATAGATGGCCGGTGCGTCCGGAGAAGGGTCATAGGGGTTGGGGTACAAGACGCCGTTCCCGCGTTCGAAGGCAGCTCGACCGTTCGCCACGTAATACGGCAGTTCGTACTGAAAGAAACCGGTGGCGGTGGTCGGCTCGGACGCAAGGTGTGCGACCGGAATCGCCCAGAAGGGGATCAGCGACAGCACCAGCAACCCGACCATGCGAGGCGCGCTGAACCCGGAGTCAGGAACATCGGCCGCAGCGCCGGAACCGCCGGCCGGGGTACGCAGCCGGTCCATCGCCGCTGGCGTTCGTGCCGCGGGCGGCGTGGGCTGTGGCAAAGTGCGAACCGACATCTTCTAAACGCTTCCCGACAGCGGTGGAGCCAGCCTGGCAGACGGCCGACGTCGCGATAGACACTCAGTTCTGAGCTCGTGAACGCGGGGCCGTATTTGCGGCGGGCGGCGGCGACGACGGCTTGCGAATGGTGCGCCGCGAGCTGGTTCTGGAAAGATCCGGACTGCCGCCCGTGGCCATCCGCGAACCGTCTGTGTCAGACTCACCGGTCAGCAGCTGCAGCAGCCATGGACTTGGCCGGGGAATCACCACCACACGTTTGCCTTTGGCCGGATCTCCGGAATCAATGATCACGGTGATTTCCGTCGGTGTCTCTGGTGCCGGAGCGGACGCCATGGCCATTCGGGCTGGTGTTGCAGAAAATGAATTCCCGGAACCCGGAGCGGGCGGCTCAGGCTGCTGGTCAAACGGAGACGCGGACGGGGCGGCATCGCCAGAAAAGGCCTGAGCGTTTTCATCAAACATCTGAGCGAACAGGTCCGGTTCTTCTGTGAACGGGGAGGCCGCTGACGGAGCGGTCGCAGCGACCTCGGCCGACGCAGCCGACGACTCAGTCGATGCAGTGGTAGAGAAGCCGGCTGTCTTTTCCTCGAACAGCGTATTCAGCTTCAGTTCATTGATCAGCTTGCGGACGGCACCGACACCGGTGTACAGACCTTCTTTGGTATCGCGGAAGGCACCGCTGCAGACCCCGATCAGCTGTCCGTCGCCATTAAACAGGCCACCACCGGATCGTCCCTGAACCGGATCGATACTGCAGACGATGTTCTCCGGACCGTTGAAGAAATTGACTTTCACGACTTCCATATCCAGCTGCGTGGGCATGTTGCCGGCATTGCATCCAATGCTGAAGACAGGTTGCTTCTTCTGCAGATTCAGTTTTCCGTTCAGCAGAGGAGCGACGGGCAGGGGCGACGTATTCCGGATCTGAATCAGGGCGACATCAGAATCATGATCGCCGCCGACAACGGTGGCCGGATACTTCAGCACTTCACCGTTGCGGAACACTTCGACTTCCACACTTCCCTGGCCGCTGACTTCCTTGAAGATATGGGCGCAGGTCAGAATCGTGGACTGGCCTGCCGTGCTGTGCACAATGGTGCCGGTGCCAACATCCTTGAATTCTCCGTCGTCCAGTCTGACACGAACGGTCGCACGCATCGCCAGCGAGTTATTGACAGGGGCCGGCTGTTCGTCGGGACTCTGAGCTCGAAAATCGGGACGTTCCAGACGATCGCGATCTGCGGTGTTCTCGGCACCCCCGCCCAGACCGCGTTTCATTCGGTCAAAGACGCCTCGAATACCGGACCGCGGCGCTTCGGGTTCTGCAGCGGCGACCGTTTCTTTTTCGGCGGGCGGCGGCTGCGGCTGGCTGTCAACAAAGTCTTCGAACGAAGCGGGCTGAGATTCTTCCGGCGGGGCAGCGGCCTTGCGCTGCATATCCAGTTTCCGGGCTGCGTCGTTCATGGCCCGGCGCAGTTCATCTTCTGTTGTGAGTCCGACAAACCGCTGAGCCTCTTTTCCTTCGACCAGCAGGATCAGCGTGGGGATCCGATCCACGCGGTACTGGCGGCTGACATCCGGGTTTTCGGTGATGTCGATTTTGCGAATGGGAAAGCGGTCGCGTTCCATTCGCTGCAGCACAGGAACCATCTGCTGGCAGGGCTGGCAGTATCCGGCGGTGAAGTCAAGCAGCACAACGTCCGGCATCGGCTGACCGTTGGGGTCAGCGGCCAGCATCAGCATGGCGATCAGATTCATGGTGGCTTCCTTGCCAGTGTGTGGGAACGAACGGGCATCTGTTTGTTGCTGCCGGACGCGGATGCCGCGACGGCTGCGGATGAGGTCTCAGAACGGACTGTCGACACTTCCCTTTGCCGTCAGTCAGCGAACCTTGTTGAGACTTTTCCCGAACCCGAGCCGGCTTGCCGTCAAGCCAGCTTCGGCTTTTGTAATTGTTACCTCGACCTGATTGTAAATCCTGCAACAGGCGAGGCAGTTGCAGCAGGTTGATCACTGTGTGCTGAAAGCTGGTTCAGCGCTGTGACACCGTTCAGAATGTCACGGCAACGACGCCTTTCCGTTACGCCACCGTGATTCCGTGCTGCTGGCATGAATGAACACCTGAGTCCTCAGAAATGCCGAAGTCCTTCCACCGGAACAACCGGAGCAAGCAACATGCCAAAATTGCCGGAACGCAGCAAGATCGTTTTTTGCCGTCCCCATATTCAGCGCTGCTTCAGCGCTGCTTCCATTTCGCGACGATGCGTCTGCTTCTTCAGATTCTCTCGCTTGTCGTGCAGCTTGCGGCCTTTGCACAGACCGAGCTTCACCTTGATGTGACCGCGGGTGATAAACACGGCCAGCGGGATCAGAGTCAGTCCCTTTTGTTCACCGCCTTCAGCAAATTTACGGATCTCGCGCCGATGCAGCAGCAGCTTTCGTTTGCGGCGACGTTCGTGGTTGAAGATGGTCGCCTGCGGATATTCGGCAATGTCGGCATTCACCAGCCAGACTTCATTCTGCTCGACCCGGGCATAGGCTTCCTCGATGCTGATTTTGTTGTCGCGAATGCTCTTCACTTCGCTGCCGGTCAGCTGCACGCCACAGTCGATCTCATCCAGAATATCGTATTCGTGGCGGGCTTTGCGGTTACGGCACACGGTGCGCGAGTTCGGATCGTCGTTATTTTTCGAAGTCTTTCGGGAAGCTGCCATCAGAGGTCATTACAGGCTGAAGGAAAGGGTCGGACGTCATTCTTCTGCGGACTTCCACAGGTCGCGAGCTCTCCATCGTGACCGCTGGCGAAGCCGGACACAATCCAGGGCGGCTGAGTTCACGATCGTGGACCGGAACCGGCGTCGCGACAGGACGTCGTGAGACATTGTAACATGGACCGTCGGGCGCCTACCGGGAACTTCAATTCTCTGCAACACCGATTTCGACCGGGATAGGGACTGTCCCGGCTTTTCCGGGAAAGAGGCAAATCAGAGACGTGGACAAGTTGACGGAGGTCGCACACGCTGCGAATAATCCAGGCATGCGTTCCGGGCGTGGGCCATCTTCCAGACGCCAGCCGACGCAGCCAGCAAAACCAGATCCTGATAGCGCGTGCAAGAGAATTGAAGGAGTCATCTGGAGCACGACCATCGATCGCGCCATGGGAACCAAAGTGCTACGTTCCCGCCAACTGTCGTCGCAGTGCCCCGTCAAGGCCGAGCATTCTGCGGAATCAGGAATTTCCGGGGGCCGACGATTGATTTTTGAGATACGCCGGTATGCTGAGAGAGTAGGCAGTCTGTGTGTTTTTCTGCCACAACTTTGTTGAAACGTCTTTCAGGCGTCTGTTCCGATAGGTTCAGACGACAAATGCGTGTGTCTCACACTGAGGCACAGACACTCGTGTTTAATAAAGGGGCAAAGCTCCTCTTCTTCGCCGCCAGCATGAGCAGTCGGCGAAGAGAAACAAGAAGAAGGGGATTCGCGTGCATCGTCTCGATTCAGGAATGAAGGCGATCATTGAAACAGCCAGGGAAAGAGGCTTCGTCACCGTTCAGCAGGCCCACGAATGGTTGCCGGACGAAGGCGGTGACCCCGCCATGGTCGACAGCCTCATCAAAGCAATGGATGAGGAGGGGTTGAACTTTATTGAAGACCCCGACATTCCGCTTGAGCCCGAGCCCGTCGAAGAAGAGATTCGTGAAGAGCAGGCTGAGAAGGCGGCTCGTGCGCTGCTGGGTGCCGAAACATCCGCCCTGTCATCGCGAGACCCGATTCGTATGTACCTGAGCCAGATGGGGAACATCCCGCTGCTCAGTCGCGACCGGGAAATCTTTCTGGCCAAACAGATCGAGATCACTCGCAAGCGAATGCGCCGCCATGTGGTGGAATCTGATTTCGCGCTGCGAATCGCGGTTGATATTATTGAGAAGGTTCGACGCCAGGAACTGCCCTTCGAACGTACCCTGCGAACATCTGAAACAGAAGATGTCCGCAAGGAACAGATCGAAGGCCGCATGGAACTGAACCTGACCACCCTTCATGAACTGATGGCCGAAAACGAATCGGACTTCGCCGCCTGGCGAAAACTCGAAGACGGAACCGACGAAAAAGAAAAGCTCGGTCGCCGGATCCGTCAGCGACGCGTGAAGATGTGTACGCTGTGCGAAGAACTGAGTGTCCGAACGCATCGCATGCAGCCGGTCATGAAGCGGATGCTGCAGATCGGCGACCGCATGGAACAGCTGCAGGATGAGATCGCCTGCCTGCAGGGTCTGCGCACGGCTGAATCAGAACGCCTGTCGCTTGAGCGGGAACTGGAAGAATACGTCCAGATGGTTCTGGAAACACCGTCACAGTTTCTGAAACGGTGCCGCGAAATCCGCCGACGGCTGGACGGCTGGACAGATGCCAAGCAGAAGCTGTCCGGCGGCAACCTGCGACTGGTGGTTTCCATCGCCAAGAAGTACCGTAACCGCGGTCTCAGCTTTCTCGACCTGATTCAGGAAGGGAACGCCGGACTGATGCGTGGTGTGGAGAAGTACGAATATCGCCGTGGCTACAAGTTTTCCACGTATGCCACCTGGTGGATTCGCCAGGCGATCACTCGCGCCGTCGCCGACCATGCCCGCACGATCCGAATTCCCGTGCACATGTTCCAGAACATCTCAATGCTGAAGGCCAAAGCCGAAGAAATTCGGCAGGCCACCGGCCGCGAACCCAGCAACGAAGAGCTGGCCGAAGCTGTCGGAATGAGCATCGAAGAAACCGAACGGATCATGAAGACATGGAAGCATCCGATCAGCCTGGATACGCCGGTCGGCGAAAGCGAAGACAGCAGCTTCGGTGAATTCCTGGAAGATTCGCACGAACAGAGCCCGGCCGAATCCGCCGCCAAGCAGATGCTGCGTGACAAGATTGACCATGTGCTGAAGAGCCTCACGTATCGCGAACGCGAAATCGTGAAGCTGCGATACGGACTCGGAGACGGCTACAGCTACACGCTGGAAGAAACCGGTCGAATCTTCAAAGTCACTCGCGAACGCATCCGGCAGATCGAAAGCAAGGCGCTGAAGAAACTGCAGCACCACACCAGAGCCGTGCATCTGCGCGGCTTCGTGGATCACGTGCCCGACGAAGAAGAGCCGAAGGAAAATCAGGAATCGTCGTCCGATGCCATCGGCGTCGCCTGACAACACACATTCCGTGCAATGACCCGCCACAGGCGGCTCACCATCAGGTGAGCCGCCTTTTTTTGGGCCGGGCGGGCCGCCGCCGTGGTCGCCCCACCGGAAATTCCCCGGAAATCGGGCTTCCGAGCAGCAGCGGACGCCCGGAACCGGGCTGACAGCGAGCTTTGAAGGCAGCAATCCGGACGCACTGCAACTTTCCCGGCGTCCGTGATCGACGAACGGTGGCCGCCCACGTATTATCTGCGGCTTCTATGGGCCGCCGCCAGCGGCCGACCACACGTCCGGATCAGAAGAGATTACGTTATGGGTTTGTTCGAAGGCAAAAAAGGTCTGGTATTGGGGATTGCCAATAACTTCTCCATCGCCTGGTCCATCACCCAGCACCTGCACCAGCAGGGTGCAGAAATGGGATTCACACATCTGCCCGACGGCGAACGGCCCAAGAACGAAAAGAAGGTTCGCAAGCTGGTCGACCCGATCGGCGCGAAATTCGTCATGCCCTGCGACGTCTGCAATGATGAACATATCGAAGCCGTGATGGACAGGGCGGCCGCCGAATTCGGCAAGATCGACTTTCTGGTGCACAGTGTTGCCTTCGCACCGCCGGAAGACCTGACCGGACCGACCTGGGCCTGCAGCCGGAAAGGGTTCAGCCTGGCGATGGAAATCAGTGCCTACAGCCTGCTGGCGGTATCCGGTGCGGCCAAAAAGAAGGGCATTCTGTCTGATGACTCCAGCATCCTGACGTTGTCGTATTTCGGCGGCGAAGAAGTCATTCCCGGCTACAACCTGATGGGACTGTGCAAGGCCGCTCTGGAATGCGGCGTGCGTTATCTTGCCAGCGAGCTGGGACCGGACGGAACTCGCGTGAACGCCATCAGCGCCGGACCGGTAAAGACAGTCAGTGCCCAGGGCGTCGGCGACTTTGATCAGATGATCTCGCTGTACGAACATGTCTCACCGATGCGGCGAAACATCACCGCCGACGAAGTGGGCAAGACCGGAATGTTTCTGTTAAGCGATCTGGCCAGCGGTATCTCGGCCGAAGTTGTTCACGTCGACTGTGGTTTCAGCAAGATGGGAGCTCCGCCGGCTGATTTCGCCGATTCGATCAAAGGTTCGTAGCGGTCTCCGCCGTCAGCCGGCAGCCAGTCAGGAATCGGGCTCGCCCGACCGGTACGGCGTCGCCTGCCCGAGATCTGCTACCGTCCGTCTTTCACCCGGATGCGAGGTTCAGCCTCGCGACAGCTCCATGACATCGCTCACCAAAGTCGCCGTCGCCGTCGTTGAATCGTCCGGACATATCCTTGTCGGGACGCGGGCCGACGACGCCGTGCTGGCCGGGAAATCTGAGTTTCCCGGAGGCAAATGTCAGCCGGACGAAACGCCGAGGTCCTGTGCGGTGCGCGAATGCCGTGAAGAAACCGGCCTGATGGTGCTGCCGCGAGGCCACCTGACGACGGTCACTCATGACTATGACCATGGCCGCGTGGAACTGCATTTCTGGCGGTGCCAGCTGGTCCCCGATCTTCCCTGTCTGGCGAACGCGACCGCTCCTTTCAAATGGGTGCCTCTTGACCAGCTGCAGTACCTTGATTTTCCTGAGGCGAATGCCGAGGTGCTGCAACTGCTGACCGCCCAGACCACCTGACAGTGGTTGCCGCGGCGTCGGCAGTTCGAAAGCCGTCCGTTATGTCAGATATGTCAGACCCGCACGCCCCCGTCACCGCCATCATCATTGTGGACCACGGTTCGCGCCGGGCCGCCAGTAACCAGATGCTGCAGGACGCCACGCGGATCTTTGCCGAACAGTCGCCGTACCGCATCATCGAACCGGCCCACATGGAACTCGCTCAGCCGGACATTGCCACGGCCTTCGCCAGCTGCGTCCGGCGCGGAGCGGAACGAGTGATTGTGTTTCCCTATTTTCTGTCTCCGGGGCGGCACTGGAGCGAAGATATTCCCGCGCTGGTGGAACAGGCCGCTCGACCGTTCACCGACGTGGAATGGCTGGTCACCGCTCCGTTCGGCCTGCATCCCCTGATATCGTCCATCATCAATGACCGAATTCGCCACTGTCTGAAAGCCGCGGAAACGGGCGACGGCAGCTGCGATGCGTGTGCCCACACCGGGCCCTGCCAGCTGCATGTCGGTGGGGAGATGTGAAACGAGCGGCTCAGGCAATCAGTTCTTCAATTACCTGACCACCGAACTGACTCAGCTGCTTGAACCGACCGGCGTGATAAAAAGTCAGACGGTTATCGTCGAGCCCCAGCAGTCGCAGCAGCGTGACATGAAAGTCACGGATATGGTGCACGTGTTCAACCGCCTGAGCACCGATGTCGTCGGTCGCTCCGATGGTGTGGCCGGCGTTGCAGCCTCCGCCGGCCAGCCAGATGGTCATGGCATCCGGATTGTGATCGCGGCCATACGCGACACCGCCGCCGCGGACTCCGTTGTCCGGCGTTCTTCCGAACTCTCCCATCCACACAATCAGCGTTTCATCCAGCAGTCCCCGTTCCTTCAGATCCCTGATCAGGGCGGCGATCGGCCGATCGACCGTGGGAATCAGGCTGCCGTGTGCTTTGGCCAGATAGTCATGTGAATCCCACGTGCTGGCATACAGCTGGACAAAGCGGACACCTTTTTCCACCAGCTTGCGAGCCAGCAGGCAGCGGCGTGCAAAATTGTCGGTGGGCTCCTGTCCGACACCGTACATGTCCAGCGTCTGTCGGGATTCTTCGGACAGGTTCACGATCTCCGGCACCTGAGTCTGCATGCGAAACGCCAGCTCGTAGCTTTCCATGCGGGCGGCCAGAGCATCATGCTGCGGATGCCGGAGTGCATGAGCCTGGTTCAGCTGCCCCAGAAAGTCCAGGACCTTGCGCTGATGAGCGCGTGTGATTTCCGGCCGCGGGTGAATGTCCAGAATGGGCGAGCCCTGCGGCCGCAACGGCGTGCCCTGCAGACGGGTGGGCAGAAAACCGTTTGACCAGTTGGCCGCACCACCCTGCGGATGAGCGAGTTCGGGCAGGACGATGAACCCCGGCAGATCCTTGTTTTCCGTGCCCAGTCCGTAGGTGACCCAGGAACCGATCGACGGATCACCGCCGAACTGATTGCCCGTGTTCACATGGTAGTTGGCGGTGGGATGGTTGACGGAATCGACCTGACAGCCGCGGAAGAAGCACAGCTCGTCAGCGACGGTCGCCAGCTGCTGCCACAGATGACACATGTCTGCACCGGATTCACCGTGCTTTGCGAATTCGAACGGCGTCTGTACGTAGTACCGTTTGCCGCTGGACATCGCCGACTGCTGCTCACCACTGCGCTGAAATTCCTGCAGGTGCAGGTCCTTCAGCTTTGGCTTGGGATCAAACGTGTCGATGTGGGAAGGGCCGCCTTCCATGTACAGAAAGATGCAGTGCTTCGCCTGCGCCTGAGGAAAATGCGGCGCGGCCACACTGTTTTGGTCATCGGCCAGCAGCGATGAGAAGGCCACACTGCCGATGCCGGCTCCCAGTCCGTACAGGTGCTGTCGGCGCGAATGAGTCAGACTGTGCAGCGGATTTGCTCTGGCTGGTGACACAGGAATCAACCCTTCGGTAAGGGCGGCCGAGGCCGGAAAAAGGCGACGTCTGCGATCTTCTGCAGCAAAGGCGGAAGGCCCGACAACATCGACATCTTACCACCGTCCGAGCCCGGAATGAACACCCGGCCCGGGTTCGGCCGTTTCGAAGGAACCAGCTGAATCGTCGGAAACCGTGTAACAACCAGCGAGATTCATCGCTGAAGGTGAGTGTGGAGGGCCAAAAAGCCCGTTTTTCTCTCCCGGACACTGTCACTCGGAAATGGTGATGTCATGAAAACTTCAATCGCAAGCCTGACCGTCAAGGCCGCCGTCTGTGCGGCCGTTCTGGCCAGCCTGACTCAGTCGGCCCGAGCCGATGTCGAAATCTACAACGAAACACTGAAATCCACCGCCTGGGTGCTGGCCAAGACCGACGGCAGTACCTCCAGCGGCACCGGCGTCCTGGTCAACGCCGAAAAGAAACTGCTGATCACCAATTTTCACGTGGTCGGCAATGCTCGAGCGGCCGTGATCTTCTTCCCGGACATGAAGGACGGACAGCCCGTCAATGATCGCGACCACTATCTCAGGAATGTCAGAAAGCTGGGTATCCGGGGCCGGGTGCTGGGCGTTGACCGCAAACGAGATCTGGCTCTGGTTGAACTGGACCGACTGCCCGAAGGGGCCAAAGCCATCGACATCGCTCCGAAGACCGTCAGCCCGGGAGCCGTGGTTCAGTCCATCGGCAATTCCGGCTCGTCAGAAGCCCTGTGGGTGTTTACTTCAGGAACCGTGCGATCCGTTTATCAGAAGCAGTTCCGAACGGGTGCCGGAGAACACGACTTCCGGGTTGTGGAAACTCAGTCGCCGATCAACCCCGGTGACAGCGGCGGTCCGGTCGTGAACGACAAGGGAGAACTGGTCGGTATCGCTCAGTCGATCTCACCGAAGGCCCGTCTGGTCAGCTACAACGTGGACATATCGGAAGTCAGAGCCTTTCTGGACAGCGACTGGAAACCGGCTCCGCTGCCCATCGCCGACATCATGGATAAGACCGAACTGCCGTACACAAAGCACGAAAGCGGTCATCTGGAAGTTTCCTTTGACCAGGACAACAACGAAAAGCAGGCCGTGTTTGTCACGAAGGAAATCGAGTACTACGGTCGGGCCGATGTCCGAAAAGTGTGGGCTCTGGCCACCAGCCTGAAGGAAGCTCCAGGCCTGGAAACCATGCTGAAGCTGATGCAGCAGAGTGCTCGAACCAAGATCGGATCATGGACCATCGAACGCAGTCAGAATGGTGAATATCTGGTGATCTACTGCTGCAAGATTGACGCCACCGCCTCACCGGACGCTCTGAAGAGCACCATGGAATATGTGGCGAAGCTGACCACCATCGCCAAAAAGGATCTGACGCCGAAAACAACCACGGAAGATCCTTCAGAGACGCTGGCCTCATGGCTCAGCAACTAAGAGCAGGGCAGTCGACCGGGCCATCACCACCCGGACCATCGCTGTCCGGCCGATGATCCTGAACCGCCACCTGACGGCAGAAACCATTTCCGCAGAACGGCCGCGATGTCCTGAGTTTTCAGGTATCGCCGGCCGTTTTGTTTTGCGCGCCGGTCACGGCAGATTTCCTGGAACGCGTTTCTGATTCCGCATCTCGTTCTGTACGATGACATACATGATGATCACCTCTGCCCGCAGCACATACAGCCATCCAGTCGCAGCTGGCACTTCCGTCGTAGCCGGGCCTTCCAGCCGCAACCCCAACCAGCCCGTAGCCGGAGCTTCCAGCCGCAACCCCAACCAACCCGTAGCTGGGGCTTCCAGCCGCAACCCCAACCGCGAACACCAACACTTCACGACGGCCTGTTCCAGCAGCCCGTCGACCTGACATCAGTCATCCGCCCGCCACGATTCACCCACATTTCAGGCCTGAATTCATGAAGACCTGCCGCCCTGTCACCACCTGCCTGCTGACCCTGTGCGTCACAGGGCTGACCATGTCCCAGCTGTCGGCTGCGGACAGCATCGACTTCGATCGTGACATTCGCCCGATTTTGAATGACCACTGTGCCGGCTGTCATGGCGGAGTGAAGAAGAACGGTGGCTTCAGCGTTATCAGTCGCGAACTGATGCTCAGCAACACCGATTCGGGCCAGCCGGCCATTGTGCCGCACGATGCTGACGCCAGTCTCCTGATGCAGCGGATCACGTCCCGGGATCCGAGCGAACGTATGCCTCCGGAGGGCCACGACGGACTGACGCCCGCGCAGATCGAACGATTGCGCACATGGATTCAGAGCGGGGCCGCGTGGCCATCACACTGGGCCTATCAGCCGATTGCTCCGTTGCCCGACACAGCAGCGTTTGAAGGCCGGCATCCCATCGACTGGTTTGTACAGCGGAAACTGCAGCAGCACGATATTCGCCCCGCGGAGCCCGCGGATCCGGTGACGCTGGTCCGGCGACTGTCGCTGGATCTGACGGGGCTACTGCCGGCCCCGGAAACGATGGCACCGCTGCACGAAGCTGCCGCTCCGTTCACGCCCGATTCTGCCGCCTACGCGGCGCTGGTTGATGGCTTTCTGGCCATGCCGCAGTTCGGCGAACGCTGGGCCCGGCACTGGCTGGATGAAGCAAGGTATGCGGATTCCGAAGGATATGAAAAGGATTCCGTGAAGAGTGACGCCTATCGCTTCCGGGACTGGGTCATCCGGGCGATCAATGCTGACATGCCGTTCGACGACTTTACTCGTCGGCAGCTGGCCGGCGACCTGCTGCCCGACGCGACCGACGACGACCTGATCGCCACCAAGTTTCATCTGCAGACACAGTTCAACCTGGAAGGCGGAGTGGATTCCGAAGAAGACCGAACGAAACGAGTGATTGATCGTGTCGGAACACTGGGATCCGTGTGGATGGGAGCATCCGTGGCCTGCTGTCAGTGCCACGACCATCCCTACGATTCGTTTCGGCACGAGGACTTTTATCGACTGTACGCCTTCTTCAACAACGCTGACTTCGCCGCGGACTTTCTGGGCGAAGAACCATCGGACGCAGAAAAAAAACGGGCTGAACGAACGAAGAAGTGGCAGGAACTGACCAGCCTGCTCGAAAAGCAGCGGACCGACAAGAATCTCAGCGACAATACTCAGAGCAAACTCAGCCAGCTGCGAGGCTACGACAACAGCGCCGGTTTCACCCGCTTTCTCAGAGAACGCACCGAATCGCGACGCAGGACCTACGTATTCACGCGCGGTGATTTTCTGAGACCGATGATCGACGCTGGCGAGATTCTGCCGGACACACCCGGCGTCCTGGGTTCGATTCAGCCGCGAGGTAACAGGGCCGACCGATTGGACCTGGCCAACTGGCTGGTCAGTCCGGACAACCCGCTGACGGCACGCGTCACCGTGAACAAGGTCTGGATGCATCTGTTCGGGCAGCCGCTGGCAGAACAGCCTCAGGAATTCGGTTCCCGCGGAGCCGCTCCGACTCATCCGGAACTGCTGGACTATCTGGCCCGCTGGTTCATGGACGAGGCCGGATGGAGCCGCAAGAAGCTGATCCGCTTCATTGTGACGTCAGCGACGTACCAGCAGTCTGCCCGGAATCGTCTCGAACTGGTGTCCGTGGATCCCGACAACCACTGGCTGGCCCGACAGAACAGGTTTCGCGTGGAGGCCGAGATTGTCCGTGACATCAGCCTGCAGGCCGCGGGGCTGCTCAGTCATCGTATCGGCGGTCCCAGCGTGTTTCCCCCGCTGCCGGATATCGTGGCTCAGCAGACCTATGCCGGCAGCAACAGATACAAGGCCTCGACGGGCGAGAATCGCTATCGACGCGGACTGTATACGTTCTTCCGGCGCACGGCGATCGATCCGAACCTCACAACGTTCGACTGCCCTGACAGCAGCCTGACCATGGCTCAGCGTGACCGTTCCAACAATCCTCTGCAGGCGCTGGCGACACTGCACAACGAAGTCTTTCACGAAGCCGCTCAGCATTTCGCTCGACGGCTGCTGACGGCGGGTGCGTCGTCTGACAAGGATGTGCTGCAGCAGGCATTTCTGATTACCGTCGGACGTCGGGCTGCTGATGCCGAGCTTCAACCACTGCAGCAGCTGCTGACCGCGTCACGGACCTATTTCTCTGCTCACCCCGATGATGCTGTTCAGACGATCGGCCAGCACGCCGCGGATGGCGTCGCCGCTGAGGAAAACGCGGCCTGGGTCAGTGTGACACGCGTGCTGCTGAACACCGACGAATTTCTGACACGTTCGTGATCCGCGGCGCACCGGATGTGAGGCTGGCTGACGTCAGCTGACACCGCTGAACGGAACCGCGGAACTGCATGGACGAATGACCATCGCAAAGGGACTGACCTGCAGCAGCAGGACAGCCCCCTGCGTCAATCTGTCATCGGTACGCGCTGAGGTTACTTCAGCAGTTTGACGGACTTGATGTAGTCCAGATTGGGAAACGACGACTTCAGATAAGCGTTGCCCTGAGCCTGGATGGAGCCCTGCTGCGGCTGTTCTCTGTACTCATCGTTGATGCCGTCCACGATCTCCATACCCTCGACCACTCGGCCGAACGGTGCGAAACCCTGGTTGTCCAGAAAAGAATTGTCTTTGAAATTGATGAACAGCTGAGACGTCCGGGTGTCGGGCCCGGCCATCGCATAGGTGATGTATCCTCGCTGATTGGACGCCACCACCGGGTCATCCTTGATCTTCGCGTCCCGCCATGCCTTCTGAACGGCCGGATCAGCGTGGATGCCCCACTGCACCATGAATCCGGGCACGACGCGAAAGAATCGAGCTTCCTTGTAGAAATCCTTCTTCACCAGTTCGTAAAAACGGTCAGCTCCGTTGGGCGCCCATTTCCGAGTCACCTCGACCACAAAATTGCCCTTGCTGGTCTCGAACTGCACCTTGAACTTTTCCGGAGCCTGTTCGGCTCGGGCAAATGAGCCACAAAGGGCCAGCAACCCCAGGGGAAGGGCGACGAATCGCATCAAAGACATCAGTCAACTCCTGTGTGTATCATATCCGGTATTGTGAAAGCGGCCTGCGGCGGCAGCCCGCGGCGCACCTCGCGAATCTTACCTTTCTGCGTTCACTTTGCCACAAGCTATGTCCACCTTTGATCTGGCGCAGATTTCCCGCGCGACCGGCCTTCGACACGTCGAATACCATGAGACACTGGATTCCACCAGCCGGCTGGCGTCCGAACTGCTGCCGGAACTGCTGTCGCAAAGCCCCGCACTGGTCCTGACAGGCGATCAGACAGCTGGTCGTGGTCGCGGAGCAAATTCGTGGTGGGCGATGCCCGGAGCCCTGACATTCACGCTGGTGCTGGACGTTGCCGCCCTGAATCTGCCGCCAGAACGACTGCCCCTGGTTTCTCTGGCCACGGGCACGGCCGTCCGTGAGGTTCTGGCGGAGCTGCTGCCCATGCGGACAGCCGCCATCAAATGGCCGAACGATGTCATGGTGGGCGAACAGAAAGTCTGCGGCATTCTGGCCGAACAGCGATCCACAGCCGGTCGACGCGGCCTTCTGATCGGCATCGGCATCAATGTCAATAACTCCCTGTCATCAGCCCCGACCGAGGTCCGCGGTCGAGCCACTTCGTTGTTTGACCTGACCGGACACCTGTTTGATCTGACGGATGTTCTGGTCCGAATAATCACGGCGATGGAATCGACGGTGGACGGGCTGAGCACGGATCCGTCCCGAGTGCTGCGAGACATGAACGTGCACAATATCCTGAATGGACGTGATGTGGTCCTTGGTGTCGGAGACACCCGATTGCACGGAACATGTATCGGCATCAGCGATACCGGGGCGCTGCAGCTGCAGACGTCTCAGGGACCACAGACCCTGGTCGCGGGAACGATCCTCGACTGGTAGGCGGTCAGCTTGCGACGTTCGACACCTCCGACCAGCCGGACACGCCACCTCACCCACCGTGCCACAGAACTCCAGCAAACACAGGAATCGCAGTGGCAAGCTGGAAGCTTGCCCCACGGTGGCGCAAGCTTCCAGCTTGCGACGTTCGACACCCACACCTACTCCATCTGCAACATATATATTTACATACCACATATCTCATGGTATCAATACACATACATCACTTAACCCTGGATTCACACATGGATCGTCCAGATGACCGATATCGTTTTTCGCCGCCGCCGACTGCCGCATCAAGATGTTGACGGACATCCGATCTTCATCACCGCCTGTCTCGCAGGCAGTCTGTCGGCGGTCGGCATCTCGGCGATCCGGCAATTCCGGGCTGAACTCGATTTGCGCCCCGTCCCCGACGGCATGGAGTCAGGCGAGTGGGAGATGCTGAAACACAAGCTGCTGTTCAGTTTCGTGGATGATCTGCTGGACCATAACTCACTCGTGCGCCACCTGAAGGACGATGCGCAGGCGAAAATCGTCCGGGATGCCTTTCTGCACTTCGCCGACGAGCGATATTCCCTGCTGACATTTGTCGTGATGCCAAGTCACCACCATTGGCTGTTTCTCCCGGATGAAGCGTGGTCGATCAGAGCGGTCCAAAAGGCACGAGCTAAAACCGGCAAGTCAAAGACACCGCGGGAAATCATTTCACACAGCATTCAGAGCTACACAGCCACCATGTGCAATCGCGTCCGCGGCGCGGAGGGAAGTTACTGGCAAATTGAAACATTCGATCACTGGGCACGCGATGAGGCGGAAACGTGCCGAATTATCCACTACATCGAAATGAATCCAGTGCAAGCCGGTCTGGCAGAATCACCCGAACAATACCAATGGTCATCGGCCAGTCTCAGAAAAGAACTCGGCCTGAAACGCTACGATGCAATTCCAAAACCACAACCACCGGCAGATCCGGCAGCCTGAACTTCCAGCCTCCGAGGTTCACCGAGTGATGCCAGCCGAACCCCGGCAAACACAGGAAGCGCGACGGCAAGCTGGAAGCTTGCCTCACCGTGGCGCAAGCTTCCAGCTTGCGACGTTCGACGACACCAACCAGCCGGACCCACCACCTCACCCACCGTGCCAAAGAACTCCAGTAAACACAGGAAACGCGATGGCAAGCTGGAAGCTTGCCCCACCATGCCGCAGAACCCCGGCAAACGCAGGAAGCGCGACGGCAAGCTGGAGGCTTGCCTCACCGTGGCGCAAGCTTCCAGCTTGTGACGTTCGACGACACCAACCAGCCGGACCCACCACCTCACCCACCGTGCCAAAGAACTCCAGCAAACACAGGAAACGCGATGGCAAGCTGGAAGCTTGCCCCACCGTGCCACAGAACTCCAGCAAACACAGGAATCGCAGTGGCAAGCTGGAAGCTTGCCCCACGGTGGTGGGAAATTCCGTGATTTCCACAAACGACCGCCGGGTATTTCTCGTAACCGAGTATTGCGGTGACATCCGGAGCTGTATTTCCGCGTGTTATCCGTGCAAATGCCCGGCTTTTTTGAACTTCAGCGGCGAAGACCCAAAGCATGCAGTCTCAGGAAAACGTGATTGAAATCCGGAACCTGTCCAAGGTTTATCGGGATTTCTGGGGAAGAAAGAAGGTTCAGGCGGTCAAGAGTCTGAGTCTGGACGTCAAACGCGGCGAAGTTTTCGGCCTGCTGGGCCCGAACGGTTCCGGCAAGACGACCACGATCAAAATGTTGCTGGGGCTGCTGTTTCCCACGTCCGGCGACATCACCATTCTGGGCAAGAAGGCGTCTGACGTCGGCAAGAACGAGCGAATCGGCTACCTGCCGGAAGAATCCTATCTGTACCGGTTCCTGAACGCAGATGAAACGCTCGATTTTTACGGTCGGCTGTTCAACCTTTCCGGTGCCGAACGGGCCAAACGAGCTGACGAACTGATCAAAATGGTGGGACTGGATCAGGCCCGCCGCCGCCAGCTGAAGGAATATTCAAAGGGAATGACGCGCCGCATCGGGCTGGCTCAGGCACTGATCAACAATCCCGAGCTGGTGCTGCTGGACGAACCGACCAGCGGTCTGGACCCGATCGGGACGCGGGAAATGAAGGACCTGATTCTGAGGCTGAAGGATGAAGGCAAGACGGTCGTGCTGTGCAGCCACCAGCTGGCAGATGTGCAGGACGTGAGTGACCGGATTGCGGTTCTGTTTCAGGGTGAACTCAAGGTTCTTGGTGAAGTCGATCAGCTGCTGGAACTTCGGGAAGAAACCGAAATCCGCACCGGGCATCTCAGCGACGAAGCAATTGCTGAAGTGAAGCAGGTGCTGGCAAAGTACGGCGCCACGGAAAGTTCGTTCCAGAAGCCGCGTGCTGACCTGGATGAGCTGTTTCTGCGAACCGTCCGGGAAAGCGGTGAACGTCCGGGACGTCGATTCACGGCGGAAGAAATGGCCGCCAGTCAGCCGGCGAAGGACGAAAGCAATAAGCCGGCCGAAACCGAAGCCGGTGCCGGATCATCGGAATCCTGATCGGCAGAGTCTCGAAGCGGTTGATGGCAGCTCGGCCGGGCCGACAGTTTCTGAAAACAACCGCGTCGCTTTCGAATTGAAGAAGCGGCGCCACCTTTCGTGTCAGCGGAATTATTGAACCATGGATTTCGATCCGACTCCATATAATGTGACAAGCGGCTTCGTCAGCTGGCTGCAGCTGATAGGTGTGCTTGGGGCCGTGGGCGTGCTGCTGGGACTGATCGGTTCGTTTGCGTCCGGTGGTGACCGGGGAGCGGACCTGTTTACCAACGGTTTCACCTCGTTCTTTCGTGAGCTGTTCACGGTATCGCCGCGCCGTATTCTGGCGCTGGCAGGCCTGACACTGAAGGAAGCTTTGCGTCGCAAAGCGCTGGTGGTGTTTGTGGTGTTCGCCATTCTGCTGATGTTCGGGGGCTGGTTTCTGACCAACGCCAACGACCGGGTGGAACTGCAGCGTTCGGTGCATGTGACCTTCATGCTGACGACAATATCCTGGCTGATTCTGCCGGTCGTGATGTTTCTGAGCTGCTGGGGCATTCCGGAAGATATTCGGCTGCGTTCACTGCATACCGTGGTTACCAAGCCGGTGCGACGAGTGGAAGTGGTGATGGGCCGCATGCTGGGTTTCATGGTCATGTCCTCGGTCGTGCTGCTGCTGATGGCGGTGGTCGGATACGTGTGGATTCAGCGCCAGTACCCGGCGGTGGAAACTGTTGACGGAAACAAGGCAGATCCGCTGGCCTGCCGGGTTCCGCTGTACGGCACCATTTATTTTCTGAATCGAGCCGGTGTACCTGTCAGCCAGGGCATCAATGTCGGCGATCCGTGGCTGTATCGTTCGTTTGTCGAGGGAAATTCACGGTCCCGCGCGGTCTGGCTGTTTGGTGGTGTCACGCCTGAGCGACTGGGTGACGAACTGCGGCTGGAATCACGGTTCGAAGCCTTTCGAACCATCAAGGGTTCTGAGGAATCGATTGAAGGCGGTCTGGAGGCCCAGTACACGCTGGTCAACAATCTGCGTGAGGAGGCGTTTTCATCACTGGGCGTCGGAGCCAGTTTTCGAGAGGTGGCGGACGCGGTGCGGGACGGACAGTTCCAGAACGCGGGCGACCTGCTGGATGCCGCCGCCGACCGCATGCTGACATCCGAAGCCGACTTTCCTCAGGTAGACTGCCAGCAGCTGTCCATTGCCTGTTCCAGTCAGGTGGTACCGGTGCTGCAGCAGATGGGAGATTCCTTTGCGGACGTCGCCAGCGGTTTTCAGCTGCTGGGTGAAACGGCCGGGCAGGTCACCTCCGGCGATCCCACAACCTACGAAGAAATGTCCCGCGCCAGCGCGGCACTGGCCGACGTGCTGAGAGACCGGGCTGCCGATCTGATGGAAGCAATGCCGGCCATCGAAGTCCCGCTGGAACCGTTTCGGGTGTCTGAGTATCACGAGGGCGATGACTTCATCACCTATCCTCGAAAGCTGACCTACGCTGCCGACTATGAAGCAACAGCCCGCTACCTCGCTGACACCGTATCCCGCTGGAACGACGAGGGCAGGGTACTGGAAGCGGATGCCCTGTCCGCCACGCTGTCGGACGACCTGGCAGAAGAGGAAGGAATCTCACCGGTCAACGCGGAACTGCTGGTCGACGTGCTGCAGTCGGAACTGGACGAAGGCACCCTGACCATCGAAGATGGAAAACTGGCCGTGGCCGACGGATCGCGCTGGCTGCAGTTCTTTGACCGGGTTGTTCGTGAGGAAAAGCTGATTTCACAGGACCCGGCCGGATGGGTGCTGGAAGTGGATTTGTTTGAGGACCTTGCGTCCAACGGAATTCTGCGGGTGGAAGTGGCCTGCCTGAACGACCAGATGTACCTGGGAATGGCTCGCCCCGATCTGTTTATCCGCCTGCGTGATGAACCGTTTGCGGTCGGCTACAGCAAGGCGATTCTGAACATCGGCCTGATGCTGGGGCTGATCGTCGTGCTTGGAGTAACGGCCAGCTGCGTGGTGAAGGGACCGGTGTCCTTTTTCTTCGTGTTGACGGTCTTTGTGATCGGCCAGTTCTTCCATTCCCTGATGCTGAATATCATCACCGACCAGGCAGAAGGCAGCGGACTGGTGGAATCTGCAGTGCTGATCTATCAGCACCGCAATCCCAACGTGGGCGTGGATGCCAGTCAGGCCGGGCAGTCGGCCATTGAAAAAGTCGACTTTGCGTTCAAGGGCGTGCTGCAGGGTGCGAGTCAGATCATCCCTGACTTCAGTGTCTTCAGCGATGCATCCAAATATATCGAGAACGGTTTTGACGTTCCGTGGAGCAGTTCGGTGTTGCCGTCCATCATCACATTCTTCGGTTTTCTGATCCCGTGTGTGATCATCGGTGCCGCCTGTCTCAAGTTCCGGGAGCTGGAAGCGAAATGAACAATCTGACATCCCGACAACGAAAGCTGGTCTACGCCGGCTGTATCCTGATGCTGCTGATACCTATCGTGTACCTGGGCGCTCCGACGTCCGAGGACGTGATTCCGGGCAGCCGCGCGGCGGTGTCCGGCGGCGTGCTGGCACAGATGCGCGTGCAATACGACCTGGGTGAAAGCACGCTGGGCGAAATTGATCCGTCCAGTGCGGCCATGAATCTGGTGTTGCTGGGCCTGCGAGGCCCGGCAGCCGGCGTCCTGCATCTGCAGGCCCTGGATTATCAGGAGAAAAAAGACTGGGCCAAACTCAAGGCCACTGTTGATTCCATCATCAAGCTGCAGCCGCACTATGTTGAAATCTGGAAGTTTCAGGGCTGGAATCTGGCCTTCAACGTGTCTCGTGAATGGGACCGCGTCGCCGACCGGTTCTACTGGGTGAAGGAAGGCATCAAGTTTCTGCAGCTGGGCACGGACCGCAACCAGACGGCAACCATTCTGTTCCACAATGTCGGCGACTTCATGGGCCGCAAATTCGGCAGTTCGGACGAAAAGAAATTCTTCCGGAAGTTCTTCCTGCAGGACCCGGACGTCGAGAAGTTCGACGGCGGGGCCGATCCTGAGATCAACCCGAACACGCAGGACAACTACCGCGTGGCCAAGGACTGGTTCGACAAGGCCAACGCCCGGGATCGCCTGTACCGGGTGAAGGGAATGACTCATGTGATCTTCCGCCAGGGTCCCTCACGAGCACTGTTCGAACTGGCGAAGGCTCAGCAGGACGATGGCGAATTCGACGAAACCAATCGTGCCTCCTGGGACGAAGCATGGACGGAATGGACCGAGGTCTACGGCAACGAAATCTTTCTCGGCCTGAACGATGTGAAGTACAAACTCAGCTGCACCGAAGAGGAACTTCAGGCGCTGGCGAAGGAAAACAAAGTCACCCTGGATGTGCAGCGGCGCGTCTGGGAACAGAACGTCAAGATGGTCAACTTCCGCTTCTGGCAGAACCTGGCCAACTGCGAACGCGATCCGCTGACGGCCGAGGCTCACCGGGCGATTTACGAAGGCAAGGTGGCTTATGCCGAGGGCCGGATCTCAGACTCGCAGGACAATGAAGGCAATCTGGTCCCCTCAGAAGCTCAGCAAAGGTTCGAAGAAGGAATTGCCAAACTGGCCCAGGTTCTGGAAAAGAACCCGGACCTGCGCTACCACGACAGCTATATCGAAGAAGGCATGCTGGCAGTGTATTACTGGGAAAAAGTCCATCAGTACAACGGCAAAGAGGTTCCCGAGCAGCATCCGCTGAAAGCCATGGTGCTGGAAAACGCGGGACGCCAGATGGATATCGAACGCGAATTTCTGCTTGAAAACCGCCAGGGACTCTGATCCGTTCTGCCGGCGTCCGAATAACAACGCTACCTGAACAGGCCGCTCTGACCGGACGGCCTGTTCGCCTGCCATTGGAGTTCCCCCCCGTGTTTGCGGGTCCCATTCTAGTTCGAGAAGCCCTGACGGCTCCCCGCCGGTTCCGGCACTACCTGCTGCGGTCCGGCTACGTCGCCTTTCTGCTGGTCTTGATGTACACCATTCGTCAGGCGACCATCGGGTTCCAGGACACCAAGTTTTCGGGCGACATCGCCACCTACAGCAACCTGGTGTTCTCTGTCTTTGCCCTGCTGCAGCTGACGCTGGGCATGTTTTTCGCCACGCTGTTTACCGCCGCAAATATCGCTCAGGAAAAAGACCGGCGAACCCTGATCCTGCTGCTGATGACGGACATGCGGAGTCGCGAACTGGCTTACGGCAAACTGCTGGCCAGCTGGCTGATCGTCGGTGTCCTGATCGCCACCTCGGTCCCCGTCTTCTGTGCGCTGCGGCTGCTGGGCGGAGTCACATGGGCACAGGTGTTCTGGGTGGAAGCGATCATCGTGTCCACAACGCTGGCCAGTGGCGCGTGGGGCTGCATGGTTGCCTTCTGGCGAGAAAAAACATTTCAGACGCTGGCCATCAGCGTTCTTGGCGTGGTGCTGTTTGTGGCCGTCGTGGAAGGCATGGTGGTGTTGCTGGGAGCGGATTCCACCGTCGGCGCGTGGTTTGCTTATGCGTCGCCCTACCGGGCTCTGCTGACCGTGCTGAACCCCCTGGCCGCCAGCGCGACCGGCGCAGCACAGGTTTCGGCCCTGGAATCCGTGGGCCTGCTGTCGGGCATTGCCGCGGGACTGAGTCTGTATACGGTGGCTCGCCTGAGAGTCTGGAATCCGTCTCAGGCGCTGCGTCAGAGTGCTCAGGAAAGCGAAACACAGACATCCGAAGATGCAGCCGCCGCGGTCCCGAAACGCCGTCAGCACCGGTCGGTCTGGGACAACCCCGTCACGTGGAAAGAGATTGTGACGCGGGGCTACGGCCGCAGGATCATCGTCATCAAGCTGGCCTATGTGCTGCTGGCCGCGCTGATCGGATACAGCGTGCTGTCCCGGGAAGGCGGCAGCGAAAGCCTGGTGCTGGGCATGGTTTCTCCGGCGGCCGCCGCGTTTCTGGCCATCGGAGTCATCAGCCTGCTGCTGGTGAACGCGCAGGCTGTCACTTCAATCTCAACAGAACGGGACAGCAACACGCTGGATATCCTGCTGGCGACGGATATCAGTGCGCGTGAATTCATGACCGGCAAGATCCTGGGCGCCCTCTGGAATGCCCGTGAGATGATCGTTGTTCCGATCGCCCTGATCGCGTGGATGATGGCCGCCGGACAGTCGGCCACGCTGAACGCCGAAAATCTGACCTACGTGATTATGACCTATGCCGTTCTGTGTCTGTTTGCGGTGATGCTCGGACTGCACGCAGGGCTGACCTACGATAACTCCCGCGCCGCAATCGGAAACAGCCTCGGTACAATGTTTTTTCTGTTTATCGGCATCTTTGTGTTCATGCTGCTGCTGGTGGAAGCACGCTCCAGCTTCGCCATTCAGATGCAGAGTTTCATTGTCTTCATCGGTCTGGGAAGCATCGGTCTGTACAGTTCGCTGACCCACAAGAACCCGTCCAGCGCTCTGACAATCGCCGCCGTGCTGCTGCCCTTTCTTACCTTCTACGCCATTACCGACTTCCTGCTCGGCGGAACGCTGGGCGTCTGCTTCTGGATCTGCGTGGCGTACGGCTTTGCCGCGATTGCCATGCTGGTCCCGTCAGTCAGTGACTTCGACGTCGCCCTCGGCCGGACCACGCACGACGCCGGCTAAGGCCTGAGCACGAATCTGTTCAAAAATGGTCGGCGTGGCCGCATCGGCAGGGTCAGCGTGCGCCTGCCTCCGAATCTGGTCCAGCGGACTTAGTGTCGCGTCGGCCTCGGGGGAACTCGGGAATTCCGGTGACTTCGTGGTCGCAGTGGATTCAACCACACCGCCGGCCTGTCGCCGGATTTGTTCCAACGGACTCTCACCCGCTGTGGAGGCGGTCGCCGCAGTGGTGCGCTCGGCAGTGGTGCGCACAGCAGCAGCGGCTGTCTCGGCGGCGCGCTCGGCTGTCGCCGAGTCCCGGCGGCGGCCGCGGAAGCAGCGGCCTGTTGGCGGATCTTCTCCAGCGGGCTGACCGCCGCTTCCGGGGGTTCCGTGGGATCCGGAATGAAAATGCTCTTCTGCGTCGCGATTTGCGGATTCTAACCGTCTGGATTCCCGAATTCAGGGCGGCCGGAGTCTTTCTTTCGCTGAGAAGAGGGAGTCACCGACGTGTTGTTGCCGAACCAGGGTTCCCCGAATAGACTTCGGGTAGCTGTTTTCTGCCCCCGGTCAGTTTCTCGTTCGAAGATCGCCGACCGGGAGTCGTCACCGTGCGGTTCAGGTTATCATCTTCAGGGCCGTTTGCCGGCGGCGATCCGGTCAGCGTCTGCCAAAGACCGGATAACTTCCTTTCTTCGCTGATTCAGCGGGGCCCGCGCCCCTGAAAATTCGGTTGCTCCCATGCTTGCTCGACGCGAACTGTTCCCGAACGTGATCGAAATGAACTTCCAGGCCCGGCGCCGCTTCGGCTGCTGTGTGTACCTTGTCTTTTCAGACTCGGACTGGGCACTGGTCGACATCGGTTACGAAGACACGGTTCAGGAAATCATCGACCTGATTCGCGACATGGACTTTCCGCTGTCCCACTGTCGCTACCTGATTGCCACCCACGCCGACGCCGATCATGTGCAGGGACTGAAGCGGGCGGCCGAACTGCTGCCGGAAGCTCAGACCGTCGCCCATCCCCATGCGAAGAAGATTCTGGAAGAAGGCGATCGTATTGCTTCCTATGCAGAAATTCCGGCGCAGGAAATTTCAATCGACATGCCCATTCTGCGTATCGACCGGACGGTGGCGGAGGGTGATGTGCTGAACCTTGGCGATCAGCAGCTGGTCGTGTGGGATACGCCCGGTCATGCCACCGGCCAGCTATCGTTTCGTCTGGGCAATCTGCTGATGTCCGGGGATAATATTTTCCGTGACGGCTGTGTCGGCGGCATTGATGCCCACCACGGTTCTGATATTCCCGAATTCATCACCTCGCTGAAACGCATTCAGAACAGCGATGTGGAATGGCTGCTGCCGAGTCACGGCCCCGCCTTTCGCAACGATCACTCGCTGCTGCAGGCTACGATCGATCGGCTGGAAGGATATCAGCACATGGCCGACTTCGGCACCTGCGCCGTCGACTGGCCGCTGCTGGACGAATGGGACGAAGAACTGGCGAAAGGGACGGCCCCCACTCAGTAGGAACCTCCCCTGTTCGCCTTCAACATCGTCCCCGGGCACCTGGCGTTCATCCGGCTTTGATGAACTTCAGCTCGCCGGATGTGGCCGGCGTGAAGGTGAATTCCTTCTCTGAAGTCATCGTCAGCCGGCCGGTCAGCTTCAATCCATCGCTGCCTTCCAGCGTCAGCTGGCCATTGGCGGTCGTGAATCGGCCGGACGACCTGACCTGCGTACCATTGTTCACATACACCAGACTGAAGCTGCCGTCAGTGCTGAACTGAACGGCAAAGGCCTCTGTGGCTGACTTTGCCGCCGACCATGTACCTGTCAGGTCTGCGGTTGACGGTGTCGCCGGTGTGACCGGTGTCGGCGAGGCATTGTCGGCAGGCTTTTCGCCGGCCTGCTTGTCATCGGCGGGCTTTTCGTTGTTCGACTGCTGCTGGTTTTCCGGAGCTGCCCACAGCTCTGAGTTATCTCGGGCAATAATGGCCATCCGGTTGATTTCGTCACGCAGGTGCTGACCAGTCAGCCGCTGATTCTTCAGTACCAGATGCAGCTCTGTCCGTTCACGCTCACCGTTGTAAGCAAACAGGCACGGAGCATTTTTCTGACTGGCACTCATCAGCTTCAGCAGTGTTTCCGAAGACAGGGTGCTGCTGTCCTTGATGCTTCGCAGTCCCAGAACGATCGCAATCGACTGCTCGTCTTCCGACAGCACCGTCATCACGGGAAACGTCCAGACATCCAGTTGCTTCTTCAGCGTCACCGTGCGGCGACCGGTGACAGCGGCATCAAAGCCTGCTGAATTCAGCAGGTCTCGCAGGCTGTCGACACCGGTGATTCGCGTGGACACCGGTGCAGCTCGCGAATCCGCAGGCAGATTGTCCTGATAAACCGTGTTGGTCCGGACGTCGGAGAACAGGTCGTCGCCGCCGGCCAATGAGACAGAAGAGGCCAGCAGCGTCACGCAGACGGAAAGAAATCGGACTGTTTTGCACATGACGGCACCATTGTCTGGTTCAGGTTTTCTGTTGAATTCGTCCTGTTTTGGACGCCCTGTCTACCAAAGCGTGGTCCGAACCGATTTGTAACAGCAATTTTTCGGCCCTTTTCGGGCCCAAACACAGGTCGCCGCGGCGGCGCCCCGTCCGATCGTGCTGGTGCGATCGAGCAACAGGCAACGAACGTACTGTCCGGTCGCGGCGCGCTGCCCGCGGGTTTCTTGAAGAACCCGACTAATCGTTCGAATCCACGATCGATTCCCTGGTGTCCCGTCAACAATCTCGGAAGCGGCGACCCGCGGACGGCAGGAATTCCGATTCCTCGTGATACAGGTTCCTGCTGCGGCGCCGGCACCAACAACGCCGAAACCGTCAGAACCTCTACAGTCGACACAACCGGACGGCTGACACAGCCCGGCATTGCAGAACTCGGCCCGGTCAGTTTTCAGCGGCCGCCGAAACGGGTTCATCAGGAAGCGTGGTTTCTGACATCATCGGGACGGAATTCGTCGTCAGGCTCATGAGGCATGTTTTGCAGTGAACAGTGAGCAGGACAATCGGACGTTCGAACGCCCGGACTCGGACCCTGAGGCCAAACCAGCCGCATTGCCCCGAGCTGCGGTCGCGCTGATTCTGGTGCTGCCGTTTATTGTGCAGGCGTCCTACCTGGACTCGGGCTTCTACTACGACGATGACTTCCATCTGGAACAGTGTGCTCGGGTCGGTCGCGGTGAAATATCGTTGTGGCAGTATGTCACGCTGCCGCATGGCGAACATCTGATTCCGGTCTGGAAGACGATGTTCTTCGCCTGCTGGTCGGCGTTCGGCGAAAATTCGTTCGCCTTTCATTTGTTTGTCACCGCGTTTCATGCCACGTCGGCGCTGTGCCTGCTGGCGCTGCTGCGGCACTATGGCTCGGCGCATGCGGCTGTCTTCGGCAGTGTACTCTGGGCCGGCGCAGCGATCGGGGGCTGGGACGGTCCGTTTCTGTGGTTGGCCGCGTCCCATCTTTCAGTCGGGGTCACCTTTTTTCTGATCGCCATGTTGTGCGTGACGCAGTATCACACCTCGTATCATCGAAGGTGGGCACTGCTGATGTCACTGGCTCTTGCCGTGTCACTGTTGACGATGGGCTCACTGATTGTGCTGACGCCAGTGCTGCCGCTGCAGTTTTTTCTGTTTGAATGGAGATCACGGATCGAGCTGCGAAAGGCAGTTCCATGGCTGTGGTCCTGGCTGCTTCCGTGTCTGGTCGTAGGCGGACTGCATCTGTGGTGGGTCGCTCCGGCGATGCAGCAGCTGGACCGTCCGGCGATCAACTTGTGGGCGGGACTTCAGATGCTGGGCGGAGGCTACGCGGCGTCTTCGTGGAATCTGCTGTTCTTTGCCGGCAATGCCGTCACGTGGGGGCGCGTCGCCGGAACCGGCCTGCTGGCAATTCTGATTCTGCGAACGGATCGGCGAGCACAGAAGCTGAGTCTGCTGTTCTTTTCCCTGTCGTTCTGTTTCAGTGCCCTGGCCTACCTGGCCCGGTCGGGCTGGGAAGTTGACCATGTGCTGACATGGGGCCGTTATCGATACCTTCCCACATTGTTCTGGTGCGTAACGGCCGGCGGAGTACTGGACTGGCTGCAGCGGGAATCCGGCAGAGGGAAGGCGGCGCTGGTCGGGTTCGGGACGGCGCTGGCGGCCGTAATATTTCTGGTGGCTCAGTGCCGCATCGCGTCTGAAGCGGCGAACGTGTTTCGTCAGATTGCCGCTGAACCGCAGCACGCCACGGCGCCGGAGCAGAAAACACAGGCGTCCACGATCGACATTGACAGAAACACGCCTTTCCGGATTCAATGCGGCTGACATCGCCCCGTGTGCCGACGCACCAGCGGCCGCTGCCCGAAGACAACGGAAGACGACGCTGGCCGCCGACGCGTTCAGGAACGGTTCCGCCTTCGGCACGCCGCGCTGTGCCCCGCACCGGAATGAACCGATCCGGGCGGCCGATGTCCATCGTCAATCGAATCTGAACGGAGTCAGCAAAGGTGCGAATCGGGTGGGTAGGAGTGCACGCAGAGGGAATTCCCGCTCTGCAGGCCGTCTGCGAGGCAGACTACGACGTCGTGGGCATGGCCACGTTGCGCCAGGAGAAAGCCGACCGACGATGCGGGTCGGCCGACTACGAAGCCGTCTGTGAACGCTACGATATTCCTCTGGCTGAAATTGACCACATCAATGATCCCGCAAGCGTTCAGCTGCTGCAGTCCTGGAACTGCGACCTGCTGGTCGTGCTGGGGTGGGGACAGATACTTGGCCCTGAGGCACTGCGGACGGCTCGAATCGGAGTTGTGGGAGCACACGCCTCGCTGTTGCCCCACAATCGTGGCAGTGCGCCCGTCAACTGGGCCATTATCCGGAATGAATCGCAAACCGGAAACTCTCTGATCTGGCTGACGGACGAAGTCGATTCCGGCCACCTGATCGACCAGCGCGCGTTTGATATCTCTGCCTACGACACCTGCCAGACCATCTACGAACAGGTCGCGGAATCCAATCGTGAAATGCTGCTGGACCTCTGCCTTCAGCTGGCCGCCGGTGAGCGACCCGGTCAGGCTCAGCGTCATTCTGACGAACCAGTGCTGCCGCGCCGCCGACCTCAGGACGGGCTGATTGACTGGAACACCGGAACCGAACAGATCTATAACATGGTTCGCGCCCTGACGCGTCCCTATCCCGGTGCCTTCACCGTGCTGCACGGGCGGACTCTGAAAATCTGGCAGGCAGCCCAACTGCCGTTAATCAGGTGGATCGCCGTTCCCGGAACCTTTCTGGGATCTGTGCAGAGTCCTTTGCCGGAGGCCTGTGGTCAGCTGGTCGCGACCTCGGATGGTGCCATTGTGCTGCTGGAAGTGGAAGACGAATCGGGTCACGTGCTGAAGGGACGTGAACTAAGTGAACAGAACTGGTCCGGAAGAAGTCTGAGCCATGCCGCCTAAGCGCATTCTTGTCATTGCCGCACACCCCGACGACGAACTGCTGGGCTGCGGCGGCACTGTGGCGCTGCACACCGCAAACGGTGATGAGGTCACGTCGGTGATCGTCTGCGAAGGTGAATCCCTGCGTTACGGCGAAGGCGGTGTCGGCCAGCAGGATCATATACAGCAGGCCGCGCAGGTACTCGGCGTAAAGGAGGCCCGCACGCTGAAATTTCCTGACCAGAAGCTCGATACATTCACGCTGACGGAAATCATCACGCCGCTGGAACAGGTCGTCGCCGACGTCAGACCGAACGTCGTGTACACGCAGTACGGCGGCGACATCAACCGCGATCACGAACTGCTGTTCAAAGCCGTGCTGGTCGCCACGCGCCCGATGGAAGAATTTATTCAGGCAATTTACGCCTTCGACACGGCCAGCAGTACTGAGTGGGCCTATCCGCGGACCTTTGTTCCGGACACATGGGTCGATATCACGTCCACGCTGCAGCAGAAACTGGACGCCATGGCCTGCTACAAGAGTGAAGTCCGGCCGCATCCGCACCCGCGTTCACTGGAAGCTCTGGCCCATCGCAGTGCCGCATGGGGAAACCAGTGCTGTATGGAACACGCCGAGGTCTTTATGACCGTTCGAAGGACACTCAGAAATGGTCAAACGCCTGTTTGATATCACAGCCGCGTCGCTAAGCCTCCTGCTGTTCGGACCGATCATTATTCTCGCGGCCATCGGTGTGAAATTAAGCAGTCCCGGACCGGCCTTCTACTGTGCCCGCCGGGCTGGAATAAACGGCCGCCCGTTCACCCTGTTCAAGCTGCGGACGATGCACGTGAATCAGGGTACCGGCGCCAGCGCCGTCACGGGACAGCATGACCCGCGAATCTTTCGCTTCGGCGAACTGCTGCGAAAACTGAAACTGGACGAACTGCCTCAGCTGTGGAATATCCTGCGGGGTGACATGAGTGTGGTTGGACCGCGGCCGGAAGACATGGTCAATGTCGAACGCTATTACGATGATCTGGGACTGTCGACGCTGACCGTGCGGCCAGGCCTGGCCGGCGTGGGCAGCATTTACAATTATACGCATGGCGAAAGAATGCTGACCGGTTCTGATCCGGAACAGATCTACGCCCGTGAGCTGCTGCCCCTGAAACTGGCACTGGAAGCCGTCTATCTGGATCGGGCCTGCCTGAGCTACGATCTAAGCCTGATTGCTCGCACCCTGAGCACCATTCTGCGGATCGCCGCCGGTCAGACTCAGTTTCCTGATCCGCCCGAAATGGACGCCGCCCGAATACTGCTGACGTCCGGCTGCACAGCACCAGGTGATGCCGGAGCGCCTGAGTGTGAACCAGGGAGACTCGCCGCCTGAATGCAGCCGGACAACGTCAGGTCGCTGCAGAACCGGTCACCACCACGGATCGTCAGCAGACCATGGTGAGCCGGCGCGAACGGCCTGGCGGCCATCCACGCGATGACGCCATCGAACCTGTCCTGTCCGGTTGGACGTCTCCCGCGATCGCCTTCGCTTGTCACACCCTGCGAATTCCGCAACCGATCGTGACGCAGGCTCAGTGTCAGATCTGCGGGCTACACGATGGGCTTCTGGCGGTCGAACAGCAGCGCGGGTGTTTTGAGACCGACGGCCAGTGCTCCGCAGATCAGCGCTGTCTTAGCGCCATTCAGCAGTGCCGGGGTGATCAGTACCGCGATTTCATCCGTCGCCGGCGCCACGCCGTCCAGCAGACCGACGGCACTTAACAGTGCCATCATCGAACCAAAGGCGAATGTCCCCGGAACCATCGGGATAACGGCCGGGATGGCGTAGATGGAGGCGGGCAGTGACGTGCGACGCGCCAGGATACGAGCCATAAACCCCGTGAACAGCGCGGCAAAAAACGTGGCGAATTCAATTGTCGCCAGCGGCCCGTGCGCTCCGTGCATCAGAATTGTACGAACCACGTGCCCGGCCGCACCACACAGACAGCAGGCACACAGCGCCTTGCGCGGCACGTTGAACAACATCGCGAAACCAGTGGCAGCAATCCCGGACCAGACCGCATCCTCCAGCAACGATTGCGGTGGCGTCAGTGGCCCCCACAACCTCGTTGCTCCCTGAGCTGCAACCGCAACCGCCAATCCAAGCGCAATGCTTAGTGAGATCAGCATTCCGGTTGCGCCGCGGACGACGCCGGAGACCACCTGACCATGGATCAGATCGTCAAAACTGTTGATCAGCGGGACGCCGGGAACAAGCATCAGCACCGCAGCCGCCATCGCAATCTCAGGCTGCTGGCCGGGCAGAAATGCGCCCAGGGCGGCGGCCAGAGTACCCGCCAGAAACGACGTCGCAGCGACACTCAGCAGATTATTAAAGTGCTTTCGAATCAATTCCTGCCGAAAGAACATCGCCACCGATGAGGCAACAAATGTCGTGCACAGAACAAACACGTCTCCGCCGAACAGCTGACTGAAAGAAGCGCAGGCCAGTCCGATCATGCCTGCCAGCAGCCAGCGATTATAATGCTTCGGCCGCACGTCCACCCGCTGCAGCGTCTCACGAACGTCCCGGCGATCCAGCTCACCGTGCCGTGCCTTTTTGGTGAGCATCTGGATGTCCGCGATCACGGTCATGTTGACACCGCCGAATCGCGCCACACGGCGTACCTTGGTACGAAACTCCTGTCCGGATATGGTCGTGACGATAATGGCATCCGGCGAGACCAGCACATCCAGCCAGGTACAGCCCAGTGCCGTTCCCAGCTGATGAATGCAGCGCTCCACCCGCTCGGTCTCTGCACCGTGCTGCAGCAGCAACTGTCCTGCCCAGAGTGACAGATCAACGATATCACGCAGCGCTTCAGCGGAACATTCCGGCCTGCTTTTCAGACGAATGTCCGCGTAGCCGGCAGTCACATCCGTCAGCATCTCATACGCGTCGGCACGCTTCAGAATGTCGGATTCACACTCGCCTGCTGGCAGGGAAAACGATTCTGATTCGCCGCAGAGTACTGCGGTCTGGTGTGGGGAAGTCACGTTGTCCACTCATGTTCTCACACGGCTGTGGTCCGTCCTGCACATACAACCGCGATTCCGGGGGATCAGTCGAAAGCCCTCAGCTGGCCGACTCGGTGGCACGTTCGTATGACATTCAGAAATCCGCGTGGCTCACCATCGAGAACATAGCATCGGAAATTCGCCATCGCGGGCGCGTCTGACAGAAACCTGTTCGCAGGAACCTTTCCACACCTGTGCAAAAACCCGGAGGCTGCGCCCGGACAGATTAGGGGAATCCCGCAATCCGCGGGCGTCATCAGTCGTACAACCGATGCCTAAAACTGTGAGTCATTCGCCGGCCGCGAATTTAATCTTCGCAGGCAGCAGACGACGACCGATGGGATATGTTCGTGGAAAGCGGTTGAATGCCATTTCCCCTCCCGAACAACGTTGAGTACAGGGTATTGAGTAATGTTCAAAGCCAGTGCAATTATGAAGTCGCGCGTGCTGATGGTAACTCCGGAGACGACGGTTGACAGCGCTGTCGAACTGATGCTGGAACATGACGTCAGCGGTGTTCCCGTCGTCAACGAGCACGGTCACCTGGTGGGCATGTTCTCGGAAACAGACCAGCCACTCCCGAACGGATTGCAGGCTCCTGTTGCCGAGTATATGTCGACAGATGTCACATCAATTGACGCCGCTGATTCGCTCACCGATGTCGCACGGGCGTTCCGAACGAAAGCCGTCCACCGGATGCCGGTCACGCGCGAAGGAGCAGTCGTGGGCGTGATCGGATGTCGCGACCTCACCCGGTTTGTACGGGAACTGGAAGGCGAAATGCAGACGTTGTCGAAACTTGTCGAAACGACGGAAACCTGCGATCTGTGGTGCAACCAGGACTGAGCCGAGCCGCTCACTTGTCCACCAAAACCTCACGCTCAGTCAGTCGCAAACCGCAGGGTGTGACAAGCGAAGCGCCGGCACACCACCGCGTCATCAACCGCATGTGCCTGCGATGGCCGTACGCGGTGTGCCGGCGCGAAGGACCTGAAGCCGGCCACGCGATCACGCGGGCGGATCGGTGTCATCCCGTGGGACGTGTCCCGTAGCAGCCTTCGCTTGTCACACCCTGTCTACCAAAATCTCACGCTCAATCAGCCGGTATTCTTCAGCCCCGCAGCGATGCCATTGATCGTGATATAGAATGCTCGGTGCAAATCTGAATCGTCACTGCCGGCATTCTGTTCACGCATGTGTTTCAGTAGTCGCACCTGCAGAAAGTTCAGCGGATCGACATAAGGATTTCGCAGACGAATTGACTGCTGCAGAGTGGGCTGATTCTCCAGAACCGCCCGCTGTCCGGCGACACGCAGCACCCAGTGCTCGGTCTGGATAAATGCCGTCCGGATCGACGAATAGATCTCTTCACGCACCGTCTCGTCCTGCACCAGATCGGCATAACGGCGCGCGATGCCCATGTCGGCTTTGCCCAGGGCCACCTGCAGATTGTCCATCATGGCCCGGAAGAAAGGCCAGTGGCGGTGCATTTCCTGCAACAGCGCCAGTTTTCTTTCGGCCGCATCACCCGTCCCCACAAAGGCGGCAATCGCCTGACCGACTCCGTACCAGGCGGGCAGATTGTGTCGACTCTGCATCCAGCTGAATCCCCACGGGATGGCCCGCAGTCCGGCAAGGACGTCGCCACCCGTTCGTCGAGCCGGTCGCGAACCGATCCGCATACTGCTCAGTTCGTTGATCGGAGTGGCCTCCTGCCAATACTGCAACAAGGCCGGCGTTTCGTAGACGAACGTGCGATAGCACTGCAGGGCCGTGGCAGACAACTCATCCATCGCGTCCAGCCATGACTGTTTCGGAGCCGCTCTTCGTTTGTGGAGCGGCGTGGAAGCGAGCAGCACGGCGCTGACCAGCTGCTCCAGATGCCGGGCCGCAACTTCGGGATGAAAGTAGTACGCATTGATGACTTCGCCCTGCTCAGTGATGCGAATCCGGCTCTCCACGGACCCCGGCGGCTGAGCCAGAATGGCCCGGTTGGCCGGACCTCCACCCCGCGCAATCGTACCTCCCCGGCCGTGAAAGATTGTCAGAGCCACACCATGTTCGCGACAACAGGCCGCCAGTCTGTCCTGTGCCTGATACAGTTCCCACGTCGCGGTCAGAAAGCCGGCATCCTTGTTGCTGTCAGAGTAACCGATCATCACAACCTGCTCCATACCCTGAGCCTCCAGATGAGCTCGATAGGCTGGATGGCTGAACAGACTTCTCATGACGTCAGTCGCGTTCTTCAGGTCGTCACGCGTTTCAAACAACGGCGCTATGGCGGGTAGTGCCGGCGACTTTCCGTCACCGCGCTGGCACAATCCATGCCATCTGGCCAGCAACAGCACGGCCAGCACGTCGTCGACATCCCGGGACATGCTGATGACATACGGCCCGATCATCTCGGGACCATACAGGTCCACCGCGCGGGCGATCACTTCGAACAGCCGCAGCAGCTCAGCGGTTGGTTCTGTGTACTCGCCGAGATCGCCGATGTCCGGAACATCCCGGGAAAGCTGCTGCGTCAGCAGGTCGGTGCGTTCCGCCGGCGTGAGGTCTGAATAATTTGCGCAGATGTTCAGCTTCGCAAGGATTTCAGCCAGAGCCGCGTCGTGATAATCGCTGAACTGTCGGATATCGAGCCGAGCGACATTCACACCGAAGACACGGGCCTGAATGAGCGCGTCCTTCAGACTGGCGTCTGCGATCGCGTCGGTGTGTCCGTTGCGAAGGCTGAGATCAATATTCTCCAGAGGTTTCACCAGATCTGCCGCCGTCCGCAGCTCGGCCATCGGCGTATCATCGTGTTCCAGCAGCCGTGATTTGACGGGATCTCGATTCGCGTTGTTCAATTGCTCCTTCAGCACAGCCGCCAGCAACCGATACGGCTCGTCCGGGTATTGCGCCGCCAGAAATCCCACATGTTCCGAGCTGTCTGCGGGGAACTGACTGAGCAGTTGCTGCGACGGAGCGTGCAACTGCCCGCTGAGACTCAGGCTGCGCGTGAGTGCTCCGGCTGTTTCACTGTGGCGCGACAGAGCCAGGCCTCGATGCAGGCGGAATGTTTCTGCCGTGACGTACGCGGTCACGTTTGGATTGCCATCCCGGTCTCCGCCAATCCAGCTGCCGAACGTCAGAAACCGCTCAGGCAGCTGCACGGATGGAAAGTATTCGGCAAACGCTTCCTGCATCTCGCGATAGATTTTCGGAATCACATCCCAGATCGTCTGTTCGAAGTAGTACAGGCCGGTCTTCACTTCGTCAGCAACCGTAGGTTTCGCCTGACGGGCCTGAGACGTGAGCCACATGATGGTGATCTCAGCCAGCATACCCTGCTTCAGGCGAACTTCGTCGGCCGGCAGCAGATTCTCTTCATCAAGGTACCTCAGAGCTTCCTCAATACGTTTCAGCTTGGAAATCAGTGTGCGGCGTTTGGCTTCTGTGGGATGGGCGGTGAACACAGATTCGATGTGCAGCCCCTGCAGAATCTTCTGCATCTGGAACTCATCGATCCCTTCGTCGGCCAGTTCCGCCACCGCCGCTCGAATCGAATCCCGAACCGGCTGCGGATATTCCGCCCGGACCCGCGCCCGCAGCACGCGCGCGCGGTGGTGATCTTCCGCCACATTGATCAGCTGAAAATAAAGCGTAAACGCTCGGGCAACTTCCGAGATCTGCCGCACATCCAGTTCATCGGCGATCTCGGCGATCTTGGCGGCCACCTCGTCAGCGGTGTCCTGATCCTGTCGCCGAACCTTTGACAGTGCCCGAAAACGTTCGACAAGCTCAAAGGCACTGACGCCCGCCTGACGACGAATGACTTTGCCCAGCAGATCACCAAGCAGGTGAATATCCGTGGACAGCTTTTTGCGAAGACTTTTTGACATGGAAACAAATCAGTCGTGACTTCAGGGGTGCAGCTTCCCGATCGGCGCGTCTGATCGCTCGGCGACCTCGCTCGGGCCGCGCTCATTTTACAGCGAACCTGTGCGGGGTGAGGCAGACCAGCCGACTGCTGTCCAAAAAGGTTGAAATGGCCGCACCCGCGGACCACCAGGCTGTGGTTTCCCTCAGCCAGACGGCCTGAGACTCACGAAAACAAGTGCAGTGGGGGCGGAGTGGGAAGGGGGCTGAACGCCACCCGTCACTGCGCATTCGTGGATTGAGGCTCCTTTTCTTTCGGGGAATCACGATTCATGAAGACGTTTTCTGTTTCGAGCGGTAGCTGCAGCGCATCGGCCACTCGCGTCATGTAATTGCACCACGACACATGCCAGATCAGATCGACGGCCCGCGCTGATCCAAAGACTTCTGTCAACTGACGAATATCCGCTGTATCAACCGCTGCTGGCGTGCGCGTCAGTTTCTGTGCGAAGATGAATGCCTGCTGTTCAACAGGCGCAAACCCGGACCAGTTTCCGGTGGCCAGTTGCTCGGTGCGCTCCGTGATTTCGGATTCACTGAGTCCCGCGACCGCGAGAAGCATTTCGCTGTGACCCATTCAGTAGAAACATTCATTGCTTCGTGTCACTACCCAGAACACAGTATTGGAAAATACGCGATTCAGCTGAGACTCTTCGCGAAATGCCGCCATCAATCGAAACCAACCCTGTGTCAGTTCCGGCTGGTAGCCAAGACTGACTCTGGACCAGATGATGGGGCCGGAACGCTCGATCTGTTCTGCCGGGAGACACGACAGTGCGCCGTCATCGGGAATCGGGACGCGTCCTTTCCGCTGCTGCTGTTCCCGCTGGCGCTTGTCCAGAAGCTCCAGCGGCTGGACGTTCCAGTCACTCTTCGGGGTCAATTCGACTGGTAGCGCTGACTTGAGCAATTCTTCGTGGGTGGGACGTTTCCACGCATCAGCCGCCTGCCCCTGATTCAAGTCCAGTGGCCAATCGATTGGCGGAAGGGGTCCCTGGTCATCATGTGAAATTCCCAGAGAGAGAAACAGGCGATTCTGAAAATTGGCGAACGCCACAGTATGTACCATTCCGACAACGGCGGCGTGGCCGTAATGTTGTGACAGTGCCGTGACTTCCTCATCGGTCACCAGAGAAGCTCCCAGCGTCATCTGTTCGGCGAACTTAAATGAGGCGCGCTGAATCGGACTCCAGCGCGGATCATCATTTCGCAGTGCCAGAATCGCGTCGATCGATTCTCCGTTCCTGAGCAAATCAGCTTCTGCACACTTCCGGGCGTATGTGCAGCCGATTGCATCTGCTGCAATCCAGCGAAGCTGTCCGGCCAGCGTGTTACCGATCGGATTGTCTGCACGATGAAGCGAATCCAGCGACAGCAGTGCGCCGGTTGACATTGGCAGCGGGCCAACAAGAACTCGCGCCCATTCCGGCAACCGCGGCGACTGCAGCGGCAACCGTCGCCACGCGTCATCGTCACTCATGGAAGAAAATCTCCGAAGCGGTTCATCGTCGCTCCGTCCGACGCTCGCGAGCAACGTCAGGACCGGGAACATCACACAGACGACGCACAACGTCCTCGTCAAAGCACGAAAACTCAGGTGAGACCCGAATTTGCCATGATCGCAGAACAATCCGACTGTTGTCACCCGGTGAATCCGGCACGGACACCGCGGGTGGCCATCACAAATCTGATCACAGTTGCCCATCTGAAAGGTTCCTTGTGGTCTGCAACAATTCGTTCGATGTGGTCTTCACAGAATTCGACATCACCGCCAACCGAAGTCGGCATTTCCCGGTCAGCGAACGGCTCGCTCCACACAGCAGGCAGAGTCTCTCCGGGCCTTTCGTATCGGCCGCACGGGCGTTCTGCAGGTGCCTACCTGACAGTCTTCGAGTCCGGAGAATTCAACAGCAGCACAAGCGCCTGCTCAAGTTCACGCGGATGAAAGCCGAATGGCCCGCGACCGTTCTTGAAAACAATCCGCCCGGTTCGATCGATCAGGTACAACCGATTCGGCATCCCACTGTATGCCGCGCCAACTTCATCATTGACCGAATCCACAAGGAACGGAATTTCAAGACCAAGGTGACTTTGACACAACTGAGCGACCTGCTTTCGGGCTGAGTCACTGGTGGGCTGAGACACATCAATGCCGGCCCGTTTGTTGCTGTTCATCCACCAGCCGTCAGCCGGATGGGCCTCGCGGACGTAAATCAGGAAGAACGTCGCGCGGTCCCGGTATCGTTCAAACAGTTTCTCGATGTTGCCGGCCTGGCTGCGAAACGGCCCACAGGTGAAGTTGCCAAAAATCAGGACAACCGGTTTTTCACCAATTTGCTGCGAAAGCCTGACGGTATCTCCCTGGAGATTGCGGAGCGCAAAGTCCGGTGCCGTGGTGCCCACCGAAGGCCCCGACTGCAGCGAGCCGATTTCCTGCCGCTGCAGTCCCAGAATAAGCGTACTGCGGCTCGGGGCGTCCTTCCGCTGAGCCCGCAGCTTCTCCGACGTCTGATCGTCGGGCGGCTGGAATCGCTCACGGACGTCATCCAGCGCCAGAAAGCCCTGATCTGCGGCACCCAGCGAGTGAAACAGATCGACAAATTCCTGCTGAGTCACCTTTCCATTCGCATCGCGATCCGCCTGAAAAAACAGCATCACTCCGGGAGTCATCGCCAGTGAATGTTCAGACCATTCGAAGTCCGCGTCTGTCAGCACTTCATCCGAGTTGCGATCCAGGCGGGAAAAGTCAGCAGTACTTCCCCCAAATTCTTCCGCAGTGATCACTTCGTCACCATTTTCATCGCAGGTCTGCACAACATGGCTCCAACCATACAACGTTTGTGATTTAGCCATTGCAAACCAGCCCTCGCCAGGCCCCAGACGACTGCCCTCCAGAATCCGGTCCAGCATTGCGCGAGCCTCCGACCCAGCAGGCAGCTGTTCTGTCAGCTCTCTGGCCGCCTGTTCTGCTGCCGGGGTCAGAGGGTCGGGCGGGTGACTGTCCGGCAAAGCATCGTTCGCCTCCGCTCTGTCCGTCGTACCAGAGCTGCTCCCCGACGGTGGCGTACCTATCAACGTGTCATCGGTCGCCGTGCCCTGCGCTGTGATGACGTCCGCACAACAGAACAGGCACCCGAGGAAAGCCAGCCGGCAAATACCAGAGCCGGCTGTGTGTGTACCAAAATTCATTTTCTGATCCTTTTAAATGAGTGAAAGTAAGTGTGATCCGCGTCTCAGGTGCGTCAGGGAATCATTTCCCGAAAGACGGTCGTGCGAGGACTGGTCCCCACGAGATAGGTCACTGTCTTCTGTGACTTATTTCCCTGTGGATCGAGAATAATCAGTTGCACATCGCAGCGGAGGTTCGCGTCCACGGCACGGGCTCCCGACAAGATTGTGAACGCCTGTAGCTTGTTGCCGAAATGCCAGTCCATGTCCTGGACAGTGATGTCGGCGTGCTGTTCTCGCCAGGCGTCGAGCTCAACACCGGACTTCCATCCTTCCAGAACGGTGTGCAGTGTTTCTCGTGCCACTTCAGCGTCGACCGGGTGGGGTGAGACGGAACCGTCTCCGCAACCACAAAGTCCCGTTGTCAACAGCGCTGCAACGAAGTACAGCAGTACGGTCATCGGACGCCGAATTCTGATTTCCGATCGCTCAAAATCTTCCGCCGCTCTGTCGACACCGCGACCAGCTGGCGTGTACTTAGGCAGTACTGCCGATATTCTAGAATTCACCAATCACCTCCTCGCCGGCACGCGTACCGACAGCGCGCCATACCAGCAGGTCTATATTTTCGCTGGTGAACCTGACGCTGCCGTCTGCGAGCTGAACCTGAACACCTCCCGGATGCCGGCTGCTGGCGGGCATCGTCGCCTTCGTCGGATAAAAGCCACACGATCGCTTATTCGGGACATCAACATGAAGGTAGCAGTGCTGACCATTCATCCAGGGCGCACCCATGAAAATCGGGAACTGATTCGCCAGATTGCTGATATCCACAGCTTCGCACATCCGGATGGCTTCATCCTGATCTGCCGGATCTGAAAGTGCGAGAAACACGTCTGAGTCCGGACTCACAGTGCCGTTGTTTCCATCTGTCAGCAGCCGTTCACAGAACGACGCCGTATTGCTGGTTCCATCGGTGATGTCGCGAAACCTCACTCGACTGTCTCGGAAGAACACACCGTCCTGCCGCTTATTCTGCCAAAGGATGCCACTGCCTTTGTTTCCGTAATAATTGACCGCTCCACCTGCCTGTGGCTGCGGATTCGAGAAGTCAGAGGGACACCGAAACGCAGGCAGTTCCGCGACCCGGGCCGCGTCGTTGACCGGCGTGTTCAACGGCGATTCGAAGTTGATTTCGTCATACAGTGGCCCCTGATCGAGCATTGGCAGGACCTGGCTGAGCGCTGAATAGCGACCACCGGTCCCTCCCTGGCCGAACGGAAAACAACTGTGAACGTCATGATAGTTGTGCAGCGCCAGGCCGATCTGCTTCAGATTGTTGCGGCACTGAGTTCTGCGAGCCGCCTCCCGGGCCTGCTGGACAGCAGGAAGCAGCAGGGCGATCAGAATGGCTATAATGGCAATCACCACCAGCAGTTCAATCAGCGTAAAGCCGGGGCGGCGGCCCCGGTAATCGGTCATAGTCATGAAATGGTTCTCCGTGTAAGACAAAGGTTGATCAGGAATGATTTAAGAAAGAGAAATGCTCGCTGGTCCGGGCATAGACGCGCGCTGGATATCAGTCACCGCTGCTTAAACAGTGACCCGAGCTTTCCCAGATGGCCGCGCGGCGCAAAGCTGCATCACGCCACGTGCCGAAGCAGTGAATGAGGGTCGGCGCAGCAGACCCGGCGAATTCCACACATCAGATAACGCGCACCATCGGACCAGGACAGGTCCGGAACGCAGCGCCCGGGCACTCAGACGTCCGCTCTTCAGCCATCATGGCCCGCCGCAAGTTGCGGCAACACGACAGATGACGATTCACGAACGAATTCAGACAGCTGACAGAGTTGCCTGTGCCGAAGCCGTGCAAAACCGGCGACAGGTTCGGCAACAGAACAGCTCGCCCCGACAACCGGTGCCGCCGATCCACCGGCGAATACCGGCCCGACGGGAGCGCATTCCCTGAGCTACTGCAGGAACGACCTGGTGCCGCGGAAATCTTCCGCGCAGAGAATCACCACTCAACCAGCTCTGGGAGGGTGAAAAACGGGGCGTCCTTCCGGCGACGCCACTCGGTCGGACGTCAGGTCGATACGGTCGCCCGGAGCAGAAGTCCCACCATGGACCAGTGTCGACAGCAGCCCCGCATCGTTCAACAAACGATAATCCACGCCCGGCAGCGGCTGCAGGGGTGAATCCGAATTGGACGAACAGAATGGTCCGCGACAGTGACCATTCGGCGCCTCAGGCAGGGCATTGTCTGTGAGGACGGGTCCTGATGAACCATGACCGTGTGAATCCATCGACACAGGCTTGCCGTTACGGTACAGATAGTCGCCACATGATCCGAAAGCCTGATCAGGCACAACCGCCAGCAGCACGGTGACAGCGACAAGCAAGCCGCGGTGACGCCATACGTGGCCACAACACGAGGCGTCATGATCTGAACGCATCAGTGAAGTGATTGCCGACATGCCTCAACGCTCCGCATCCCGTGGATAACCGCGACCGGCCCCAAGTCTACCAGCGAAACGCGGCCATGCCAGAGTATTCAGGAAAAAAGTAGTCACAGCTTCCGCCAATCGATCACGCCACGCTCGTCCACACGTTCCGCCGATCGACAGGTTCAGCAACACAATGGACTTTCCTGTCCGCCGATCGAAGCCGAAGAAGGGTCCGGAAAAGAATGTCCGAACGACGTACAGACATTCCTGTCCGGAGTGAGTGTGTCTCTTCAGATCTCAAGCGCCCCCACCGACTCATGTTGCCGCGTAGCATCGATGATTTCCGCAGATACAATCTGAATTCGTCTGCCACCTGTTTCCGGAAAGCATTCAAAACCATGAAACCACCGTCCCTGATCGTCGTCCTGCAACTGCTGTTTCTGGGTGCCTTGCTGCTGTCTGACGCCGCCGCATCGCCACCCAACGTGCTGCTGATCGTTTCGGAAGACAATGGTCCGGAGCTCGGCTGCTACGGTGATCCCTATGCGCGAACACCCAATATTGATGCGCTCGCGGCTGAAGGAGTGTTGTTCGAGAACGCGTTTGTGGGTTACTCAGTCTGCTCGCCGTCGCGCGCCTGTTTCCTGACCGGTCTGCATTCGCACCAGAACGGCCAGATCGGCCTCGCGACGCACAAGTTCGCCATGTACCGCCAGGACACACCGAACTTTGTGACCCTGCTGAAACCAACGGGATATTACACCGGCCTGATCGGCAAGCTGCACGTGAATCCGGAGTCGGCATTTCCGTTTGATTACCGAGCCATCAGCTCAGCGAACTTCCAGCGCCGATCCTCGGTAGCCGACTACGCAGCCAAAGCGGCTGAATTTTTTGCTCAGGCCGGTGACCGACCGTGGTTCCTCTCGGTGAACTTTCCAGACGCTCACCTGCCTTTCATCCGCAAAATCAACGGCCGACCGGACGGGCCGCTCAATGCTGCCGATGTGAAAGCCATGCCGTGGGTCGGCGTCGACACCCCGCGGCTCAACGAACAGGTGGCCAATTACTACAATTGCCTCGCCCGGCTGGACGATGGCATCGGACTGCTGCTGGACGAACTTAAAAAAACGGGCGCTGCAGAAAATACGCTGGTGATCTACATCGGCGACCACGGTGCGCAGTTTCCGCGGGGCAAGGGCACGGTGTATGAAGGGGCGTTGCGCATCCCGATGATCGTTCGCTGGCCGGGCGTCGCCAGCCCCGGACAGGTTCGCCGCGAACTGGTATCGACCATCGATCTTCTGCCGACTGCTCTGCAGGCGGCGGAGGTGACAGCCGCAACAGAACTGCCCGGACGGGATCTGCAGCCGCTGCTGACCGGCGGGGCTCCGGATAAGTGGCGCGAATATATTTTTGCACTCACCACCGGTTCGTTTCCCCGGGCGTGTTTCGTGCAGCATTCCGTCCGCGATTCGCGCTACAAGCTGATCTCAAGCCCTCGCCCCGGCACTCAGAACCTGGATGCCCGCACCTACCTCGACCCGTCGCACCCGCACTTTGTCATCTCCGGCGCGACACCGGAAGACCAGACAACGGCGGCGGACCATGTCAAAGCCGCATGGGAACGATGGAAACGCCCACCGCGCTACGAACTGTACGATCTGCAGAAAGATCCCTCTGAGTGGCACAATATTGCGGACGATCCTGCCCATGCCGACGCGCGTGAGCGACTGATCTCTGCACTGACCGACTGGCAGCAACGCACCCGCGATCCATTCATCGAGCAAGCCAATGTCGATGCCTACGTCGCTGAACAACTGGACAACCGGGACATGGCTTACCGAAAAGACAAAGACTTTCGCTGGTCCTATCTCAGTGAGTTCGCGAAGTGGCGGGAACAAAAACCGTGATCGACGCCGCTCCGCCGCTTCCGGCCCGGTCAGTTGAAGCTGGCCGTGGATGTGGTGTTTGCCGGAAAGACACAGGACCCGCATCAGGTAATACTGAGTCGCCGGATCTGACCGATCACAACAAGAAATACCAGGCAGCGAAGAGCGCGCTGTAGACGGTGAGCAGGCTCGTCGCAATCACCAGGACAACCGCGGCATACAGATGCGGCAAACCAGCAAGCATTCGTCCGCCCACAAGATAAGCCGGGAGTGCCGTAGCAGCATACCGTGCCTGACAACCCATGCAGAATTCCTCGGCGCGCCCGATGTAAGCCAGCAGCAACAAAGACGCTCCAAAGGCAAACTCCGCATCAGTCAACCAGCGCTTCGCCCAACCCACGACAATGGCGATCGACGTTACGCAGAAGTAGACGGGATTGGCGAACTGAAGACTCAAATATGGCGGCAGGTCCGGATCGAAGCGTCCCCAGTATCCCGAACCACCGCGGACGTAGTTGCCCCAAACCGGTTCCAGGGTCAGCAGGCGATACCAGTGCTGCACCATTGAAACTGGTGGCCGCAGAAAAAACTGCTGCTGTGCTTCGCTGAAGACAAGGGGGTTATCAAAGCGACTGCCGAGAAACAGCATGTACGCACCCAGTCCCCAAAGACACAGCGGCAGGGTTAGTGCCAGGGTTCCGACTCGTCCGCGAACAGGACGTTGCTGTGACAGCACAAACAAGATCACCGCCGGAACCAGACAGATTCCCACCAGTCGAACGCCGACCGCGGCTCCTGTCAGCAGCCCGATCACGATGGGTCGCCATCCCTGCTGCAGTCCCGTCAGCACCAGCAGAGCGAGCAGCAGGAATAATGACTCCGAGTACGCCATGCGGAAGAAGAATGTCGTCGGAAAGACAGACAGAACGGCCATGCCACAGAACCGAGCATTTCGCTGATCAGGGAACCGGAGCCTCAGGTAATGTGACCAGAAGACCAGCACAGCCATGAGCGACACGTGGGAAACCAGCAGCAGCGCGGCGGCGCTGCTGACACCCGTCATCATCCGCACACACAACGCCACACTCGGATAACCCGGAAACACAACGACATTTGAGATGCGGTCCGGATTGAATGAATATCCTTCATCCATGATTTGCAGAAACTGCCCACCGTCCCACGCGAGCCATCGCAGCAACACAGAATCCTGACCATAAGGAATTTCGCGTCCGGGTTGCAGAGCCCCAAAGCCAAGATGTACGCCCAGCAGCACCGGAATCAGACTGCACACGTACCATGCCAACCCGGTTCTTACGTCTACAAACGACACGAAACGCGGCCTCGAGCGGCCGTCCGCTTCCGCGGTTGGTGACCGCATCAGGCCTGTTCCGCATCAGGTGCACCCGCGCGACGTGTCACCACCAACCAGATACTGGCGATCGCCACCGCGATGACGCCAATTCCCGTTGCGATCACAGCTGACAACTGACCACGATCCGCCTTCTTCGCAGGCCGTCCGGAACGCGCGAGTTCGTCCGCAGTCAGCGAGACGGACTGCAGAGTGACGTCGAACGGATAATGTCCGCCTCCAGCCTGACCATAGACCTGTACGACGCGGATGGGGTCGGACACAAAGGCAGTCTGAAAGTACTGTTTGAATGTCCGGCCTCCGTCTGTCGAGACGCGGTAGCGGAGTTCAGAACCAGCTCGCTGCAACTGCAGTACAGCCTTCTCGGAAATGAAGGCGAACGTTTCTGCTCGATGCTGATGTTCACCGGCAACAATTTCAAAGTGGTGTGCCACCAGAGTGTGCGCCGGTTTCGACGGCAGACGCACCAGTTGCAGACTCCCTCCATGGCTGTCGCCGTCTTCCATCAGCAGGGCGACTCCGGTTCCGTAGCCGCTGTCCGGCGCGGGAAGTTCGTTCAGCCGGACTTCAACGGTGAACTGAAAATCGCCGTAAACCTCATAAGGAATCAACAATCCCGTGTTCTCACCGGTCCCCTTCGCATCGGTGATCCTCAGGCCTTCCACGCTGGCGGTGATCAGTTCGCCATTTCCCACGACGGCAAAAGCCATTTGATTGAACTGTCCGTCAACAAACGATTCACGAAATTCGTGCCCCGCGGTCAGTGGAAGCGGAAACAGGATGGCCAGCAGCCACCTCAGCCGCCAGCAAACATTCCATACGGTATGCAGCGAAGCCAGAACCGTGTTCATCGAAGAACCACTTTCTTAATTAGGTATTTCAGTCGGAGGCGGTCACGCGTTCATATCGTGTCAGACGAATCCGACCTTCAAAATGCCATGCGGCAGGGAACTCTTCGCTGTCCCCGGCCCGCCAGTTCCGTGGAAGAAGAGGCTCTCGAAAACCGGCCGTGTAGCCAGACGACGTCGCAATCCAGATGTCGTCACCCGACAGTTCATTCAGTCTGTCGATCACGTGAAATTCCTGTTCACGCAGAATCGGACCTCCGGTGTAATGACGAATGTTTTCGGGCGACGTATACAGCAGCACCCGACTGCGATCGGTGGCGTGATATTTGAGACTGAAGTAGATGCAGGGCTGCACAACGATCACAGGTACTGACGGACCATCGTCTGCTTCAATTCTCTGCATCGCTGCTCGGGCTCCCTGGCGGGCTGAGATGTCAAGGCGGGGCACGTAGCGATGATAGACCCACCACCCATCCACCATCAGCAAAGAGCCGAGCAATAGTGCCGGCAGCGGATTAAACCAGCGTGTCACCGCGCGGGTCACCGTCAGCAGCGCCGCCAGATGAATCAGAATGAAGACTCGGTCCCGGATAATGGAAGAGGCCCCCGTGATGGAGAGCAGGACGGCAAGTCCGAACGGCACTACCGTCAGAAACAGACACAGTCGATCGAACAGTCCACCACGGTACTGCAACAGCAGGCAGCACCCGACTACCACCGACAGAAAAACAGCACCGCGAACGGACTGCCAAGGCCCCCAGGCTTCCTCCGGAACAAACAGATGATCCCACGCGACGGCCAGACTGGAGCACGTGAATTTCGTCATCCAGTAATCTTCCGCCACCTGAGCCTTCTGTGCCAGCAATATTGGAACCCACGGCAGATACAGGACGCCAGCGAGCATCAGCGAACCGAGGCACATCACGACCGGTCGGGTCAGCCATCCTCTGCCGCGCCGGTGTTCTCGAAGCGTCACGGCCAGGGCCAGAAACATCGCCAGGGCGACAAAAGAAAACAGACCGTAATTGTGCGTGTACAACATGGCCGCAGACGTCACAGCAAACGCCGCCCACCACCCGACACCGTCCGGCGATCTGCTGACGGCCAGAACGGCGAACAAGGTGCTCAACATGAACAAAAAACTGAGCAGCGCGTACATCCGAACTTCGGTTGACCAGTGGATCTGAAACGCGCTGAGCCCAATCAGTCCCGCAAAAATCAGGCCGGACACATAGGCACGTGCGATCCCTGGCGTTGCTTCTGTCTCACCGCACTCGTTCCTGCCTCCTGTCTGGTCAGCGACCATTCCCAGCAGGAATGCCGCGATAACGGTCAGAGTGCCCAGGCTCACGGACAAGCCCCGCATTGCCGTCAGCGACTCGCCGAAAACCTGCACCCACACCTGCAGGACCAGGTAATACAGAGGTGGGTGGACATCGTCACTGGTTCGCCGAATGATCTCCGAAGGGGTGAATTCCGTGGCAAGGGTCCATGAAAACGCTTCGTCGAACCAGATCGGACGATCCATCAACGGACCGACGCGGAGCAGGATCGATACGATTATCAGGACGCAGCCAACCGCACCACCGATCAGGATCTGCCAATTGAATCGTTCTTTTCCAACCATCACATCATGTTCCAGGCGATGGCCGGCGAAGTGGCGGACATCGCAGACGGCCGGAATCAGGCGGCAATGCTCCCGACCTGTGGATGGACTGATCATGTCCGACCGACGCATTCATTGTGGGGCAGTCTCCCAATCGCCGCTCCAGTGGAGCTGGGCATCAATTCGACAGGCTGGACGTGACGTGGAGGGGGAGATCTTCGGTCTGCGCCGAGGCCGGGTCGGGAGACCCGGCCACAGCCGACGGGGGCAGACGCAGACGTCGGCGGACACGCCACAGGCCCGTGAACATGCGCCACGAATCCCGCCAGACGCTAATCCGCGATCCGGATACCTCCTGCCATGACACACTGACTTCACTGATCCTCAGGCAAAGTATGTGGGCCAGGCCGAGAATCTCCACATCAAACAAATACCCCTCTTCCTGCGACGCCCCGAACAGTCGTCGAGCGACCGATGATCGAAACATCTTGAAGCCGCACTGCGTATCGCGGACCGGCGTGTGAATCAAGAAAGACACGAGTACCCGGAAAACGGCGGCCATCAGTCGGCGTCGCAGGCTCCGCCGACGCGGGATTCCAGCCGTGGAAATGCGAATACCGACAGCAATATCCGCACCTGCTTCAAGCTCGTCCAGCAGTTGCGTTGCGTGCCCAAACGGTGTTGCCCCGTCCGCGTCCGTAAACAAAATCACCTCGCCCGCCGCGGCCCGAACACCTGTGCGTATGGCCGCTCCCTTGCCACGATTCGCGCTGTGTGAAATCAGGCGTAGTTGAGGAACTCTGGATTGAAATTTCGAAACGACAGCGCGCGTAGAGTCGTTGCTTCCGTCATCCACAAGGAGCAATTCCCATGACGTTCCAACGCGAGGCGGAACACAGCAAATAACGTCCTCGATTGCGGCACCGATCCGCGCCGCCTCGTTGTAGGCCGGCACCACAACAGATAGTTTGCACCTAGGCTGTGCGTGATCTGCAGTTGCCGGACCTGCCGGTTCAGAAGGCATCGCTCAGAATCCCCGCATCCAATGGTGTGGCCCGAAGCCGGTCTCCCTGAGGCGTGAACAGCTGGTACAGAATTCGCCCGGAAATTTCTTCCGACAGCAACCGCACGCTGCCGTCTCCGAAACCCACCACGACCCCACCGGGGTGTTCACTATTCAGAAAAGGTGATTCTCCTTCACCCAAAGCCCGGCCCGAATTGATGGCGTGATCGCCCGAATTTGTCAGATCGAAGCTAACATTGGCTGGAGTACAGGAATTGCCCGCACAGATTTCAGGATTGAAATACACTCGGCTTCCAGGCCCCGTGGCGTTGGCCCAGTTTGTTCCAATCACGCCGGCCGCGACGCCCGTGCGAATGTTCTCGCCCAGCAGAATGGTATGAGATAATCCGTCCGTGACTGAATCCGGCGAATGATGCCGTACCGTGCCCTGATACCCCGGAGTTCCGCGAAAACCCTGGTTCTCGCTGAAAAACACGCCCAAACGCTTAAAGATCTCACGGTCTGTCGGGGACGCAGTGGACGAGCCGAGAGGCAGGCAGCCGGCGCCGTCGCCATTCAGATCCAGCGGCCAGTAAAACGGATCCGCCACACAATCATGCACTCCCGCGTGCAAGAACGAATCGCCAATACCGCCGTTCACGGCGTAGCTCAGATCCCCTCCTCCCGTCGCAGATTGATCCGACGGGCATACCAGCACCGGCACGTGAATCTCCGCCAGCGACAGGTTCCCGGGATCGGTAGCCAGCTTGTCATGATCCCAGCGGTCCGCCACATCCTGGCGATCCAGCCCGGCCAGAATGTCAACCACCCAATTATGATGCGGTGCCGCGTTATTTTTATCTCCGCCGGGTCCCGGAGCCCAGTAACCGGCGGCCGGAAACCGGCCGGCGGCCACGGCAAAGCCCGTAAGAGCCACGCCGATGTTCCGTACCCGATTCAGGCATTGCGTCCGCCGTGCGGCTTCACGGGCATTCTGAACGGCCGGCAGAATCAGAGACATCAGCAACACAATAATGCTGATCGACACCAGCAGTTCCAGCAGGGTGAAACCGGGGCGATGATTGAGCCAGCCACGCCGTTTGCACGTCGGTCCCAGCATGCTTTCTGCTGCGTCTGACCCGGAGTTCAATCGGCTTGACCAGTCCGGTGAGCGGGAATCCCTCATTTGGAAGTTCCCCCGGACCGACGAAAATGCCTCCGGCAAAGGTGGATCACAATCAACACGAAGGCAAGAATATGGACGCCAATCAATATCCGTGTCGGCCACCCGATCTGCTGTAAACGGCCCCCCGGAAGAGGTGCCGGGGTGGTGCGGATCATTCCCACCTGCGTCGGCGTTGCCTGCCGGAAGTCGACGACTTTGGCGTATCCCGGTTCCAGCGCCTCGGGGGCGAATCTGGTGTCAGGCACGGGAGTATTCACACTTTCCCATGAGAACCCCACGTCGTATGTTAAGCTGGCTCCGTCCGCGATGCTTTGGCGAGCAACCATCGACGTTGGTACCACCACATGATTGATTCGGTCCCACATGCAGTCGCAGTCGGAAATGGATCTGCGGCTGACTGTATCCGAGCCGTCGACCTTCCGGACATGGGAAATGATGTACCGCGTTGGGGCAAAGTCGAGCGACTTGTTCAGCACCAGCAATCGTTCAACCACCAGAGGCCCGCGATCGATGGCAAATGTCAGACGCACCTCCTGCGGTGATTCTTCAACGGACGTGAGTTCCAGATAGCCGAAGCCAGCCAGTACTGCGTCCAGCCCTTCACGAAGAGCCAGTACGTTGCTGGTAGTCAGGCCGACCGAGCGGATATCGATCGGTTTTGAGAGCGGAACCGGACCCTCCCCTGGTGAGCGAATCTGCACCTGCGTCGAAACAAAAGCATTCCAGTCATAAACAACATCCGGACGCAGAATCGACCGAGCATCCAGGACTTCCCATGTCGTTGTGGTCGACCCGTTTCCGGTTTCATCCTCCACGACAATGAGCGGTTCTTTCCGCGAAAAGAAAAGGCACTGCGCACCGTAGTCAAACACACTGGTCCATTCGAGCTCGCCGGAATACGCTTCTTCTTCACCAACCCGGCGAGCCGTTCGACCGGTGGCGAGATAAACACCAGTGACCAGCTTTTCCCGCCCGGCACGCAGGCATTGGATCGCGACCAACGCCTTCTGCCGGTCGATGGCGGGCAGACTTTCATGGTAACGAAGCGCCACCTCGTCGCCGCTGGCCATCAGTGGCGCAGTAAACACGCAGAGAAGAATTAGCTGCCAATACATGCTTCACCGTCCGGAGTATAATCAGTAACCTTCACATGACGTGAGACGGAATTCATGTTCGCGTGGCAGTTCTGGGGCTGCCCTGTATCTTCGTTGCAGAAGCAATCACGACTGAGGTAGCACCAGATGTCCTGAGTCAGGCATTGGTAATTACCGGGTTCACCCTCTTCCACCGGGTCGCATTCTTCCAGGAAAACTGCAAGTCATGTTGTGTACCGGGCCGGACCATCGCTAAATGACGCGTGAGCGGATGCCCTGAATCACTTGCCGATCGCTCATCGAGCACTGTGCCATTCGCTACCGGCGCGTGACCTTCAGGACCGAGATCCCCCGAAAAACAACCGCAGAAAAAGATGACGAGACCAAGGTTGGCCACCCGACCTATCGCCGACGGACAGCGATACTGACTCAAGTTACACTGGTTGGCCCTGAGCAATTCCTGAACCATTACCATGACACCACCCAAGACCATCGCCAACAATCAGTACTATCCAACCCACCTCCCAACCCAGCCCCAGGTGTAAGGTGTAAGGTGTAAGGTGTAAGGTGTAAGGTGTAAGGTGTAAGGTGTAAGGTGTAAGGTGTAAGGTGTAAGGTGTAAGGTGTAAGGTGTAAGGTGTAAGGTGTAAGGTATCCCTTGGTGTCGGTACTGCAATGTTGAATTCTCATCGTTTTCCGAAATTGCAGAAATCGCCCCCCGGGGCACATCATCACGCCCCGGAGCCTACACCCAACTTACACGGCAAGGAAGAAGAATTCGGCTCCTGCCTGAGCAAACCAGACCGCTTGAAGATCTCACAACTCGATTGGTACCAGCGATCGGTTCTGTTACTCCACCCGTCCCGGAGGCACTCGGTTTTTCCGGCGGCGATGCGCTGTCGGGCAGGAATGTCCGAGCTACCGTTCACGGTGATTGAGCCCAACTCACAGCAGGGAACGAAGGGCAGCGGACAGACGTTCTCCTCTCCGCTGAAGGGTGGTCTCCCGACCGCTTCACCCAGGCTCGTTGTGGGGCGGTCTCCCGACCGCCCCACCCAGGCTTGACCGCAGGTCTCAATCAACGCGACCACACCCGAACCAACCCTGAATTACATTTTCAGCCTTTGAGAGGCTGTCGCGTTGTGGAGCCGTTTCCGGATCGCCTCACCGGTTGATGCAAGGATCAGCTTGATTGGCTGGGCGGGAGAGCCGGACGGGGAGACCTTCGGTCGGTCGTGTGGACGGGTCGGGAGACCCGGCCACAACAATGTCGGGAGACCCGACCACAACATTCAACCCGGCCACAACATTGAACCCTTGTTGTGGGGGGGGGTGCCGAGCCCCCCACCCCCGGTGGACCCCAGGTCTGAAAAAAAACCACCCCACCCCCACCAAACCAGGAAGAATTGTT
>JAVKCM010000009.1:0-28604 GCA_040222735.1 Fuerstiella sp. | reverse complement strand
GGGTGAGGCGGTCGGGAGACCGCCCCACAACAGTGACCGCCCCACAACAGTGACCTCGCAGGTTGTGATCGGGTCTCCCGACCCGATCACAAGGTCGACCGAAGGTCTCCCCGTGCGTATCACGCCAATGGGTGAGGCGGTCGGGAAACCGCCCCACAACAGTGTCGCAGGTTGTGGTCGGGTTTCCCGACCCGACCACAAGAGTCGCAGGTTGTGTTCGGGTCTCCCGACCCGATCACAAGGTCGACCGCAGGTCTCCCCGTGCGTATCACGCCAATGGGTGAGGCGGTCGGGAGACCGCCCCACAACGAGTGTCCGGGTACGGAAGTGACCGGACAGGCACGCGGGACCGGTCTGGACTGTCGGATGTGCCGGCGCCAACAATATTGTGCCTGAGCACAATTGGCCTAACGAAAGTCGGGGCGTGGTGTCAGTGGCGGATCGTTGGTCCGTGCGGCCTCCCGGGCCGTTACCTCGAAGGTCCGGACGTCCAGCTGAGCAGCCTGCAGCAGCAGTTCGGCAGTCACGAAATGGACTCCCGGCCCCGTCGGTCGCACCGTCAGACGAACCTGTCGCCGCTCATCAGGTTCCAGACTCCGGATTTTGGCATCCACCACGCGTTTGATATTGTCGTCTGACAGGTCATGGTGGTCGAGGCCCAGTGGCAACTGGACTCGCAGCGACACGCCCGTGGCCGGAGCGTCTCCGACATTTCGAATCTGAAACAGCACGTCCACCCATTTTCCGACGTCCACGGTTCTGGGTGGTTCCAGCAGCGTAAGACGTACATCCGGCAGTCGCTCGACCGGCGGCAGCGAACGTTCCGCTGGCGGCGGTGAACGGTCCACGGGCGGTGAACGGTCTACGGGTGATGATCGTTCCGGCAGCGGTGAACGTTCCGGCGGCGACAGCGACCGCTCGGTCCGCGGCATTGAGAAATCCGGAAGCAGCGGGAAGTCCGGCGACAGGGAAATATCCGGCGGCGTCGAAATATCAGGTGGCAGCGAGAAGTCCGGCAGCGGCAGCGTTCGTTCTCTCCGAGGCAGCGAAGAGTCCCGGTCATCCGGAGGCAGCGAGAAGTCTCGGTCGTCAAATGGTCGATCCGGCAGATCTGCCGGGCGGTCTGACAACACGCGTGCAATGGCAGTGACGGCCGCCGTGGCGGAAACTTCGGTGTAAGACAGGAAATTGCCGGCTTCCCGAGGAAAGACGCTGAGGGTCAGTACGGACTCTTCGCCCGGCTGCAGACCGGTCACCAGCCAGGTGGCGGTGGAACTGCGATAAACGCCGACCGGCTGCATCCTCTGTACTTCCCACGACGCCGGCAGCATTTCGCGCACCAGCAACCCGTCCATGCGGTCCGGTGAGCGATTGGTGACACGAATCTGAATATCAAACACGCCGGAACTGACGTCGGTCGGGACAAACTTCTCCACATCCAGATCATTTGCCGCGATGCTGTGTCCCGGAATCACCCGGACGCGTGAACTGAGTTCATCGACGGCAAACTGAGAATCCTGTGGCAGGGCGGATGACAGGTCAGCGGCCTGCCGTTGTTGCGCCAGTGCGTTGCTGAACGTGTGCCAGTCATCCTGTTGCAGCGAATACAAAGTCTTGCGGATCAGTTCGTTGGTCTTGTCAGAACGCACACGACGACCGACCCGTTCGATAAACGGCTGCAGCGTCAATGTGAGCCGCGTTCTGGAATAGTCCGGTTCGGGCCTGTAGGCGGGCGATTCAGTTTCCAGCGGCGGAAAGTCCACGACCGGCGGTTCTTCCGTGACCGGATCGGAAAAATCAGTGATCACGCGACGCCGTATCGAGGCCGGAATTGCGAATCGGTTGGCCGACGGTACCTGATAGACCAGGTGGTCCGGATCCTTCAGAGAGTCAACCGTGGCGTTGATCTTCAGAACGCGATCGGTTTCCAGAATCGTCGTATGGTCCAGCACACTGCCGACTTGCAACATGGCACTCGCATCGAGACGCTCGGCTTCCGCCTTGTCGGTCAGCCCCGTGACCATGATCAGGGCAATCAACAGCACGCCGATACCACCGGACACTGTTGCGGCGACCCACCAGAAGTGGTCGAACACAAAGCACCAGACACGATCTGCCGCCTCGCACACCATGTCCCAGAAGAAGGCGCACAGATCAAGCGGCGCTGTCAGCCAGCGACCATCCGTCAATCCAAACAGCTGCAGCCTGTCGCCAAAGATAATGGCCAGAAACAACAGGCTGACCAGAAATACCACTCCAAGAACAAAATCCATTGCACCGCCTCCCTTGCCGGTCCTGAGCGCACAGGAGGTTTAGCAAAAAGCGGCAAATTCGGAAAGTGGAATGAGGCCAGTCGCAGAAACTGCGGCGTCATTTATCCGGCCATACAGACGCCGGAACGAATTGCGTGATTGAAGTGACGCACACGTTGAGCCCTGATGACGTGCAGACGTGCGGCAGAGTTGGGTACCCTGGAAACGATGCAGATTGCTCATGGTGTTGAACTATGTTTCCAGCGGCACCCAACTCAGCGCCGCACTAGCCGGCTTCGAATGAATGCACGGTGACGTGTCTTAGCTTCCGCCACCCGGACTGGAATCGCAGCTCGTCGGTAAAACCGGACATGGAAACCTGCAGATTTTGCCGTTCGGTCACAACGTGTTTTGTGCGAATGGTTTACGTTCTGCACGCTGCGCCTCCGCGACGACTTGCCGGTCAGTATTCGCGAGCTGTGAATTGCTCTCGCAGAAAAGGCCGAATCGGTACACACTTCGGCCAGTTCAATCGGTGATTCCGGGCCCGGCGTGGATTCTGTTGGAAACAGGTCAGCCCGACGTCTTCTGAGTGCCTTTCCATCTCAATGCGGGGCTGCAGTTGCAGTTCTTCTAAACATAAAAGCCGGCATAAACCGAACCTAAGAAATGGGTTAGTCCGTTTAGAAGGGTCGCGGTACGTCTGCTGGTTTAACTGTCTTCCCCCGAACGAGCACTTTACCAAAAATTCCATTCTGAAAATCTTGTTGGGTATTGAGCATGCTTCTCAACACATGGCTTGCAACAGCAAAGCGTCACTTGTTCAGGTCACCGGCGCTGGACGGCACCGCGGCACGCAGATCGTCAGGTCGACGGCGGAGCAGCACGGCTGGCGAGCAGCTGGAGAATCGAACGCTGCTGACGGCTCTGATCATCAACAACAACAATGTTGACAGTTTTGTGAACGCCAGCACCGGCAACCTGGCGATCACCAACGCGACGCTGGGGTCACATGACGAGATCGTCATCGAAGAAGTCGACATTGCGTCGATCGGTGAAGGCATTTCGATCGATCTCAGCAATGTGGCGCTGACCCGGCTGGCGATTGAGACCGTTAATGTGACGGCATTTGCCGGTACCGCGATCGATATTAATCTGACCAATGTGACGGGCAATCACACGATCGCCCTGGAAGACATCACGATCGTTGATTCCGGGGCCGGCATAGACGTGCTGCTGGACGGCACAAATGTCTACGGCCTGACCGTGGAAGACTCGGTGCTGCCCTCAGTGGCCATTACGGCGACCAACGGGTCTTTGATCAGCAACGGCGTGGTGACACAGAACGAGGTCAGTGCGCCGGCGAATCTGGAAGGTGTACGGCTGACCGTGAATTCCGGTGCCAGCGCAGATGATTTCCAGATTATTGATAACCGACGCATTGAAGCGCTGAACCGCGATGCCGTTCAGGTGAATCTCACGGATGCGCCGACCGACGGGCTGCGGATTGTCAACAACGTCATCGGCAACGAACCAGGTGCCGACGTATTTTTCCGAGCCAGCGGCGACACCTTTGTGCAGCCGTTCGAACTGACCAACAACGGGACGGACGGCGAGCTGCTGGAGCAGTTCATTCTGGATCTTCGCTCACTGGATCTTGTTTTTGATGAAGGTGTGGATGGCAAGCCGTTCACGATCACGGGCGGCACGGCGGGTATCGGGGCCACATCGACGCTCAGTTCGAACAATCAGATTCTGACGGTCGACTTCACCAACTTCACGCCGGGCGACACGGTGTTGTTTGTCATTGATATCGACCGGGCACCGGATGTTCCCGGGGGCCCGCCGGTCGCCGCGCCCATCTTCGGCAACGACCTGATCGGAGCTGAAGTGACGTTCAACTTTGACGCCGGCCAGTCCGGTACGGTGGCGAAGCAGGTCGCGGGAGCGATGATCGGCGACGCCGACACCTTCAATGCCTCACTGTTCGCTCGCGGTGCCGGAGCTGCGGCCAATGTTCATGGTGTCAATCTGAATCTCAGCAACTCGCTGCTCACCAACACGCAGGTCACGGACAACACGATCACCGGTGTCGCCGGCCACGGTATCCTGTTCGACGCGAAGGATGTGAGCGACATCACCGGGCTGATTGATCGAAATACCATTACATCCGGCGGTCAGGACGGCATTCGCTTTGACCTTGAGGACAGTGACTTCACCGGAGCGATCCGTACCAACACGATTGGTCAGAACAGTGGTCATGGCATCTTCTTCCAGCCCAGTGTCTCACGCAGCGGGTTCGTTGAAGAAGCGTTCGACGGCAGCCCGGTGGTCATCACGTCCACCAACCACGGTCTGCAGACCGGCGACGTGATTGTGATTCAGGGGATGACCAATGCGAATCCCTCTATCGTGCATCCGGGCAACGGAATTCACACTGTTACCCGGCTCAGCAACAACACGTTTGCGCTGCAGGGCATCAGCGGTCTGGGAGCGGGCATCAACTACAACGCTGGTGGTGCGTGGTACGTGCCCGATTTTCTGGGCGGTGTGGTCGGAGGCGTGCCTCAGGGACCGGCTCAGGGGCTGGTCACGATTGACGTTCAGGGAACGCAGCCGGAAGGCCGAATTACCGCCATTCAGAATCCCGGCGGTGGCGGCGACGTGCAGATCACGTCGGTGGGACATGGTCTGTCGTCCGGTGATCGCGTCCGGATTGCCGGCGCCACGGGGACTCTGCTGGACGGCGACTACAAGATCACGGTCATCGACGACGACACCTTCTCGCTGGACAGTGCGACCGCCGGGGGAACCTATGACACCAGCGACGGCCTCGCCCGCTGGCGGACGAATCTGATCACGGGAGCGACGAATCCGGTGACCGGTGAGATTGTCGTTACATCGCTGGCCCACGGGCTGGAGACGGGCGATCAGATTCGCGTGGCCAATGTCGGCGGCAACACGGCGGCCAACGGGACTCACACGATCACGCGTCTGAGTGCAGATACGTTCGCGCTGCAGGGAACCACGGCCAACGGTGTGTATGCACCCAATACCGGCTTCTGGACGCCGATCGCAGAAACAACGTTCACCGGAGATTCTCTGCCACAGCTGATCTCAAACAATTCAATCACCGAGAACAACCGTTCCGGCATTTATGTCAGCCTGAATACGGGCACCCGATTTGACGGCGACATCGTCCGCAACACGGTGTCAGCCAACCTGGCCAAGGGCATTCATATTGCCTCGCACAGCTACGGCGTCGGGCAGACGCTGCCGCTGAATCCCGCCGATCCGCTGGCGCTGCCCGGAAAATCGGACATCAGTTTCGACGTCAACATCGGGTCCGACGTGGCCACCACGGGCGGTCCGTTCGGCATTCCGCTGGATGGCAACGTGCTGGACGGCAACGGACATGCCGGGGTCGTGGTTGAAGTGCTGGACCTGGCAACCGGCTCCTTCGAAATTCAGGGCAATAAGATCACCAGCAGCGTGGACGATGCTGACGCTCTGACGGGCTGGGCCGGCGACGGCGTCTATGTAGCGCTGGAAAGCGATCAGTTTGCCGTGGATTCGAACGCACTGCTGGCCGAGTCGCTGATTCAGAACAACATCATCGGTGTGGACAGTCAGGGCAACGACGGCAACGGGCTGAACTTCCGTCTGCGTGAACGGACAAGAATTCAGGACCTGGAAGTCCTGAACAATTTCTTTGGCAACAACAGCCTGGACGGGTTCCATTTTGAGCGTACTGAAAACGGATCCCTGAACGCAGTGGTGATGGACGACAACGACGCCACCAACAATCTGGGTGACGGCTTCGACCTGTTTGCGGAAAACTCAGTAGACGACCGGCTGGACTTCAAAATCAGTCGGAACGACATCAACAACAACGCCGAGTACGGGGTACGCATCAACGTGCAGGCGGCGGCCCGCATCGAAGTGGAATTCAATACCAACGACGTTGTCGGCAACGGTCACACGCCCAATGGCAACGGCTACCATCCGGACGACGCCGCACCGAACTTTACGGGGCATGAAAACGGGACGAACTTTGCCGGCAACGCCGGCGCCGCCGGTGGTGTCGGAATCTTCGGCTTCGAAGAAGTGGAAGTCGTCTTCAACGCTACGGATTCGCGGATTTCAGGTAATATCGGTGACGGTTTCAGCATCGACACGTTTGACGCCGTCGACACCTTCCGTCTGGATGCTTCGTTTACGGACGTCGAGATCAACAGCAACACGCTGACCGGCTTTCGCAGTCACGGAGCCGCGTTTGCATCGATTGACTTCATCAGCAGCACGTTCAACCGCAACCGGGAAGACGGTGTGCGGATTGTGTCCATCGAAGACAAGGATGACTTCTTCCGGCGCCGCGTGGCCGGTGCGGATATAGACATCATGGCGATCGGCAACCAGTTTGTCGGCAACTGGCACAACGGTGCGGTTCTGGGGCAGGCCGTGTCTGCGGTCTTCGGCACCGGCAGCACGACCGCCGAGTTCGCCAACATCTTTGACAGCAACGGGTTTACCGATCCGACCATCACTGGTCTGCCGCGGGTCAATACCGGCGGCGATGGTCTGAAGATTACCCAGAATGTCGGTCCCTACCTGCATAAGCTGGGGCGTCGCCGTGTGATTGAAAGTGACTCTAACTTCTTCCGAAACAACGGTGGTGACGGAATCGACGTGGGACACGATGTGGCGCTGGAAGGCGGAAACGTGGAACACGGCTACGAAGTCGCCAGCGACGTGGACGTTGTAGTCAACAACGCCGTGATCAGCGGCAACTCGGGAGACGGAATCGAATATCTGGCGGACAGTATTCTTCGCATTCCGCCGCTGGTGGGCAGTCAGCAGGAAATTGCGAATCCGACGGATATCAGTTCGCTGCAGGTGTCCAATTCACGCATTGAAAGCAACAACCAGCGTGGTATCGATATTCTGAACCGCGTCAGCGAAGATTCTCGTATTACACTGACCGATAACGAAGTCCTGACCAACCGACTGTCGGGCGTTTATGTGGTCAACAGTTCATCACATTCGCAGACTCAATTCGGCCCGGACGATGCACTGCATGTGGAAACATCGACGCCCGCGGGACTCAGGACGCCGAACATCGAACTGCGCGTACAGAGCAACAATATTCTGGACAACGGCAACCAGGCCAGCGTGTCCACTGTCACGATCCCCAGTTCGGGCCCCGACGATTCTTCCGGAACACCCAACCCTGACTGGACGCACGACTATACCACCGTCACGGGTACGCTGGGTGGCCTGGTGATCCGCGTTGGAACGGCCGATTCCGTCGATCGGCTGCTGGTCGCCAATCCGGAATTTGAGCTGGGGCATTCCGGTGTGGATGCGGAAGTCGTGAGCAACACGTTCAACGGTAACTTCGGCGCCAGTGCGTTTTTTGATGCCTTTGTCAGTACTCTGCCGCCACAGTCACAGGGGGAATTCGATGATGATGCCGCCGGACATCCAGGATTCATTGACTGGCGGCAGGGCTACCGTGATCCACTTTCACGCTTCGACCTTGTCTTTCGAGGTAACTCGGGCAACTCGCTGGACGTCGTGAACGGATTTGCCTTCGTTGACAACAACGAAGACTACTTCAAATCACGACACTTTAACCGTTCTACCTCTCCGCCACACGACCACGCTCACGGTGCTCCCACGCTTACGCCGGGCGGACATTTTAACGTCCCCGGAACGCTGCGAGCCCGCATCAGTACCCGCACCAGCGGATTCTTCAACAGCGTCGGTCAGGTCCCCGGATCCACGTTTCAGGGAACCGGTTTCGAATGGAGCTACGACGGTCACGGCACTCCGACGTGGCGCGTCGAATCTGACTATGACTTCAACAACTTCGCCCAGACCAGCACGACCCAGGGCTTCAGTACGTTCCACGACACTGTGATTCTGGCGAATTCCATTGGTTACGAATACCAGTGGGACACCGGTCGCAACACGTCCAACTTTACCGGCCTGACGCCGTATTCACTGTTCCGGGGCGATGTTTTCAACGTGGACGACGGCGAAGACCCGATTGAAGCGGACGGGCTGGAAGAAAACGACAGCTTCATGGGAGCGACCGATCTGGGTGTGGTCGCGGGCGCCGGATTCTCGGTCAACGCGCTCACCAACGGTTCGCTGCAGCCCGGCGTCCTGAATATCGATCGCAAGGGTGACCGGGACTATTACAAATTCACCACCGCGTCGGTCTTCTCCGGAGGCGGGTCGACGGGAATCGTGGATGTCAACCTCGGCACCGTGGATGGTCTTGGAAACGCCCTGGACCCGGACGGCGACCTGCTGCGTTTCATGGTTTACGAAGTTCGTCCGCAGACGGATACCGAAGAAGTTCCGCTGATTGCCGTGGATGGAATTCCTCAGTACACGACCGTCAACAACGGCAGCGTCGGCAATATTCAGGTGGCTGTGAAGGCCGGGACCACCTATATCATCGAAATTCTGAGTCAGGAAGGTTCCAATCTGGGAACGTCCGGCGGCGGAACCGGCGGCACGCGGTACATCTACGGCACCACGCGGGGCTATACGCTCAGCATCGATGCCCCGGTCGCTCAGCCACCGGTGATTGCTGCTCCGGCAACCGCTCCGGCGTCCAACACAACCACCGCCAGCAGCCCCGGTGTGACGGCTCCGGTCAATGTGCCGGATGAAGCTCCCACGGTGCAGGATATCACCGATATCCAGGCAAATCCGTCGATCCCGATCAACGTCTCCGTCAACACCATCACTGTCAGTTTCAGCGAAGACGTGACCGGTGTCACGTTAAGTGATTTCCAGCTGACTCGTGACGGCGCGGTGCTGGACATGAGTGGGGCGATCTTCAATCCGATTGATCTGGAGACCTATGAGATCACCAATCTGGCGCCGCTGACCAACGTGGCCGGTGATTATGTCTTCAGTGTCCTGATCAACACGTCAGGGATTGTCGACACTGATCAGGAGGCCCTGGTGGCCGGTGGCAACGATTCTGAATCCTGGACGCTGGACAACACGGTGAACTCCACTGTTGATGCCCGCGACAATGTCCCGGGCGACGGCTTCATTGCGGATTCGAACGGCAATCGAACGCTGCGGGCCGCGATCAACGAGGCGAATGCAAATATCGGAGCGGACGTGATCGTCGTGGCTCCTGGTACCTACATCCTGGACCTGGAGGGCAGGTTCGAAGACGAGGGCTTCACCGGGGACCTTGACATTCGTGAAAGTCTGACGATTCGCGGTACCGGGGCCACGGCCGGCGATACGGTCATTGATGCCAACCAGCTGGACCGGGTATTCCATGTGTTCCCGGGTGTGGAACTGATTCTGGAAAACCTGACCATCCAGGGCGGTGAGGCCTATGACGGCGGTGGCCTGCTGATTGAAGGCACTGCAACTCAGTCAGGTCTGACAGCCGGTTCCGGCGGGATCGTTCGTCTCAGTGACGTCAATGTGATTGACAATGAAGCCTTCAATCAGGGTGGCGGCATCTACAATCTGGGTGTGGTGGATGCTCTGCGAAGCTCAATCTCACGAAACGCCGCCGGCTCTCGTGGGGGCGGCATCTTCAATCACGGCGACGTCGATCTGGTGAACAGTACCATTTCGACCAACACGGCCGTTTCACGGGGCGGCGGTGTCTACAACGAACGGCTTTCCAGCGCGGTCAACACCACGATCCGGCCGGTTCAGACGGTGGGGACGCTGTATGCCCTGAACTCGACTATTGCCTTCAATGCGGCCGGTGCCAAGGGCGGCGGCCTGTATCAGGAAGGCAGTGCGTCGTTCCAGATCGGCAACACGATTATCGATCGCAATACCGCCCAGTCATCTCCCGATCTGCGCGGCACGGTCAATTCGCTGGGCTTCAATTTCATCGGAGACCTGGACGGAACGCCGGCGGACGCCCTGCTGCAGTCCACCGACACGGCCGCGGACGCAACGGCGGGAGTCACCGAAGCCGGGCTGCAGCCGTTGACATCCAACGGCCCGAACGGAGTCTGGCACAATCCGCTGATCGCAGCAGCCTATGCCATTGACCGCGGCAGCGATTCACTGTACGCGACGCAGCGAGGTATTCAGCAGTCCGCCATCATCAATGACTTTGATCAGGTTCGCAACCCGCGTCAGGTGGAAGGCGATAATGACGGGACGTTCCGGATTGACATCGGAGCAGCGGAATACTTCGTCAGCCAGCCCGTGGCGATTATCACGGCCACGCCGAATCCGGCAGGCGTCAACGAAACCGTGACGCTTAGTGCGGCCAGTTCCACTCACACGCTGGTTCCCGGAAACTCCAGAATCACGCTCTACGAATGGGACTTCCTGTACGACGGTGTCACCTTCAACGCCCTGGCCACTGGTGTCACGGCGACCACGTCCTACCCCTCTCTGGGGCAGTTTACCGTCGCGCTGCGAGTCACCGATGACACCGGTGCCACGGACCTGGAAACGCTGGTGATCGACGTTTCTGCCCCGTCACCTCCGGTCGTAACGGCTCCGTTTTCTGCGGGTACCAGTGATTCCACGCCGACGATTGCGTGGACAGCCGGCACCGGCACGTTCTCACTGACGGTGACCAATGTCGGGACCGGAGCCACGGTGATCACGCAGACCGGACTGACGGCAAAGACCTTTACTCCGACAACCGCGCTGGCGGCCGGCACTTACAGCGTTGAAGTCACCGCCTCCAATGCGAGTGGAACAGCCGTCAGTGCCCCCTACCAGTTCACGGTTCTGACAATGAGTATCATTGATCCGGCTCATCAGGACATCGAATTTGATACCACGCCCGAGTTTCTGTTTACGGCCATCCCCAATGCCGATCGCTACCAGGTCTGGGTGTCACAGCAGAATCCGGATAATCGTCCGCAGTCCATCGGAATTCCCATCAACGACAGCTTCATCGACGCGGCGAACGCAGCGGTGCCCGGCACGAATCAGGCTGCGTATGAAGCCGGCGTGTCGCTGGGCGAAGGCGTGTATCGCGTCTGGGTGCGAGCACTGGAAGCCGACGGCAACGCGGGTGACTGGAGTACCGGACATCAGTTCTTTATCGTGAGGCCGGAAGTGACCGGTCCTGTGGTCAGCGGCACGGCAACCATTGACAGCACGCCGACCATCACGTGGACGGATGTAGGAGCTCCCCGTTACGAAATCTGGCTGACTCAGCTGAACGGCACCGCGGCCAATGGCGTCGCCGTGACGTCGCCGCAGCTGGTGGCAAATGTCCGTGGAATCCAGACGACTTCATATACACCGACCACTCCACTGGGCAACGGAGACTTCCGATTCTGGGTCCGCGCTCTTGACGATACCGGCGAACCGGGACTCTGGAGCCGCCAGTACAACTTCACCAAAAATCTGACCGTGGGACCGACACAGATCTCTCCGATCAACAAGGTCACTGTCACGGACAGAACGCCCGAATTCCAGTGGGAAGCACTGGCGGGTGCCACGCATTATGAACTGTGGGTCAATAACCTGAACACCGGGCAGGCGCGCATTATTCATAACACGAACGTGCCGCACGTCGACGGTGCCACCACGATTTCCTATACCGACCCCGATGTGGTGCTCCGAAATGCCAGCTATCGCTGGTGGGTCCGGGCATTCAATGAAGACGGCGAGGCCGGGGCGTGGACGGCATTCGCTCAGTTCTTTGTACCGACACCGGTGATGACGGCCCCCGTCGGAACCGTCGTCGGCACGAATCTGCCGACGTTCTCATGGACCAGCGTGCCGGAATACGTACGCTTCGAACTGTGGGTCAACAACGTCGATACAGGTGTGTCTCGGGTGATCTATCAGCCGAATCTGACAACCACGACGTTCACACCCACCCTGCCGCTCGAAAACGGAAACTTCCGCGTCTGGGTGCGAGCATTCGATGCCGTCGGTAATCCGTCGCAGTGGAGCAATCCTTCCAATTTCACCGTCGATGCCTCCATCGGCAACTCACCCACGCTGGTATCACCGTCCGGATTTGAATTCGACAACACGCCTCAGTTTGTCTGGAACAGTCTGACCAGTGTGACTCAGTACGAAATTCTGGTCAAGAATATGCTGACCACGGGACAGCCGATTGTTCTGAATCTGGTGGTGACTCCGGTGACGCTGACGGGCGGAACCGTAGGCTATACGCCCACGACCAATCTTGCTCAGGGAACTTATCGCTGGTGGGTCCGTGGTGTGAATGCCGACGGCGATCCCGGGCCGTGGGCTCAGCCGCTCGACTTCCGGGTCGTTTCCAGTGACGTTCCTTCCCTGCAGCGGGATGAAGATGGGCCGGCTCCGGAGGTACTGCTGGCAACGCTGCCTGCCGCAGCCGACTGGGCGGATGACCTGCACAGCATTACCGTGCATCCCGCCGCTGTGGTTGCCACCATCGTGACCGATGATTCTCTGAAGACTTCGGCTCAGGATGAATCGGCGGACGCCGTCACCGTTGAGCAGGACTTCGACGCCGTGATGTCCGAACTGGCGACGGCTGACTGGTGGCAGGTGAATGGCGATGAAACAGCTGACCGTGTTGGCGACATTCCACTGGCAGAGGTGGCTGCGGATCAGGCAGAAGTTTCCGCCACCGTAGCTCGAACGGAATCTGAACGGGACATGAGTCGGGCGGCCGCCTGGGGCATGGGACTCGGACTGATCGGCCACGGACGCCGCCGTTTTCTGAACCGACGGAAACGCACAGACACGGCAGAGGACTGATCTGCCGTTCAGGACCACAACACTGAGGCAACCCCGGAAGCCCGGCTTTGTACAAAAGCCGGGCTTCTTCAGCTTTGTTGACTCTGATTGACCACACGCTCACCGGGTTACGGTCGGTTGCTTCATGGACATCTGCGTGCGATCGTTCGATCGCGCGGGGAAGGCCGGCCAGGCAACCGTGTCTTCCTGCAGATCGTCACTGATGTAACGCAGTGAGGGCGACAGATAATCCGGCGCCTCCGGATTGTCGTAGATACTGCGGCGGCCCCACAGCTGAGCAAGACTGTCCTGGTACAACAGGCACCAGTCGTCCGCCGCCGCTTCCATGGTGGCCACGCAGTTGCTGCGTTTTCGTTCGAACAGGACCAGATCCGGGCTGCGGTAGCTCAGGGCTCGCGTGGGATCAAAGGGGCCCGACGAAGCTTCGCGATACCGGACTGATTCAGGCAGGTCGCCCAGGATGAAGTCGAAGTACATATCGATGATGTGCTGCGGATAACAGGTTCGAAACCGACCATCAAAGGCGATCCGGGAATCCGGACTGTACTCAGAGAACACGGCAAGAGCATACTGCGCCCAGTTGAACGTCACAAACACCTTTCCTTCCAGCTGATGGTCTGCCATGTACTGCATCGCACCGACCGGGTAGTAGTCTTTGTCGACATGCAGCGTTGCCTGTCGAGGATATTGCAGAAGGCTGAGAACGATCAGCAGTGCAGCGGCAGTCAACAGTCCCGCCGATCCGCGCGTTCTGCTGATATCTGTCCGCCGGCGACCCACTCGCTGCTCAAACCATTCGAACATCTGTCGGAAGGTGGATTCCAGATGAGGAACCAGGACGAAGCTGCCGATCATCGCCACAAACGGCAGGTGACGATGGTGCTTCACCGCCTGCCACGACAGCAGCGCCATCACGATCAGACCCGGCCAGCGAATCGGCTGATCACTGCGTTTCAGACACAGAAAAGCGCCCAGTGCCAGTCCCCAGAAAGGCAGGCCGTCGACGGTAAACAAAGGCAACGGTGCCCATTCACTGATTTCCGGACGGGGACGTCCCAGCGAAGACAGCATCCAGGTGTGAAGTTCCATTCCATACGGATTGATCATGCAGGCGGCGACTGTGACGGTAAACAGCATCGCATGATGCCGGACAGTCGGCCAGAAGCGCGAGTCGCGCCGGAGCAGCAGTTCCATGGCATCCAGGCCCAGCCAGGCAACCAGAATCGCCATGCCGGCAAGGTAGCCGCCGTGGGCATTCGTCCAGAAACACATGACGACGGGAATCAGCCACAACCGGCGACCGAATTTCAGACCGGTACCGCGAGCCGTCACTGCCCCGGGCAGACCGGTGGCCAGCAGGGCCATCAGAGCGACCGCACTCGCATAGCTCAGCATATGAGGCCGAACCAGCCAGTGAAACGAAATGTTCAGTGACAGCAGAGCCACAATGGCGGCACACGTTGTCAGACCGGCCCCCAGTTGTCGAGCGGCCCAGACGGGCAGTCCAAGAACAACCAGGGTCAGCAGCGATTTGATCAGCAGCAGAGCCGTCTGGCCGCCCAGCGAATCCGCCGCGGCCATCATCAGTTCAGCAATATTTTCATGGTTGACCCAGCGAAAGTCATCGACCGCGTACGACCACGTAGTCACGTCGTGAAGATGACCGTCACGCAGCACTTCTTTTCCGTAGGTGACATGTCCCCACAGATCCGGATCTGCCTTGCTGCGGGACATCACCAGCAGGCCGAACATCAGAATAACGCACAACCACAGCGTCGTCGGCCAGACACCGAATACAGTCCGGGACTGCACTGGCGAGGAAGGCGGTGACGGGGCAATGGGTGGCTGAGAGCCGGAAGACGGAACGGTGGTCATGGCGGTGTGCGGTTATGACGTTTGTAACATTTGATCAGACCGGCCGGTCTGCGTTGCAAAAGGACATCACCGCAAAGCTAGCTTGTGTTCCGCCACCGCGTCGGATTAAGACTTTAATTCTGCGAACGCACGGCCGCAGTTTCGCTCGGTCTGCCATCGTGACGCCGGTCAGCGACCGTACGGGGCTCGTTGTCGCAGCAGCTCACGAGCTCGAGCCAGCATTGGACCGATGGAATTCATCGGTACCCTGCACAGGCGACTGATTTCTCGATAGCTGTGGCCGTTCAGATAACACGACTCGACCACGGTTCGCAGCGGCTGAGGCAGCCGGGTCATCAGAGAATCCACTTCATCACGGGCCTCAACCTGACGGCTTCCGTGATCTTCGCTCGCTTCCACGACGCTGACCTGATGAGCCTGTACGTGACCGAAAGCCTGCAGGTATCTGCGCTGAGTCAGCTTGCGCAGGACCACGCGGCGGACCACCACCGTCAGATACGTGGCAAAGGAACTGCGTCCGCGAAAGCCTCGAATCGCTCCCATGTTGCGTTCCAGCAGCGTCGAGAACACGTCAGCTGTCAGGTCTTCTACATCGTCCCGCGTCAGCTTCAGGCTGTGGGCATGGGCCGTATGCTGGACGACCTGAACGATCAGATTCGCGTAACGATCGACAAATACAGTCCACGCTCCTGCAGTACCAGTGAGCAGGTCGTTGACCAGTTGTCTGTCTTTTTCTGTTAAGGGCATGGTCGTTCTGCTTCACAAATCTGACGGGTGGTCTGACAACAAAGCCGATGGGGCAAACATCCGTCATGGTTGTCGGCTGGCCGCAGGTTGTCCTTCGCCACGGGTTTTCCGTCCGAATTCAGGTACCCTTCACTGGTTGAACTTCGGTTTCTTTGTTTTCCTCTGACTTTTCATACGTGGGAGTCGCTCTATTTTGTGCATCTGAAATACCAAAGACGACAGATTCTAGCTAAATCGGCGGAAACGCTGGTAATTCGACGTATCGTCTTCCGGTTTCCAACGGTTTCGGACACCGGATCAGGCCAGTTGCTTATGTACTCCAGTTTCTGAGATGATGTGTCGCTGCGATGGCACGACCACGCGCTTCCTGCCGTGAGTGGAAAAAAGCTCGCCGGACGCCGAAATCAATCGAGATTCTGTCTCAATTTGCCTGTCGGTGTTTTGATGTGAGACACAAGATGGAAATTGCCGACACAAATGACATAAAACGCAGCAGAACGCGTTTGGCGGCCCCGTGAAAAAGAGCCCGATTCGCTGCTTCGCCCGTATTGTCTGAACCGGGCCGGTTTGGCAACCGGAACCGGAATCATAACTGTCTGAAAGGTCTCGAAATGACTCACGTTGTTGCTGAACCCTGCTTCAACTGCAAGTACACCGACTGCGTCGTGGTTTGCCCTGTCGAATGCTTCTACGAAGGTGAAGCGATTCTGGTCATTCATCCGGACGAATGCATCGATTGCGAAGCCTGTGTGCCGGAGTGCCCGGTCGAAGCTATTTTCCACGAAGACAACCTGCCGGAACAGTGGGCTGACTACAAGGGTCTGAACGCCGAAATGGCTCCGCAGTGGCCGGTCATCACTGAACAGAAGACGTCTCTGGCCGAAAGTGGCGGCAACTGCCCGTCCGCCAGCTAAGGCCGGTGGCAATTCAGAAACGCCGAAACCCGATGGTTCAGGCCTCAGTTTGAATGGCCAGCCGGGATTCTGTAATCATTGCAGACTTCGCGACCAGCCGTCGCGAAGTCTGCTTGATTTTGGTGCCACAGACAACCCGTGAGTATGGTCGGCAGCCCGCGAGCATGTTGGGCCGCCAGGGTGGTTCTGTCGGTATTGCCGGCGCCGACCGGCCGTTCCCTCAGGTTTCCACGGCGTGTTCAAGCTGCACCCGGCTGATTGCTTGCAGAAAACGGCCGGCGATTGTTATGTTTCGCCCTGTCCCGTTGAACACACGTGCATCGGTCTGTGTCGTCCTCATCAGGGCCGATGGTGTGGTTTCGCAAGTTCCGGTCCTGCCGGAACAATTGAGCATCCGGCGATGCCGGACGGGAAAAACACAACACGCAGGACACCGCTCTGGTGGTGGAATTGGTAGACACGCATGCTTGAGGGGCATGTGGGCGTTAGCCCGTGGAGGTTCGAGTCCTCTCCAGAGCATCTGAACCGGGCCGTTTGGCCCGGTTTTTTATTGGTTTTCAGCGTTTTTCCTGCTGAAACGCAAACACGTGATTCCGCCCGTTCGCGTCGTTTCGCGTTAGTTTGGGCGGGTTCTGTGGCTTTTTTTGTGGCTTTTTTCTCCGGCCCGTTTTGGCGGCTGTTGAACTGCTCGAAGTGCCCGTCCGAGACGATCGCATAGTTCGAATTCTGAACCGCGATATCGTGTCCGATCCATGCCGCGATAACGTGGGCCGGGGCTTCCCCCCGATCGAGCCATTCATTCTCGCAACTCAGCCGCAGATTCTTAATCAGGTTCGGCCACGGTTTGTGTCCGGCGGCTTCGATGATTCGTTCGAATGGCTTGTGCATGTTGCACATTGTCGGACTGTAGCGGCTGATGATCCGTTCAGACTTCTCAGCGTCCGGGTGTTCGAACACGTCCCGCAGATACGGTTCCACGTCCCGAATTGGAACGTACCGCATTTCGCAGCCTTTGTGGTGTCGCGTTTTCGGGGATCGAACGCGTAGTTTCCCCTGATCCCAAAGAACGTCGTTCCACGTGAGTTCGAGCGGTTCCATCTTTCTCAGTCCGGCGTATCGCCACAACGCAATCAGCAGCCGCCATTGTGCATCCGGGGCCGCTTCAATCACTTCGTCGATCACTTCCGCGGGAATCACCTGTTTGCCGTCGTCGTTCTCGATCAGAGTACTCACCTGATTCCGGAACGGGTTGCTGCCGATCAGTTCTTCCCGAAGTGCGTAGGAAAAGAACGTCTTACAGTTTGCGATTCGCTGCCGCATCGAATTTTCGGCCATGCGGCCAGTCGGCGTGCGGGTGGTTTTCGGCAGTCGGCGGTGTTCCATCCACTTTCGGAACGCTTTCGCGTCGGCTAGCGTGAACGATTCGATCGGACGATTGCCGTCAAAACATTTCAGCAACAGCTTCCGGGTTCCTTCCCACTTCCGCAGCGTCTGCTGACTGGCTTTGTTCCCCTTTAATGTGACGCCGTCGGCAATGAACTGATCGAGAAACGCTTTCAACGTCGGCCCGGATTCGCGTTCCGGCTCCGGTTCCTGAATCAGTCTCGGGCTCGCCAGTCCGTTCTTCACCAGCTTCGCGTAGAACTTATCAGGCAGATTCGCCAGCCATGCAGCGTCGGCAGGATCAATCGACGCGTTCAGCGTCCGGGCTTCGATCAGTCGTTCGACAATGTTGTAAAGCGTCGTGGCGTATTTCTTGGTGTTCGTGAATCTGATCTGACGCCGTTCGCCGGTGCCGTTCACGTCCATAAACAGAAGCCGCCATTTCTTCGGCCCTTCGTTTTGCAGTGTTGCCATTGGTTCACCTGTCTTTCCGGTGATGTCTTAAAAAGAGAACGGGCGGGAAACTGGTAAGACTTCCAGCGTTCGGGGATCAGCCTATCCCGCCCGCGTTCAGTGTAGGGTGTTCGCGTCCGTGCGTCCAGGTTCGTTTGATATCACGCCCCTATCCCAGTCGAACCACGTTTCGGCGTAGTCGTTCTGCGTCGATCTGTTTTTTGCCATCGATCGAACACAACACGCCCAGCCCGATACCGTTTTCCAGCATGTTGTGGGCAATGATCCCGCGTTGCATGGGAAGACTTTTCCCCATCGCTGTCTGGTGTCCACGCATGCGGGCCCGAAGTGCTGAACTTCGAACACGTCGTTTCGGGCGTTCGGGTGGCTGAACTTTCGGGCGGGGCTGCGATTCTTTCTGGTTCGTTGTCTTCCATTGACTGGGCCAGATTGTCAAACACTTGCAACGAGAATTTCCCGCGGCCCGAACCGGGCCAACGTCGAGAATCTTCTCAACGCGACGCACAGCGAACACTTTGCGGCCGTCAATCCATGTCTCGCGGCCCCGTCCTTCGAAGTCGATGCTGCATGCCGAGTGCCGGCCAGAATCGATCCCTGAACCCAGCAGCAAGTGTTCGCCGTAGGGCAAGTGGGCGTACCAATGAACGCCCCGTTCATCCTGCCAAATCTCAAGTCCATCGCCGCGGGTTGCGAGCGGTTCGCCAGAGTGATTCAGCTTCAATGCAATTTCGGGATCATTCAGAACGTCCTGCGGAAAAGATCCCCGCAGAAACATGATCGGAACACTGCGGCCGGAATCGTTCGTCGGCTCGTTGAACCGGACGGCCGTTCCGCCCAATGTGATTTTACGTTCGCTCATCAGATTCCCCCTTCGTTCAAGAACAGTCGATACGGGCCTGCGAAGTGATTCAGCCGATGCGTCAGGGATTGCAGTTCCTGAAGATGGAACACGGGAAACTGGCGTTCGCTTACTTCCAGTTCGCAACTTCGCAGCGTCCGCGGAATTTCTTCCAGTTGCTGAACCAGTGCTGCAAAGTTCGTCAGTGCATCAGCCACGGCTTTCACGCGTTCTCGGTGCATCGCTGCGAAGTCGGCCGATACTTGCTTTCCGATCGTCCGCAGCACTTCTTTCCGTCGTCGCTGGGCTCGGGCCAGTGCAACGCTGTAGGCGTGAATCTGTCCACGGACAACGCGAATCCTGTCGGCCGTATCCGTTGCGGCCAGTTGTTCGCCAGACTCGATCTTCTGCACAAGTGCGTCGGTGTCGTTTGCCGCGGCTTCCAGTCGATCGAGTTCCGCTTCCAGCACAGAACTTTCGCCCATCAGCCGGACGATTTCTGTTTCCGCTTCCCTGAATGCGTCACTCTCGCGAATTGCATTCAGAACACGTCCGCGAAGTGTTTCGGGCTCCGGTGTTGTTTCCTTCGTTCGGGTTTTCGTTTTCGTCGTCGTCATTGTTGTGTGTCCTTTCTCAAAGACAGTTCCAAAAGCTCCGCAGCCGAACACAAGTTCAGCCGCATCAAATAACATGCTTCCGTTTCATATTCCGCGGCCATGTCCTCGGGCCTGCGGTATCGTGGCGTTCCGCGGAACAATTCCTGCGGCAGCGTGTATCCGGGATCGTCAAACGGGTGTTGTCCGGAATCAGTCCGTTCGCGTCGTGTTCCCCTTGGCATGTCGCAACGCCACCAGGCGGCCGGACGTGTTCCGGGTTGTTCTTCGATCCATGCCGGCAGAAGTTCGTCGCGAAGCACTTGCCATGCTCGGCGGTAGTGTTCCCCGGGAAGTTCGTCGAAAAAGTCGTGTCTCAGCAGAAGACGGCCATGCCGTTGCAGAGTGTATTCCGCTGAACGTCTTCTGAGTTTTGCTTTCCGTGGCATTTCAATCTCCGATTCGTGGCGGCCGTGCGTCGTCGGTGTCATCGTGGGCCAGTCCGATTTCTCTCAACAGTCGAGAGCATGCCGCGGCATAGTCACGTTGCAATTTTGCCCACGGGGATTCCTTCGGTTGCTGAAATCTATCGCGGAACACGGCCCCGTCCTTCGCGACAACGGCCCGGGCTTTCTCGGACGCGTCACGGGCTTCTGCGGCCATCGTGAGCAGTTCGAGTTGCGTCGGTGACAGTTCGTATTCATTCAGCACAGAAGCCGCCCAGCGTCGCGTGTGCGGGCTCAGATGCTTCGGTAGTGGATCAGGTTTCTTTGCCATCGATTTTTTCCTCAGTCGGGTTCACGAAAAAACGTGCGCGTCTATTTTGCGGTATCCGCTTTGTCAGGTTCCTGAAATTCTGGCCCCTTCCCCTTTGGTATCGTGGGCGTCACGTTCCGCCAGTCGTGCCGCAGTCGTCGCTCTCGTTGTTCGTGTGTCCATTCCGATCTAATCTCCGCGGCTCGTTGTTCAATCTGTTCTGGCGATGGATCAGGACGTTTCTCGTTGCTCACAGGATCTGCCCTTCCACGGCTTCCAGCATGGCCCGAAGAACTTTCGATCCGTTGTCACGTGTGAAGCGTTGGGCATGAACGAAACAATCCCCACGCGATAGGCTGGCCCGTGGCGTCAGTAGACTGACAGCCAGTTCGCCCACGGCTTGCAAATCAATCGTGCGATCGTCTCTGAAGTTCCGCGGCTGAATGAACAGAAACGCGGTGAGAGTCTTCGGCGTGCGGTATGCGTCCAGGATCAGTTCCCACGTCTGCCGCAAACCTTCGTCAGTGAACCGCAGACTCAATACCCGTGTTGTGGGCGTCTGCCACGGTTCCAGCCCCGGCGGAATCGTCAGCATGTGCCAGATTGTTTCGCGTCGTGTTGCGATCATTGTTCCGGTTCCGTTGTCACGTTCAGAAAACATCGTCAGTCCATTCGATGTCGGCCAGGTTTCCGGATTCCGGTTCGGCTTCCGGCCGTGTTGCCCGGGCATCCTCAAAAGTCGATGACAAAACTGACGAAACTGATTCCCGCGGAGTTATGTCAGTTTTGTCAGTGAACTTTGCAATCTGTGGGTGAACATCCCACGGCTGCGAAGGACGCCCACCACCCTCGGGTTTTTGCTTCGGTGCCTGTCGAATCCAGCCACGTTCCGCCAGCAGGAGAAGCGACCCTTCGAGTTCCTTTGACGATCCCGCAGAGTTGCAGTGAATCGCAGCTTCCCGTCCGGTGAAGCGTTCCACGTCGTCGCGTTTGATCCATTCCAGAACTTTGCGTGCGAACCGCTGATCCTCATTCAGTGCCATCGCGCCAAACGTCTTCAGCGTGTGTCCTTTGATCTTCTGCCCGAGTCGAACGGCTGCGTTCATGGTGTCGCCCGGAACGTTTTCTGCGGCTGCGTCGCGTTTCTGATCGACGCACAATGCCACGTGAAGGACGCCCGCGATTCTCAAGACGGCTCCAGGATACTTGCTCGCCCATGCCGTTTGACTGAACCACGTGTTCCCGGGCCGCATGTCGTATTCCATCGATAGTTGTTCAGACTTCCAGAGACGATAGGCGTCCGGGCTCAGATACAGCTTGTGCGGTGCCGGCTTCCCGAATTTGTTCGTTCGCTGATCGATTGCCAGCATGCCCTGAACCGCGCGGCTCCATCGCTCGGAAACGTCCCGCGGTATTGGCTGCGGCTGGTGTGATCGAAAGCCCAGCTTGCTCTGTGGGACTGCAAACAAAAATCTGGCCAGCAGCCCACGGCCGACGAAGTCTTTTCGCTGCCCGATGTCTTCCAGAACACTCGGCTGCGGAGACACAACAATACTCAAACACGGTTTTTCAAGATCGATTGAAGGACGTGAACCACGATCGACGCGAACCGGGCTCCCCGCGTGTGATTGCAGATATACGTCCAGATTCGAAACGCCGCGGGAATAACGTCCGGCCATGAGTTCAAAAACTCCGGCTTCGTCACTCAGAACAGTCAGTCGTTCCCCGTGATGACTCAGCAGCGTCGCGATATGCTCGGGCGTGCAATCGTCGGCCAGCAGTGTTGGCGGGAATACCACGGGCGGCAGTTCACGTTCAACGGCGTCAATCTCTCGCTGAAATTCGTCCATCTGTTGCCGATCGGCAGCCCGGGCGGCTTTGGTTCGTAGGTTCTCAACTCGTTTTTCGAGTGTGCGTCGCATGCTCTCGGACTGCCGCAGCGTTTCAGCGTTCTCAGCCCGCATTCTGCGTTCGAATTCCCGGACGGGTTTTGCCAGTTCATTCAGGACGGCCGTTTTTCGATTGCCGGATTCCAGAGACGGGCAGCACCATAGATTCAGCGGTTCCGTGTGCTGGCCATCACAAGCAATCTCGAACCGTTGCTGGCATGCAGTCGCCAGAATGCCAAGTGCCACCAGTCCGGGCAGTGCCACGGGTGTCTCCGAGTTCTCGGCCACGGCTCGGACGATATCCCCAACGAAGCCGGGAAAGTCGTCGGCTGTCATCGCCTCGGGCTCGGGCCCGGTTAACGCCGCGGGTTCCGGCCAGTCTGCAAAGTTCGATGACAATACTGACGAAACTCGGTTCTGCGGAGTATTGTCAGTTTTGTCATCGGGTTTAGCCTGTGGCTGTCCGTTGTTCTGCGGCCGGGCAAGTCGTGTCTTCAAACTCATGCCGGGCCCCCGTTCAGACTCAGACAGCTCGCAACGGCTGAACAGAAATCCGCATCCTGAACAAGCGTTGCCAGAAAGCGTTCGCGGAATCGTTCGCTGTAGGGTTCGAGTGATTGCCCGAAGTGATCCGGCAAGCCCAGCAGCCGCAGCCCGATCTTTTGCGGTATCCAATGCCGGTAAACTTCCAGCAGTCCGAGTTCATCGGCCAGCAGCAGTTCCCCGCGGGTTGCAGGCTGCCACGGGCGTTCGCCCTTCGCTGTCGATTCGTCAAAGTGTTCCAGCCAGTGTTCCGGGCTGTCGAACGTGGGACGTTTACCGAATGGTTCAGTCGATATCATCGCGACACCTCCGGCGTGTAATCATCAGCCCACGCCAGACAGAGTTGCCGCTGCGGCAGTCTGCCATACTGGATGACGTGTTCTGTCGTTGCCTGGTCGATGTCGACTTGCTTAGCGATGTCTGCCGCTGGTACGCACAGCGAGTGCAACAGTGTGACGGCCTCGATGATGGTTTCGGCTTCTGTCGGCGGGTTTTCTGTCGCGGGTGTTCCGGTGTCGGGAATCTGTGTCATAATGCGTGTTCCTTTCTTTCTGACGCCCGGTTTCCGCTGCAACGGCCGGGCGTTTTTTTATGCGTTCGATTCCGCGGACTGAGATTCGAGCCACGCCAACAAGTCGCTGCGTCGCCATCGCGGGTGTCTGCCGCTGCCCACGCGAATGGGTGGCGGGAACTCGCCTGCCTTTACGTCGAGTTCCACTTTTCGCGTTGAGATTTGCCGCCATTCCGCCACTTGCCGCTTTTTGCTGAGTGGGGGCAGTCCGGCCACGTCGCTGAGTTCATCGCCCTGTAGCCGTCCATTCTGTTCGGCGTCGTTCATTGGTTTCCCCTGTGTGAAGTTCTGTGCAGTAACGCGTAGTCTTCAGGACTGCCCCGAAGACAAGCGAAACGATACTGCCACTTCGCAGGGGCCCAACAAAAACAGCCGCCCGGTAAAGGCGGCTGCGTCGTGTGTAATGCGTTGAATCTGCGTCAGCTTCGGCTGTTTTACTGTTTGGAAATCCTGATTCTTTTTTCAGATAGTTCGCAGGGGCCCGAGAAAATCATTCCGGCGGCATCGTTCGGATTTCGTTCAGTAGTCGTCGGCAAACGCTGGCGGGATCAATCAAACGTCTGCCCTTTCCTGTACCGCCATTCGATCGGAGAATTCCTTTCGCCACGTAGTCGGAAACGGTATCGGGCCGAACGGCCAATACTTCACCGGCTTCGGCAGTCGTCAGCCAGTGTTCCACGGCGATACGATCCCACGTTTCAAGTTCTGCGGCTGCGGCTCCGCATCGGAAAGCATGCAATGCGGCCCGGGCTGCGTCGCCAGATTCAATCGCCGCGTTCAGTTTCGGCATGTCTTCGCGAATCACACTGGCGAGTCGTTTCAGACGATCGGCTGCCCTGTCATCGCTCAGAACGCGTTCAGCGTGTTCGCTTGCCCTGTCGAGTTGCTTCGGCAGATTCAACGCGCCCTGTTTTCGTTCGATCAGTCGAGGGATAACGCGTGCGGCTTGTTTGGGCGTCAGTGCCTCGGGCGGCTTGCGGGCTTTGTGCGGCATCGTGTTCGGTTCCTGTCCGAACGGGCCTGAATTGAGAAGAACGCGGAAGCCGATCAGGAAATCGGTGTTCGCCCCGTCGGGCTATCCGCGTCTGAATCCGGATTCTACTTTTCCGCGGGTTCAGCTTCGACGATGCAAAGCCCGGATTCACGCAACGCGTCGTTCAGCAGAATCTGTTGCTGCGGACTGAATCCCCATTGCTGAAGCAAGTCCCGGAACGCGTCGAATCGCTCTGAGTGTGGCTTTTTCTGTGGCTTTTTCTCGGGGCCAATTCCGGAACCCAGTGTTTTTGCTGGTTGGTTCGAGTCCTCTCCAGAGCATAAAGCACGGTCTTCGGACCGTGCTTTTTTATTGGTGGCGGCGGTTTTTGCTGACTGGTGCCCCTCTTGGTGGCCCTTGATGTCGCTGCCGTTCGCTCTGATTCGCTAATGTTCTGGGCCACCTGCGGGGCCACTTTTGCCGTTCGGCGTTCGCGTCCGTTGAACTGCTCGAAGTGCCCGTCCGAAACGATGGCATAGTTGGAATTCTGAACCGCGATATCGTGCCCGATCCATGCCGCGATCTGAAACTTTTAGGAGAAGGCGCAAAACGCCTGGGATTGCGCCGATGGCATCTCTGGCCAAGATTTGACGTTCGATGTCAAAGCGCCAGGGCTTTACGCAATCGGGTGTAACCGGCGTTCCGCTGTTCAGCATGGGAGTGGTGGAGCGTAATTGTGTAGCTGGTTTCGATTCGGGTGGATCCGATTCGTTTCATTTCCAATGTGCCAGTTGACAAACGTTCTCCAGTGGTCGCTCTGAAAAGCGGCTCGCACATTTAGCATTGAGCGAGCGCCTTCGAGAGTCCATCGCATCCCGCTGCGTTCCATCCGGTCTTTGACGAGATGACGGCATGCTCCTTCGATCACACCCGACGCAATCGGGTAACCACGACGAAGATACTCGTCATACCGCATTCGATCAGAGTTCTTCTCCAGATAGCGGCAGATGCGTTCGAGCGATCTGAGTTGTTCTCCTTTGAGGCGTCGACGGGTGGCCATCGATCGCAGTCCCTGAATCACGCCTGCCACTTCACCTCGGAGGATCTTCAACAATCGATCACGGGTGAACGCTCGCCTCGAGGCTTCCTCCTTTTCAAAGAAGCTCGCCGCCGCCCAGACATACGCCAGCGCATGCAGAATATCCAGAATTGGAATCGTGCGTGCCCCGAAACTCAGGTGCATCTTCATGGATTTGCTTCGCTGCCTTCTTCGGGCATCGGCAGATCGGAGAGAAACTCGCCCGCACGGCGCCCCATGTTTCCATTGATTCGCTCAGCCGTATCAACGCTGAAATTGCTGTCCAGAATTGTGCCCAGGTTTTTCATCGCCTGATCCCACGCCTGATCGACGCCAGGCATTTGCGAAAACTCCTGTAACAGATACGACCAGCGGCTCTCTGGCAACGAAAGTCGGGCACTGATCGGACGCAGGCTGATCGGTTTATTTTTCCCCGCGCTGCAGGTGAATTGTTCAAACGCATGCTGGCCAAAGATTGATCGCAGTTTGGTCGTGGACCTGGCTTCAGTTCGTCGAGCGATCCTGCCGTCGTCCGTCGGAATTTCCTCGCCCAGATTGCCGTCCCCCTGAAGAGCAAGCAACAGTTCCATGGCTCGCGCACCAATCTGAAGCACACTGTTCAAAGTCATTCGTTCGACGCTGTCAAAGCTGTCGCCAGTGACTGCAGCCAATCGGATGTTGTCTCTGAGCTGATCTCCGATCGAACTCATGCTGCGGGAAATCTGTTCGGGGTTGCATTGCTGAGCAGATTCGACGATCTTCATGGCGGCGGCCTCCTTGCCCTTGTGAAACGGAATGAATGCACCCGAATCATGGCAGGCAGGCCGCTTTTTGTTGACACCAATCATTTCACAAACGAAATCGAACCGGCGGAACGCCGGTTACACCCTGTCAAGTTGAACTGGAAGCCCAAGGCACCAATCGGATATCACGGATGTATTATTTGCCGGAAATACGAATACAGTGACGATGCATTTGACGAGTTTTCCGGTGGCGGCGGAAAGTGTTGTGTAGAGTATGGCCCATTGAAGTGTGATGATCCAAGGCACCTCTATGAGCGAGCAATTGGTGCCGTCTTGACGCAGTTGCTCTTTGCAGCACGAAGTGACAGTCGTTAGTCCTTTTGGCAGTTCGTCTGAGAAATCATGCTTTCCATGAGTAATTCAAATTCCAGATCGCGTCGCGGAATCTACCTCGTGCTGTGCATTGTCGGCTGTCTCGTTTCAGCGGTGTATCGAACGCAGACGACGAACTTCGGGAGTTATGTTTTTTGGGATTCCAGCTCAAATCGCTGGCTCCCCGCAATAAGGTCGAACTTCAGTATGGCCGAAATCATTTTTTTCAAGATGTTGCCCGACATTGGCATAGTTGCAGTGTTTATTTGCAGTCTCGAATTCATCGTGGTGCTCATTGGCTTTGTAAATAGAAAAACCCGGCAAACAGAAATTGAGCAGTGAGGTGCCCCTTTCGTCGTTCGAGTAGAATCTGAGGTTTGGTCGGCTGTAGGCTTGGGTAAAGAAAGGAAATATCGACTGCAAAGATCTGCAAGTCGCGGATGAAGCGAGCAAAAACAGTGTAATTTTCACTGACGATGGGAAGCAATAACGGCCATCGAACGGCGTGGATTGCCTTCCACCCAGAACATGAGGATCAAGGTCACGTTTATGTACCTACATTCTCCCTGGCACTATGACGGTGTCGTTCCACCGATCTTTTCGATTATTGAAATTCTTACGCCCGTTCGTCGAACAACTCGATTTGGTTCACGCCGCTTTCTGAAGAACGGTGAATCTCATGACGAACTGGTTTCTGTTATTCTCGCCCTGCTCCGCGGTGTTTAGTTTGTGGTGCCTTTGTCGGGTCACAAATTCCTGGAAGCAAGCTCATATCCGACTTACACTGGCGGTTTCCGTTGGAATTGTCACTGGGCTTTCAACCGGGTTCTTGCTTGTTCTCCAAGCAGCGCGGCCATGGATTCCGATTGAGCATACCCAAACCTATTTCGTATTCGTTGGTGGATTTCTCACACCCACTACGAAAATCCTTGCTTTATGCTCGGTCGCAGCAAACGTATTGGTTTTTCTCCGATTAAGGAGTGCCCCGCATCGCTTTTCAGCGTTGGTTGTCCTTCAGGTTTTGGCGGCAGTAGCGGTGTTCTTGCTGATCGGAATGCCAACGTTGTCTGATGGCCATCTCGTCATCAACTACATTCGGATTCAACTCGGATCTGAAGCCTTGGGAGCAGACTGACTCTCAGCGCATCCAGAACGAGTTGGCTTTACAGATGTTGGCAGACCGGCAAATCGGGCAGAAGGTACCATGGACGTAGAGATGACTTTCCCATGATCAGATCCATGATTTTCTTTGTTGTCGTAAGCTCGGTGGCAATGCCGGTGGCGGCGCAATTCGAGCCTGATGGTTTATCGTTTCAAATCAGGAATCTGGAGATCCGCCAAGTCTCTTCAGAGCCAACAGCTCTCTTCAGCGGCGCGTCACAGTCTGGACGTGTGGGCTTACGTGGACGATTGTCTTCGGAGGCTTGCCGGGGGCTGCACGGACTACGAAAGTCTGCTCCCGGACGTCTGGCGCGGTTCGCATCCGGAGTCGATTCGCGTGTATCGCGATGCAGAAAAGCAGTCGCGACGTCTGACGACTCAGCAGCGGCGCGTGCGTCGGCGGGAAGCCAGGGTGGCGTGATGGCCGACCTGAAACATCGAATCGAGCTGACGATGGAGCATCGTGATCTGATCCTGCAGTACGGGTACGCCGTGTCCTTCCGGTAAGCGTGCCTGAACGATTTTTTCGTCCTCGGTACCGTGGTTGGTTTTACCTTTGGGGAGACCGTAGATGGCTGGACGAAAACGTGGTGAGATCGGCGGGGCACTGGCGCGGGGGCGAGATCGGTTTGAGGCGTGGCGCCGGTCACGGCCGGCGGGAGCTCGAATTCCGGAGAAGCTGTGGTTGCTGGCGGTCGGACTGGTCGACAC
>JAVKCM010000008.1:0-49362 GCA_040222735.1 Fuerstiella sp. | reverse complement strand
GCCCGTTTACCGACGCGCCGGCACACCGTGGTGTTGACCCGCGGCTGGTGTGCCGGCGCGAAGGTCGTTGAGCGGCGGTGCGGTTGGTGCTCTGGACGTGTTTCGTGTGTTGGCATGTCTTTGACGGCAGGCTTCGCTGGTCACACCCTACGTCCTACTGCCGGGCCTTGGTGCTGCTGTTGGCAGGACGTCGTTCCAGCCGCTGCAGAATCGGTTCCATGGCTTCCAGTTCTGTGTAATACATGGCGCTGGGGTCAATGCCACGGGCGTTCAGCCAGTTCAGATGTGCCTTCATCTGCGGCTGCTGAGCCATGTGTGGCAGGACGATCAGCCAGATCAGGCCGATAACACAAAGCAGCATCGCCAGCACCAGAATTCCGGATCGGCCGGTCGACGTGACGCCGGTCGACGTGACGTCGGGCGACGTTCGGCTGGGCGACGCCACGCCGGGCGTCATGCTGTCCGGCAGGCGGGGCTGTTTCAGTGTGCTGTTCATTCGGGATCTTTCGACCGTGTCTGCTGGCCCTCAAGAATGGCCTGCTGCAGCTGCTGCAGCACGGACTGCGGAGCCAGGCCCTGCTGGTGGCAGAGAAATTCCAGCGACCTGCCGCCGCAGCTGCAGTCGATGTGCAGTTGATCAAACACGGCGGCACATTCCGGATGCTCAATGATCCAGTCGGGCACGCTGTCGTCCAGGTCGCAGTTCATGATCTACTTCACCATGTTTTCCACCATGTCTTTGAACACAACTTCAAACATCAGCCATGCCATGAACAGGGTCAGGCACAGGTTCAGCGACTGTCCGCAGATGTACAGAATCAGCGGTTTACCGCCTTTCAGATAGGGCAGCAGCGTGCGGAAGTTGGTGTCCAGTCCGATGCTGACAAAGGCCAGACAGAAGAACCAGCCTCGCAGTGTTTTTGTCGAGCCTTTGATCATGGCGTCCACCAGTTCCGGGCCGCCGGTGAGTGTGCTGTGCAGGATGGAGAACAGGATTGAGGCACACACAAAGCCAATCACAAACTTCGGAAACCGATACCAGATTTCTCCGATTCCGGGTCGGGCACCGGAGGGATCGCGTTCGACGAACGTCACCCAGTAGATGGCCACAAAAAACGCCGTGACGCCGATCAGGATATTCTGAATCATCTTGACGGTAGCGGCGACTTCCAGAGCGCGGTCACCCAGTGTTGCTCCGGCGGCTGCCACGGCGCCGGTCGAATCGATGGTGCCGCCCAGCCATGCTCCGCCCAGCACCTCACTCAGGCCCATGGCTTTGATGACGTAGGGCATGATGACCATCATGATCACGGTGAACGTCAGTGACAGGCCGATGGCCAGTGACAGTTCTTCCTTCTTTGCCCTGCAGGACGCGGCGGTGGCGATGGCGGCTGACACGCCGCAGACGGACATGTCTGCCGAAATGACCATGTTCAGCGAGCGGGATTCGATCTTCAGCACTTTCTGTCCGAAGATATAAGTGCCGATCAGGACGATGGGAGTGACCACCCAGGCGACAAAGATTCCGGGCAGTCCGAGCGCCAGCAGGCGACTCATCAGCACCTCTGCTCCCAGCATTACCAGGCCGGTCTTGATATAGAACTCAGTCAGCACGGCCGGCTTCAGCCATGCCGGTGTCCCGACCGTGTTGCTGATGATCAGTCCGACCAGCAGTGCCCAGAGGGCGTATTCCAGGTTGTAGGCCTTGACCACACTCTGGGCCGCCATCAGGTAGGCCAGCGTAGCCAGCAGAAAGATGACAGGAAACGCCTTCAAAAAAGCCAGGCCGGCTTGCTGACGCAGTTGCATGGCGAGGGCGAACAGCAGCCCGATCACGGCAAAGACGCCGATTGTTCCACGAATATTGTCGACGGCCGCCTTGTCTTCCGTGGCCGGTTTGTGGAACGATTCCAGCGGGCTGTCGGTCCACGAGCCGGGTTTGGCCAGCCAGCCCTTCAGCGGGCTGCTTATGGTGACCGTTTCGCCAGCCGCCACTTTCTGTGCCAGATCGGCCGGGCGACTCAGCCACACGGCGGCAAATGATCCGGCGATCAGCACAGCGGCACACCAGATCGCCCACCAGTCTTCGGCGGTCTTCATGTCGGTCCACAGACCGGGACGCGAGGGAGGCGTGATTGTTTCATCCGTTGCCATGAAAGGGTTTCCTGAGCTTGTTGTCTGAATGATCGCGGCCGGCCGATGATCCGGGGCGGATGAGTGTCGGCCCGAAATTTACGATCTGTGATCCGGCCGGCAGCGGGGTCCGGGCGGAGGTATCGTCTGCGGCCTGCATGAATAAGTCTGAGGTGCCGCCGGTGGCTCAACTGCCACCCGCCCGCAGATACGCGATCAGGTCAAGGATTTCGTCCTGTGTCAGATTGTTCAGCAGACCATTGGGCATCATCGACGTCTTTGAGGTAAACATTTCTTCGATCTCATCACGCTTGATGGTGGTCAGGTTGCCGGGAGCCAGCATGTTCTCGCTGACCATCAGCATGTCCCGGTTCAGATTCACCACCCGTCCAACGATCTGTTTTCCGCAGCCGTTTGACCGTGTCAAACTGATCATCGGTCAGCACAATTTTATCAATCACCATCTGTCCGGGCTGGTTCAGCGGATCAATCCGCAGCGAGGTGAGGGGGCTGTCCGTGTGAAAGTGGATGGTCAGCGACTTCAGGGTGTCGGGCTGGCCGCGGAATTCGCTGCGAGCTGAATTCGCTTCTGAGGTGCCGGGGGCTTTTTCCGTCGTCCAGAAGATCTGAACGTCTGTTGTGCCCTGATGCCGTGCCGACAGGGTCAGCCGATGCCAGCCGGCAACACCGGTTACCGACGCCGAAAAAAAAGGGTCACGACCGGTGGAATTGACCGTTAGTTGCCCATCAGCCACAGACAGCTGAGTCTGGGTGTTAGGTGTCCAGCCCGGCGTTTCAGTGTTGAAATCCCACCTTGCCAGTTCCCGGGCTTGGGCGGCAGAACAGCAGGTAAGTGACGCAACGGCAGCGGCAAGCAGCAGGTGTTTCATGTTTTGAGGTATTATGAAGAAGGTCTGGCAGAAAACAGGCGGGCTGAGATCTCGGCAGGAAATCCGGGCGGGGCCGATCGATGATGGGCCAGGTGTGCGATCACCGGATTCTGTTTTTACAGGGCGAACAGCAACCGGTGATATCTATTCATCTTCCAGCTGGCTGACCGACAGTTGGTCCAGGATAACATCCGGACCGCTGATATCAATGTCCCATCCGCCGCGGGATAATTCCACTTCCTTGTCACCATTGCTGATAACGGGAAGGCAGCCGACTTTTTCGTGCCAGAATTTGAACTGCCACGTCCCGGCCGGCACGTTGGAGATGCTGAATCTTCCGTGTTTGTCCGTGACGGCTGCATACGGATGTTCTGTAATCATCAGATAAGCCCGCATCCATGCGTGGATGGAGCAGTCCACTCGAATCGGAACCAGTTCTTCCCGTGAAAACGTCTTCTTCAGCGGACTGTCATTTGGAATCACTTCACTGAACGGTGTGTTCCGTCGGCCGTACACGGCGACGTTATGTGCGACCGGGTCTGAGTTGGTCGACAGCAGCATCTGGCCGGTCCGCAGCGTCACGATTCTGGGGACAAAGCGGCAGTTGTGGTTATCCAGTTTGGCGGGTTTCGTGTTCTCGGCGAACGACGGATGCACGGGGACCGTCTTTTTGGAAGACAGCCAGACCACGACGTTCTGCAATCCTCGATCCTTAGGGTTCACCACCAGCGATTCATCCACCAGCTGATGCTGTCCGCAGACTTCTTCATCGCGGGTGATTTCCAGCAATTCAACTTTCGGTATTGTTCCGGTGTAAACAATCCGACCAGACAAGTTGCCCCATTCGGCGGCGGCCAGCGGATCAAACGGCAGTATTGACAATGAAATAATCAGAACGCAGGTGGCAGTGATGCGCATGGGGGAGACTTTATTGACGGCTGAACGGCGACTTATGGAGGCGTTCATCTTGACCTGGGGCAGGATGGTCCGCAAGTCAGCGACAGCTGACGAACAGGGACCGGTTTTCCGGACGGAGCGGAAAGCTGCCGGCGGCTGGCTGCCGATTCCACGCCTCTCAGGCCGTTTCTTCGGCAAAGTTGTCACGACCGGTGCCAGAGTCAGTCTGTCCGCTTCGGCGACCGATAAATAGCTTAGTCGCGTGAGCGACGTGCCGTTTTTTGTCAGGCTGCCGGGCAGGCATTTCCGGAAGTCCGCCCGCCGGTCCGCGCCGGGCGGCGGTGCCGTCTCCTTTCTGTCTATCTGCGGCAGGGACGGGGCCGGAGTCGGGCCGGAGTCGGGCAGCGATGATCGCTCTCAAGGTGTCGCGCCGCGGCGGAGGCGGCTTTTGCGACACAGAACGCTGGAGTTTTCCGTTGTGAGCTTAGTTGTCCATGAAAACGGTATTCGCCTGGTTTCTCGCGTACAGCGTGAACAGGATGACATGCGCCGGCTGTTCATCGGGCTGGTGTGTGTGCTGCTGGGAGTCGGTGTGCAGATGGTCCACAGCGCCAGTCTGACGTCGATGCCGGGGCAGTCTGACCAGGTGTTTCTGAGCCGCCATCTGTTGTTTCTGAGCCTTGCGGTCATTGCCGGATTTGCGGCGTCGTGCCTGTCGTCGGCGTTTCTTAGGAGGCGCGCCACCATGTTTTATATACTGCTGGTTCTTCTGCTGGCGGCGGTGCTGGTGCCCGGCATCGGTACCCGCGTCAACGGTGCTCAGCGGTGGCTGCGTTTCGGAGGCATGTCGCTGCAGCCGTCGGAACTGGGCCGCATTGTGCTGCCTCTGATGGCGGCGAAACTGCTGACCGACATCCGCGGCTCAACCGGGTTTTTATGGCGGACGATACCGCGAACGCTGCTGCCGCTGATCCTGGTGTTGCCGCTGGTGGCGGTTGAGCCGGATCTTGGCGCCACCGTCTTTCTGGCCACCGGTTTTGTGACAGCATTGTTTATCGGGGGCTGGCCGTTGAGATACTTCATTGGTTCAGCCGCGCTGGCGCTGCCGGCGGCGGTATCGCTGCTGGCTCTGAAGTCCTATCAGATGAAACGCATCACCGGCTTCATGGCGGCGTGGAAAGATCTGTCTCAGGCACCGTGGCAGATTCGTCAGTCGCTGATGTCGCTGGGATCCGGCGGTCTGCAGGGGACGGGTATCGGTGGAGGCTGGCAGAAACTGAGTTATCTGCCCGAGGCCAACACCGACTTTGTGTTTGCAGTAATTGGCGAAGAGCTGGGCCTGGCCGGAACGCTGGCCGTGATTGTGATCTGGATGGGCGTGTTTCTGACCGGACGGGCCGTTCTGAGGCCGCTGCGGCGAGATTCGTTCGAATGGATCTTCGGATCGACACTGGTCATTCAGATTGTGCTGCAGGCACTGGCCAACGTGGCGGTGGTGACAGCCATGGTGCCTCCCAAAGGTGTGCCACATCCGTTTATCAGCTATGGCGGGACCAATCTGCTGGTCAATCTGATTGCTGTCGGGCTGGTGGTCGGACTTTCACGAACAGCGTCCGACGACGTGTTACACGTGTCCGCGACTGACAGCGTGCAGCGTGAACAGAGCGGCTGAACGAAGCCGCAACGGGACGACACCGTCACCGGCAACAGCACGGAAACATCGGTTGCCGAGCTGAGCCGACTGTCAAAAAGGGGCTTTACGAATCTGGCAGGCGATCGAAGAATTAAAACAGGGAATACATGGTGGTCCTGATGCAGTGGCTCAATGAACATGTTCCGGATCTGATCCTGCGGCCACTGGCAGCGGTGGTGTGTGCGGCGATACTGGGGATGGACCGTGAACGTCACGGCAAGCCGGCGGGCCTGCGGACGCAGATGATGGTTGCCCTGGGCACCACCATTTTCACGATGGCCACCATGGATCTGCACAGCCGTGAGACTCAGGGGGCGGGCGCTTCAGTGGTTGATCCCACGCGTGTGATTGCCGGCGTCATCGGCGGTCTGGGATTTCTGGGAGCCGGATCCATCATGCAGTCCGGCGGCTCCGTCCGCGGGCTGACAACCGCATCCACGGTGTGGGTGGTGGGATCAGTCGGGATCGCCTGTGGCCTGGGAGAATTTCGGCTGGCACTGACGGCCACGGGATTTGCGACCGCGATTCTGATTGGTGTGGGATTTCTGGAATACCGTTCCGAAATGCTGAGTGACAAGAAGAAAGAAGAGGCGGACAGCTGAGGAGTGTCCGGTCAATTATGGTCGCCTTTCGCTCGGCGAAAGGGCGTCTCGCGCAGAACCTTCTTTCGCAGAGCGAAAGGTGACCAGCCAGTCACTTATTGATCGAACTTTTCTAAACGCGGCACAGCCACAGAATCTGATAGGGGTCCAGTGTCAGATTTCCGCTGGTGGCATATGTCTGATGAGTGATCGCGTCTTCGAAGAACCGCCCCAGCCCCGCGGTCCGCAATCGATTGCCTTCGAACACCTGAGTATCTTCTGAGAAGTTTCCGACGACGATCAGCCGATGACCCTGATTGACGCGGATAAAGCTCAGCAGATGTGGGTTGTCAACGGATACCAGTTCCATCTGCTGTCCGGCGAGCGCGGGCAGCGTTTTTCGGATGGCGATCAGTTTCTGCAGCGATCGGAAGATCCGACGCCGGATCGGGGCCATACCTTCTTCGAAACGTTCGTCCAGTGTTTCCAGAAATTCCCACTGCATGCGGGGCCGATGCACCCAGCGTGTGTCGCCGGCCTTGGCAGGATCCTTGATAAAATCGTAATCGTTGAGCATGCCCCATTCTTCACCCAGGTACAGCAGCGGAATACCGCTGATTCCGAGGGTGATACCCTGCAGCAGCAGCATCCGCCGGATGGCCATTTCCTTGGCTGCTTCGTCTTCCAGTTCGATCGCCTGTTCCAGACCGGCCAGTGAAGCCAGGGTGCCGGCGATTCGGACGTCGCCGGTATCCGGGTTCTCCTGAAAGGGGACTCCGCGAGCGAACGAACCTTCGAACTGTCCGGTATAGAAGTCGTTCAGGAACTGCCGGTGATTGAAGGCGTTGATTCCCAGAGCGGCGGCATCGGCATCGTCGAACGTCCAGCCGATGTCATCGTGGCAGCGCAGGTAATTGACCCAGGCCGTGTTTTTGGGCAGCACATGACGATGGCTGAGCGAGCGAATCAGCAGATCAGTGCGGCGGGTGGCCAGAGATTCCCACAGCAGTGCCATCAGCGTCGGGTTATAGGAAATCTGGCATTTGTCCTCGCCGACATAACGGACGACCTCGTCCGGGTGCACAATTGCTTCTGATTTGAAGACTAGTCCCGGGGTGGCGATGCGTGCCAGACGGTTGTAGGCCCGGACCAGCTTGTGTGCCCCCGGCAGGTTTTCGCAGGTCGTGCCCATCTGTTTCCAGACGAAGGCGATGGCGTCCAGCCGCAGAATATCGACACCGTTCTGGGCCAGGAAAAACATTTCCTCCAGCATGGCTCGAAACACGGCCGGGTTGCTGTAGTTCAGGTCCCACTGAAAGCTGTTGAACGTGGTCCAGACCCACTGCTGCATGCCGTCGTGCCACGTGAAATTACCGCGTCGGACGCTCGGGAAGATTTCACGCAGGGTGCGTTCATACTGGTCAGGAATCGTGCGATCCGGAAAGATGTAGTAGTACTGTTCGAACTCCCGATCGCCGGCCTGAGCCTGCTGCGCCCAGTAGTGGTCGTCAGACGTGTGATTGAAGACGAAATCCAGAACCAGGGTAATGCCCGCGGCCCGCAGTTCATCGGCCAGGTTCCGCAGGTCGTCCATGGTGCCCAGGCGAGGGTCCACGGAGCGGTAGTTGCTGATCGCATACCCGCCGTCGTTGTCGCCCGGACGGACGGCAAACAAAGGCATCAGGTGCAGGTACGTCAGTCCAAGCTGCTGGAAGTAGTCAATGGACTGCCGCAGCTTATCCAGATTCTCACTGAACAGATCCACATACAGAGCTCCGCCGACGATTTTCTGAGACAGAAACCAGTCGGGTTCGTTGATGCGGTGACGATCGAGTTCGCGCAGCTTCTCTGGGCGGTGGGCCCAGGCCGAAGCGGCTGTCAGCAGAATCTGTTCAAGGTGAAAAAAGAAGTCGTAGCGTGCGCCGTAGAGTTCAAACAGCAGTTGAAACAGTTCGCGCCAGTAGCTGTGCAGTCGCTGTTCGAATTCGTGTCGCAGCGGTTCGGGAACGTTTTCCGCATCCCACCAGGCTTCCAGCTTCGGAGTCAGTCGCTTCAGTGACAGGTCAGCTTCGAACTTCAGGGCATCCGGTACCGCTGTTCCGGAGTCGAGACTGCCGTTATTGTTCGATCTGATCATTGGGGATGACAATATTGTCCAGAAAGTGGTAGTAGTTGATTCCTTCGAGCACGCCACGGGCATGCGGTGTCTTCGCAAAGTACACTCGAGGACGATTCTTCAGGCGGTTCAGTTCTTTCCCGTGGTTGCTGACGACGACACCCAGTGTCCGCCCCAGCAGCATTCCGGCATCATTTCCGGAATCGCCGGCGACCAGAACATTCTCGGGGGAAAAGCCCCACTTCCAGAGCAGGTGCCGCATTGACAGTTCACTGCCTCCGCGGACCGGAATCACGTCAAGATACATATCCAGCGACAGTACGACACTGGCCCGCACGCCCTGCTGACGCAGCATGCGGCGGACAGACTTGATTCCGGGAGACTGCTCCGGGTCGATTTCGTAGCTGATCTTGAACTCTGACTGTTTCTCGTCCGGCTGTCGATAAAAGCCGGGCAGCGGATCCAGAATTCTCCGGATCTCTTCCGGTTTCCACGCATAACCGATCTGTTTCTGCCAGCTGCGGTCCTGCGTCAGGTCTTCACCGTAGTGCAGTTGGGTACCGCAGTCCGTTTCGATCACGTCAGGCTGGGGCAGGCCCAGTTCTTCAATCAGCTGCCGGGCACTGTCCAGACGACGCCCCGTGGCGATCCCGAACCCAATGTCTACTCGTTCCCGGATCAGTTCATTGAATTCAGCCAGCGCCTCCGGGTCACCGGTCAGTGTGTTGTCCAGGTCCGTGATGATCAGCCGATCGAATTCCGGCAGCCGCCGCATGCGAGGGCGGTCGACCAGAACGGGCTTCGGTGACTGGGCCAGAATATCATCCAGGTCTCTCAGGTAACGTTTGGCGTGGTTTGACCACGCGTAGTGTTTGCGCGTGCCATGGATTCCCGCCGTTGACCACTCCTGCCACTGTTCCGGTTCGGTCAGGGCGCGCAGCAGTGCCTTTTCGATCGCCTCCTCATCCAGCGGGTCGACCAGCAGTCCGTTGTCGCAGTTGGCGATGATATCCCGCGGACCGCCGTCATTGGTGGCCACGATCGGCAGCCCGGTCGCGCCGGCTTCCAGCAGAGTCAGGCCGAAGGGTTCCGTCAGCGCGGGGTTGATGAACACGCCGCGCTGCGATGTTGCCAGTCGATAAAGCTCCGGTACATCGTCCGGATGGTGAGTCTTGGGATAAGCCACGCGGCCGTACAGATCATAAAGGTCAATCAGATGCAGCACGTTGTTGATGATTCGCTGCTGCGCCTTCGGCAGATCGTGAATGTCATCTCTGGAACCCATGACCATCACCAGGTTGGCCAGCTGCTGCAGCTGTTCGCTTTTGCCGTAGACTTCAACCAGCTTTTCCAGATTCTTCCGTTCATCAGGGCGGGCCATCGTCAGAATCATGGGCCTGTCGGGTTCTCGCAGAAAACGAGCCAGTTCGTCTGCGATTGCCGGCTTCTGCCAGTTTTCATCCGGTGGGCTGAAGCACGTCAGGTCCACACCCGGCGGGATCACTTCCATCCGCGATGGCTCGTAGTGGTCGTACAGTTCATATTGCTGTTCGACTTCCTGATTGGTGCTGGTGACCACCATGGAGGCCGTTTCCAGAGCGATTTCTTCAGCTTCCATTCGCGTCGCGAAGTGGTATTTTTTCTCCAGCGTCTTCGGGTTTGCCTTGCCGACTGACAGACGCTGTTTCTTCACTCGTCCCAGCGAATGACCGGTGAAGATGAATGGGACATGCAGCAGACGGGCCAGCTGTGCTCCTGCCAGACCGGCATCGGCGTAGTGTCCGTGAACGATGTCCGGCAGCCCCGTCCTGCGAAAATGAACCAGCGTCTGGTCAACGAACATTTCGATGTAGGGCCAGAGCTTTTCCTTGGCGACATAACGCTTCGGCCCGAACGGGATGCGCACCAGCTTTGCGTTCTCACAGATTTCTTCTTCCAGCTGGGCGTAGTCCGAGTCGACTCGGTCATCAATGACCTGGCGGGTCAGCAGTTCGACTTCCCGGACATTCGGCTGAGCGGCCAGTTCGCGGGCCAGTTCCAGCACATACTTGATCTGGCCTCCCGTGTCAGAATCTCGTCCCAGTTCAGGATTTTTGGCTCGTATCAATCCGTGCAGGCTGATCAGTGAAATCTTGATTCCGCCTTCTTTTTGAAGAATGCTCATGTCAGCCTTTTCTTTTTCCTCCGGCAGAGTTTCAAAATTGCGAGTGACGCGGGCAACTGATGCGCTGCTCATCCAAACACCTCCTGGTTCTGAAAGCGGGACCTCTATTCCTGAAGCAAGCCCTATGCCGGTCGAAGGTTGCAGTCCTGAAGATCGCTGTCAGATAGTGTACACCGGTTTGCACACAAGAGGCAGTGAGCCCGGTATTCTGATCCGTCTGCCGTGGCAATGCACGTGTGTCCGGACAGTTGTTCCGCTGCCCGCTGAGTGCACGTGGGAGCCGGAAATGAGCTCCGAAAAGCGCGCTGGTCGCCGCACCCGGCGCCTTTTTCAGGCGGCCGCGTCAACTCAAACGCACCCTCGAACGCGCCGGAAAATGATTGGTGAGCGATCGCGCTGGCCGGAAACAGACCAATTGTGGGCGGTCCGTCAGGCGGCGGCTGTTTCGAGTCTGCTGCCAGACGTGCCGAAAAACAGGGCGTGTGCTGCGGTCGAGTCTGACAGAACGGCGCAGGGTGTCACGATGACAATGAAGGCTTCACATGCCGATGACAGGTGTGAATGAAAAGATCCCGCCTGAAGCAACAGGCGGGATCATTGACATTGCTGGTAAACACGATGGATCTGGCCATCCGCAAACGATGGCCGCGACCGAACTGTCCGACCACTATTCGATTTCTGTCTGGTCGACAAACGTCAGGTTGTTGACGACGTGGACAGCTCCACCTTCGCGCGCGTTTTCGCTGGCCTTCTGGCGTTCGAACCACGAATCCACGGCGCCGGTCAGCGTTGCCGTGCCGTCTTCAACCGTAACGGCCACCTGATCGGCGTCCACAAACGGGCTCCACCATAGTTCATCCCGGATCTCGTTGCGGATCTCTTTATCGGACTTCGTCGTGGCGGTTGGTTCGAAGTCGTACCAGTCCAGATCTCGAGGATAAACAGGGTCGGTGAAGGGGTAGTAGCTCAGACCGGTGTCACCATAATTGACATCCAGGTCGTTGTTCACGAAGCCGACTCCGTGCACGGTCGAAGCCAGATCATCGGCCTGAGCTTTTTCGAAGTACGTGTCCACGGTGCCGGTCAGACGAACGTTTCCGCTGCGGACGGCCACGTCGATCCTGTACGGATCCAGCAGAGGATTCCTCCGAATGGCGCGTTTCACTTTCTGTTTGATGGCCGCGTCAGAAACATCTTCGTTCGGAACGACTGTGATCCGGTCATATACGTGCCACACGCCATACGTATTTCGAGCATCCTGAACGGCGGAACGTCTGGCCTTCAGGTTGTCGACTTCTCCCCGCAGCGTGACCCGCCGCAGGTCCGATGTGACTTTGATGTCAAACATATTGACTCGAGGGTCGTGCAGCAGGGCGTCCTTCACCGCCTGCGTCAGTGCCGCGTCTGATACAACGGGATTTTTTCTCTTGCGACGAAGAGAATCTTTGGCCCAGACGTTGACCTGCAGGTCATCGACCGCCACGTCGCGGACGCCGGCGACCCAGGCGTCGTCTGTGGCCCGGGTGCGTTCTGCCACACTGCCGACGGTCCCTCTCAGTGTCACTTTGCCATCTTTCACTCTGACATCGATCTGCGACGCCCGGTCGATGTACGCGTTGAAGTGATGCAGCCGACGGATCTCGGCCGCAATCTCACGATCATCCCGCGTGGACTTGTAGTTCACGCGGATGTTGTTCTGCACCGCGGTGACTCCTCTGACGGTTCTGGCCACGTGTTCGCACAGGTCTCGTTCAGGATAGGAATCGACCGCACCGCTTAGTGTGGCCATGCCGTCCCGGACCTGCGCCTTCACTTCGTAGGAATCGGTGGCCGGGTCACTCAGCCAGGCGGCTTCAATGTCCCTGCGGATGTCTTCGTCCGATGCCTGTCCGTCGGGGAGTACCTGGATCATATTCACCACTGATCGAACACCGCGAATTGTTTCTGTGATGGCGGCCGCGCGATCTTTGCTCATCAGTGTGCCAACCGTTCCGTCCAGCGTCACGATCCGGTCGCTGACGTCAATCTGAATCTCATCGACGGTCACGCCCGGATCCTCAGTGAGTTCCTGCCGGATACGCTCGGACAATACCCGGTCCGAGGTCTGACGATCGGAATCTTCTGCCTCAACAGGTCCGGCACACAGCACCGCCGCCAGCGCCGTGAGCGCACCGAGCACGCGATATGTTGTTCTGCATTTTCGGAATGTCCACATGAGCCTGTCCTTTCTTTGCTGAAGGTTTGCCGCGCACGAAGTTGCCCTGCGATGACGTCGGCGATACAGCCATCGCGGGATTGAGGCGACGTTTAATGAAAAGAGGTCGGTCGGTCCTGAATGAAGTCCCGAGTCGTTCCCGGCACTTCGCTTTCCTGACTGGCCATCCGGCTTCGTCAGCGGCGAGCGTGCACCGTCTGTGCTGTCGCCCGCAGTCACGGTGACCGTTCCCGCCAGAGCCTCAGTTGCCCTGCCGGAAGTGGCCGCAAATCGTATGCCGGTGATGCGTCGGACGCCCTCGGCGGCAGGGCTGAGTGAACCGATGGAAGCCGCCGAGGGCGCGGCAACAGCCCGTTCTGATCGCCGGTACCACGGTCGCGGGAACTCCGGTCGCCGGCACTCCGATCCCGGGCACACCGTGTTGTCGCTGCGGCATCGACACCGGCCGAGCCGTCATTGCTGTCGCGCTTGCGGGGCTTTATCCTGGCATTGACCGTTTTGCCGGAATTGACCTGTTCCACTCAATCAGATTTCCGCTGTGCGGTTCAGAGATTGTTTCGTCGGCCGGTGTCTCAGCAACCACGATGTGCGATGGGCAACCGATTTGCGATGCCCTGTTCGTTCGTTTCACTGCTGCTGCACGGCGCTGAACAGTTTGGCATGTATTCTGCAATTCTGGTTGTGACTTCCGATCAGTCTCAACAGAAAGTCATTTGATATGCGCTTCCTTCGGCGATTCGAAAAACAGATAGCGGGGACGTGGCTGAGATGCAGGCCGGTGTAGTCCATGTCAACAACTACCTGACGGTGGTTCAGGACAGGACGCACCGGAGTGATCAGGAGATCAGGGAAGCCATCGAAGAGAAACTGAATACTGAAACAGGAGCAACGACTGACATGAATACTCATAAATCCAATGACGGATTCGCAAACAACACCGCACTACTTGTGGCCGGGGTTCTTGTGATCGCGGCCTGTGTCCTGTTTCTGACGCTGCCTGATCAGTCGACGGGCAGGACGGACGAAGCAAACGAACAGAGCCCGGGAGTGACAGAGTTAACTGCCAGACGAATCCATGAGGTATCAGAAGATCAGTCCAGGCATCAGGTCCCGTTTTCTGATTTCGTTCAGGGTGAGGTTCTGGAAAGTACCAATTCGTTTATTCGTCTGGCCGGTGATGTCGATTCCCGCGTGTGGCCGATCGCGGGCGATGTTGAGGTATGGCGTCACGACAAACGTGCCACGCTGGATGATCTGGAAGCGGGAAACGATGTCCGACTGACTCTGCGGCAGCGCGGCAGCAAGCGTGACGGCTGGATCTCAACCATCGTCCGCGTGGACATCGATCCCGTGGCACCGATCAGCAATCCGCACACAGATGTGCCGACGGCCGTTCCGCCCGAAGCGGACGGCACGGCTGTTGCCGCCGCCGGTCCGTATGAAGTGACTTATCATGGAACGGTGGTCGATGCCGACGAACGCACGGTGACCATCGTGGACAGCCTCGGCGACCGACATGGTTTTGCCGTCGAGCCGTCTGCCATTGTTCAGAGCGGACAACAGACGCTTGAACCAGACCAGTTGCAGTCCGGAGACAAGGTGACTCTGGTGGGCACGCGCGTCGGCAGTCGTCTGGATGGCTGGACCATCGAAATTCAGAGAATTCTGGTGACGTCACCCGTGGATCCCGCTGAGTCTTAAATATGTCCGACGCGGCACATCCGTTCCGGCCTGGTGTCCATTCTGCCGCTGGCGAGCAGGCTCCATCTCCGCCCGGAACGGGGCGTGAACAGGCTCCGCCGCCCCTGGCAACAGCGCCGCCGCCATCAGTGCCGTAGTCACTTCAGCGCTCGCTTTGCTCGGCTGCCCGAATATGGGCTGCCGGGGACGCTGCCTGAACGGCACCGCGGGGCATCAGGGGGCGGATGACGTGGAGGTTCTTATTTCCACGTCCTGAGGCGGCGACGACCTTTCGGATACCACGTGACAGTCGCCGGGCTGAGCGGTAGACTGTCCGGCACAGTCAGGATCGGCGGTAGTAAATGATCCGGAGGCCTCTGGTGGGGAACCGACCCTTCCGGCCGTCTGCAGAAGGCTCCGCAGTCATTGACCGCTGACTGGCTACGGTTCGCCTGCGATAAACAGAGGTGTCTTGATGCTGTCCGTTGTCAATACTCGCGATTCGCGTCGTCAGGCCATGCTGCAGATCGGGTCACTGGGAGCCTTGTCGCTGGCTCAGCGGCTGGCGATCGCAGATGCCACCGGCGGTCGCTCGGATGTGCTGACGGGACGGTCGGTGATCTTTCTGTTTCTGCACGGCGGTCCGAGCCAGATTGAAACATTTGATCCCAAAATGTCTGCGCCGGCCGAGATCCGCAGTGCCACCGGTGAACTGACGACCAGGACTCCGGGAGTCACCTTCGGCGGAACTTTTCCCGGACTCTCACAGCGATCGGACCGGCTGACAGTAGTGCGGTCCTTCACTACGGGGAACGGCAATCATGATATCAAGCCGGTGGTTTCTGGTGCCTCGCTGAATGCGTCCGTCGGCTCAATTTATTCGCGCGTGGCCGGTACCAACAATCCGGAGACCGGACTTCCCTCGAATGTGACACTGTTTCCGCGGGCCGTGGATGCTGAACGGCAGCCGGCCAATATGAACTTCGGCCGCTTTGACAGCACTGGATCGCTGGGGACTGCCTTCAGCCCGTTTGTACCGGGCAGCGGCGGGCCGCTGCAGGAAAACATGCAGCTGAATCTGGCTGCTGATCGGCTGGATGATCGCCGTCTGCTGCTCACGCAGCTGGACGGGCTGAAACGTCGTCGTGAACAGCAGCTGGAAGGTCTGGACCGTTTCCGGCAGCAGGCCTTCGACACGATCATCGGCGGGGCCGCGGAAGCGTTTGATCTGTCACAGGAAAGCGAAGACCTGCTCCGCCGCTACGATACGGCCGGGCTGGTCACACCGGGTCAGATCAGTCGTCGCTGGAAGAACTACAACAACTACGTCGACAATGCGAAGACGCTGGGAAAACTGCTGCTGCTGTCCCGGCGACTGGTGGAACGCGGTTGTGGATTTGTCACGGTGACAACAAATTTTGTCTGGGACATGCATGCAGATGTGAACAACGCCACTGTCGAAGAAGGGATGCGCTACATGGGGCATCCTCTGGATCATGCGCTGTCGGCCTTCGTCGATGATCTGCAGGACCGCGGGCTGACCGACCGCGTTCTGCTGGTCTGCTGCGGCGAAATGGGACGCACGCCGCGAATCAATGCCCGCGGTGGTCGTGATCACTGGGGAGGACTGGCTCCATTGCTGTTCTTCGGCGGAGGCACTCAGCCGGGAGCCGTGATCGGGCAGAGTACGCGGGACGCCGGGCGGCCTCGGACCGATCCGTGGAGCATCGACAATCTGCTGGCCACCATCTTCCACTCGCAGTTTGACATCGGCCGGCTGCGTCTTGAGCAAAGCCTGCCGGTCGACCTGATTCGGACGATCACCGGCAGCCGCCCCATTGACGGAGTGCTGGCCTGAATGGAAGCCGTCTGAGGAAGCCGTCTGAGAATGCCGTCTGAGAATATCAGAGGCCCGGTATTGACCCGGGCTGGCTGACCGCTATCCTGGTCAGATCGGGGCACCGTTTCCGGACGGGGCCGTGAAGAGTCCGCAGCCAGCATCAACCTCGCTTCCGCGAAAGCCAGCCACGCTCGACAGAACTTCTGCCCGTGCGCATTCGGGTTGCACGAAAATTTTCTCGGTTGATTTTCCATGGAGTTTGAAGGATGCTGGTTTCTTCTCCCCGTCGCTATCGGGGCTTTACGCTGATTGAACTGCTGGTGGTGATTGCGATCATCGCTATCCTGATCGCCCTGCTGCTGCCGGCCGTGCAGCAGGCCCGCGAGGCGGCTCGGCGAACGCAGTGCAGGAACAATCTGAAGCAGATTGCTCTGGCCGTGCATAATTACCTGGATGTGGCCACGACGCTGCCACCGAGCGCCTGTATTGACCCGGCCATCACGGCGACCGGCAACAACGGTTCCTGGGGCGTGCATGGCCGCATCCTGCCGTTTCTGGATCAGGGCAATCTGTACAATTCCGTTGACCTGACCGAAGCATGGGACTTTCAGTCGGCGATCGATGGACTGAAGATTCCCGGGTACGCCTGCCCCAGTGATCCACGCAGCGACGACGCCCGCGATCCCGGCAGCGGCAAGGTAACGCTGTACCCCACGACCTATGCCTTCAATTTCGGAACATGGTTCGTCTACAACCCGGTCACCGGTCGCGGGGGGGACGGCGCTTTCTTTCCGAACGCCCGACTGCGGATGGCCGCGTTTACCGACGGCACCAGCAACACGCTGCTGGTCTCCGAAGTCAAGGCCTGGACGCCCTATCGCCGCAACGGCGGTCCGGCTTCCACGGCCGTGCCACAGACAGTTGCCGAGGCCGAAGCAGCAATCGCCAGTGGCGCTGAGTTCAAGAACACCGGGCATACAGAATGGCCGGATGGTCGGGTGCATCACCACGGCTTCACCACCACGATGCCGCCGAATACAGCCACGGCCTGCAGTGACGGGACCACCACGTATGAATTCTGCGACTTCAATTCTTGGCAGGAAGGCAAAAACGGAGTGAGTGGGAATCCCAGCTACGCCATCATCACGTCCCGCAGTCATCACACCGGAGTCGTCCATGCAGCGCTGGTGGACGGTTCCAGCCGATCGATTTCAGAGAATATTGATCGGTCGGTCTGGAGAGGTCTGGGAACGCGTTCCGGTGGCGAAATTCCCGGTGAATTCTGATCGGACGGCACCATCCGGTCCGCCACCATGTTGCCCGCCACCCCGGACTTCCGGACGCCTTGGTGTCCGGTGACGAACCCTGGCGCAGGCAGGTCGTCCCGTGAATTAAGAGTTTTCGCCAGTCCTCAGGCGATGAGTATCAGAATGATTGTTCGATCATTACCTGATCCCGCCTGGGTACCGGTTTGACATTCAGAAGTCAGGAAATAACATCTTCCTCAGTTCGTGAGCCGGCCCCGTCATTGTCCCCGCCCCACCATCCCCCGCCTCCGAAGGTCGTGCTGAGTCATGTCAGAGTTTCGGATCCGGTGCTGCGGTCGATTGCCGTTACAAGCTCAACGATGGCGGAACGACATCCGGCTGTCTTCAATGGCGACAGCACACTTCCGACGACTGGCCGTCGTTTGTCGGGGTGTTGCGGTTCTGCTGTTGCTGGCCTCGACGGTCCGGGGGCAGGCGATCGATATCGGATCCCGTCGGGAACTGTTTGTGGACCGGCTGCTGATCGATCGGATGGAGGACGTTGCTCTGCGACTGCATCACCCGATCAAGGTAGCGCGACCTGTATCGCCGCTGCCCAGACAGCACTACACCACCGTCATCAGAGATCAGGACCAGGACGGCGATTTGTTTCGTGCCTACTGGCGCGAAACAGATCCGGATTATCCCGGCCCGTTCCACACCGGTCATGCGGGCGAGATGGTGTGTTATGCGGAAAGTCGCGACGGGCACGAATGGACGTTTCCGAAGCTGGGCCTGCACGAAGTTGGCGGGACGCGTGAAAACAATGTGATTCTTGCCAGGCAGCCGCCATTCCTCACCAACTTCACGCCGTTTCTTGACACGCGGCCCGGCGTGTCCGCCGATGAACGGTACAAGGCGCTGTGCGGCTACCCCGGCCCCGGCGACAAGCGAGGCCGGTCGGAACCGGGCTGGGGGCTGTTCGCGTTCGTGTCAGCAGACGGAATTCACTGGACCAGGCAGAACGAAGTCATTCCCTATCAGCCAGCATGGCGTCATGCGTTTGATTCGCAGAATGTTTCGTTCTGGTCGACGGCCGAACAGCAGTATGTCTGTTATTTTCGCACATGGACGCCGGGTGAACGGCTGCGCAGCGTCAGCCGCACAACATCACCGGACTTCAGAACATGGAGCAAACCGGTGCCGATGAATCCGAACCTGCCGGGCGAGCATCTTTATACCAATCAGACTCATCCGTACTTTCGCGCCCCGCATATCTATGTGGCGACTCCGACACGTTTTGTGCCGGACCGTGGAGACGCGCCCGGATATGATCAGAAGGATGTGAATGCCACCGACATTCTGTTCATGTCAACTCGTGCCGGTTCCACGAAATATGACCGTGTCTTCACCGAGGCCTGGATACGTCCGGGACTCGATGCAGAGCGCTGGCGGAATCGGTCCAACTATGTCGCTCTGAACGTCGTTCCCACCGGGGCGACACAGATGTCAATCTATCACCGCAGCGGCGACCGCTACGTTCTGCGGACCGACGGCTTCATCTCGGTGCATGCCGGTGCGCAGAGCGGCGAGCTGCTGACGCAGCCGCTGATCTTCTCGGGCAGTCAGCTGCACCTGAATCTCAGCACCAGCGCGGTCGGCATGGTGCAGGTTGAGGTTCAGGACGATTCCGGTCATGCGATTCCGGGCTTCACACTGGACGATTGCCCGGCCCTGTACGGAGACGCCGTCGACCTGACGGTTTCATGGAACAGCGATCGTGATTTGTCATCACTGGCCGGGCGAGCGGTCAGGCTGCGGTTCGTCATGAAGGAATGCGACCTGTATTCGTTTCAGATTCGCCAGGCCCGTCACTAACGCTCCCTGGAATATCAATGGTCTTAACGGTGACAATATCATGACAGCGTCTCGTTTACAGGTTGCCGCTTCCGAGTTCGAACTGGCTCCGAATCCTGGTACAGAAGCGGATCTCCGGACCGGCGCGAAGGCGTGTGACGTGGTGGGGCCGCTGAAGACCACGGTCCTGCTGCTGGACGATGGATCGACTCGCGTATGCCTGATTACGACGCACTTTGGCCCGTCCACTCCGGTCAACGTAAGCGAACTGTTTCGCCGGTCGATCGCGGACGAACTGGGGCTGCCGACGTCGCATGTTCTGTTCATGTCGTCGCACAATCACTGCAGCGTGGCCTTCGCCGGCAATGGCGTGCTGATGTACGAGTCGTATTCTCGCGACAACATTCCGCCGGCCGAGCTTTTGCCGATCGGTGCGCAGTTTCTGCAGATGCTGCGAACGCACGCGCGACAGCTCGCCGAACGCCTGCAGCCGGCAACGGTGTGGTGGAGCGAAGCGCATGAGGACCGGATCACGTACAACCGCAAAGGGCGACGCTCGGACGGTACGACGTATCTGATGCGTGAAGAGGACCGGTTATTGCTGGGCGAGGACTTTGCCGGTGATATTGATCCGAAGGCTCCGGTCATTGTCTTTCGTGATATGGCGAATCACCCGATCGCCGCACTGATCCAGTTTACGGGGCATCCGGTCACCAGCTACCATCCGGAACGGATGATCATCTTCGGCGAGTGGCCGCAGATCGCCTGTGACGTGCTGGCAGAGCACCTGCAGGCCGAACCGGCGTTGTCAGCGCCAGCGACCAGGCCGGCGAATGTACCGGTTGGGTTTATGCAGGGTTGTGCGGGCAACGTCAATTCCAGACAGATGCTCAGCGGCGATGTGGGGCGTTCCACCGAGTTCGGTCAGATGCTCGGCGACCGCTGCATCGCGGCGCTGAAGCAGCTGAAACGGTCTGAGCGAGAAGGTCTGGACTGCGTCGTTGAGCCGATCGGCCTGCCACTCGGACCGCTGCCGCCGCGACAGACACTGGCCGACGAAATCACCGAAATGGATGACTTCATCCGGCGGGCCAGATCCGGAGACGAAGACACTCTGAGCTGTGCGGGACTGAATTTCGCTCGTGCACTGTCGCCGCCGTTTCGGGCACGCCTGGTTGAACTGGTACGGCCGTGGACCGCATGGGCGCTTGATCTGTATGAAGCCGGAGCAGACACGTCTGTCGAAAAGCAGCTGGAAATGGATGTGTCCGTGCTGCGAATCGGCGATGTTGGAATTGTCGGGATGCCGTGCGAACCGTTTCAGGAAATCGGACTGCGGATTCGCGAGGACTCACCGCTGCCGATCAGCATTCCGTGTGGCTACACCAATGTGTCTCACGGCTACATCCCTGACAGCGCCAACCTCGGCGATGCAGAATACATGAGCTCTCATCACCGCTACACGCGTTTTCGCCCACCACTGGCCGCACCCGCCGGAGATGTGCTGGCAGACGCCGCGCTGCGGATTCTGAAAGATTTTGCCGGGAACACCTGAAGTCTTCTCGGAAAGACGATGCTGATTGACAAAGTCCTGAGGGCCGAAGTCCTGAGGACCAGGGCGGGATGCGGCGCGGCAAGCTGCGGTGTGCCTGGGCTGCTGTTGTCCTGACTGACATGGAAATACTGACTGATCTGGAAAACCTGACGCCGGAAGGAACGGTCTGTGCCACCTGAAACTTATTGCGTTCTCGGAAACAATGCTCAGGTCGACGCCGGCGTTGTCCTCGGCTATCGATACCCCGGCGATTCAGAACCACTTCGAATCGGTGATCATGCGATCATTCGCTCTGGTACGACGATCTACTGCAACACCACGATCGGTGGCCGGTTTCAATGCGGGCACAACGTCGTCATTCGTGCGGAAGTCAGCATCGGTGACCGGTGCGTGGTGCATCATCAGTGCACGCTGGAGGGACGGCTGCAGATCGGCAGCGGCGTGAAGATCATGGCTCATGTTTATCTGCCCAGCACCACGCACATCGGCGACATGGTGTTTATCGGTCCCGGAACATCGTTCATGAATGATCGGTACCCGATGCGTGTTGCGGCGCCCGTGCAGGGACCGCGTATCGAAGAACATGTTTCCATCGGCGGCGGCGTCACTGTCTGCCCGGGAGTGAAGATCGGTCGCAATTCGGTGATCGGTGCCGGCGCCGTGGTCAACCGGGATGTTCCGCCGGATACGCTGGCCTATGGTGTGCCCGCACGCCACTATCCGCTGCCCGAACACATTTCTCATGGAAACCTGCCCGAACTGCTGCTGCCACAGACCGATCTGTTTGGCGCCCGGTCCGATGACACCTGGCGAGATGAGAACTCGCGATGACGGCTGAATTCTCACCGACAGCTCCGGAACCGAACCGCCCGCTGCAGACATCAATCGGGCGCCGGACATGGGTATTGACCGTCGCCTTGCATGCGGTTTTTCTTGCCAGCCCGGACTCGCTGGTCGCTCAGTCGACCGACAAACCGGTGAAGCATTTCACGACCGCCGGCGGCGTCGCATACGGCGTCTGGAATCAGACTGGTGGTGAACCAGCGCCGGTGCTGGTTGTGCTGGCCGGCACGATCGACTCCACGCTGGGCAGTGCTTATTTTCGTCAGAGTGGAAACGAACTGGCTGAGCATGGCTGGGTCAGTGTTTCAATTGACCTGCCGTGCCACGGCAAACAGGTCCGTGACGGCGAACCGTCCGGTCTGGGTGGATGGAGTCATCGGCTTGCCTCGAACGAAGACATCATCGGCGAATTCAACAATCGTCTGTCTGATGTGCTGGATCACCTGATCGACACGGGTGTCGCTGACCCCGAACGCATCGCGGTGTGCGGAACGTCACGAGGTGGATTTCTGGCCCTTCACTTTGCGGCGCATGATGAGCGAGTGAAGTGTGCTGCGGCGTTCGCGCCGGTCACCGATCCGAGAGTCGTCAACGAATTCGTGGCCAATGCAAAACACCCGTTCGTGGTGAACGCCAGCCTGGAAAACCATGTCGGCAGACTGGCGGGACGACCGGTCTGGATTGTGATCGGTGACCAGGACAAACGAGTGGGCACAGACCGCGCCGTCGCGCTGGCGGCAGGACTTAGGGCTGCCGCTGCAGAAAAAAACGTCCCCAACAAAGCCGAACTGCATGTGATGCCGGAACCTGGCGGGCATACCACGCCGAAGGGATCCAGTAAACGAGCTGCCGACTGGATTTTTGAACAGGTAACGGGCACTAAGTTTCCCGTGGCAGGGCCACCGGCGGCCGCGGATCAGCCGGTTCCCGAGAAGCTTACAACACACACCTGCATCCGCACCTGTGACCAAAGTCGAGACGCCCTGTCTACTGTACAACCGAGTCCATGTCATGGGCACCAGCATGGGCGGGGGCTCGTCGCTGGCGTATGCCATTCATCGGCCGGATCTGGTTCGCTCAGTCTGTGCCGTGATGCCCATGACCGATTTTGCAGGCTGGATTGTCGAAAACCCGAAGTATGCGGCACGCGTGGCCGCGGCCTTCGGAGGAACAGCAGAGCAGATTCCCGACGTCTATGCCCGGAACTCGGCCGTCTGCAACATCGATGTGTTCGCTGATATCCCGGTGATGCTTGTCCATGGCAAACAGGATACCACTGTCGTGTATGAGCACAGTCTGAAACTGGCCGGACTTCTTCGCGACCGGAATTATGTATGTGAACTTTGTACGGTCGACAGGATGGCCCACAAAGATGACGTGATGCAGAAGTTTCAGATCAAAGCTGCGGACTTCTTTGATTCGGCCGTCAAATGACGCCTGTCCATCAGGACAAAGGATATGGGATCATGCGGAGCACAGGATTCTTACCGCTGCTGATTTCGGCCATGGTTTCCGTCGCCGTGGTTGCCATCGCTGTGGGTGGTGCTTCCGACGGCCAGTCGGAAGCACCGGTCACTCAAACATTGCTGCTGGTGGACGACCACCATGTGTTGTATCGCTCAGGGACGAAACGCGTATTTCATGCTGCGATGCTGAACCCGACGAATCCGGTAATTCGCGAAGACCGGGCGTGGGAAATGGCCATCGGCTGGACCAGCATCTACCGCGATCCCCGCAGCGGCACACATCAGCTTGCGCATGGTTTAACGTGGCCCAAGCTTCCAGCTTGCGCATAGTTTAATGTGGCGCAAGCTTTCAGCTTGCGCATATTTTAACCCGGCGTCAGCTTTCAGATCTTTGTGGACAGTAACGAATGATTAGTTTGGTTTGCAGAATGATTTTGGCCTCCGGTGTTTTGGCAGCGGCATGCCTCCCGGTATGGGCGGTGGCGAACGATGCCGGTGACGGGGCCGGCTGCTTTGACGAAACGCAGGCCCTGACGCTGTTCGCGTTCGACAACGTTTCGATACCGTTCACGCAGAACCTGAAGCTGAACATGCAGACGCCGGAGCGGCATCCGGCCAACCCGGTGGTCACTCGCGGGCCGGGCGGCGCGTGCGATTCGTGGGCGGTGCAGTTTTACGGCTCTGTGATTCGTGACGCCGCCAGCGGCAAATTTCGCATGTGGTACGTCGCGGTGTCGAAGACGGAACGACTGGACAGCAGCCTGCCTCGTTCGGTCCCATGGCGCGTCGCGTATGCCGAAAGTGATGACGGCATCCATTGGGTAAAGCCGGATCTTGGTCTGGTCGAATCCGGCGGCAGCACCAGCAACAACCTGGTGAAGCTTGATCCGCATCTGGGAGTTCTGAATCTGAAAGTGCTGTACGACCCTGACGATTCGAATCCCGCACACCGCTACCGAATGGGAGCTCACGTCTGGTTTCCGAAGAACGAACGCCGGCTGGGAACGTTTGCTCCGTATGTCAGCGCTGACGGACTGACGTGGAAGCTGCTCACCGAAGCGCAGCCGATAGACGCGGAACTGCCGGAAGCGGCCACCGTGATTCCGCCACTGCATTTCGAACCGGTCGGCGGGCTCTACCGCTGGGACGGCCTGTTTCATCTTTCCGGCCAGAACGCGATTACGGCGCCGCGTCCCTATCACGGCCGTGTATCACGAACTTTTGTTTCGTCCGACTTCGCCAGCTGGACTCAGGCAAGTGCGATTCAGTTTGTGCGAAGTTCTCAGCACAAACTGCTGGGTCCCGGCAAAAGCCGCATCGGAGAACAGACGCATGAGGGCATCAGTGTCTGGAATCGCGGCAATGTACTGGTTGGGATCTCCGGTCTGTGGCACGGCACGCCTGAATGGAAAGACCTGACAATTGATCTGGGACTGGTCGTCAGCAACGACGGTATTCACTTCCGCGAAGCGATGCACGAACATGTGTTTCTGAAACGCGGCCCCGACGGAGCATGGGATCAGGGCGGACTGCTGCAGGGGCAGGGATTCGAAAACGTCGGTCACCAGACCTTCATCTACTACGGGGCCTGGGACCCGCGTCACTGGGAGGATTCACCGCCCCGCGGCGGAGTTGGTATTGCCACACTGCCGCGTGACCGCTTTGCCTGTCTGACGGTTGACACCACCACCGAAGGAGCTGGCGATTATCAGATGACGCAGACCGTCAGCAGCTTTCTGACGACATCGCTGAGCCTCACGAATCCGGCGGAAAAGCGGCTGTTTGTGAATGTGGATGGTCTGAGTGATCAGGCAGCGCTGAAGATTGAACTGCTTGACCACCGGCTCCGACCCCTGCCGTCGTACGCCGGCGACAACGCCGCCATTGTACGCACCAATGGTTTTCAGACACAGGTTCTCTGGGACGGCGGCGATCGCCTGGTCAATCTGCCGGATCGGGTTCGGATACGAGTCACCTTTGAAGGCCGCCGCCGGTCCGACATTCGCTTTTCGGCTCTGTATGTTCACTGATGATCCGCAGCCCGATCCCCGTCGGCGGCGTGCACTCAATAGACAATGCGCCGTCAAAGCCGGCTACATTGTGGTCACTCAGGATGCGCGAGGCCGCTATGCGTCTGACGGCAATTGGGAGTCCTTTGTGCGCTTTGATACGCACGATGCTGAGGACGGCGTCGATACGGTTGAATGGGCTGCAAGCTGCCGAACTGCAACGGAAAGGTGGGCACGTTCGGGGCGTCGTACAATGCGTTTCTTCAGTGGCGTCTGGCCGCCCTGAAACCGCCGTCACTGGTAGCCATGGCTGCGTTCAGTATTCCCGCGAAGTCTGTGATCCATGGAATCGTCGCGCCCGGGGCCCGGCCGCTGACGCGTCGCGGCTCACGAAAGGACGACCAATGGCCGGCCCTGGTTGTTACCGTAGCTGGGGCTTCCAGCCGCAGCCCGGCTGCTAACAGGCGGGCCTCGAAACCTGGCACGAACTGCGGCTCGAAGCCCCAGGTGCGATTGGTAACGCTTCGTGTCTTCCGTGGTCCCTGCCGCGATAAATTCATCTGCCGCCGGGTTTTGCGGTGCAGGCTTCCGGCGTGCGGCAGATCATCCTGTTGCCCGTTGAGCGAAACAACGATTCGCCGCAGGCCGCTGACACGAAGGTCGCCTGAGTGTCTTTGGCACGGTAAGATGCGTCCGCCGACCGGCGTGACGGTCGATGTTACGATATGGGATCAACAGATGGGAAGTCATGAAAGCATACAGCAGTATCATTCTGGTCGCGTTTCAACTTTCGGCCAGCGCCCTTGCCGGCAGGACACTGGACCAGATCCCCGATCTGAAGTCGCTGCCCGATTCGACGATGGCTCTGCAGCGGCAGATTGACTCGGGGCACGGTAATCTTCTTCTGGGACAGGACGCGATCCTGCGAATCACACGACCACTAGTGTTCGACCTTGCCAGGCACGGACGTGTGGCCGTGAAGGCGACCGGCGGGGTCACGATTGTGATGGATGGACCGGGGCCGGCTCTGCGATTTCTGGGCACACATGAAGGAACGGCTTCTCCGAAATCCTTCAAACCAGCGACATGGAATGAACGGATGCCCATCATTTCCGGTATTGAAATTCTGGGAAACCACGACGAAGCCGACGGGATCGAGCTGGTGCAGACGGTGGAAGCGATCGTCAGCAAAGTGTCTGTTCGCTGGTGTCGCCACGGCATTCATCTGGTGGTGCGGAATCGCAACGTTCAGATATCCGACTGCCACCTGTACGAAAACTCGGGTGTCGGCATCTACCTGGACGACGTGAACCTGCATCAGATCAATGTCGACAGTTCGCACATTTCCTACAATCGGCAGGGCGGTATTGTGGTGCGAGACGGCAATGTCCGAAACCTGCAGGTTTCCGGCTGTGATATTGAAGGCAATATGCCTGCTGACGACACACCCACCAAAACAGCCAATATTCTGATTGATGTTTCAGGTTCCCCGGAAACACGTTCTCTGTCCGTGGCTGAGGTTTCTGTTACAGGTTGTACCATACAGCATTCGGCGAACTACAGTAGTGCGGGCGATACCACGGTGGCACCCGGCGGAGCCAATATTCGGCTGGCCGGCAAACAGATCTATCCCATCGACTCGGTGACGATCTCAGGAAACGTGCTGAGCGACACGACGACGAACATCGATATCAATCATGCCCATGATGTGGCGATCAGCGCCAATAACTTTTTTGCACCTCAGCCGAGTAATCTGCACGTCAGCAATTCCCAGCGTGTTGTCGTGTCCGGCAACACATTCAATCCTCGTCAGTTTGTGCGACCGGGGACGATCACTTTTGAAGACTGTTCTGACTGCATTATTGCGAATTCGACACTGCACAGGTTTACGACCGATGCCGGGGCGCTGGTGCTGGAGCGCTGCCACGGTTTTTTGATGAACGGGCTCAGCTTCACCGATTGCGGTTCCGGAATTGTTCTGCGGCACACGACCGACACCACCATCAACGGGTGCCGGGTCACACGGACGGCGGACGGAGCGGAAGACCTTCTCATCGACGAAGACAGCCGCAACATCCGGCTGTCTGGAAACTCATTCAGCGGTTCCACACAGATCGCTCCCGCGTCAACCAGAGCCGACTGAATCAGTCGGCGCGGCTGCACGAGGACCAGTCGTCATCGACGGCCTGTGTCGGGCGCGATGTTCCGGTTTAGAAACAATCGAGCAGGTGCAGGTCCGTCGGAAGCGGACTGTCGTTCTATTCTTCAAGGTCAAAGTTGATGACGTTTTCCGTCTCGGCGCTGACGACCGCGATCAACCCCGAGGTGGCCTGATCAGCGTAGCGTTCCGGAATATCAGACTTCGGCTTGGCCGGCATTGTGTCCTGGCCGATACCCGGTGGCTGGTAGTCCTCGGAATCGACGTCCGGCTGCACGATATCAGCGGGAGGCGGTGCGTACTTCATGATGATGACCGCTGACTTACCGTCGACGGCGCCATCGTTTGACGAAAACGTCGTCAGTTTGTATTCGCCGTTATTGTTGGACCGACCAAATGCGCTGCGTTTTTTTTCGGCATTAAAGAACGTGATGTCAGCGCCCACAACGGGCTGCCCTTTGAAGGTGACAACGCCGGATACCGGATAGGTTGGTTCCGGTGGTGCGGCACCACTTCCGCAGCCAGCGATGCCGGTTGCGATGAGAGCTGTTATAAGGATTGAATGTTTCATAGATCGAGATGCAGGTCAAAAGGGAATAAGAGAAGCTGAAACCGACCCTTCGGAGCTGTTCTCCGAAGGGCCGTCAGATATTTTTGTCAACGGTGGCTTACCCACAGATGACTTACCATTCGCCGATCGTTTCTCCTCCGGCTCTGGTGCCCAGGGCTCCCCAGACACCGTATGGGCTTGACGCTCCTCGGCTGGTGGCGACTCCCAGATTGCCGGTGTCGATATTCTCTGATACGAAGCGGGCTGAGCCGTCTGCCAGCAGCACCTGGACTCCTCCGGTATGCAGACTGCTGGCGGACAGAACAGAGACTGCCCCGTCCGCATTGTTGTTCGCATCATTGGTACAGGAGGCGGCGTTCGGCGGCAGAACCGTGTTGAACCCGACGTTTTCAGGCTGCCCGTCGCAATAGATCGAACTGAACTTGCCTTTGACGTCAGTCCACGTCGCATAGCGATTACCGTTACTGATCGCTGCGGCAGCTGCGAGGCAGGCGCCGGGATTTGTGGTGATGGCTCCGACGTTGGTCAGGATCCCTTCCTGAAGAGTGGGCGATCCCTTTCCACCGCGGCCGAACGCCGCGATGACACGTTCACTGAATGCGATGGTATTGCTGGTGCCGTCAGTGACGTCACGAATGGCAAACGTACTGCGAAAGGCGAACAGTCCGTTGCTGTCTGTGGAATCACGACCGTTTCCGGATCCCGTTCCAATATAGTCGCCGCGGCAGAATGCGTAGTTGTTGACTCCGCGCGGTCGCTGCACGCCCGGGTCTGACGGACAACGCAGGCTGCTCATCCGCTGGTTCCAGCCGTTCCAGCCATTCCAGCCAGCTGGTCCGCCGGGAGGAATCGGAGGACTTAGAGTTGGGTCTCCTCCCTCGATCTGATTGTACAACGCTGCATTGTCCAGATAGGGCATGAGCGAAATGATGCCGGAACGGCGATTGTAATTGCCGTCACGTCGGCTGGAGTCACCATTGCCTCGAGTGCCTCCCTTCATGTACACGAATTTTCCAAATACATCGTGATAGTTGTGCAGAGCCAGCCCGAGTTGTTTCAGGTTGTTCTTGCACTGTGTGCGTCGCGCTGCTTCACGCGCCTGCTGAACGGCAGGCAGCAATAATGCGATCAAAATGGCGATGATTGCGATCACCACCAGAAGTTCAATCAGGGTGAACCCTCTGGCTCGGGTTCGCGGCAGATGTTTCATTGTTTCCTCGTCTATAAAAAAGTCCGTCGAACAGTACTCAACGCAGAAGCTGTTGTAGAATTGAAGTATGCTGGGACAAGGCTGCATCCCGAATTTACGGCCTAAGCGACATCTCGAGCCGTGAAAAAGGTCGTGTGGGGCACAACACTCATCGCGTTCTGTGGGTGTCGTGAGAAAGAATAAATCTTGATGATTTTTTATGAATTTCCAGTAAAGCCAGTAAATTCAGAAGGGTAACAGGCCGCGTCGATTCAACGGGGGCCGGGGAACCTGCCATTCGGCCGTGACGCCTGATCATTCGCCGGTTGCGGTGCTGCACAGGGGACAGACGACGCGGTCGCAACGACGAAAAATGACGTACGGCCCGGATGGACTTTTTGTCTGGCGTCGGCAGGGGGTGATGGCCGTCAACTTCTTGTTGTTGACTCAGGCCTTGGAAGCGGTCAGGCAGCTGAAGGACGTATCAATCCCGCGAAGAAAGATTCGGGATTTTGCCGAATCCCCGTCTTCAGAACACGACAGCGACCGTTCGGACTCCGTGGCGAATCGGGCTGGTTTTTCGGTTTGCCCAACTCGGAAAGGTGCCGGCTGAGGCGCCCCGGATCAACCCGTGCCAAACATCAGATATCCAGTTCCTTGACGTCCAGGGCGTGCTTTTCGATAAATTCGCGGCGGGGTTCGACCTGGTCACCCATAAGCACGCGAAATATCTCGTCGGCAGCCGCGGCGTCGTCCATGCGGACCTGCAGCAGAACTCGTTTTTCCGGGTCCATGCTGGTATCCCAGAGCTCCTCAGAGTTCATTTCGCCCAGACCTTTGAAGCGGGTCAGGGTAAGGCCTTTTTCGCCCAGTTTTCGCAGTTCCGGCAGCACTTCTCGCAGGCTGGTCAGCTGCACGGTCTGGTCATCGCGCTGGATGCAGAACGGGTAGACCTGTTCAGCATTCTGGACACCGGCAGACACGAAATCGGTATAGGTGAAGCCGAAGTCCTTCAGCAGCGCCAGCTGTGAATTCAGTGTCTTGATTTCATGCAGATCGACCAGCTGACAAACGGGCTCAAGTTCCTTCACCTTGTCGGCCTCGGTGCCGTTGTCTTCAGCGGACGGAGTGGTGGCACTGCTGTCTGCCGCTGTCGCCGCCTGATGAACTTCTTCCAGTTCCTTGACGAAGGCGTCTGCAGCGTCACGTTCGAACAGCCATTTTTCAGAATCACCCCACAGCACGCGAAACCGCGGCAGGCGAGTATCTTCGGCACCACCTCTGACCTGCAGGTACTTGATGTCGATACCTCGCCGTTCCAGCAGTTCCAGCGGTTGTTCCATTTCCCGCAGGACATTGATCACGCGCTGCAGGTTGCCGCCTTCGAAGATGGTGTCATCTGCTTTGGCCACCAGCACGGCTCCGTCGAGTCCCAGTTCAGTCAGTTCTCGCATCATGGTTTCATGCGTCTGGACGTAGCGGGGCGTTTTGCGGCCTTTCTGGATGACTCGGTACAGGGGCGGCTGAGCGATGTAGACGAAGCCGCCTTCCACCAGCGGCCGCATATGGCGAAAGATGAACGTCAGCAGCAGAGTTCGGATATGACTGCCGTCGACGTCGGCGTCGGTCATGACAATGATTTTGCCATACCGCCGTTTGCTGATATCCATTTCTTCGCCGCCGGCTCCGGGCGACACTCCGATGGCGCGAAACAGGTTTGAAATTTCGTTGTTGTCCAGCACTTTGACCAGCTGGGCCTTTTCCACATTCAGAATTTTTCCTCGCAGCGGCAGGATGGCCTGAATATTGGAATCGCGTCCGGTGTCCGCGGATCCGCCGGCCGAGTCCCCTTCCACCAGGTACAGTTCGGTGGTTTCGAGATCACGGCTGCGGCAGTCACGCAGTTTTTCCGGCAGTCCGCCGGTCGTGATGGCTCCTTTGCGGCGGACCATATCGCGCGACTTGCGGGCGGCTTCCCGGGCCTCAGCGGCGTTGATCGCCTTGGCGATCAGTTTTTTTGCGCTGGACGGATTTTCTTCCAGGTACTTCAGCAGACCTTCTCCGACGACGGACTGCACGATGCCTTCCACTTCGGGATTGGTCAGCTTGACCTTGGTCTGTGATTCGAACTGTGGGTCCGGCACACGGACTGAGATCACGGCCGTCAGGCCTTCCCGAAAATCCTCACCGGACGGCGTGACATCCTTGAACAGGTTGTTCTTTTTGGCGTACGTGTTCAGTGACCGTGTCAGAGCCGCCTTGAAGCCGCTCAGGTGTGAGCCGCCGTCGACGTTGAAGATGTTGTTGGCGAATGGGCGCACGTTTTCGGTGTAGCCGTCGTTGTGCTGCATGGCCAATTCTACCTGCACGTTTTCACTTTCGCCGCTGATTCGAATCACTTCGCCAAGAATCGGTGTCTGAGTGCGGTTGAGATGGCGGACAAATTCGACCAGTCCTTCCTCGTAGTGAAAGACTTCGGTCCGGCTGACGCGATCATCCTGCAGCGTGATCCGGATGCCGGGTGTCAGAAAGGCCAGTTCCTGCAGTCGGCGGGTCAGCGTGTCGAACGAAAATTTTGTTTCGGGAAAGATCTCGGGATCCGGCAGAAATGAAAGTCGAGTGCCGGTTCGGTCAGAACGTCCCAGCTGCCGCAGGTCGGACGTGCGTTTTCCCTTCTCAAAATCCATGACCCAGACATGGCCTTCGCGGTTGATTTCGGCCGTCAGCCAGGCGCTCACGGCATTCACGGCGGTGATGCCGACGCCGTGCAGTCCGCCGGTTCCGGTCTTGTAGCCGCTGTCCCGGTCAAACTTACCGCCGGCGTGAATTTCAGTCAGGACGACTTCAACCGCGGGGCGACCGTCTCCCCGGACTTCGCTGATGGGGATGCCGCGGCCGTCGTCGGAAATCGAGATGCTTTCATCCACATTGATCTGCACCTTGACTTCCGAAGCGTGTCCGTTGACGGCTTCGTCGATACTGTTGTCCACGACTTCGTAGACCAGATGGTGCAGACCATGTGAGTCGGTGCCGCCGATATACATGGCGGGGCGTTTGCGAATTCCTTCCACACCTTTGAGGTGTTGAATGTCATCGCCGGTGTACTGGCTGTTGCTGGGTTCCGTGTCAGACACTTTCAGAGACTTTCCGAGGTTGGTTCTGTGTCGGGCGGTGAGCATTCTCCGGACCGGCACAGAGGCGAGGTTCTGGACGGGCCTGAGTACCGCCATGCGGCCGGCCCGTGGTTTCCGCGGCTAATGCAGGCGGATGAATTTCAGGGAATTAATGGGTGGGTCCGCATGCAGCTGCTGGACGGCAGGCAGCAGTTCGTGCTGCAGATAACAGGTGAGTTCTTCCAGGATCGCTCCGTTGGTAACGCCGATTTCCAGAATGCCGCCCTGCAGTCGTCGCACGTGGCTGCGAGCGGCCACGCGCTGACCGGCCGCCTTTCTCCACGCGTCATCCAGTTTCTGGCGGTTTGATTCCTCTGCCAGCCCTTTCTTGCGGACCACGTTCTGGAGCAGCTGGCCGAGTCGAGCAGGTTGTCCGAAAGGCAGGTCGCTCATGGTGAGCCATCCGTAACTCAGAAAATCGAATCAGCAGAGATTCGGGAAAGGAATGAACAGTAGCCTGATTCGCAGCCACAGGTGACGCCGCCTCTGACGGCCACGGTTGCCGCGACGTTTCCTTATCGACTTTGAGACAGTGGCATGATGACGTACGTATAGGAATCTTCGACGCGGAACACGGCGGCGTGTTCGGCACTGGTCAGCTGCAGAGTCACCAGAGTTTCGGGGGTCAGGACCTTCAGGAAATCGGCCACGTAACGAGGGTCGAACGTGATACGGATTTCCTCAAAGTCATATTCGATGGGCAGCTCGACCTTCGAATCACCGACATCCTGAGCTCGGCTGGAAAGCGTCAGCATGGACTGGTGAAATACAAAATCAACGCCCCGGCTTTCTTCATCCGTCACAATCTGTGCCTGTCGCACGGCCGCGTGAAACGGGCCGGCTGCAATCGGAATCTCGACGCTGCCGGATGTCGGAATGACGTCCCGATACTTGGGAAAGCGACCTTCGACCAGACGGCTGTAAATGACACTGCGGCCGGTCCGCATCAGCACGTCATTGTCCCGCACGGCGACATCCACAAACTCGGCGTCGGCGTCGATAGAACGTTCCAGCAGTGCCATGGCACGGGTCGGCACGACGGTCGTCTTTTCTGGTGCCCGTGGCGAACCTTCGGAATCGCAGGCGGCCGTGGCGACAGCCAGTCGACGACTGTCGGTCGCCGCGACTGTTACCTTGCCGTCGTCAAATTCCAGCAAAAGTCCGCCCAGGGCATAACGTGTGCTTTCGACGTCGGTGGCGAACGATGTCCGACGAATGATCTGCCGGAACACGGCGGCCGGAATCCGAAAGAAGTCGGTTTCGTCAAATTCCGGGACCGGGGGAAAATCACGAGGATCCTCGGACGACAGTCGGAACTGAGCACTGGCGGCCTTGATCGACAGCTGTTGTTCCTCGACTTCAATTTCGAACTGGTCATCCTGAAGTTCCCGCAGAATAGACGACACACGTGCCGTCGGCAGCAGGGCTTCGCCCGTTGATGTCGTGCTGACACCGTTCACGCTGCAGCGGATGGCCACTTCCTGATCGGTGCCGACCAGTTCCACTCCGCTGGACCCCAGGTGCATGTAGACGTTTCTGAGGACATCCTTGGGCGTACGCGCCGGCACGGCAGACGCAGCGGTCTGAAAGGCGGCGGAAAACTGGGCACGATCACAGGTTAACTGCATGTTCTTTTACTCAGACGGTCATTCAGATACGGAGTTCAACACCCGGCTCTACGGCGCCCCGGATTGTAGCAGAAAACCGCCCCGCAGGTACTGCACCTCAGGCCATGAAATGCAGGAAAAACACTAGTGCTTTGTCTCCGGCAAAGATCCGGAGGCCGAGGCTCGTGGAATTCGCCGGAATTCCTCCCCGCGGGACCGGTCCGGCGTCTCCCGGGGAACCGTTCCGGGCCTTTCGCGAAGGCCAGACAGGCCGGCAGGCCGGTTCTACTGAACGGCTGAGGCGAACGGGCTACCCGGCAGGCTTGAACACAGCAATCTGCCGGCTGGTTTCATCCGGTCCGTTCTGTTGTCCGCCCGACTGCGGCGGCCGGAAACAGAAAGGATGCCCATGCCGTGAGCGGGTCAACCGCAGGCGTCAGCCCGAAGGGTGCGCCGAAGACGTCACGCGGCGGCTCGCTGAGCCGGTTCAGCAGAATCTTCCAGCGTCAGCCTGTGATTGCGACGTCGGGACCCGATGGCCAGAAAGGCGGGCAGCAGGATGAGGTCACCGATCAGGGCCGCCAGCAGCAGGAAAAACATCAAGATGCCGAACCGCATGGTCGGCTTGAACGGGGACAGCCCGAGTGCCAACAGGCCCGTGCCTGAAATGATGGCGGACGAAATAATCGGCAGGCCCGTCTGCAGCAGCGCTTTTCGGACGGCCCGATAACGGCAGCCCCGTGACCGTCGGCAGTCCCGGTAACTGAAAAGAAAGTGAAACGTGCCGTCCACGGCCAGTCCGAGGGCAATGCTGGCGGTCATCATGATGCCGATGTCAATTGCATAGTCGGACCAGCCCAGGATGCCGAATACCAGCAGAATGGGCGTCAGGTTCGGAATCATCGCGATCAGCCCCGCAGAAATCGATCTGAGGGCAAGTACCATGACCAGCGTGATCAGCAGAAAGGCGGATGCGAAACTCTTCCAGAACCCGTCAAAGATCTGACCCTGTGCTTCTTCCAGCAACGGAGCCAGGCCGGTGAAGGTGATGGGAATGTCGTGGCACCGGGACTTGAGCGCCTGCATGGTTTCCGCCACCGCTGCCGGCGCATCGTCGTTCAGCCGCAGAGAAATGCGCCACAACCGACTGCCGTCGGCCATCAGTCCGCCCACACTGCCGCCGCCTCCCGATGCCGCCGCCAGACGAGACAGCGACAGGGTGTTTTCAGAAAGCTCTTCCGGAAAGAAATCGGCCAGCGAAAGCACGTGACAGATGTTGTCCACGTCGGCGATGTCGGTTTCAATCTGCCGTACGGCACGCAGGCGATCCACAAACGACGAACCGGTGTCACCAAAATCAATAACCGCTTCAATCGATGTCGGACTGGTCAGGGACTTCTGAACCAGCAGTGTGTCCTTCAGTACCCGATCGTTACTGGGAAGAAAGTCGAGCGGACTGATCAGCGATCGCAGCTTCATTACGCCCACGGCACAGAATGCGGTCACCAGCATGCCCGAGATCAGGACGCGCCAGGGGCGATTCACGATGAACATGGCCGTGCGTTCCAGCCGGCTTTGCACCGCTTCCTGTTTCGGAGCGCGATAATTCAGCCGAACCAGAATCGCCGGGGTCAGCAGAATGCCCACCAGAAAACTGAACAGCGTGCCGACGGCCGCAGCCACACCAAATGCCGGAATCGGTCCGATGTCTGATACCGCCAGACTGACAAGTCCGATGACCGTCGTGATGGTGGCAAAGGCACTGGGCCGGATCACGCCGCGCATGGCGCGGCCGATCGCGTCCTCAGCAGGATATTCGTGCCGGTAGTGGCCGATAAAATGGATGGCGGCGGCGGTCGTGAAGACCATGACCATGACGGGCAGGGCCGACAGGATGAAGTTCATTTCCTGTCCGGAAATCCAGATAGCCGTCAGAGTCAGTTCGATGCACAGCAGATTCGCCAGCATGATGGCGCCGGACGTCTTCCAGCAGCCGATGTTCAGGTACAGCAGAATCAGGCAGATCAGAATGGTCAGGCCAAACAGCAGCGACGCCTGTTCGCGACTGCCCAGCTGATCCAGTTGAGTACCCACTACGGGACCTCCGGCCAGCACGGCGTTTTCCATGCCACAGTAGGCCAGCTGTGACCGCACTTCGTCCACCGTCCGTTTGCGATCGGCGGTACCGTGTTCATTGATTGAAATCAGGATCGTCTCGAGATCGTTGTTCGGCGTGGCCATCAGGTGAACCAGCCGCTGGCGGGCGGTGCTTTCCCGCACGTCGTTTGAAAGCATCGCATCCAGCAGCTGCTGTCGCGTCCAGCAGCTGGCGACTCCGTCCAGCCCGGCCAGTCGATGGGCCGCGGCGTGAAGTCGTTCGGGCGCGGGAAATGGCTTTTCAAACGCGACCAGAATGGTTTCGTCAGCGCCGAAGGTCTGACAGAAACTGTCGTACTGCTGCCTGACCTCGCTGTCGCCGGGCAGCCAGGTTTCGATGTCGTTATTGGACGGGACCAGCTCGCCGCAGATCGTGAGCACGGGAAGTGACACGATGCAGAGCAGCAGCAGCGTCGATGAATGCCGTCTATAGAAATCCGAGATCATTCAGGTCACGCCGCAGAATCATTGGGAGCAGTCTTCGTACTCAGAAAGTATCGAATGACGTCCCGGTGCGGCGTGATCGTGATCGCTGGCGGACAGCGTTCGATGCGATGTTTGTGAAAATTCCGCAGGATCCTCGGCAGATCCCGATATTCAGGGTTGAGCAAACGAATGCATACAGACGCGCTGACCCCCGCAGGTCCCAGAACTGCTCTATCCGCGCCGGGCCGACCTGCGGGCTACTCGTCCTCGTTCGGAAGAAATCTTCCGCCGCTGATAAACATGCCGTTGTCGCAGGGGTGACACCATTCCAGAAGCACTCGGTATTCAAATTCCCGCGTCTCGCTGGCCATCCTTACGGTGGCTTCTCCGGTGGCAACGGATCCGCGATGCAGCAGCCCGATTCCGGTTCTGCTGATTTCCCGGGTCATGGCAGATACCGTGTTTCCCCGACCTGTTCGGACTTCCGCCGGCACCGACAGCTCCAGACGCTCGTGCGTCCGCAGGTTCGAAACATCGGGCTTGCCGATGCTTTCGAGGACCTGTCGTAAGTCTTCAATGGTCGGGCGGCTCCAAGGATCCTGCGACATGACAACTCTCCAGAGACTCAGCAGTTTTCTTCAGAAGCTGTGCGCCGTGGCGTCCCGTATTTCTGACAGGGCGATCGGCACCAGCCTGGACGGACGGACAAGACTTCTGACCGGGCACGACCCGCCGGCAATGCCGGCATCGGCCAGGTTCAGAGATTCATCTTTGTCGAGCCTAGCCCGCCCTGCTGTGGTCGCCGGTGCTTATCAATACTCGAATGGAAAGTCGCCCGGTGCGGAGCACCAACTCTATGCATTGCGACGATTCTGACGTTCCGGCATGAACAGCAGCAACGCCACAATCACACACGCCAGCAGCAGAAACCACGTGCGAGTGGAAATACCTGCAGAACCGGAGGCTTCCGGGGCGGCGGCCGCCGGCTGCGCGGCCGTTGTGCCGGTCGCGTCGGCAAACGGGTCGTCGTCCAGTGTTTCCGCTCCCGAACCCGAGGCTGAGATGGCGTTGCTGAACAGATCCTCTGTGTCAGTGATCGGAGCCGGCTGCGTGTTTTCTGCCGGAATCACCAGGCCGGGACGAAGTGAGTCGTCAAACGGGGACGCCGGCACGGCTCCCGCGGCTCCTGGTTCTGCCACTTCCGACGACGATGAGACCTTGTGGAACGGAGATACGTTTTCCTGAGAAGAAGCCAGGTCTGCCGGTGATTCTCCCGTCGTGGAGAAATCCGTGGCCTGACGCTGGGGCGATGCCTCAACAACCGGATCAACGGCCAGATCCGCCCAGCTCACCTGATCGTCAGTATCCGATCCGAACTCCGAGGCTTTCGGTGCCGTCCCGGCGGCTGACGCAGGTGTCTGCTTCTGCCGAAAGGCGGCCCAGGGGTCCTGTCGTTCCAGGTCAGAGAAGCCGTGACTTCTGGAAGCCGCCAGAAACGGATCGTCGGTACCTGACATCGCAGTCGGTGTGATTTCCTCGTTGCCGGCCGGCGTCCGGTTCGCGATCTGAGTCCGGTCCGGGGCGGGGGTCCGGTCCGGAACCGGGGTCAGAGATTTCTGCCCGGTGAAGAAGTCGTCAAACGACCTGGGTTCCGCAACGGCTTCGGCAGGTGTCTGTTGCTTCCCGGACGGCATGAAGTCTTCCAGATCCGCAAACTGATCAGGACTTTCGTTGTTCCCGGTAACCGGTTTTTCAGCTGGTGTGAGATCCCCCAACAGATCGTCAAAGGCACTCTTTGACGTCGACGTCGTCGGCGTTTTTGTCGTCCGATCTGTGTCGACTGTCGTGGCGGCGAACGGATTGACGTTCGGCGTTTCCGCCGTGACCACCAGTGGTTCCACAGTCTCTTTCACAGCGGGCTGACTGGTCGATGCGGTCTGGTTCTGCTGTGAGGCGACAAAATCGGCGAACGACTTTTCGACCGTGGAAGGACTCGCCGGCTGAATCTTCGGCAGCAGCGCCTGTTCTGTTGCGGCCTCTGCTTCGGCGACTGCCGCGGCGGCCTCACGGAACAGGTTTTCTGCGGTATCTTCTGCTTCGGCTGCTTCCGCTACCAGACGTTCGGCCTGTGCTGCCGTAATCGACTTGACCATGTTCTGTTCATCGCTGCCCTGCCCTGCGGCCTTCTTCTGTGACGCGGCTCCGGACTCAGTTCGTGCGGCCACGGCTTCCGGTGTTGATGCGTTTTCCGCTTCCACAAAAGGATCAGGTTCCAGTGCCGAATCATCCGGATTGCGATTGAACAAGGACGCAAAGCTGAAAATGCTGCGGCGTTTCTGCGGCTCCGTATCATTCTCTTCCGTCTCTGCATCACGGTTGCGCGTGAGCAGTGAGCTGAACCGTGATCGGCTCGCTTCTTCCGGTTCTTCTGAGGCCTCGGTGGATGCGATCGCGTCAGCAGCTTCCAGCTCCTCAAGAGTCTGGTAGTCGGATCGCGTGACCAGATTTCCAAGTCGACTGCCGGTGCAGCCAAGACTCGAAATGATCATAGATGCCATCAGAATTGTCAGGATTCTGGTTGGAAGCATTTGCCAAAACCTTCCTTGCCGGGCTGAATATGCAGCAGCCCGCCGCGCGATTAAGATTCCTTGTCACTGCATTGTTGTTTCGACTGCGTCGACAGTGCGGGAAAAACCTGATGTGCTGATCACAGCGATTTTCAAGTTACCCTTGTCTGGAATGTTCGGGTTCCGGAGCATGGGGCGTCTGGGGGTTTTCGGGTGACTTTTCCGCCAGCGGTCGGCTGCCCGGCTGATGACAGCGCCCTGAGTTCCGGTTCGGCTCAATCTGCTCAGAAGTCTTCCTTTACGGAGTGATTCCCATGCCGCGCTGCTTCCCTGCCGCAGCCAACCTGCTGGTCATGATCCTGTTCTGCCTGATGATCGGTGTGCCTGTGGCCTGTGCAGACGAACAGCCTTCGGATGCTCCGTCAGCTCAGGAGCGGCTGCATCGGCTGTTTGAGCTCGAATGGCAGCGAACGCTGCGTGAGAATCCGACCATGGCTTCCCGGATGGGCGACCGTCGGTACAACAACGTCTGGCCGGACGTTTCTCTGGAGGCTGTTCAGGCATCCGCGGCCGCCACCGCACGGGCTCTGCAGGTGCTGGCCGAGATTGACCCGGGACAGCTGTCTGAGGCAGATCAGCTGAACTACCGTTTGTTCAGACGCGAATACGAAATGCGCGCGGCTGATGATGCTCTGCGGCTGTATCTGCTGCCGCTGAATCAGCGTGGTGGCATTCAGAACGAAAACGAACTGGCTTCGTCGCTGAGTTTCGATTCCGTCCGCGACTACGAGGACTGGATTGCCCGGTTGCAGGCCTTTCCGGAATATATGGATCAGACGATCGCTTTAATGCGACGGGGCATGGCCGTCGGCATGATGCACCCTCGCGTGGTGATGCAGCGAGTGCCGGACCAGATCCGAAAACAGCTGGTATCGGTGCCGGAAGACAGTCTGTATTTCGAACCTTTCCGTTCTTTTCACATTGAATTGCCCGCTGCCCGGAAGTCGGCACTGCAACAGCAGGCCGGTCAGGCGATTCAGGAACACGTTATTCCTGCCTGCGCGAAGCTGCTGCGTTTTTTTGAAGACGAATACCTGCCAGCGTCCTTTGAACAGGTTGGCTGCTGGCAGCGGCCGGACGGGCAGCAGATGTATGCTCAGCTGGCGAAAAAGTTCACGACCACGAACCTGACACCACAGCAGATTCACGAGATCGGCCAGCAGGAAGTGGCACGCATCCGTCGTGAGATGGAGGCGATTCAGCGTCAGGTGAAGTTTGACGGGTCGTTTCAGGAATTTCTTGTGCACCTGCGCACGTCGCCGGAGTTCTATTATCAGAATCCCAACGATCTGCTGGACGCGTATCGAGACTGTTGTCGGCGCATCGATCCTGAACTGCCGAGACTGTTCAAACGACTGCCGAAGCTGCCTTATGAAATCACGCCGATTCCGGCTCAGATGGCTCCGGATACAACAACGGCCTATTACCAGCGACCTGCCGCGGATGGCAGCCGTCCCGGACGCTACTACGTGAATCTGTACCGACCGCAGGATCGTCCGAAGTATGAAATCGAAGCTCTGTCCCTGCACGAATCCGTGCCCGGCCATCACTTTCAGATCGCACTGGCCATGGAACTGGACAACATTCCTGAGTTCCGGAGGTACGGCGGCTATACCGCGTTCATTGAAGGCTGGGGGCTCTACAGCGAAAAACTGGGTGAGGAACTTGGGCTGTACACGGACCCGTATTCAAAGTTCGGCCAGCTGACCTACGAAATGTGGCGGGCGGTTCGGCTGGTGGTGGATACCGGCATGCACAGCCTGAAATGGTCGCGGCAGGACGCAATTGATTTTTTTGCGGCCAACACGGCGAAGTCGATGCTGGACATCGAAAACGAAGTCGACCGCTATATCGCATGGCCCGGTCAGGCGCTCGCCTACAAAATCGGCGAACTGAAGATCCGGGAACTGAGGGCTCGGGCAGAACAGCAGCTGGGGCCACGCTTCGACGTGAAAAATTTTCATGATGTGGTGCTGCGCGACGGAGCGATTCCGCTGGATGTGCTGGAACAGCATGTGAACACATGGATCGATCGCGGCGGGCCGTAAACGCCCGCGCCCGCCCGGAATATGGTGGTGAGGATTTGCCGTTCTCCCGGGAAAGAATTCTTCTTTCTGAATAGAACACGGGATTACGGTAATGCTGCCGGGTCCTCCCCGCGTTTCCCTGCTGAACGCAGGGAGACGACGACCCACTTCCAGCGGAGCCGGGGGAGAGAACAGGTGCCCCGGAATCGCGCACGGTCACTTACTGTCGCCTTTCGCGGAGCGAAAGGCGACCAACCAGGCAGTTATTGATCGAACTTGTCTTAGTGGTGATGACCCTGAAACAGTTTGCTCTTGCTGTCGCCTTTCGACAATACAAATGCCAGCAGGTCCATGATCTCTTCCCGGGTCAGTTTGTTCAGCACGCCTTTGGGCATGATGCTGACGCTGCTGACTTCTCGTTCGTCAATGTCATCCTTGTTGATCGTGCGTACCTTGTCGGGGGCAGTGGGGTTATCAATGACCTGCACGATCTCTGCATCTTCCTTCACGATGAGTCCGGTCACGACTCTGCCCGAGGCAAGGACAAACAGATTGGACTGAAACTTCTGGTCGATCTTTTTGGAAGGGTCCAGAATGTGTCCCAGCACATCGACTGGTTGATATTCCGGAGGCAGCTTCGTCAGGTCCGGTCCGACGTTGGCGCCCTGACCGTTCATCTTGTGACACCCGATACAGCTGGCGACGGAGAACAGTTTCTGTCCGACATCAAAGCTGTTGGCTCGATGTTCGATGTGCAGGACATCGTCCGCCAGATCTGTCAGCTTCCATTCTGTGTTTCGATCCAGATAGGTCAGCAGTTCATCTTTTGCTTCAAGGTGATGAGCTGCAATGTAGGCAGCGGGATCGGCCGTGAAGGCTTCCGGATTCTCAACCACATACATGGCTCCGAACATGCGTCGCCAGTGACCCGGATAGGTACAGACATAGGGATAGATGCCCGGGGTGGTCGGTGCTGTGTAGCTGAGTGCCTGCTTCTGCCCCGGTTCCAGCAGTCGGCTGGCCAGCATCACCTTGTCTGACACAGGAACATAGTGGCGTTCTTTGGCGTCGGCATCACGCGCAGTTGCTTCGGCCAGCGTCCCGATTTCTTCCAGTGACCCCGGCTGGACAATTGCGAAGTTGTGAGGCATGTGGTCTGAGTTCGAAAATCGAAACTCGACATCCTGACCGGCCTGCACCACGATCCGTTCCTTGTCGAACAGCATGCGGGCGGGGACGGTTCCGATGGCGATGATCCGCACATCCAGATTCTGCAGACGTTCCAGTGCTTCCTGTTTTGCCTGTTCCGGCAGTCGGTCGGCGACAGAGCGGGCAAGTTCCATGGCGGTCACGGCCGAGCCTCCGGTCCGGTAGCGAGCCGGAATCTCGCTCAGGTAGCCCGCCAGATTATCCATCAGTCCGGGCAGGCGGTTCTGTGCCCAGAATTCCGGCGGAATCCCGGACAGCACACTCACACACGCGGCGCGATTTCTACCCGCCTTCATCAGATTGGTCAGGTCAACAAACAGTTCGGCTTCGTTGCCGGGAATGGATCCCAGAGAACGGATGGCCACGTCATGGATGGTGTCGGCACTGCCGCTGATGGACAGTGCTTCAGCCGCGATCTTTTGTTTACGGAAGCCCGGTCCCGACCATGCCACATTCAGCCCGTCGCCGCCGCCGTTGTCGAAATAGGTGACCACCAGCGCATGAGGCCCGGCAGTCAGCTCGACACTGCCCTTCTTTTCGGTCATTCCGTGCAGGCCATCGTTGTTGACCAGCAGTTTGTCATCCACGTAGATGCGGGAACCGTCATCCGAGGCGATAAAGAATGTGTACTTTCCGGTCTTTGGTGCCGTGACCAGGCCGGTGAATCGCAGCGCGAATTTGTCACGCTGCTGCAGCTGCGGCACGTCCATCACAATTTCAGGTACAATGCCGCTGGCTTTGGGTTCCATCTTTTCCAGTGTTTCAATCGCGACATTGGACGCACTGGGATAGAAGTAGTCCACGTGAATGCCGGGCTGGTTCAGACTGGTGGTCTGCGTTTCCGCTTCCAGATTCGGCGGCAGTTCGAACATCAGCGTCCGGACATCGTTGTACAGACCGGCTTGAAGCTTCTGATCGGTGATCAAAGGAACGGCGGCCAGCAGATCCTTCAGGCTGTCCTTGCTCTTCGACGCCGCATAGAACGCGGCGGCACCGTTTCCTTCAGCGGCAATCCATGTGGCGTAGCCCAGTTGTCGTCCTTCAGGGGTTTTGCCCCTGGCGGCCAGTACTTCAAGGCGATGCTGAACGCGTTTCAGGTCTGCGGACGGCTGTGCGGACAGCACGCGCCCGAGTCCCGGCAGCGTGGCCAGTCGCCCCGCGGCATCGCGTTCGGTGATCAGGTCTGTCAGAAGTGCGGCGGGCGTTGTTCCCGTCAGTTCTGCCAGCCCTGCGACCGTTTCCTGCAGCGCCGCCGAGTCGACATTTTCGCGGCTCAGAATGGCGCGATACAGCGCTTCTGTGCGTTCCAGCTTCAGCAGTTCGCTGACGCCCGCATTTTCCAGGGCGTAGGCATATGCCGCCGGAGACAGTGATTTGTTCGACGCAATGGCATCACGGATCAGGCTGTCCACGTCGATGCGTCTTCTGGCGTACCGCAGGACCGTTTCCAGTTCCGGATCGAGTGGTCGGGTGGCCGCTTCGAAAATTGCTTCAGCCGCGGTCAGGCCGGTAAACGACACGGCGGCTTTCACGGCCTCGGCGCGTACCAGTGCCGAATCATCGCGGGCGGCGGCAACCAGAACGGGCTGCCAGCCGTCAATTGCATCACCCCAGTGTCCGAGTGTTCTGACGGCCGCCGCACGCACGCGAGGCTCCTTCGCCTGAAACACGGTTTCCAGCAGCTGCTGATCGGGAAGCTGGTGTTCTTCAAACACCCACAGACATTCCAGCAGTGCCTGAGCATCGTCGGGGTTGCGGACATCCTGCTTAGCGGCCCATGCTGAGACGGCGGTTGCCACATCGTCTGAATTGCGGCCGCTGAGTTCGATGCGGGCCCGATACCTGGTGGTGTTTTCTTTTGCATGAAACGCATCACAGACTTCAGCAATCGGTTTGCCTTTCAGCTTGACCGGTTTCAGCAGTGGTCGGCCTTTGGCGGTGATACGATAAATGCGCCCGTGTTCGTCGTCGCGGTTCGGGTCTCGCATGTTGTGCTGCATGTGGCCGATCAGGGCGTTGGCCCAGTCAGAAACGTACAGAGCGCCGTCGGAACCGATCTCCAGGTCCGTTGGTCGGAAGTTACCGTCCGACGACACCAGAATCGGCTCAATTTCCTCAGCCGTGATATCAGCTCCGTTGTATTTCACTTCGTGCTGCAACACGCCCAGAAAGCCGATACAGTTGCAGATCAGGAAGTTGTTCTGGTGTTTTTCGGGGAAATGGCTGCTGGACAGCGTGCCCGTGGCGGCCACCGGTCGGACTCGTTTTTCGAACCATTGCTTGTTGCCTTCGCCCTTGCCGATGTTGACGTAGGATCCGGTGCCGCTGGTGCCGTCGTTGGCAAACTGGTAACCCCATTTGTCAAAAAAATCGCCGTGCGGGTTCGGGCCGATCGGGAAGTGGAACTCCATTTCAAACGTGCGGGGATTGAACCGATGGACGCCGGACTTTGTGGACCGATACGTCTGCGTGGGTGTTTCCATGGTGGCCACGTTGAAAATGCCGCGAGACCAGTAGATCCATCCGTCCGGCCCCAGCACCATGGCATTGGCCGAATGATGTGAATCGGCGCTGGACAGTCCCTGCAGCATGCGGATCTTCACGTCGGCTTTGTCGTCGCCGTCGGTATCTTTCAGGAACCACAGTTCCGGCAGCGCGGCGACCAGCATGCCGCCACCCCAGAATTCAAAACCCGTGACGCTGTTCAGTTCGTCGGCAAAGATGACGCAGCGATCCGCCACGCCGTCACCATTGTCGTCGGGCAGGCAGACGATGCGGTCCCGGCGAGGTTCAGTGGGATTCCAGTGCGGGTAGCTGGGCCAGACCGACGCAAACAGGCGGCCGTCCGGATCCACGGCCATCTGTACCGGGTTGATCATCTCCGGAAACATGGCTTCCGAGGCGAAGACATTCACCTGCAGACCCTCGGCCAGCTCCATCTTTTCCATCCCCTGCTCTGCCGTCAGGTAGGAAAAACTGCCGTCCTCAAGATCACCCTTCTTGTTGGTCGGGACCACCAGTTCTTCCGGCAGGTTGTCATCCTTTACCTGCAGATCGCCGCCCCGGGCAACGGCCCAGACGCGCTGATCACGGTTGGCCGTCATGACGTCAAAGATTTCCATCTCACGCATCATCACATCGGCATTCGACTGCCCGAACCATGCCAGTTTTGACCGGCCGCCGAATACGTTGTAACCGTCCACCACACGATACCGGCTGAACCAGTAATAATTCTTTTCCAGGACGGCTTCGTGCAGCTTCTGAAGGTCTGTGGCACTGATCTTCGGTTGAGCGGTGTCGAACAGTGATTTCGTGATGACTGACGCGACGGCTTTGTCACCGTGTTCCAGCAGATGAATGCCGTTCATGGTCAGCGGCTGTTCGGCTTCGGAATACAGCTGCACCGTGGGAGCGAACAGGTCTACAAAGACCACGTCTTTGGCCGCACACACGTCCCGCATGGCTTCCGTGTACAGATGCAGGTTCGCGTTGTTGCGGGAACCGTCGGGCAGCAGGCGGTTGTTGAGATTTTCATGAGCGATGGGCGAAAACATCACAATGGTCGGTGCCGATTCGCCGTTGTATTTCTGTGACCGCATGCCATCGATCGTTTCGGCCAGGTCCCTGCGGAAACCATCGACGGCTTCCGGCCCCCGCAGCGCTTCGTTGTAGCCGAAGAAACAGAACACGACGTCTGATTCATTCTTGGTCAGCCACTGATCGGGACTGCCGAAGTTGTCCTCCCGAGGACGCGTTTTCAGTTCGTCACCCGGAAACGCAAGATTGCGAAAGGTGAGGTTCAGTTCCGGATGCAGCGCGTGGATGTATGTTTCCAGCCACCCATGATGCTGCATCCGATCCGCCGTCGTATTGCCGATGATCGACACATGGTCGTCCTGCCGCAGCTGAAGCTTCGGCTGAGCAAAGACACCGGTTGTGAGCAGCATGCAGCACAACCCGAGGGCGGAGATACGAAATCGACGGAAGAATGACACGCAGCACCTCAGATGAAATGAATCAGATACAACAGGCGGAAAATCCTGAGCAGACAGCGTCAGAGAATCGCTTCCGGACGGCCCGAAAAGTTTAACGGGCCGGGCACCCATATTCCACCGGGCCATACCGGCCGCCGCCATCCATTCCTGGCTGGATTTTCAGGCCTTTTCAGATCGGTGTCCTGGTACTGCCGCCGGATGCTGACCGCTGAGCTCCGGATCACTGAGAATCCTCACAATCGTCGCTGACCCCGATTGCACAGGGCTGCGGAACCCGGCAAAGTGCCGAAATCATGAAGCACGCGGATTCTGACCTGATGAATATTCCAGAGCTTCTGGCGCCGGCCGGCGACCGGGAATGTGTCCGCGCGGCAGTCGAAAACGGAGCAGATGCCGTTTATTTCGGGCTTGACTCAGGATTCAACGCGCGGGCAAGAGCGACGAATTTTGATGCCGCCGATCTGGCGGAAATGATGGATTATCTGCACCGGCGATGCGTTCGGGGCTATGTCACTCTGAATACGCTGGCTTTTACGGACGAACTGCCCCGCCTTGAAGAAACCGCTCGGGTGCTGGTGGCGGCGCACGTGGATGCGGTGCTGGTGCAGGACCTCGGCGTGGCCCGTCTGCTGCGGGAAGTCGCTCCGGATCTGGAACTGCACGCCTCAACACAGATGACACTCAGCAGTGCCGAGTGTATCGCTGTGGCTCGCGACCTGGGCATTCAACGAGTCGTGCTGCCGCGCGAACTTTCCATCGACGAAATACGCGAGGTGCGTTGTCAGACCGATATTCCACTGGAAGCGTTTGTGCACGGAGCTCTTTGTGTGGCATGGTCAGGGCAATGCCTGACCAGTGAATCACTGGGTGGCCGCAGTGCCAATCGCGGGCAGTGCGCCCAGGCCTGCCGTCTGCCTTACGATCTGATCTGCGATGGCCGCGATGTGGACCTCGGTGACCAGAAGTACCTGCTGAGTCCCCAGGATCTGGCCGCTTTTGAACTCACCAGTGAACTGATCGCCGCGGGCATCTGTTCGTTCAAGATCGAAGGCCGCCTGAAGACGCCTGAGTATGTTGCCAATACGGTGAAGCATTATCGTGCGGCGATTGACGCGGCGACCGCCGGAACCAGGCTGCAATTCAGTCGCCGCCAGGTTCAGGACCTGGAAATGTCGTTTTCCAGAGGCTTCAGCCCGGGCTGGCTGCAGGGCTGTGATCACAAGATGCTGGTCCCGGCCCTGAGTTCGACCAAACGAGGTGTGTTGCTGGGGCGAATTGTCGGTATCCATGGTGATCGCATCGCAGTGCAGCTGCAGAGTTCGATTGCTGCCGGCGATGGCATCGTATTTGAAGGCGACCGTGAGACGAACAGCGAACAGGGAGGTCGTGTCTACGAAGTTCTGGTCGGCGGAATTCAGCAGGCAGATGCCGTCGATATGGGTGAGGTCGAACTGACGATGGCTCGCCAGACCATCGATTTTTCAACGCTGCGGCCCGGGTTGCAGGTCTGGAAAACCGATGACCCGCGACTGAACAAACGACTGCGGGCAAGCTTTACAGGACCCGATGCGCGGAAACGAGTTCCTGTTGACGTGACGATCGAAGCGGTGGCCGGTGCACCACTGCGTCTGTCCGCGACCGCCGCCAACGGCGCCAGGTGTCATGTGGAATCGGAAGAACGGCTGCAGGTCGCACGCAAACATGCGCTCAGCCAGGACCTGCTGAGACAACAACTGGGACGGCTGGGCAGCACCGTTTTTGTGCTGCGAAATCTGTCCGCCGATATCTCCGGACAGCCGATGCTGCCGCTCAGCGTGCTGGGCCGACTCAGGCGTCAGATGATCGAGCAGCTGGAAGCTGCTCCGCTGAAAACCGCGGCGGCGACTGTGTCACCGGCACCGGTCCTGCCGCGGATGCGCCAACGGATTCTGTCCGCCGCCGCGGCCACTCCGAGGGCGACGTCCAGCGTCACGACTTCCACTGTCACGACGCTCAGCGTCACGCCGTCGAGTGCGGCCCTGCCAAGTGCGACGCGCTCGGCAGAAGAGAATTCCACTGCGGCGAATTCCACTGCGGCGAATTCCACTGTGAAGACATCCACGGACACGGTGGCACTTCCGCCTCGCCTGTCCGTGCTTTGCCGTTCGCTGGACCAGCTGCAGGCGGTGGTGCGAGAACCGGTGTCCTGCGTCTACGTGGACTTCGCGGACATCCGCGAGTATCGCGAGGCGGTGCGAATCGGTCGGGAGTGCTCAACCGACGTCATACCGGCCACGCCGCGGATTCAGAAACCCGGCGAAATGGGCATTTTCAAAGCCATGCTGAAACATCAGCCGGCGGGGGTGCTGGTTCGCAATCTGGCCGGACTGGCGTTCTTCAGCGAACACGGCGTTCCGGTGGTGGCAGACTTTTCGCTGAACGTCACCAACGAACTGACGGCCGAGTTTCTTATGGAACGCGGGGTGCAGCGATTGACGGCATCTTATGACATGAACCGCGATCAGCTGCTGGATCTGGTGGACGTGATTCCGGCGCCGTGGCTGGAAGTCGTGATTCATCAGCACATGCCCATGTTTCATATGGAACACTGTGTGTTCTGTTCGGTGCTGTCGCCAGGGACAAACAAGACGAACTGCGGTCGCCCCTGCGATGTGCATCGCGTTGAGCTCCGTGACCGGACCGGAATGGAACATCCGCTGACCGCTGACGTCGGCTGTCGCAACACGCTGTTCAACGCCACCCCACAAAGTTCTGCTGAGGTCGTGCCGCTGCTGCTGGCGCGCGGACTGCGGAATTTTCGGGTTGAGCTGCTGAACGACGATACATCTCGCCTGCGTGAGATCCTCTCACTGTACCGATCGCTGCTGGCGGGGCAGATCAGCGGCTCCGAGGTCTGGCAGCAGCTGAAGGCCAGCAACCGTGTCGGTGTGACGCGGGGAACTCTGGAAGAACGACGCAACCCGCTGGCCATTCTGTAGCATCGGTCGGCACGTCTCAGGCAGCCGGTCTCTCGTTGTGGGGTGGTCTCGTTGTGGGG
>JAVKCM010000007.1:0-10069 GCA_040222735.1 Fuerstiella sp. | reverse complement strand
CGTGGGCATCTCGCCTGAAATCTGGGTGGACTGCGTGCGTCGCTTCGGCAAGTGGCATGCATCGGGAGTGGGCCGGCCGGAGTCGTTGAAGCGTCAGGCCGAACGCACGGGTTGCAACAGGTCGCTCAACACCAGCCTGAGTCGCCAGGTGTTCGCGTAGATGCAAAGTGGTGAAACGTCACCGCCCGGGTTTGAGGCGAAGGCAGAAGGGCCATGACGTAGAGTGTGTTAGGACGCCCCGCGTGTCTCAAGCTGCCGGTTTAGCCTGTCTCGCCCAACGTTCACTGACCTTTGGATTCGTTCTAAGCCAGTTGACCGATGGGTGGCACTGGTTAGTGCTTGTTGACCGATGGGTGGCACCGGTTAGTGCTGCACCGGTTAGTGCTGCGTGGCACTGGTTAGTGGTGGTTAGTGAGCCATAGCTCAGACGTTCCGTTCAAATTCAGTTTATCGCTGCGACAAGTGACTGGCGAGCTTGTTTAATCATCGCTGTCAGCTCAGCGATGATCTCCGGCGTGGAATCTGATTCTTCGCCCAGTAGACGGTGGCAGGAATCAAGAACTCTCCGGGCCTGACCGCTTGTGGTCAGATCACTAACCAGTTTCCGGAATTCATCTTCTGCCGTTTCGCTCTCGCCGCTGGTCCATTGGCGTCCAAGCAAAAGAAGTTCATCTTCCTCGGATTCCGGCAACGGCTTCATGTCGCCCGAAAAAGACTCAACGGTCACCCCCAGCTTTCTGGTCAGGAATCCGGCAATATGCTGCATGTAACTCTGTGACCGAGGTCCGGGTGTCCGCATCTTTTCCAGGGAACCGAGGATTGTTCTTAGAACGCCAATCCGCTCATCTTTGGATGGTCGCCACTCGGTGGCGAAGTGTCTTGCCCAGCTACGGCGAATATTTCCGATAACGAGGTCTTCTTCCTGACCGACTTCGTATTGGATTTCGGCACTGTCAGACAGCGGCGGAAGCGTTCCAGCTCTCATTTGTTTGATCAGGGTTTCCAAGGCAGACCTGACCGTCTGATCGAGCAGCTTTCGCTCAGTAATCACATAGGATTCGTAAATTCCGATCTCTGCATTCGTCCAGGTATGGATCAGTTCTTTCCTCTTGTACTTGTCTCCCATGTATGCCAGCGTTTCGTTCTTCCTGGATTTTCGACGATCTTTCGCAAGCTTATCCTTGCGTTTCTGATCACGCGAGCGTCGATCTTTTGCCATCCCTTTGCTCCTCCGAGGATTCAACTGACTTTGGTTACGATATCGATCAGAGACTTGTTTGATCGCCCCTTCAGTATGACTCAAGTCGAGCCAATGTATACCGGCTGAGCCAGTAAACCTCAATCCATGTTTTCGTCACAAAATCCAGAGCGGCTGGAGACTGCTCATCATTGGACTGATCTGGCCCCCCAGGCAGGAAGAACAGACGCTATTCGCCCAGCACGTTTTCAACGAAAACTGCGGGGCCTTCCCAGCTCGCTTTGATCAGCTCTTTGATCGAAATCTTCGGGAAGTCCGGAACTATTCCCGGTTTGCGACGGCATTGCGGACGCCGGTGGCCGCGCGATGCAGCGACGGGACGGAGTTGACACGTCCTTCCACAATCGGAGCAACATAGCGGGCCACGAATGCAGCGTTGGTGCAGCCGAAATGTCCGCCAAGGTTCCAGCTGCGGATCATGTTCCACTCATAGCCAACGTCGAACAGTTGGCCTCCCTGACTGGTATCAGTCTTTAAATGACCGGAACCGTGACGGAATCCCAGTGCTCCTGCCGACGTGGCTCGTCGTCGATCCATCGTTCCAAAGATCAGTGTTCCGAGACCGACGGCAGGCAGATCACCACGAGACCAGAAATTCCAGATGCCATGTGTCGTGCGGCGTGCCAGACGTTTTGCATCAAAACGCCTGGAGATGGCGGCCGCCAGCAGCACGACCGATGTCAGTTGCAGCTTGCGCGGCAGATGCTGCAACACAAACAGGGCCATTCCGGCACCGGCTGAGTGACCCAGAACGTGGACAGGTCGACCGGGAAATGCGCTTCGATACGGTGAGGTTCACGCTGGCGTGATTGTGATACTGACGTGTCAGCCACCACAGCATGCGTGACATCGGCTTCAGAGCACCGTAGCGTTTGACAAATTCCGCATACAACGTGTGAAACGAAAAGACTACCGGCAGCTTGAGGTCAGATTTCTGCAGTACATCGTAACACCGAAAGCCGAAGGCAAATGGGTTGACAAAATGCACAACATCCGGCTGGAACTTCCGCACAGCCCTGATCAGTCGCTGATCCGGGATGCCAATCTTGTACTCCGGGTACATGGGAAACGAGAATCCCGGGAATTCAACGATCGGAACGGGCGAGTCACGCTCGCCATCTGCCTCCGGACAAATAACAAGCACTTCGTCACCGGATTGCTGAAGCTGTTCAATCAGGTTCAGAGTTCGACGAACGACTCCGTCGATCTTCGGCAGATATACTTCCGCGACGATCAGAATACGCATGGCAATTCCGTGCCCCGTTGTTTCAGACAGTACATCGTTGTTTTCTGTTGCGGTATAAGGGGAAAAACAGGCCGCTTATGGTTTGCCGTTACAGACGACTACTCAGCTGCTGCCGGTTTGCGAGCCAGCGCCAGCAGGATGCTGTGATGGTCCGTGACCGGAAAAACAAAGCTGTTCAGCAGTGCTTTGGTGGTGCGGCCCGTCTTGTGCAGGCCAAGTTCCTCAATGAACGGAGTCAGCCAGCCGCCGGTATAGGCATATTCCATAAAGGTGCTGAAATTCTGGAACTCCAGACGCGGTTCGAACGTATGTGCGGTCACCGTTTCGAAGCCGCTGGAGGTCGGAGCGCCGGACATCTGGTCCGCGAGGCAGTCGCCCGTCGAAAAGCCCTAACGGTGCTTGAGAACTGCGAGGTTACGTCGCTGAACCGAGCCGGGAATCGACTGGATAGTGTGACTGTTCGAAACCGGGAATCCGATCAGGTGTCGCGATACCGTGCGACACGATATGTGCTGGCCGCCGGAGCCATTGGCTCTGCCTGCATCCTGATGCGTTCCGGATTCGAGCACCGGCAGCTCGGCCGGAACTATATGATGCATTACTCGCCCCTGGTTGTCGGCATTTTTGCCACAGCTACAGAGGCAGACACGCGTTTCGTGAAACAAGTGGGCTTCGGTGACTTCTATTTTGGCACTGCTGACATGCCCGCCAAGATGGGGCTCGTTCAGTCTCTGCCGGCACCGGGTCCGCTGATGCTGAAAAAAGCGGGAATGCAGCGGCTACCGAATCTGCTGCTGACTCAGCTGCGGCGTCGTATGCTGCCATTTGTCGGAATTGTGGAAGATCTGCCGGATCCACAGAACCTTGTGCAACTGTCGGCGAACGGACACATCCACCTGAGGCACCGTTTCAGTGACTACGATCGCCGACGCGGGACCGCGATGTCGAAGGCCATGTGCCGCCTGCTGCGGACAGCCGGAGCGATGTACTGCGTGTCGCGCAAACTGCCTTCAGAAGAACATGTGGCTCATCAGTGCGGCACGATCCGCTTCGGGACGGACCCGGAACACGCCGTGGTGGACCGCAATGGTCGCATGTTTGAACAGGAAGACCTGTTTGTGGTCGACGGCAGCATTCTGCCAACGTCGCTTGGTGTCGGGCCATCTCTGACGCTGATGGCCAATGCCCTGCGAGTCGCCGATATCCTGAAAGCGGAGTTCTAGGCTGTGCGCATTCAACTCGAACAGTTCAATCAGGCCCGACGCATCCATGGCGGGCTGTTCGGCATGTGGACTGCCGCTCTCGGCGTCCGGCTGTCTCGCTGTCCGGTCCCCGGTCCGATGCGTACGCACATCTATCGACGCGTTTATGGCGGCAAGTACGATTCTCTGAACGAGTCAGAACTGGAAAAGCCGTTGAGTGAATATCGGTCAATCAACGAATTGTTTACGCGCGGAGTTCCGCCGGACCAGCGTCCGCTGGCGAAGAATATTGAATCGACATTTACCGTTCCCTGCGACTGTACCGTGCAGACGATGGGAAGCATCGGACAGGACACGACGCTGACAGTGAAGCAGACGGACTATCGCCTCGAAACGCTGGCTCCACAGACAGATGTGGCGTGCTTTCGAAACGGCCGCTTTGCCATTCTTTTTCTGTCACCGCGGGACTGTCACCGCGTGTTCAGTCCGCAGTCCGGGACACTTGACGCAGTGACCCATGTGCCCGGTTCCCGGTTCCCTGTGCATCCACCCTTTCAGCGTCCGGAGTTTCCGGTATTCACACTGAACGAGCGTCTGGTGATGGAACTGACCACGCCGCTGGGCCGCTGCATGGTGATTATGGTCGCGGGCTGGGGTGTGGGGCATATCACTCATCCATTCGAACTGCCGCTTCGCCCGCATCGGCGGAAGGTTCAGCGGTTGCAGCTGACTGATCCGAGGAAGGTCTCTGCCAATGAATGGCTGGCGACATTTGAGCTCGGTTCGACCGTCGTGTTTGTCACCGAAGGAACACGAACGTTCGACACTCAGCTCGCCGCCGGCGACTCGCTGCACTTTGGGCAGAGTCTGTTTTCTGAAGTGACACATACAGCAGAAAGCCTTCGATCATGACGCCGGAACTGATGGACATCGACCGGGGCTGGCCGATTCCCGCAGAGTCTTCTGCCAGAACCCCTTCGACCAGGGTGTGTTCGACGCTGGACGAACAGTCGGCCCCGGCGGCGCGGCTGGTCGTGATTGACGCCGACTCCGGTCAGGCCGCGCGCTACGTGTTCGAAGATGCGAGTGACCATCGTGTGTCAGTTGCTGCCAGATTGTCCGCAGCCCAGCTTTGCGACGCATCCGGTGGCGCGGCGTCTGGAGCCGAAGACGCAGATGTGGTGATTGTGTTTCTGGACACCAGTCGAGCAGCCGATGCTGTCCTGCGGGGGCTGTTGAACGCGATTGTCGAAGTGCACCCACAGAAAGTCTGCCTGGTGACCAGCTGCGCCGCACATCTGCACGTCTCGCCCGCGATCGAAACGGAAGACCGCGTCTGTCGCCGGCTGCGGGCTCATGGATGTTCCGTGTCCGTGATTCGCACAGGTCATCTGCTGGTATCCGGTTCACGGACAGCACGGTGGGCCCAGAAGCTGTCATGGCTTGCGCCGTTGCTTTCCACGGGACTTCGCAGTTGCTTTGTAAGAACGGCTGAACTCGAAGAATGCCTCGCCGCAGAGTGCGGGGCAGACAAACGCCCGGAGACAGACTTTGCTGATTCGAAGCTGCAGACAGCGCGGTCGTCCGAGAATGATACACGGGGTGAGCGCGCGGACCCGGCAGATTCCGTCCGCATCATCACGCTGCTGGGCTGTAACGAATCGTGGAGATCGGTGCTGGAGGCGTATTCCGGAGCCTCCCCGCTGCACCAGGTGCTGCGAACCATAATGCTCATCCTGAGCCGGGCAGGGCTGGGACTCTTCATTCGGCTGATGGTTCGCTGTGCGACCGGCATGATGCCACGACTGCGACGATGGAACTTCGACACGCTGTATCCGCAGGATGAACAGGAACTGCTGAGCCTCTGCCACCACCGGAATCGGCAGCATGTTGTGATCGCCGGTTACAACAACGGAGTCAACCACTTTGGCTGGAGGCATGTCGGTTGTACCGTCGTTCCGACGATCCAGACCGGCAGGCGAATCAGACTGGACGGTGATCAGTTGACCGTCGATGCCGGCCTGACACTGAAACGCTGTCGGACTTTTCTGGATGATTACGAAGCGGATACCGGCGATTCAGAACAGATGTCCGGCTACGAGTTCTACGTCGTGCCGAACTATTCCTACATTTCGATGGGTACGGTGTTTTTTGTTCCCGTCCACGGATCCGGCAGTGACGTGTCGACACTGGGAGACACCATCGAATGGGTGCGAATGTACGATCCCGCCAGAGATCAGGTCGTGGAAGCGACTCGCGGAGAAACGGTTTTCGACAACACGATGTACAACATGCACAGCGGGATGGTGCTGCTGCAACTCAGGTTCCGACTGAAACCTCGCTGCCGGTACTTCATGAAGGAATTTCAGCTCGACAATCCGTCCGCCAGCAATATCTGGCAGCTGTTTCACGACCCGGAGCCGTCAAATATTGAGATTCGCAGAAGCCGGGCTGCCGATTCGACGGTTCAGGTGCGCAAGTACTATCCCTCAGAATCCAGAGATCCCGACCGATTGCTCGTGCCCAGAGACCGGCTTGGCAGCCTGTGGGACCGCCTTGAAGAAAACGCCATTACCGCGTTTCTGTTTCACTGGCTGGTGCGGCGCTGGGCGTGGCATGTCGAACTGTTTCTGAATGAACATGAATTCGGCATTTTCTGGAGTCACATTCAGCAACTGCCGCTGTCCAAAATCCAGCTGCGTTTTGTCCGAAGTGACGGCATGACTCACTCACCCGTGCGAGACCACGATTGTGTCTCGGCGGATCTCATCATGTGGCGCCGTCACCGACACATGTTTCAGGAATTTCTGCGAAGTCAGCTTCCCCATGTGAAACTGAACCCCGGGAAACAGACAAGGTAAGTTCATGATGTCGCAGATCACAGCAGAGCGGCCGAACGGTGCCTCGACAACCGCTGACGCATCCACGCTGTCAGCACTGGAAACGTGTCAGCGCATCATTGAACAGCAGATTCCCAATCTTCTGCGGGTGTATCTGAACCCGTGGGTGACTCAGTCGTGCCTGTGCCTGAATCAATACGCACAGCGACTGTTGAGGCCGGGGGCGGCAGTCGATGAACCCTGTCCGTCATTCCTCACAAACAGTTGTGACGAGGCGCTCAGCGGCGCGATCAAGCTGGCACGTTACACGATTCAGTCAGAACAGGAGGCCGATCCCCACCGTCGTGGTGGCGACACCCTGATCGTTGACCCCGACAACAGGTTCCCGCACTTCGGAACGTCTCAGCTCAGCAACGGTCGCCGCGTGGAATTCCTGCCGGGAATCTGCCGCTCGAATGTGACGAATCTGTCGGCATTGCTGCAGGATCGACAACGTTTCAGAATCGTGGTACTGGCAGGCTCGGTCGAACTGTTGACCGAACAAAGTCTGCTGCAGGAACTCTGGAATGATCCACACGTGTTGACAATTTCGGTTGTCGACACCAGGTCTCTGGACAAGTGGTCTCGTGACCCGGACGGCCAGCGGGCACATGTGGCTGTGTTCGATGAGTCGTTTGTGGATGACGCCGTCCCATTTGCTGCCTTCGTCGCGCGGCGACACATCTATCAGGTCTGGATGGAAGGACGGATGTCGATGTTTCATTCGACCACGTTTCAGCCAAATACTCTGAGCTCAATGCACTTCATGCGGTGTCTTCAGAAACGTGATCCGGAACTGGTTGTTCAGTTACAGGAACTTTTGGAACAGGCGACAGGGGAGGCAGAATTTCGGCACCGCGTCTACCACAACCTGTACAGTCCATCACTTTCGAGGCTGATTAGAGCAATCGGTTTTGACCAGGCAGAACCACAAGCAGCAGGCCACATTATCTCGTTCAAAAATCGTCGCGTGTTCGACGGCGTGGCCGGCGTGGCGTGCAGCCTCCGAGGACATAATCCGGAATCATTCGTCCGGGACTGTCAGTACCTTCTTGAATCCGAAGAAGACCTCACTGCGGCTGTTTCGACGGAACTGCGGCACCTGACTGCTCTGTCCCATTTCGTACCGGCCGTCAGTGGCGCTGCGGCGGTGGAACATGCGCTGCAGCTGGCAATGAGTGCTCAGCCGGATCGTCAGGTCGTGCTCGTACTGAAAGGCGGATTCGGCGGAAAGACGCTGGGGGCTCTGACCGGAACCTGGAAGGACAGCTATCGCACCAATATCGGGCCGTTGTACCAGCATGTGGTCTATGTAGATCCATTCGCTGAGGATGCCTGTGCGCGGATTGATCAGGTGTTAAGCCTGAATCCGGTCGGGATCGTGCAGCTGGAACTGATCCAGGGAGTCGGCGGAGTGCGGTGCATTCCGCAACCCGTGCTCGATCATCTCCAGGACCGCCGGGAGGAACACGGTTATCTGCTGTTCGTGGACGAAGTACAGACGGGAATGTTTCGAACGGGGCCCTTTCTCAGATCGCTGGATGTCGGTGTCGCCGCTGACCTCGTTTCGATCGGGAAAGGAACGTCAGATACGATGTTTCCGTTCGCCGCCACGCTGTACGGACAGGCCGTGCACGATCAGCTGCAGGCTGTCGGATCAGAACTGCCGGCGTGGCTCAGACAGCGTTACGGCTGCGACATCGGTTACGCGGCACTGCTGAATACTCTGCGGCGCGCGGAGGCTGATGACTGGACGTCCCGTGTGCGGCACCAGGAGTCCCGGTTCCGATCGCAGCTGGTCACGGGCCTGAAGAACTGCCGCAATGTGCTGGACGTTCGAGTTTTCGGAATGCTGATGGGGATCGAACTTCGTCGTCCTGCCGCGGATGTTCAAAGTCCGGGAGCACCATTCAACGAATTTCCGGCTCGCCCCGCAGGTCTGACACTGATCGATCGAACGGTTCACCGTGCCGTCGGTGATCGACTGCCGAGATTATATTCGCTGGCGATGCTGCAGCATCCAGCGGCCCCGCTACTGATTGGATTCTGCCAGTATGAACCCCACGTGTTCAAGCTGACACCTGGGCTGTTGATGACAGACCAGCAGATTGACAGCGTATGTCAGACGGTCTGTGAAACACTCAATCGTTCCGTTCTTCGTGTCAGTGCACAGGGCGTCCGGCATCTGGCCCGTACTTATCTGAGCCGCGGTCGCAGAGCGTGAAGGCGACCAGGGCCACTCATTCGCAGACAGCTGACACGCCGCCACCGTCTTATTGAGAATCAGCAGCGCCGTTTCTGATGGAGTCGGAAATGAATTTGTTTCGAGTCAATTTTGAAGAACTATACAGGCGTCACCTATGCCGACATGGGCACTTTGGGATTAATGTGCTGCACCTGGCGGCAGTGGCTGGGATCTATCTGTGTCTGCTTGTCCCGGCCGCGCAATTCATGGTACTTGCCGCAACTCAGACGTCTTACTTTACCAGCCGGTCGCCGGAGGTGGCTACCAGCCGGCTCACGGAATTCTCAGGTTTGTCAGCCGGTGCCGATGACTCCACGTCACAGGCACAGGGTGATATTCAGAACTCAGCGCCCTCATCAACAATTCTGTCGCCGCTGCAACTGACCGGCGGGCTGCTGCTGCTGACCTCACCGTGGTACATCGTCATTCTGATGAATGCACCACTGCGGGTTTCGGCTGTCACAGCTCTGATTGTGGTTCTGCTCGCAGTGGTAACTCCGGCCTTCATCGAAATTCCGGCCTGGGTCTGTTTGATTGGGATTCCGCTCCTGCATCGATTTCAGCAGTGGAGTCATTCCATCTTTCAAATGCACCGCGACATGTCGGAGTTTGCGGAACGCTATCCCAAAGGTCCGATGTTATTCGTTCTGCTGCTGGTGTATGAGCTTCCGATACTGCTGCGATTTCTGTGCTTTGGCCAGTCAGACTGGGTAGCGGGGCGTGCTGCGGTAACATCCGCTTCCGCCGGATTAGAGCATCAGCGTCTGCTGACTGCGGATTCGTCCGGCACAGATCTCAATCTGGTCTCGGCGTGCGACGACTGACCGGACACATCTGATGGTCTGTCAGTGGCAGCGTGTGCGGCTTATAACGAACTTCCGGTTGGGGAAGCCACCGATTTTCATGGCGGTCGAAAGACCGCCGCACAACGAGTGCCGGTTGTGGCCGGGTCCACGGTTGTGGCCGGGTCTCCTGACCCGACCACCCGACCGACCGAAGGTCTCCCAATCCGCGTCACATCCAGCCTGTCCAGCTGATCCGCAAAGTGGGGCGGTCAGGAGACCACTGCTGTATACATGTTCGTCTTGCGTAACTCAGTGGGAGTTGGGATGTTACAGCGTGTGGCGACGGGGCGTGTTTGAGCACGGATGCATTCCACAAGGAGTTAGACATGGAACGTCCTTCCAAAGAGATTCTGGCACGGATGCCGTTGGCGGAAGCGGTGTTGTTGTTGTGGCG
>JAVKCM010000006.1:0-4937 GCA_040222735.1 Fuerstiella sp. | reverse complement strand
TGGACGTCCAGACCAACAAAACGTATCGTACTCATGGACCAGTGCTCCCGATTTTGGCTCTGTGGTTTCGAAAAGTGTCAAAACTCTCCGAAAGCTTAACCCATGTTTCTCGTGACCACTGGTCCTTCCATTCTGTCTACGTTTGCTGCAGCAAGAGGTTGATCTGTTTGAGCGTGGCTTTGGCACGCTGCTCTGACCGGTGTTGACAAATGGGTGGCATTGGTAGGTCTGCTCGAGCCAGTCCCCGTTTGGCTCGGGTCAGGAAATGGGACTGCCTCTGAGCGATCGGCAAGCGAGTTCGGTCTTTGGGCCGTCATTCGATCGGTGCCTGTCCCATTTCCGCCGTCGGCAAGAGGGGGTGCCTCCAAAGGCCGGAAGCCGTCGCCCGCAGGACCGCTGTCCGATTTGCGGCGTCTTCGCCCACGACTGGTCAGTTTCGGAGAAACTGACTAACGGCAGGCCAGCGTCAGGCGTGGGTGCCCTGGAGGCTAGGAGGGATAATCAGGCAGTCGTCGACGAGGCCGAAACGGAGCTCGATTCTGAGCTCAAAACCGGCCAATCCAAAACCGGCCAAACGCGCCCACCGGGTCGGCCGAAAAAGACGACGAAAAAACCAGCAAATTAGGCCACTTCCCACCAAAACCCTGGCCGGTTTTGAAGCGCCCACAAGTGGCCGGTTTTAACGCGCCCAATGACACCAACTTCGACGTAGGCGACAGTGCCAAGGCCATCACCCCTGACAGGAATCACGTCACCTAATTCCTGCATCCCCCGCTTGCCAGAACGGAAACGGTCAATCGTATCCCACGCACTTCTTGCTTGGGCTACAGAAAATCAACGTTACGCTATCTCTTGAAACTCCAAAGGTTGCTCCGACGGCAATGAGTCTCCCGTATAGGCAAAGGCACTGAGATTCGTTGTCCCGCAACTACTCAATCCTTGAATCGTGAATTCGAGTGGAAGAGTAACGCAACGAAATCGCCTGCCGATCATCTTGTGTGGATCAACGACGTCTTCGCAGTAGACAACGTGGCGCCCTGCGACAACATCAGCATCAACAACAGATAGCGTATGGAGCGTCGTATCGTTCATTTGGAAACCTCAATTTCCCGAGCGTTGTATTTCGATTTGCAGCCGTTTCAGCGTGTCTGCTTCATCAAGACCAAGGAGTCTTCGATGACGATGAATGAAATCAGCAATGTGAGATTCACGAATCGCCGGATCAATCCCAATTCTTTGCTGCACATTGTGCAGCCATTCCTCAATCACTTCCAATTTTCTGGGGTCAGGTCGTAATAGTAGATCCTTTGTTCCAAACGTGGACGCATTTGCACCCATTCGATTCAAATGGCGTTGAATGTCGGGGCCGTCGAAGACTTCGTAGCCACGGTTCTTCAAGCCCTGAAGCAATTCGTCAGGCGCCATTTGACTTGCACGTGAACCCGACGAGAAGAATTCTCTCCTCTTTGGGGCTGCATCATAGACATGAACGTGACCGGGATTCAATTTCGGGGTAATCAGGAATTCGGACATAGACGCCATGTCCACCGCCGTCTGCAGGAGCCCGACACGTAGTTCGGCAGTCGACGATTTGTAGTCCGGGTCGCCTTCCTGAAAGCGCTGCATTGCGTAGTGCGGGTGATGAATCAGCGATGGCGTGCCCCATTGTGAGTGAGGCACCGGCGTGGGAATCGGTCTGTCGTATCCGAGATCTCGCTGAGCTTGCCGCATCCAGGTCCAGACAGGCAGGATCTCTCGATGGGCTCTCCGCTCTCGTTCGGTTTCTTCATGGTGTCGAAGAATTGGGACGACTATTTCAGACGTTGATGCGGCTACACGCGAAGGCGATTCACTGATAGCCGTCTCAATCCGCTGTCGTCCTGCGGAATTGAAGGGAGACATGGTGACGACCGGTGCGATGGTGACGACCGGTGCCAGCCATTGGTGATGATGGAAGTCAGTTCAGTGGCGGGGGCAACGGTCCGCCGACGGTGACAGGACAACAACGCAATCGGCTTCTGCGATTCAGCGGTTTAGCGACGGCTTCTGAACGTACGTTCAGTGCGGTGGCGCGTGGCGACAGATGGGTGGCACCAGTGTCATGTCTCGCACCAGTGTCATGTCTCACTGATCGCCAGCGGCAAGGCCAACCATGTCGAACCATGGGCCTGGCTGCGCGACGGGCTGCGGAACCTGCCGGAGGGCACGGCCCTCGAATCCCTGCTGCCCGACGTCTGGCTGCAGCACAATCCTCAGCACCGCTGGACCATCGCACAGCGACGCCAGGAAGAGCGACAGGCGAAACTCGAATCCCTGTAGTTCACCGTGCGCTTACTCTTGTAGAGTGGATGTCCCCGCGTTTTCTCCTGTCGACGACAAGCGGGCGTCACCGGTAATTTCGATTCAGCCCCCCATCGGCGGATCTTCGTCGTCATCCTCCGACAACTCTATAATCTCCAGCCATGGAATCCGCAATTGGAGCGATTGAATTGCGGTATCCGATACTTGGTCGTGAGGAATTGACAGATCCTGAAACGACTTTGCTGGCGGTAATGTTCGGAGTGTCTCATTTCCGACTAATCCCGGTGAACTGATCGTCACAGATTCGAGGGCGTCACATCCCTCCAGGCTCATCACTGACTGATTTGGCACCGGTCGGGCCGCTTCGACTGTAAGCACACGGAGGCGTTTCAAGAACGCGAAGGCATTTGAGATACCTCGCATGTCGGACCTTCTAATGTAAATTTCCTCAAGGTATCTACAGCCAGTAAGCGCTTCCTCCCATGAACCGACGTCATGCACGCCTGCAACCATGAGTACTTTCAAGTTACGCGCTAGACTCAACGTTCCAATACCAAGCGACGAAATGCCACAATCAATGAGGTGCAATTCGAGAAGTCCATTGCACACCCGACTTAGTAGCTTTTCTAACTCGGCATTTTCGACATGAGCGGACTCAATCGTCACACACCCAATCTCGCTATTGGTCGGGACTGCTGCGATGTGTTCAAAACTCTCGTCCGTTCTACTCCAGTACAATTCAATGGGAGCCTCTGGATAATCGCTGTTGAAGACCGACGCCCCATGCTTTTCTAAATACTGCCTAATTGACACTCAATTATTGCTCCGCAACTGACACGAACGACTTCCTCGGCAATCACTGTCATTTAGTCGACCATGATCCGTCGGCGTTCTTATGAAAACTACTACCGTAACCCATTAGTGACCAGCCCGTCCGATAAAGCCAGCTATTCGCTGGGTCAGAAAAGTCTGTTCTATGTTCACCCAAATTTCCGCCGCGTTTTCCGCCAACCCGCAAAGTGCCGAAGTCCGTATCCGAATCGCGTGCCAGTCTATTGAAGAAACCAATATCGAACTCGCGATTGAGTGCGGCAGATTCCGTTGTGGCTTTGATGTTGTCCGAAATTGGACTGGCTGCGATTTGAAGACCGTTTCTTACGTACGCTCCAAAGAAGAAGCGGTCAGTTGCAGTCACAGCGGAACCGATGGGCCCAGTCAATTCGGGATATTCTTCGCTGCCGTCGGCACCGTCTGCCACGTCACTGAACGCAAACCCGATAGCGGCAATCGGCCCAGCTACACGTATGAAGCCTCCAGCTACGCGAATCGTGCCATCAATTAGCCCCCGCGCTTTCGCAGCGATTTTTCCATATCGAGTAAACCGTCCACCTAATCGTGCGATTGACTCATTCATCCGCAATGCAGCAGTGCCCGAACCGAGTGTCGCAAACGCCGTCCATGCTGTGTTCTTTGCCATCCGAACTTGATGTAGGCCGTTGAAGACTTCCTTACCATTTCGTCCGAGCTTCCGGTATTCATCGTGAAGTTTCTTGATGAGTTCCTTCTTGTCTCCTGTGAGCCTCTCAAGCGCGGACCTGGCTGATTTCGAATTGCCCCCCGTGGCGGCAGCCAGTTTAAGTAAATCATCACTGGCTGTAAGCATTCGGGAGACTCGTTTCTGATCTTTTGAGTTGATGGCCGCAAAGTACCGGGACATTGTTCGCAGTCCATCGAGATCCCCAGCCAGTTTTCCTGTTCCGGCAAGGTCTTTCGCTCTTGCCAATGATTCTGCAAGATCAATACTATCCAAGAAGCCTCCTCGCCAGTCGACAATGGTGTCAATTGCCGTCTTCGCAAGACCGTGTTGTTTCAAGAGGTTCGTCAGCGATTTGCCTCCCTTATGGATGCCATCGATAATCCCCTCAACGGCATCTGCTTGGAGAACGCGACCACCACCAGCTTTTCTGGCGCTGTTCACGAGGTCCTTTATCGCTTTGTTATAGGCATCATGAGTCACTCGCCGACCGTTGGTGTAGAAAGTGTCGTAGCCGTGCGAATAGTTTCCGGTAAGTGTGGTGTATCTCTGCATCATGTCACCAGCCTCTTTGGTCACGTTGCCTTCGAGAGCTTTAATGACCGATTGCACGAGCCAGTGGTGCCCGTCTTTCTCCAACCCACTCGGATCTGTCGCATTCCATACCCCATTCCCCACATACCGATTCAGATTCGCATCGCCCGCCTCAAATCCCATCGGGTCTTCGCTGACGAACCGTCCCGTCACCCCGTCGTACCAGCGGGCTCGGTAGAAGTAGAGTTCGGCGTCCTGATCCCATTCTCTGCCGGTGTAGGCGTAGTGCAGGTCGTCGGCTCCGTTGGGCAGCACGGTGCCGGAACCGTCTTCCACCGAATCAATGTTGCCGAAGGCTCCGTATCTGATGTGTTTGGCGACCTCGGTGGTGCTGGTGCTGTCGTCGTATTCGACGATATCTCGCACAGTGCCCTGATGATCGGTGAGGTTCCACAGTACTTCACCCAGAGCGTTCTCGTCCGCGAAAACCTGATCCACGTCAGGGCCGTGGAACAGACGGCGATCAATCGACGCCCCTGCCGGTCCAACACCGTCTGCGTCTTTGAAG
>JAVKCM010000005.1:0-27956 GCA_040222735.1 Fuerstiella sp. | reverse complement strand
GACCCTTCGCGCCGGCACACCATTGCGCGAGTCCCCGGGATGGACGGCTGGTGATTCACGGTGGTGTGCCGGCGCGAAGGGCTTTCGGGGTACGATGCCGATGAGGGTTTCGACCGGATTTATGGAGGCGGGCGGTAACGTGAATATCTTCGCTTGTCACACCCTACAGTTTTGCACCAATAAAGCGTGGTGTTCTGCAGGATCTGCCGGTGACCGTTAGTCTTTTGCCAGCCGGGAGACCAGCTCCTGGTCAGCCTCTGACAGCCGAGCCTTTGGAATGCGTACCAGTTTTCCGTCCTTGTTCTTCAGAACAACGATCGTTCCCTGAACTTTTTCGAAGGTTCCTTCAACCTTGAACCGGCCCGTCTTGTCGGACCACGTCCGCAGCCCCGTACCGTCATCCTCGCCTTCCACCACAAATGGATTTTCTTCCTTCATGGGTTTGGTCGAGACCGGTTCGCCAACAGCCGCGGCGACGGCAGCTTTCTGTTCGTCCGAGGCCAGTTCTTCGAACGAATGCTTCCACCTGGCCCATACCTTTTCGGCTTCGGCTTTCACTTCGGCACGACTGTGTGCTCTGAGAATGCCGACCTGAGTCAGCATGTCCATGTCCTCCTTCACGACTCCGCTGGCGCGGGATCGGGCCAGCTTGCGCAGTTCATCTCGTGGAGCCAGCCAGACATTGCTCTTCAGCTGAAACATGGTAGTTCGCTTGAAGACCGGGTTCATGGCCTTCGGTTCCGTGGGCCCGGCGGCCTCTTCGGCGGCCGCCTTCGCCGCCGCCTTTGCCTTCATTTCCGCCAGCTTCGCTTCCAGTTCCGCCTTCTTCTCGGCAACCTGCTGCAGATGATCCGCATACTGTTGGTCGGTCATCCGACTCCATGTCATCGCAATCGGCACGGTGACCTGTGAGTTGTCTGAGTCGATCTTCAGATCCATTTTGAAATCCAGTGACTCGGAAGCCCCCAGTGTCCGGTTGAAGACCCAGGTGCCGGAACCTTTCATTTCGAAGCCAGTGTCGTCCTTTGTCGCCGCGGGCGACGACAGCGTGTACGTTTTGGCGATCGTGACCAGCTTTCCGTCGTCTGACTGCACCTTGTACTCGGCCATCTCACCGCCGCCCGTTTTCACCTTTTCGTCGTCATTCCGGCCAAACGGTCCAAAACGAGGCCCGAAGCGCGAGCTGGAGGAATCTTTGGTGGTGATCGTCAGTCCGTTGCCGTCCTTCCATTCGGCCACCGCTTCGGCAGGCAGCGTCTCAAACGGAAGCAGTGAAAGATTGCCGAGCAGATATGGCAGCTGTGAGTCACCTCGCATGGATTCAACGCCACCGGTGTTGGTGATGACCAGCGTGCTGGTGGACGTAACCAGGCCTCGAAAATCGGGCTGATCGAACGGACCGCGGGGGATAGGCGGACCGCCGGCACGACCGCCAAAGGGGCCACCAAACCGGCCGCCGAACCGCCCGGATCGCCGCTGCGTGGATTTTGTCGTCTTGCTCAGGCCGCCGCTGAATTCCAGGATCAGGTTGTTGCCTTCGACGCGTTTGCCGGTGTAGGTGATGACACCGGACATCGTTTCCACGGCGGTCGGAGTTTCTGCGGTGATCTTCACGGTGTAGGGAACGACCTGTTTCGGCTGAATCGCATACCTCAGCGGTTCAGCCGACAAGGCAATGCCGCCGACGCCAAGCACAAAAGTCACCGAAAGGACCCTTAATGACGCACTCATTACAGTTTTCCGGACCTAAGGGGCGTAGAACGACCTTAAACGCGGCAATATTGGAACCGAACGACGTCTCGTTTGCCAGCGTCGTCGAGGAAGGAAATCCGCGTCGGTCGCGTGCCGAATGCGTGCCAATCACGGAAGACGCCGGCGCCGACCGCGAAAGTTTGTGTTGATCTCTGTCCGGTCTGTAGTTCCTGATCTGCTGTTATGGTGTGTCATCCACGATGCATTCCGGCAGACGCGTGCGAAGTTGCTGCACCGTTTCGCCGGACAGTTGAGTTCCGACACGCAGCCGTGTCAAATGCGTCATCGCCGCGAGATCATCAAGGGCCTTGTCGGTGATCTGTGTTCCTGCAAGCGTCAAGGTCCGGAGCGTGGTCAGTTTTCTGAGCTGAGCGACGCCGGCATCCGTGACGTTTGTATTGGTCAGCTCAAGAACGTCCAGATTCGGCAGTTTCACCACATATTCAAGAGCTCGTTCGCCGACGCTGGTGAAGTCCAGATTCAGCCAGGTGAGGCGACTGAGAGCGGCGATTTCCCGCAGTCCGTCGTCAGTGATCGGGGTATAGGGCAGGTGGAGTGCCCAGAGATCCGGCAGCTGCTGCAGATGATGCAGTCCCTGGCCGTTCACCTGTGTGAAGATCAGGGATAAAAAGCCGACCTGCTTCATCGCGGCGATATCGGCCAGCGCGGCGTCCGTGACCCGCCCCCCGGACACGGTCAGGCTGTGAGCGTTGGTAAGATTTCGAATGGTGGCTATGTCAGCGTCACCGATCATCGGTCCACCGATGGACAGATGGTGTAGCTGGGGGACTTCGCTGAGGCGTTCGAGATGTCCGGGTGACGTGGCCACATAGTTCAGTTTCAGTGTCGACAACTGATCGAACCGGGCCAGACCGTCGAGAACCTCGTGCGTCAGGTCAAGGTCTTCAAAGTCCAGCTGAGTCAGCTGTTCCAGTTTTCGCAGGCGATCCAGTTCGGGGCCGGTCGGTTGAAACGGTCGTGTGAAGTCAATGAAGCTCAGGTGGTACGATTCGTCGGGCAACGTATCAAGATTGTCGAAGTAGGCCTGATGCACGCCATCTGTCATACACAGAACGGCGCCGTTGCGGATGGCCCATTCGCAGACCTGCCGGTCACTCATCCGTTCAGTCAGCGGGGCGGCCTGACGTTCCACGCGCCCGCCATCTTCGGTCACGATCACTCGACCAGGAACCTCACCGGCCTGAACGTAACCAAGGTCCTGGCCCTTCTGACTGGTAATCGCCCACCAGTGCTCGGACAGCGTGGTCTGACGAAAACTTCCGCCCGGTTCAATTCGACCGTAGTCGACGCGGTTTCCGGAGCTGTCAGACCAGTACAGGCTGATTGGGTCAGAACGCTGGTTTTCCAGAATCAACAGCGATCGGTGCTGTGAATCCCGCGACGCCGGGCACGGCTGTCCGACGGGTTTCATCCACGTCAACAAATCGCTGCTGATCGGCGGAAGGGGCAGGTCCGGAAATTCAGAGCCGCCGCGGTCCGCGGCATCTGAGGCATTCCAGATTCTGATCGTGGCGTCTCGACCGGCGGTCGCGATACGCTGCCCGTCCGGCGAGAAAGCCAGCGCTACCACGGCGTCTGTGTGCCCTCCCAGCGTGAGTGTGGCATGGCGGCCCGCGGTGTCCCACAATTCGACAGAATTGTCCGCCCCGGAAGATACAATGCGACTGCCATCGGCACTGAAGGCCAGCGCGAACACCTGGATGATCTGACCGTCCATGGAAAACAGCTCGTTGCCTGTGGCGGTGTCCCAGACATTCAGGGTCGGTGAGGTTCCGCCGGATACCAGCCGAGTCCCGTCGCCGCTGAGAGCCATCGTGTAGATCGAGATTCCTTCGTCCCGAAACGTGAGCTGTTTTTCGCCCGTGGCGGCGTTCCACGAATAAAGTGAACCGCCGCCTGAGCCGGAATAAATCCACTGATCGTCCGGCGAAAACGCGACGCCCTTGACCTGACCGTCGCCATGTTCAATAGTCCGAAGGTGGTCGCCCGAGGCGGCGTCGGTGATGCGGACGAATCCGTCTGCGGTGCCCGCGGCGATACGCGTGCCGTCGTGACTGTAGGCCACAGACAGAATTGCTTTTTCGTGTGCCGGCACGTCGAACAGTTTCTTACCGGTCGCCGTGTCCCAGACCGCCATCTCGCCGTTCCAGCCGGTCCCGGCCAGACGCCGGCCGTCCGCACTGATGGCGGTCGCTGACAAGTGGAATTCCGGAGCACATGCCAGAATTTCTCTGCCCGTCACCGGATCATGCGACCGCAGACGGTCGCTTCCGCTGAACAGCTGTGTGCCGTCCGGAATAAACGCCAGAGTCAGCACGGCGGAGTTATGGTCCCGAATGGTCAGCGTTTCGTCGCTGGAACCAGCATTCCAGATACGGATGGTCTGGTCTGCACCGGTGCTGACAAGTCGAGTTCCATTGTTATTGAATTCCACGTCGTAAACGGTGTCGGTGTGTCCCTCCAGACTCTGCAGCTGCTGTCCGGTCTGAAGGTCCCACAATCTGACTCGATGGTCGAATGAACAGCTCACCAGCCGTCCGTCGTCGGGGCTGACATCAATCCCGTAGACCGACAGGGCGTGAGCAGCAGACATCCTCAGCTGACGGCCGGTGCCTGCCTGCCAGACGCCGATCGTGCCATCCCAGCAGCCGCTGAACACACGGTCGCCCGCATGATCAAAGGTGACGCAGTACACGGCACCACGATGACCGTGCATCGTCTGCAGATTTTCGCCCGACTGCACATCCCAGATTCTGACGGTATTGTCCCAGCCGCCGCTGACCAGCCGCGCATCATCCGGACTGAAGCAGACATCGTCGACGCGGGCGGTATGGTCGGTCAGCACGTGGACTGCTTCACCGGTCTTCGCGTTCCACAGCCGCACGGTCCCGTCATTTCCAGCCGACGCGACCAGATCGCCACTGTGGCTGAATTTTACTGCCGTCGCTGCGCCGTCATGTCCTGTCAGCACTGCTGTTGTCCGCCCGGTCACGGCATCGCGCAGAGTGACTGAGTTGATACCGGTGCTGGCGATCTGCTGCCCGTCCGGGCTGAAGGCCACGTCCATCACCTGAGTCGTCTGCGACAGCTTCAGCAGCACGCGGCCGGCCTGCAGGTCCCAGATCCGGATGTCGCTCTGCGGTGCGGAGCTCCAGCGACTTCCGCTGGCGCTGACAAGACGGGTTCCGTCCGGGCTGATGTCGATGGCGTTGATGTCATCGTCGTGACCCGTCAGTGTGGCATGGTTGTGTCGGAACAGATTGAAAAGATAACGGTGTTCCCAGCCGTAGTCGTCGCCGCTGCAGGCGTCGAGATGCTGCCATGCGGTGGCCGCGTGTCCCGCTTTCCACGCCCGATGAGCGGACTGAATGTGATTCAGCGCCAGCAGGCGGTTCGAACGTTTCAGTTCAGATTCAACCCGCTGTTGTTCAGTCTGCAGCTGCTGCAGCAGTTCGTTGGCGCGGTGCTCGCCGCGCTTCGCGGTAGCGGCGCTGCGAGTTGCCTGCACGGCAAACATCCACGACGCCACCGTTCCGCCGACCAGAGATAAAATAGCCACCATCGACAGGGCGGCGATCATCGGGTTCCGTCGACACCAGCGCGACACCCGTTCTCCGGCACCAATCCGCCTCGCCAGAATCGGTTCACCTTCCAGAAACCGGTTGAATTCCTCAGCCAGTTCTGCGGCTGTCTGGTAGCGGTGTCTGGGATCCCGATCGATGCTCTTCAACACGATTGTTTCGAGGTCCCGGGGGATACCCGGATCCAGCGACCGCGGTCGCGGCGGCACACCGTCGGTAACCAGTTCAATCAGCTGCAATCGATCCTGTGAATAAAATGCCGGCTGCAGCGTCAGCAGTTCATACAGCGTGAGTCCCAGCGAATAGACGTCGGCCCGTTCATCGCATTCGCCCCGAAATCTTTCGGGAGACATATAACGCAGGGTTCCCAGAATATCCCCGGTGTGCGTCATGGCTTCATCATTTGTCTTGGCCAGCCCGAAGTCGGTGATCCAGATGGTGCCCGTCGCATCCAGCAGCAGGTTGGACGGCTTGATGTCACGGTGGATGACTCCGCGTTCATGAGCATAGGCCAGCGCACCCGCGGTCTGCAGTCCGATACGAGCGACACTGTGATAGTAGTGCGAACGTCCGGTTGCGGACGAAAGCCGGTCGGACGATTGCCCGGACAGGATCCCGGAGACCGTGGACCCGGTGTTCAGGCGTTCGGTGTTGTCGACCGATGCGGACAGCGACGATGCGGACAGCGACGGGGCGGACAGCGACGGGGCGGACAGCGACGATGCAGACGGCGACGATGCAGACGGCGACGCGGCGGTGGAGCCGGATTTCTGCTGCAGATCCAGAGGCTGGAACTGGCCGCGAACAAGCAGAGTGGCAATGTCTTCGGCGTTGTCAGTGCTGACGCGGGATTCCGTCACTCCGCCGCCGATCTGCTCGTCCCGTCGCAGTCCCCGAATGTCGTTGATCACGGCGTCCAGCCCCTGGCCGCGGATCAGCTGCATGGCATAAAACATGTGCCCGTTGTCGGCACCCACTTCGAACACCGGCACGATGTTGGTGTGATGCATCCGGGCGGCTGCTCGCGCCTCACGCTCGAATCGTGCAACGGCATCCCGGCTGCCGTGATTCTGAGTCGACATAACCTTCAGCGCCACGCGACGATTCAGCGATTCCTGCTCGGCTTCATACACGACGCCCATGCCGCCCCGGCCAACTTCACGGATGATGCTGTATCCGCTGATCTGCGTCGGCAGAACGGCGGCCGTGTGTGATGTCGCCGCCGTCCCGTCGTCCTGCCCCGGTTTCAGATTTTCGACCAGCAGCAACGCTTCAAAGACCTCGCGGATTTCCGTGGCGCTATCCGGATACCGCACACACCAGGATTCAATCGACGGATCTTCGCCGGCACGGCAGCGTTCCAGAAATTCCTGCGCAAGACGGTCGATCAGAACTGAATGGCGGCTGTTGCTGGTCAAGATGCTGCGTCCCGAAATCCGGTCCGACAAAACCTGCGGAATGCTGTACGCCCGTGCAGTGACAGCTTAAGCGACCGGTGAACAACATTTTACTCGTTAACCGGCACAACTTCGGGAAAGGCAGAAAACAAGGAATGTGACCGCGGGCGTTGTTGACGCCTCATGTCACAGAAGTGTGCTCGGATTCGGAAAGAACCCCGGCTTGCCTTCCAGCATCTGTCGCAGTCGCTTCAGAGCTCGCACGTGGCGACTGCTGGCGGCCGACGGATCAATGCAAAGCACGTGAGCGGCTTCCACATTCGACAGTTCCTCAAAATGCCTCAGAGCGAGAATCTCGCGATCCATCGGATCCAGGTCATTGATGGCATCCTGCAGCATCAACTGCATCTCTGTTCGGTGGACGACGTGCGAGGCCGGCGTGAACTGCCCCAGCAGCTGCGCTGCGAGCGAGATACTGCTGGCATGAGGCATGGCTTGCTGCTGCAGCGAAACCTCGCGTCCCGCATCCCGCATTTTCGCGCCCAGGTGATGGCGATGCACCAGTTGCAGCCGTTGGCCGGTCAGAAACCGCAGCCAGAGATAAAACGATATGGAAGGATTCTTAAGATACTCCGGCGCGCGCATGGCAAAGTCGATGAAGACATCCTGCAGGACATCGGAAGCGTCGACGCGCCCCTGCACGCGGCGATCCATGCGAAGCAGCACAAGCCGTTGCAACCGCTCGCGATGGCGATCCCACAGGTCGCTCATCGCCTGCTGATCGCCCTCGATCCCGCGTTGTAACAACTTGTGGGTGTCGTCCGCATTGCTGCTCATGTCAATGTTCACCTTAGTTGAACTGCGCTCTCGAAGACACTGAGCGCAGAGATTCGGCAGAATTCTCCGAAAGTTTCGGAAATGTCGGTGCTCGGTTCCGACGGCGGCGCTGTTACCAGTGAAAGAGATTGGAGTTTCTCACAACAGCGGAGACTGGACATTCCGTCTTTCGAGGACGGACGGCGTGTTTCCGAGAAGCGTCACGAAAAAGCCCCGAAGAATCAGATCCCCCAATTTGTTTTGAGCCAGAGGAACAGAGATATGAAAAAGGTTTCAATCATGCGAGTCGTCGTGATGATGCTCGCATGCGCGTCAATTGGGTTCACCGACGCGCCTGAGGCTGATGCCGGTATCCTTTTTCAGGATGACTTTGAAAGCGGTTCACTGGGGCTTCCGAACTGGGAACACAACAAACATGGGATTGTCGTTGACGATCCGTTCGAGGCGGACAAGGCGATCAAGTTCACACAGGGGCAGTCCGGAGGTGACCTTTATTCCAGGAAATTCGACATCTCGGCCGGGACGACGTACACCTTTTCATTCGACTATCTCGGCAAGGACAGTGCGGGCTATGGTTTCGCAGGCCTTTACTGGGGGGCTCCGGGAACGTATGGCGCTCCCGAGAACTGGCTCGCATGGCCCTCAGGGCCAGTGAATCTGATTAACGACAACAGTTGGCATCACTACTCGATCGACTTCACTTCTGCTGACACGAGCGGAGTGACCACAGGCATCGGTGTGAAATTTGAAGACTTTTACAACGGTCAGCATGCCCACTTTGACAACGTGTTGGTCACGACGCAGGGTTTTGTATCGTCTGCCGCCGCTGTCCCCGAACCCTCCAGCTTCGCCCTGCTGGGACTTGGTGTTACCGGCCTGTTCAGCTACCGCAGACGACAGCGACGACAGGCGACGTGAAATATGCCACCTGTCCATCGTGACAACGCAGTCCCGTCCTGATGGCCCGGTGTTCGCTGCGTTCTTCGCAACGGAGAGGAAAGTCCGGGCTTCGAATGTTGCCGTAAAAAACACGGCTCGCCAACCATCTTTAGAATTGAGAGTTCAGCATGAACAAAAGATCCCTTTGCCTCCTGATTTTCATCGCATTCTCAGTGCTCGCCGGACCTTTTTTGAACAGCGCTTCCGCCAGCGTCATCACTTTCACGAACAAGGTTAACTCGCACTTTTTTGGGAGCAGAGATGGCCAGCTGAATTTTGAATGGGACACCGACACCAACACTTTTGTTAGTGGCCTGTTTAAACGCGGCACTGGAGACTACATGTCTGGAGACTACAATCTGGACGTCGCGGATCAGATCTGGTACCAGAATAAGTCCATTTATCCGGACCGCCGGGTTAATCTCCTCGACGCACCCAGTTCCACCGGGACACTGGCTGATGCACTCGCAGCGATCGCTACGTTTACGGTTGGACAGACGGTAAGCTACGGCGTTAACGTTGTGAATCCGCCCGGCGGAGTCAATGAGATGTGGGCAACACCCGGTGTCGTGGAAGTGAGTGGAGTTGTTTCCACTGCCACTGCTGTCCCGGAACCTTCCAGTCTTGCTGTTCTGGGCGTTGGGATCGCGGGACTGGTTACCTGTCGCCGACGGAAACGAAAGCAGACGGCGTAGCCAGCTCTTTCGGTATCGTGTGTTTCCTGCCTCCTGGTCAGGAAAAGGGGTCGGGATTCTTTTTTGAATAGCGTTCGCCAGCAATCCGCCGCGGCAAAAAAAAGAATCCCGACCTCTTTTCCGCTTTCGGGACGCCCGGATGGTTCTGCAGCCGATAGACTTCAGCTCTGGCTGCAGATGGCCAGGCGTTCGCTGCGTTGTTCACAACGGAGAGGAAAGTCCGGGCTCCACAGGACACAATGGTGGATAACGTCCACCGTCCGCGAGGACAGGGCAAGTGCAACAGAAAGCAAACCGCCTGAACGATTCCTTTCCGAAGGATTCGTGAAGCGAAGCCGGCAACGGCTTCCGAGGTAAGGGTGAAACGGTGCGGTAAGAGCGCACCAGCGATTCAGGTGACTGAGTCGGCTGGGTAAACCCCATTGGGAGCAAAGCTAAGCAGAAGGGAGTGCGACCTCGGTCGCACGCGGTTCGGTCCGAACCGCCTGACCTTCGGGTCAGCTGCTGCAGGTGTCGAGCAATCGGCATCGTAGATAAATGAACGCCCGCGACAGTTCGCTGTCGCCGACAAAACCCGGCTTACCGGCCATCTGCAGCCTTTTTTTCATCGTCGGCCGTCGCTGCCGTCTGTGCCGCGCTCGTGTTGTTTCACGCTGTAACGGGCTACATCAACGGCCGGGTTTCGGAGCAACCTGGCAAAAGCTGATACGAAAAATAACCCGGATGTGAAAGTTCACATCCGGGCTGGGAGGAAGAGGCAACAGAGGGAAATTCTGTCGCCCGGGAGATCCTGATGCGTCCGCCGGGCATGCCCGGCGTGGTCACGTGTCGTCGCCTAAAACAGCTTCATTTCGCTCAGCGACGGCAGTCCAAACCAGCCGCCGGACTTCTGCCGGGTAGCGCGACCAGCGCTGGAACGGCTGCTTGTCGAGCGGGACGAAGCTGATGCCGGTCGCCGCATCTGCTGCGACGTGTGCTGAACAGTTGATGGTGCCGATGATGACGACTGTTTTGTTGCTGTTGCGTGACTCTGATTGGTAGCCGGCGTGGCCGAATCAGCCGTCGCAGCAACCGCTGGATTCGACTTGCGGCTGCTGACCGTCTGTACCTGAGGAGTCGGCTGCAGAGCGTTTCCGGCTGCGACTGTTACCCGAGGCTGTCGTACAGCGGCCCGCGGCTGAACAGAGGCTTCCGGCGACTTCGCCCGAGCCACCTGAGCAGGCTGAAAGTTCTGCATGTTGACGGTGTAGCCAGGATGACAGGTCGGACACATGCTGCCCGACACCGGACCTCCGTACATAACCGGCCCCGTCATCATGCAGGCGTTGCAGCTGGCCGGGCCACAGGCGCCGATACGGGCACCGCGAGGACAGGCACGCAGATGATAGCTGGACGGATGGGGTACCGGAGGAACCATCCCGGGATTACGCCGCCATGCCGGGACGTTGGCATAACTGTAACCCAGCTGAGCCGTATCGGTGGGCTGGTAAACCATCGGAGCACCGCCGGTGAACGGTCCCGAATTGCCATTCCAGTGAGAAAATCCCTGACCTGTCCGGTTTACCGGCATCCTGGCCGGAGGAGCCCAGCCGGTATCAGGAAACGCTTTGGTGTTGCAGCAATGACAGATCGCTCGTGCGCCGGGAACTCCCATCCGGGCCGCGGCGCCCATAGTGCCGTGCGGGCCGCACCAGTTCATGCCCCAGGCGTTCCAGTTGGCCCGTGCGGTGCTCTGCCCGCCGTAACAGGCGGGGCAATATCCGTAGCCACCAGGCTGGCAGGGGTCGCAGTAAAACCCCGGCGGGCAGGTCTGACAGCTGCCATCACAGCAGGCATTGGTCTGGCAGCAGCCGACGTCTGCACAGCAGTTGTCAGGGCAGCAGTTGTCATTGCAGCAATTGCCGGCGACCTGCTGAATACCGGCCCCGAAGGAACTCGCCGGGATCAGTGTTGCTGCGGCAAGCAGCAGTAACCGAATGTTGTGTCGCATGAGATCCATCTCCGTCGACGTCGATTGTTGGAGAACTTTCGAAGCCGTATGTCCATCGTTTGCGGGTAATCGATCCAGGTCAGGTCACTCAGAGCACAATGCCGAAATCTATCTTACAGATTCCGGAACGGTGTCCTGTGTATCATCCCTGTGACTGAATCCTGAAGTCGTTTCACGACACGAACCACAGAAGTTCGTTGTCATGGGGTCCGGTCGATCACGTCAGTAGTCTGTTCATCATGTCTGTCGTGTCTGTCGTGTTCGTTGCGTCCGTTCAGACTGGCCGGCCGTCCGCCACCGTGCGGCTGTTACCAGCACTGGCGGTACAGTGGCTGAACCGATGTCTGAGGATCAAAGTTGCCCTGAGGCGTGATGCGGCTGGCGGGTGTGCCCCAGCTGTAGTTGTAGGACTGACGGACCGTCGGAGCCAGTGGCACGCTGACGGGAACGCCGTAGCCCTGAGCTCCGTAGGCCATGCCATCCTGTGGATGAGCGTAGTCCGGCTGATCGGCATAGGTGATCTGGTATTTGCCGAACGGTGGGCAGCCCTGGCCGGAACAGCCGGACGGAACCAGCCAGCCGAACAGTGTATTGGACAGTCGCTGGTTACGAGCGAGGTAGTTCAGCTGCTGACCTCTGATCCATCGTTTGGGCCAGCGACCACCATTGCAGCTGCCCGGCGGCGTTGCTTTGGCAAACAGTGTCAGGACGCGATCCTGATGGCCGGGACCATAGAAACAGGAATCACAGGAAGGACAGCTGCTGCCGGACACGTAGCAGTTACTGCATTCGGCCGGACAGTACGCGGACTCACCGTAGCAATCAGGACAGCCCATCGGACCGCAGCTGCCGGTCGGGCATCCGGCGGCACCGCAGGCTGATCCCTGCCATGCCACCTGTGCGAAGGCGGGATGCTGCTGTGGAAGAGCCTGAGGACCATTCTGAAAGCCCGCGAAGGCCGCGGCCTGATAGGGATTCATCGCCTGAGGGCCACCGGTCTGCGGGAACACCGGTGCCGCGTAATCGGCGTAGCCGTAGTTGTTGAAGGCAGCCGGCATGATATAAGAGGTCGGCTGAATCTTTGGCTGGCTGCCCATCTGAACGACGCCTGGACGGCTGCCGGCGTCTGAGATTCGGAAGACACCTTCTTCAGCAGAGACCGGCCCGGATGTGGCCAGCAGACAAACCGCGGCAGCGAACCATCGCTGTGTTGAGCTTTTCGGTCGCATTTTATGTTCCACCTGTTATCCAGAGTTTCGATTGTCGAGATCTATGAACCTGACCGCGTTGCCGAGACAGAGTATCCGGTTCGCGGGATAAAGAAGTGCAGAAACAATCGACCGTCGCCGCGGCCACTTTTCGGGAGCGAACAAGCCGCTGTGAGTTGAAGCTGCGTACTTCAGTGCCGGGCCGGGGCATCAACACCGCCTCAGCGAAGAACGGGCGGTCTGAACATGGCAAAGGGGCTGATGTGAGACTTGTACTTCACATCCACGGTCGTCCCCTGCAGCTTCCAGTTTTCATTTGACCAGACGCCAAACGGCGTCACGACCCAGCAGCCGTTAACCTTGTAGTAGTAAGGGCCGTACATCGCCTTGTAACGATGCGGGTACAGCATTTCGTGCGGGTGCAGCGCGTCGGTCACAATGGACGTGCCGCCGATGCCCGCCGGTATGCCCGGCTGCGGCGCCGGATACAGAGCCCCGCCACCGGTGTGAGCGGTGTAGGGTCCGGGAGCCGGATGTCCGGGATGGACGGCGCCGCCGCTGTAGGCGGCCGATGAGGCAAACTGATACGGTCCGTTCCCGGCAGGCCAGGCCATGACCTGAGGACCGTAGCCGGCAGGATACGTCGGATAGCCGACGGCCTGCGGTGTGACCGTGGGGAACCTCGGCGGAGCACCGGCCGCGTATTCCACAGGCGTCGGCTGCGGAGCGGTATCGGCCGGCTGCAGCTGCGGTGGTTCCGGGCGGCTGCTGGTCTGTCGAATTTCGGGAACCTGTTTTTCGGCGTCGGCGACCACGGCATGTCGAATGCCGTCCGCCTGAGCCGAGGTCCGCGCCGGAGTACCGGTGCGGTGACTGGGACGCCCGATCTGCGGCCCGCGGAGAAATTCCACCAGCCGGCTGGACTTCTGAGCGTCCTCAGCCTGAATGGTTCCAACACTCATGACGCCGATCATGAGAGCCACAATTCCCTTGCGAAGCATCGCTTCTTCCTCCGTGGCTTTGGGCGAATATCGAAGCCTCCTCAGCCCTTGAGCCACCGCTGGTGACCGGTTTCGCGGCTGAAGCGGCCTTTCGAATTCCGCTGAGAAGTTTCCAATCGCACATCCGCTGGCAAGCCCCCCGGCAGATGTTGCTGAGACCTGAGTAAGCCTCAGTCGTAGAATTCGGCTTCCGGCGGTCGTGAGGATGAATCAATCCGCGTCGTTGATACACCCGGCATGAGTAGAACTCAGTGAAACACCGGTGCATTCGCGAAAATCAATAAATCCTTCCTAATCTTCCCTGCTTTTCAGCCGGCTTCCGCTCAGCGGACGTTTTGCCATTGGCACAGACTTTCTAGAATAGGTTTTTCCAGTGTTTTTCAGGGCCGGGACGCGATGCCTCTTCGACGCGGTCCTTTGTCCCGACTGTTCGAAAGGATGCTCAGTTGGCTCGCAGAAAGTCTTCTCGTTCCAAAAACGGCTCACCCAGTCTGTTCACCAAAGAAGAAGGGCTGGCGGATGCGGGGAACGTGGAATACGTCGCCATCAGCTCAGAGACGCGGCGGCGCTACCTGAATTACGCTCTGTCCGTCATTTCCTCGCGCGCCCTGCCGGATGTTCGCGACGGCCTGAAGCCGGTGCAGCGCCGCATCCTGTACGTCATGTACGACCGCCTGCGACTGACCGCCGCCAGCAAGACACGCAAGTGTGCCAAGATCTGCGGGGACACCACCGGTTCCTTCCACCCGCACGGAACGGCCGCCGCCTACGACACGCTGGTGCGGATGGCACAGGATTTCACGCTGCGGTACCCGCTGGTGATCGGGCAGGGAAACTTCGGTTCCATCATGGGACTCCGCGCCGCGGCCGATCGATACACCGAAGCCAAGCTGTCGGCTTTGTCTGAACAGCTGATGAACGAGCTGCGTTATCGCACCGTCGATATGCGGCCGACGTACGATGCCGCCGACGAAGAACCAGTGGTGCTGCCGGCACGCTATCCGGCACTGCTGGTCAACGGTGCTCAGGGAATTGCCGTCGGAATGGCGACCAGTATTCCGCCGCACAACCTGAATGAAGTGACAAAGGCCTCTGTGTACCTGATCCAGAATCCTGACGCCACGGTCGCCCAGCTGATGAAATACATCAAAGGGCCGGACTTCCCGCTGGGCGGTCGCATCGTGACCGAACGCACCGAAGTGCGAAAGGCGTACGAATGCGGCAAGGGCTCGTTCAAGACCCGGGGCGAATGGCGATTTGACACCGACGGTCGCAAAGAACTGAAGAATCAGCTCGTGATCTACTCGGTCCCGTACCTCGTCTCCACCGGCCCGCTGCTGAGTGAAATCGGTGACCTGATCGAAGCCCGCAAAATTCCTCAGCTGGTCAACGTCAACGACGAGACCAACGAAGAAAACGGACTGCGAATCGTGCTGGAAATCAAATCCGGCGCGGATCCTGAAGCCGTCATGGCCTACCTGTATCGACATACGTCGCTGGAACAGAATTTCAGCTACAACGCCACAGCACTGGTTCCCGCTGAACACGGCAATGTCGTGCCCCGGGTGCTGAGTCTGAAGGAAATGCTGCAGCACTTTCTGGACTTCCGCTACGACACGGTCCGCCGCAGACTGGAATATCAGCTGGAACAACTGCGGAAACGCATCCATATTCTGGAAGGGTTCGCGATCATCTTCGACGGGCTGGACCTCGCCCTGAAAATCATCCGTGCCAGCAGCGGCAAAAAAGATGCAGCGCAGAAACTGATGGATAAGTTTCCGCTGGATGCCATACAGACGGATGCCATTCTGGAACTGGCTTTGTACAAGATTTCACAGCTGGAAATTGACCACATCCGAGTGGAACTGAAGGAAAAGAAGGCTGAGGCCGCCAGAATCGAAAAGCTGCTCAAATCAAAGACTCAGATGTGGAAGCTGATTCGTTCAGAACTGGAAGAAGTCGCCGCGGAATTCGGCGACAAACGCCGCAGCGAGTTCGGTTCTACCGACGAAATTGCTGAGTTTGACCCATCAGCCTACATCGTGAAGGAAAACACGAATCTGGTTGTCACCACCGACGGCTGGGTCAAACGAGTGAACTCGCTGCAGAGCGTCGAAAAGACACGTGTCCGAGAGGGCGACAGCGTGCTGACGGTGCTGCCCGGCAGCACGCTGGACAACGCCGTCTTCTTCAGCTCCGACGGCGTGGCCTTCACGGTGCCGCTGGACCAGCTGCCGGTGTCATCCGGGTACGGAGAACCCATTGCCAAACACGCCCGACTTGGCGACGGTGCCTCAGTCGTGTCCGCCATCACCACCGATCCCCGGTTCGTCGAGGCGGTGGATGAGAATTCACAGGAGTGGGGGCATCTGCTGCTGGTGGGCACCCGACGCGGCCAGGTGCTGACGATTCCGTTTCACAACTTTCGCACGCCCAGTACCAAGTCCGGCCGCAAATACTGTCGTCTTCGCGCCGGAGATGCCGTTGTCTACTGTCAGCTGATTACAGACGCCGAAACGGTCTTTTTTGCCTCGGCCCATGGCCGCATTCTGCACTTCGCGCTGGCCGACGTGCCGATGCTGACCAGCGCCGGCAAGGGAGTCCGCGGAATCAAGCTGGATGCCGATGATCATCTGCTGGGAGTCGTCCAGCTGTCACGCCCCAGTGACTGTCTGCGAGTGATCAACAGCAACGGCAAGGAACTGGTGTTCGGTCAGCAGAAGTACCAGGTGAGCTCCCGGGGCGGCCGCGGTATACTCACCAGCAAACGTACGAACTTCGAGACCGTGATTCAGCCTGAAATTCAACTCGTGGACTGGTCTGTCATGGAAGGCGAGTAACCAATTCGCCCGCAGCGCCGCCGCAAGCCGCCGCTGCCTGCACGCCACAAAGAAGAAGGAACACTGTGGAGCCGGACGACAAAGTTTGTTACTGCTTTCATGTCACCCAGCGAAAGGTGGTCAATCATATCCGTATTCACCAGCCCAGAGTCGCCAGTCAGCTGAGTGAATGCGGCGGCGCCGGCACGGGGTGCGGCTGGTGCGTACCCTTTCTGAAGAAATGCTTCGATGCTGTAACGGCTGCGGAAAACGCCGACATCAACCTGACGGCCGAAGAATACGCGGCTCAGCGGACCGCCTATATTGCCGCCGGGAAAAAACGCCCGGAAGACACCGCTCGACCGTGATGTGGGACCGTGGTGTGCCGGCGCGAAGGCGGCTTACGCCATCGGCCCGCCGGATTCTTGAACCTTCATTCGTGCCTGTGGGCGGTTCTGGCCATTCGCTTCGCTTGTCACACCCTGATCTCTCTGGAATTACAGACAGATTGCCGGAACTGGCGTGGTCCGGCCAGCGGTTTTTTGTCGAGTCGATCCTGTCAGATTCCGGTGCTTGATTCAGCCTTGTCACGGCAGCAGGCGGCGAGCGGCTTCGAGGTCCTCGAGCGTGTTCATGTTCTGCAGAAACAACAACTGCGGATCCAGATCCGATAAGTCAGTGGCGGCGGTACTCAGTACACGAACTTCCTTCAATAACTGCTGCAGCGACCGACGGCCGGTATCAAAAATCCGACGCACGGTGCTCAGCACACGCAGTTGATACACGGCGTGCAGAGGCTGTAATCGCACATCATCGTGGACCACATGGCAGTCAAAGTTGCCTGGCTGCCTTGCCAGTGATGTGCTCAGCGCGGCGATCACGGCGGGATTGATAAACGGACAGTCACAGGACGTCAGGACTACCTGAGTAGCATCGGGATTGTCGTGCGACAGAATCTGCGGCAACACTGACAGACCTGTCAGGAACCCACCCAGCGGCCCCTGATCCGGGTAGTCGTCTCGCACCACCACAACATGGTCGCTCAGCGCTGGCAGTTTCTGTCCCGGCGCGGCCACAACCACGATCGGTCGAGCCACTTCGGCCACGCGATCGGTAACTCGCTGCAGCATTGTCTGTCCGCCGATCAGAACGCTCGCTTTGTCGACGCCCATTCGACGCGACTGACCGCCACACAAAACGATGGCTGCCGGTTGCTGCAGGTCGCTGTGCTGAGCATCGGGATCAGGAAGGGGATGCATGGTCCGGAACAGTGGGCGTCGGTGTTTGTGCTGGGTGGATGTATGTGCGGGTCCGTCGTCGGTTGCCGAACGCATCATCGCAGTCGGTTTCCGGTCTCAACGTCGCCCGGCAGTTCGATTCGCGCGGATCCCCATAATCATCATGACCACGCCGGCGACGATGCCCATGAGTACTACGAGACCGAATCCGAGGGCCTGCCCTCTTTCGGCGGCGGTGCGCGCTTTGATCGGGCCAAAAATGGCCATTCGTCCGACGCTGACCAGGATCGAAGACATAAAGATTGATGAACCGAGCTTCATTTTCATGGCACCAGGTTTTTCATCGTCCCCGGACGTTCCTGCTGATCTTCTGCCGGAACTTTTCTTCGCCTTGCTGCTCTTGCGCGGTGGCAGACTTCCGGCACCGGCCGGAACGGTACTCTGGTACGGATCATCGCCGAAATCATCCAGTCCAAAACCGCCATCGGCGGCTGGCCGCCGGGCAGACTTCGAGGACCGTTTCGTTCGTTGCGGTCCGGATTGACCGCCGGGACGTTTACGACGGGCGGGCTGTTGGCCCTGTGGTGACGCCGGTTGTTCGCCAGCCGGCACTTTGATTGCCGCACCGCAGCCGGGGCATTTGATGTTCTTTCCTGCGGCCGCTGGCGGGCAGGCCAGACGCTTGTCGCATTCCTGACAGATGACCCGGATCTTTTCACTCATGCGCGGATTTCCTGCTCGTCTACGAATTCACATCCCGGACCGAAAACCTGTGCCCGGCCCTCAATTCAGCAGACAGCAGACTCGCGAAGCGACAGAACGGGAGCCGCGAATCGTCATAAGCGTCTGATTGCCGTGCTGGCATCGGGTCCGATATCCGTGTGTGGGCGTTGCCGACTCGAAACCCGCTGGTTGACAGCGTCGCAAAACGGACGTGCGGAAGCAAACGAATGCCTGTACTTCTGACCAGTGTCAGCCGTACGGTGCAGGTGCCCTATGGCGTAGGGAAATTCTGCTTCTGAGTCTTTTGTCAAATACGTCCTTCCGATTCGGGTGATAAGGACGATGGGTTGTACTGGTATCAGAGCTACGGATTTTCGCGGCATCCTTGCCAGTTCGGCCGAAATGGTGTTTGATGACGGAAGAAGCCCGAATATCCACAGTCCCCGATGGCTGCACCTTTCCGCTGATTCCGGCGTCGGCAGCCTGTTCCACAGCGGTGTAGCGCTATGGTTTCAGAGCAACTGAACGACCTGACTTCTTCGATCAAAGGCTTCCTGATCGATCTTGATGGAACGCTGTACGTCGGCGATGAATTGATTGCCGGTGCCAGCGAGTTTGTGCATCTGCTGCGTGAGCGGGGTCTTCCTCATGCCTTCGTCACCAATATCACCAGTCGACCGCGTTCGGAGGTCTTGTCCCGGATCCGTCGGAAGGGCCTGGACATTGATGCCAGGCATGTGCTGACCGCACCGATCGCGACAAAAAGTTATCTGGATCGCCACGGGATTGGTCCCTGTTTTTTTCTGACGCGACCGCGACTTTTTGAAGACTTTGCCGGCCATCCGCAGACGGAAGACCACGCGGAGGCCGTGGTGGTGGGGGATATGGGCAACCTGATCACATTTCAGCATCTGAACACGGCATTTCGGTTGCTGCTGAACGGCGCCCGGTTTGTGACCATGTCGCGGAGCCGGTTTTTCAAAGATGGCGAGGGGATGAGCCTGGACGCGGGTTCGTTTGTGGAAATGCTTGAATATGCGAGCGGCCGGCAGGCAGTGACCACGGGCAAACCGTCGGCTGAGTTTTTTCAGTCTGGGCTGGATCTGATCGGACTGCCGGCGGATCAGGTCGCCATGATCGGGGACGACCTGGAATCCGATGTCGGTGGTGCTCAGCAGGTCGGACTGCGGGGCCTGCTGGTTCTGTCGGGGAAGACCACGGCTGCACCACAGGCAGATTCAACCGTCCAGCCGGACGCGGTGCTGGGCAGCGTGGCTGATCTGATTTCGATTCTGTAGTCGATCATTTTCGATCACGGTGCCGCTTCCGGCGGTCAGCATTCTCTGGCGTTCTGTGGTATTCTTCAGGCGGGCTTCCTTATGCCCGGACATCGAGTTGCTCAAGATCGGGTCGCTCAATATGCTCTGACGGCGACAGCTTCTGCCGCGTCAGTGACCTCACATCGTTTCTGGAAATGTCATGCAGACCATTGAAAAAATTGTGGTGGGTGTCGAAATGCCGGACAGCCGACCGTGGAACGTGGAAAGTATTTCCGCGCCCAGCCGGATCGCTGTTCGACAGGCCTTCGAAGTGGCTGAGGCGTTTAACAGCGCCCTGCAGCTGGTGTGTGTGCTGTCTCCGGTTTCAGCCGGCCTGTTCGGTGACGAGCAGGCAGCTCGTGCCGCTGCCGAACAGGAAAAGACAGAGGCGATGGCCGTGCTGGCGGATCTGGAAATGCAGCATATGAATCAGGCCGGTCGCGCCGTTGATGTTTCCTCGCTGGTGACGTTCGGCCGCCCGTGGCTGGAGATTCTGAAGGCAGCCGGCCCGTCGCATCGCAACCTGATCATGTGCGGAACCCGAGATCACGGAGCCGTAAGTCGCCTGTTGTTCGGCACCACCGGGCTGAAGCTGCTGCGGAATGCGCCGTGTGCGGTCTGGCTGGTCAAGCCTCGTATCGACGACGATGCCGACCTTGATGTTCTGGCGGCTACGGACCTGAGCGAAGTCGGAAAGGCAGTGCTGGATGCCGGGGTTATGCTGGGGCAGACGCTGCCGGTAAAACTCAGCGTGCTGCACGCCGTGGACGACGACCTTGATCGACATATGGCGCGCAGCGGAGTGTCTGGCGAACAGATTGCCATGTATCGTGAAAAAGAAAAGCGTGAGGCCGAACAGAAGCTGCACGACCAGCTGGCCGCTGCCGATTATCGCACCGTTCAGAAAGGCGTGCAGGTGCACGTCGCCGAAGGACGCCCTGATGCCGCGATTCTGTCGGCGATCGAAAATCTTGATATTGATCTGCTGATCATGGCCACTGCCGGCCGCGGCGGCATACCGGGAATGCTGTTCGGCAACACGGCCGAACGTCTGTTGCCCGAACTGCCGTGTTCGCTGCTGGCGCTGAAACCGGACGATTTCGTGTGCCCCGTGTCGCTGGAAACGGACAGCTCAGCCTGAAAATGTCTGAATCAGAAGGTCCCGTGCCGGGTTCAGGGACGTGGCAATGCGGGGATCGGGTTCACCGGGACGGGCTTACCGGAACCGGATAGCAGCAGATCGTCCTTACCACTTGTCAACCGGCCCGCCGGGCACCGGGACATGGCAGTCGGTCAGCACCCCGGTACGGTTGCCGTCGACGGGACCTTCCAGACGGATTCGCTCCAGCGCGCGATCGAATTCGTCCCGAGTCTTCACAAACTGGAAGTCGCCCCGCAGCTTCTTGCGAATGCGCATCCCCTTCAGGTACCAGTGAGCCATTTTGCGAAACAGGACAATGGCTCGTTCCGGCGGATGGCGTTCTTCCAGGTACTCGTACTGGCGAATCATCAGCTGCAGTCGCTCATCAAAGGTTCCTGCCGGTGAGTAGCTTCCGGTCTGTTCCCATTCGACCAGCTGGCGAAAGATCCATGGGTTCGCCAGCGCTGCCCGGCCGATCGATACCGCGTGGCAGCCGGTCTGCTGAATCATGTGAGCCGCATCGGCGACATTCCGCACATCGCCGTTGCCGACCACCGGAATCCTCTCAACAGCCTCGACCACTTTGCGTATGCCGGGCAGTGAGACAGATCCGCTGAACCCCTGTTCCCGCGTGCGGCCGTGGATGGCGACCGCACAGACACCGATCTGTTCGAATTCGCGGGCAAAAAACGGAGCGGACAGGTTCTGATCATCCCAGCCCAGACGCATCTTGACGCTGACCGGCAGTCGGACGGATTCAACCACCCGTTGCACCAGTTGGACCGTATCCTGCACGTGGCACATCATGCCCGCTCCGGAACCGGCTCCTGCAATACGGTTGACCGGGCATCCCATGTTGATGTCGATGGTCGCCACGCCGCGTTCCTGCAGAAACTGAGCGGCATCGGCCATGTAAGATGGTTCACTGCCGAAAATCTGCACGGCAAACGGCTGATCTTCAGGGTGAGTTTCCACCATCTGCATGGTCCGCTCGTTCTGAGAAAGCAGTGCGCGGCAGTTGACCAGGTCGGTCGTCGCAAGACCGACACCGCCGATGTTGCGGACAATTCGACGAAACGGCAGAGTGGTAAATCCGGCCAGCGGAGAAAGCAGATAGCGTGAACTTAACGAAAGCGAACCGTATCGCACGGGGCCTCGAAACGTCGGTCGTTCCACAGAAGTGCTGCCTGCAGCCGACTGGTGATCCGGGTCGGAGTGACTGGACGGGTTCTTGAAGACATCAGGAATAGCGCGCTTGATGGTAGTCACCGTGGCAGCGGAGAAAATGGATTGAGTTCCGGGATAGCTGTTGCCGGGATAACAAAGAATAGTGTAGTCGCCTCAGCCATGGCGAAATCAACGGAAGAAGGGTTCGGTCCGAAATCTTCGGGACTTCGCTGCCTGATTCCGGACCGTGACGCTGTCGAATCGTGGGCGATTGTGCCCTGTTGTGAGCGTTCGGCCGCATTTCTGCGGATCGTGAATCGCGGCGTTTAGAAACTGAGAAACCGGCGATTGACGGCAATCCTGGTTGACCTGTCAGAGCGGGGCAGTACGATTCGCCCCTTGATTCCGGGTTTCCTTGCCGGAACCCCTTCAAACAGAACACTTTACAGAACACGGAGTACACGCATGCGACGGTTTCTCGTGGCTGGCAACTGGAAAATGAATACCACGCGAGCCAGCGGGGAAGAACTGGCGGGCGCATTGGCTGCCAACGCGCCAAGCACGGAATCCGGCGTCGAAATCCTGGTTTGCCCGCCGTACCCGTACCTGTCCGCGGTTGCCTCCAGAATCGCGGATAGTGCGGTCCAGCTGGGTGCTCAGGACGTGTATTTCGAGCCGAACGGCGCGTTCACCGGGGAAGTGTCCGTCGACATGCTGAAGGATGTTGGCTGCGGATACGTGATCATCGGCCACAGCGAACGTCGCCATGTCATGGGCGAAACCGACGAAATTATCAATAAAAAGGCCAAAGCCGCCATTGCCGCGGGCCTGCAGGTGGTTTTGTGCGTGGGTGAACTGCTGAGTGAGCGCGAAGCCGGACAGACGGAATCAGTGCTGGATGCTCAGATGGCAGGTGGTCTGGCCGATATCTCGGAATCCGATGCAAAGAATGTGGTGATTGCCTACGAACCAGTCTGGGCCATCGGCACCGGCGTCACGGCCTCAACAGAACAGGCAGAATCCGCTCATCTGCATCTTCGCAAATGGCTGGCCGGTCATTACAATGCCGCGTTTTCTGAACAGGTTCGGATCCTGTATGGTGGCAGCGTCAAGCCCGACAACGCCGAAACGTTGATGGGACAGCCGAATGTCGACGGTGCACTGGTGGGTGGAGCGAGTCTGAAGGCGGATCTGTTTGTTCCGATCATCGACGCCGCCAGAAAACTGGCCAGTGCCTGACAAATCAGGCGGCCAGAATGGCGGGGCCGCAGTGCGGTCGCTGCTGAGATTGCACGCCTGAGCCTTAAAATTGCCCGATACTGTCGCGGTCGTGCCGCATTGCTGGAGTAATGGAACGAATGAGCTTTCTGGTCTTCATCCTTGGGTCGTTGTTGCTGCTGTCCAGTCTGATCATGATTCTGCTGGTGCTGATCCAGCGTGGTCGTGGCGGCGGTCTGGCCGGAGCATTCGGGGGTATGGGCGGTCAGAGCGCACTGGGCGTCCGGGCCGGTGATGTGTTCACCAAGATTACGATCGTGGTCGCCGTCGTCTGGGTACTGGTCGCCGGTTTTCTGGGTATGGCCATGCGGTCCGCTGCCGAAGCTGAGGCTACCGGAACGGTCCTGCAGCTGAACGAGGCAGAAGGTGAAGGCGGCGCCGACGGCGCAGAAGGCACGGGCGACGCCGATCAGGCGGCCGACACGCCGCAAACCAGGAAGGCAGACCCCGCGACGGAGACGCCGGCCGCCGAAACTGAGTCTGCTGAAGGCGAACCGGACGGTGCCAAAGCGACCACCACACCCGCGACCGAACCGGAACCGGAAACTTCAGATTCCAAACCTGCAACGCCGGAACCAGCGGCCGAAAAAGACGAAGCGGACAGCACACCGCAGCCGGAAGCCGCTCCTGCTGAAGGCGAAGACAGCAAGACTTCGTCAGAGGAAACGAAAACGTCGGACAGTCCTGAACCGGCACCTGCTGAGGAAAAACCAGAATAGCCGGGCGTTCGGGATTCATCGCCGTTCTGACGATCCGTCGCTGCGTCTGCCATGGTTACATTCAGGTTCACGGTTACGTTCACGATCACAATCGACGGCTGCTCTGCTGAACTCGACCTGTCGAGCCCGCTTCTTCGCATTCGACACTAATTGGTCACCGAACAGCAGTCTGAGGCGAAGAGATTCAGAGACGTATTCTGCGGCACAAAGAAATTGTGCCGGGCTCCGACGACATCAAAGTTCATCGGGCGGAAGACGACGGGCAGCGAGGCTTAGTTTCAGCACGACAGGACAATTGACCCGGGCAGTAGTGCCGGGGTTCTCGCGAAGAAAGGTTATCCGTGCTGTTAAGCATGACTGGATTTGGCAACGCAGCTCAGCATTCTGAAGCGGCGTCTGTCAGTATCGAGCTCAAAGCCGTCAACAACCGCTATCTGAAGGTTTCGATGCGGCTGCCGGATTATCTGGCACGTTTTGAGTCGGACGTTGAACGTCTGATTCGGGAAGAAATTGCTCGCGGTTCGGTGCAGCTTTCCATTCGGGTGCGGTTGCTGGCGGAAACCAGCGGCTATTCCATCGATACCAGCGTACTGCACGGCTATGTCCGCCAGCTGACGGCTCTGCAGAATGATCCAGAGGTCACTGACAGCCGGGTACCCGGGCTGTCCGACCTGCTGCCCCTGCCGGGTGTGGTGACGGAAGCCGACGTCAACCCCGATGTTGTCGAGGCCGTATGGCCGGTGCTGAAGAGCACACTGCAGGAGGCCCTGCTGCACTTTCATGAATTCCGGCAGCATGAAGGTGAATCGATGCGGCAGGATCTGAAGCTGCAGTGTGAAACCATCGCCGGTCAGCTTGAGGAAGTAGCGACTCATGCACCGGACGTAGTGGCCGAATATCGCAGCAGGCTGCTGGAACGAATTCGCAGGGCCGTTCAGGAAACGGACGTCGAGATTGACGAAAATGACCTGATCCGCGAGGTCGCTCTGTTTGCTGATCGCTGCGACATTAATGAGGAAATTACGCGGCTGAGGTCTCACCTGGAGCAGTTTCACCGGTTTCTGGACAGTGAACGGTCGATGGGCCGCAAACTGGAGTTTCTGGGGCAGGAAATGTTTCGCGAGATCAACACAATCGGTTCAAAGGCCAATAATGTGACTATCGCTCACAGCGTGGTTGAAATGAAATCCGCCATCGAACGGATTCGGGAAGTACTGCAGAACGTCGAATGAACCGCCACCCTGAACAACAGCCTCTTGTGGCGCTACCGGTTTCGAATGCGGGAGTCATGACTGAGTCAGATCAACCAATCGTCAGCCGACGCGTCGTCGTGTTGTCCGGGCCCAGTGGCAGCGGCAAGACCACGATTGTGAAACGACTGATTGCCGAATCGCCCGTGAAACTGCTGAAGTCCGTCTCCGCGACCACCAGAAAGCCTCGGCCGCAGGAAATCGACGGCGAAGACTACTATTTTTTGTCCGATCAGGATTTCCGTCAGCGTCTGGCAGCGGGCGAGTTTCTGGAGCACGCGGAGGTCTTTTCGTCGGGATTTCTTTACGGAACTCTGAAATCTGAAGTGGATCGGGCATGGCAGGCCGACGCGTGGGCTTTCCTTGAAATCGATGTCGAAGGGGCCCTGAACGTGATGCAGCAGTATCACGATGCTGTTACCATTTTTCTGAAAACACCCTCGCCCGCCGAATTTGAGCGGCGTCTGCGGGCTCGAGGCACTGAGAGCGAAGCAGTCATTCAAAAACGTCTGGCGACGGCCGCCAGAGAACTGGAATACGCGGACCGATATCGCCACATCGTCGTCAACGACCGTCTGGACCGGGCCGTCCGTGAAATCTGTAAGATTCTGAAGTCTGAGGAGACACAAGGTAATGCATGACGAATTTCGTGAGGACGAAATCGTCCGCAAAGTGGGCGGACGGTTCAAGCTTTCTACACTGGTCCAGAAGCGCATGGTCGCTCTGAATCGTGGCGCACGACCGCTGGTTGATATGCAGACCAAGGATCTGATGCAGATCGTGGTCGCGGAAATCATGACCGATAAGATCTATCTGGATACCACCGGCACCGTGAAGGTAGTCGAGGACGAATCCGAAACGATTGACGCACTGGAAGCCCTGCTGGCCGAAGACGATGGGCCGGGTATTGACGACCTGAGCTGACACCTGATCACGGTCGTTGAAAACCACGCGGCCGGGACTGGGCCGGAATAAGGCCGGAAAAATCGCGGCTCTGCGGCAATCATCTCGGGACGATCGTGCTCGCTGGGCGCAGGTGCTCACCGGGCGGCGAAGGTCAGGTGATGATGAGCCGTCATCTGAGCTCGCTGCGGAATCCGGTTGTCTTGCCCCGTCGGCAGGCTTCCGGCCCGTTCTCCCAGGCTCGCCGCAGTCGCCGTGAGGCTGTCGACCGGCCCGCTGCGCCGACGATGAACACGGTACTGACTCTGAAGGTCTCAGGCCACACCCGTCAGGACCCGACAGAATCGGGGGCCAAACGTGAAAATGATGACTGCACTGCAAGAAAAAGAAGTTCTGCTGGGTGTCACCGGCGGAATTGCAGCTTACAAGGCGGCTGATCTGTGCAGCAAGCTGGTGCAGCATGGCGCCGTCGTGTCCGTGATCATGACGGAATCCGCCCATCAGTTCATCGGTGCCACCACCTTTGAAGCGCTGACGAATCGGCCCGTATGTACGAAACCGTTCAATGTGCGGGAACATTTTCAGGGAGAGCACATCGGACTGGCGCAGCGGGCCCAGGTGGTGATCGTCGCACCCGCCACGGCCGCCAGCATCGCTCGGTTCGCCCACGGGCTGGCCGACGACCTGCTGACCACCACCCTGCTGGCCACGTCGGCACCAATCTTTGTGGCTCCGGCAATGAACTGCGACATGTGGGCCAAACCTGCTGTCCAGCGTAACGTGCGGCAACTGGCCGAAGACGGCATGACCATCATCGATCCCGAAGACGGCTGGCTCAGCTGCGGCCAGATCGGGGCCGGCCGGATGGCGTCTCCGCAGTCGATTCTGCAACGGCTGCAGAGCCATTTTTCATCGTCAGATCCCGACCAATAGGCCTGCGGTCAGCTCTGCCCGACCGTGATTGCACCTTGACCTCGGGAACGCGTCGCCGATAAATTTCCGGCATGGACGAACGCTGAAAAGGGAATTCAAACGGCGCTGACCAAAGGAATGGAACGTGACAAAGGCAGCATTCAGACGGCAGCGACTGCAGAAGTGGCGCGGTCAGGAATTTCCGGACTTTGACCCGTGGCATTTCAACACGACCGTGGACCAGGCGGTGACAGCAGACAGTCGAGTACTGGAGATCGGAGCCGGTTCCGGAATTGGCCTGCAGACGCAGATGCCTCTCAAAGATCGCGTCAGCCTGTACGCCGGCGTGGATATTGATCCTCGCGTGCTGGACAACCCGATGCTGCATGAGGCTCATGTTGCTGATGCCGTGAGCCTGCCTTATCCGGACAACTCGTTTGATCTGGTATTCCACACGATGGTGGCCGAACACCTGGAAGACCCGGCGGCCAGCGTGCGCGAATCTCTGCGCGTGCTGAAGCCCGGTGGTCTGCTGATGTTTCACACCGTTTCGTTCTGGTACTACGCCTGCCTGGTGGCCGCCGTGACACCACACTGGTTTCATACGTTGTTTGTCCGCCATCTGGGCATGGGACGCATCGAAGAAGACGTGTTCCCCACCCATTATCGAATCAACACACGCGCGGCCATTGCGCGGATTGCGGACTCCTGCGGCGTCGAAGCTCAGGTCGAAAATATCCGCGTGCCGCCGGCATACCTTGCCTTCAGCCGACTCACCTGGAAATGCGGCGTGCTGTTCTCAAGAACGTTCGAGGAATGGTTTCCGTGGCTGCGGGCCCAGATTGTGTGCCGGATGTACAAGCCACAGACCTCCTCGACAGAGATTCCGGCCGACCTGAGATCCGAAAGAAATGCCGCTTAGCTGTCTGCAGGAAAAGGGGTCGGGTTTCTTTTTCCGGTCAGTGCTTATCAGAAACTCATCGCGCGGCGGAAAAAGAAACCCGACCCCTTTTCCGCATTGTCAAAACGGGCCGCGGCGCTGAGGGCATGGATCCAGACTCAGAAC
>JAVKCM010000004.1:0-8446 GCA_040222735.1 Fuerstiella sp. | reverse complement strand
CCACAGTCGCGGCTGCGCCGCGAAGTGCCGCCCGGCAGGCGGCACCTACAGTAAGAGCACGAACCGTTGGTGCTCTTTCGCCAGGGAGAAACGATCGAGTCACTCCGAATGCTTGCCAGTAATTGTCGTCACATCCCCCGCAGACGCGGGAGCGGTGCTCGAATCGTCGGGTGGGATGGCTGATCGGAAGGTCCCACGATATCGGCGACGCCGTCCGCCGCCGATGCTGATGGCCCGCCGCGTCAAGAACGGTGCCTAACTTGCCGCCGCTTCGGGCAGAAACAGCAGCGGGGCGAAGAAGCGGTTGTAACGACCGCTGCCAATCGTTCCGGATACCACGATGTGCGGCGGTTCGGCGGCCGGAAACAGCCAGTGTCCTCCGCGGATCTCACAGTCGTCGGTGAAAAAGCCCTTCCGCCGCAGTATCGTGGCGGTGGCATCCGAGACCCAGGCCAGCCCGTCGTTCTGATCCGCGGTGATCAGCATGGCCCGGCGATCCTGCGGACGGCCCTGCGGTTCAAGCACAGCCAGCGCCACACCGGTATCGGCTGCCGGAGCCGGCGCTCCGATCACCGCCACTTTGCTATAGATCGCCAGCACGCCGTCCTGTTTCTGCAGCTGCTGCAGCAGGGCCCGGGCCAGCGGACCGTCCAGAGCCGGCAGCTGACCGGTTCCCGTGAAATGTCGCTTCACCTGTGCCGCCAGGCACGCGTGCAGCAGCTGCACCGCCTCGTCCCGTGAACGGCGGAAATAACAGGCGGTTTCCACCAGCAGTTCTTCAACCTGCTGATCGCAGCGGCCTGTCTGCAGCGAGCACGTGAACAGACTGTTCAGAAAGGTGTTGGTGATATCGGCGGCGGGGTCGTAATCCGGTGGTTCAAAGGCCTGAGCCAGCGAGTTCTCGGCCATGTCCTGCAGCAGCGGGCTGCGATTTTCCAGGGGGACGTCGCCCAGTAGTTCAGATCCTTCCACCAGCCGCGCTGCCTGAGCGACATCGGTATCCAGCACGGTTGTCAGGAACGCATGAATGGTCCGTAAACCGGCCTCGGCTTCGGAACCCGCCGGACGCGCCGGGCGAATACCCTCACCGTGCAGCTTAAGATCCAATCGGGATTCCAGATCCTGTTGCCATGCCTGCTGCAGTTCCGGAGTCTTACCGTGAATATGGCTGCCGTAAAACGCTTCCAGCTTTCCGGCGATGTCTTCTCGAGCCGCTCGGGGCAGGACGGCCGGGTCGGTGATTCTAAGTTCCGCCGAGTGGTGGTTGGCAACGCAGCGATACAGATAGATCCGGTCGTACTCGCTGCGCAGCGGCAGCGCAGTCACTTCTCGCAGCGCCGCACTCAGAGCATCGCGCGAGACCGGAAAACGGCTCAGCAGTTCCGCCAGCTCCGTACCGTACACCCATGCCGCGTCGCGTTGTCGGTAGCCGGGTCCATAGACATTGGCCACTTCCACGCCAACCACGGTAATCACATCGTGCAGGACCGCCACGGCCTGGCGGTCGACCACATTTTCCACCAGCCGGCGAGCGCCGCGACGCCCCAGTTCAGTGGCCAGCCACCACGCCCCCATGGCCACCGGATTGGCACCGGTCGCCATGCGTCCGACATAAGCCGTGCGCGTCAGATAGTTCAGCCATGGAGCAATCTGCTGATAGGCGCCGTATCCCTGAGCCGCCTTGCGCAGATAACCGTACAGTTCGTTGATCGTGTATCGCTGCACATCCATCGGCAGCTGTTCCAGCAGCACCAGAGAATGCAGACAGATTCTGCTGATCGACCGAGCCAGTTGTTCAAAACTGGTTTCCAGCAGCGGGTTTTCACTGTCAGGTGCGTAGACGCGGGCGATTCGCTGAATCAGATCCAGAACTTCGGTTCGAATCGCGTCCAGATCGACGGTGCCACCGGAGGAATAACCGTTGCTGCGGATCTTTTCGTAGACTCGTTCTGCCTCCTGTTCAAGAATGGCATTGACCCGACTGTCGCGTTCGGAAAACTGGGCCACCGTCAGGTGACTTTCGGGGAAGGAATCCGCGGATGGGTATTCTGCGAACTCCTGAAACCGAACAGATCTTTCCAGCAAATCCCGGTTTCTTTCTTCAATCCGCTGTGACTGTTGACGGAAGGCTTCGGTCTGAGCCGTCCGCCATTCTTCGAATTCCTTTCGTTCCTGCTGCAGGCAGCTGCGTTCAGAGGCGAGGTCGTCGGACAGCGGATCGTCCCCGGAAGGCTTCCGCGACCAAAGCCAGAACACACTGGACTGAGCCAGCAGAATTCCGGCACAGACCAGCCCGATCCGGGTGGCATGGGACTCAATGGCAAACAGAGCCGTCAGGGCCACCAGCGTTCCGGCGGTGATCAGCAGTATCGGCGTACGAGTTTCTGACGTTTGCATGTGGTTGGTTCGTCAAGGCTGACGGATCCCTGGATCTGTGGCCGCAGGATAGCGGAACCGCCGAAGAATGCAGCCGGTCGGCCGTTTTCCGGACTCCTGCGGGGCGCCGCAGCTCACCACACCGCCGTGTCTGAAGCCGTTCCGTCCCCGCACTGATGTATTTTCCCAACCAAACGGAAAAATCCGCATGATTCTTTTGTTGCGAGTGGCATTGGAACAAAGAACCCCGGGCGCACGGGCCGCGGCGTACTAGGCTGCATTCTGGAAGGGCATTCTCGGCTGTGGAATTCCATCAAGCCGTATGTTTGCGGCAACATCAACAGATGAACACGAATCCGGAGTTCCGTCGTGGCCAGCGACGGCGACGACGGTCACTGCACTTCAGTTGTCAACATCGGTCGAACACGATTCAGGTCTCCCATGCTGCGCCATACAAAGACATCCCCGCTGTTTCTTGGCTGCCTCGCCGGCGCCGTGCTGCTGCCGATGGCGTTTGCCGCAAACGATCCGGCAATTCAGCCGCGCGGGACGGCAGATGAATCCACCGCCGAAGACAATGCGCGGTCGGGCGTGATTCAGGGCTTCACGGAACCCTATGCCGACATCAGCATGGCGGCCTCGGAAATGGGCACGCTATCGTCGGTTCGCGTCCGCGAAGGCGATCTTGTGAAAGCCGGACAGCTGCTGGCCGGACTCGACGACGCCGTACTACAGGCCTCACTGCAGGTCGCCGCCGCCGGAATGGCCGCCGCCGGCGATCTGGAATCCGCCACCACTCAGCTTGATCTGAAGAAAGTGGAGCAGCAGAAACTGAAGGAACTGTTCAGCCGGAATCACGCCAGCCAGCAGGAGCTGGATCGCGTGCAGGGCGAGGTTCGGATTGCTGAAGCGCGCGTGCAGTCAGCCCGAGAGGACCTTGAAATTCGCCGGCTGGAACACGCTCGCATTGAAGCCCAGCTGAAACAGCGGGAAATCCGTTCCACCATCGATGGCGTCGTTGTCGAAGTCCGAAAGGATCTGGGAGAATTTGTTTCGCCCTCTGATCCCGTCGTCGCCCGTATCGTGCAGCTGGACCCGCTGCTGGTTGTCTTTTCTGTACCGACTGAGCGTCGCAGCACGGTCACCACAGACCAGCCGGTGGCCGTTCGACTGGCGGGCAGCAGCGACGTCCGAGGAATTGTCGAATTTGTCTCACCCACCGCGGACCCGTCCAGCGGCACATTCCGCGTTAAAGTTCGTCTGCCGAATCCACAGGGTGCCCTGCACGGTGGTGAAAAAGCCGTGCTGCTGCTGGACCAGCGTCCCCCAACTGCCGAAGAACCGAAGCAGATCGCGAAGCGCCTCAGATGAAGCCGATCAGGCATAATCCGGTTGCCGGTGCTGCTGCCGCGTCTTTGCCAGACGACTTCGGGACTCTGCGTTCCGGTCGGTCTGCGCTGGCGTCGGCTGCCGGCTCTGTGAGCTCTGCGCGTTTCGAAGATATCGTCGGCGTGGGCCCCGTGTCAGTCAGCGAAACACGCGTTTCGGAAGAAGGGGTCCATCCCCGATTCTGGCCAACGCTGCAGGAAAGTGTCCGACGTGCCGACACCATGGACGACGCGTTGACTGCTGCGGCCCGGACTCTGCAGTCCGAATTCCCCGAAACGCGGTGTGGATGGTTTGCCGCCGGTGACGGCGAGTCGGCCGGCAGAGTCACAGTGGCAAATCCTGCGGTGGCCGGGCCACTGTCGCCGGAACTGGAAACACAGGTTGCCGAATTCAGCCAGCAGTCGCTGCGGCTGCATCAGACGGTCCACGTTCCGGCATTGCCGAGCGGCGGCGAAGGACTTTTTTTGGCCGTCACTGACGGTCACGGTCTGTGGGTCTGTCGACCGACCGGCCGCCTGCGGTCCTCCATCCGCGGTGCTGCAGAAGCCACCTGTGCCGTCGTCGCGGGAACAATGGCCCGACAGCATGGCCGACAGGCTGAACAGGAAGCCCGACACGTTGCCGCACTTCTGGAACTGCTGCAGCGCATGTCAGCTCATGACCGACTGCAACCCGCGCTGAAGTGTCTGGTGGATGAACTGCAGCGATATCTGCAGGCAGACACAGTACTGATCGGCATCTGTCGCGATCATCGCCCCGAGAACCGGTTGATGGCGGTCTCCGGGTCTGAGGAAGTGGACCGGCTGGCGGCATCGACCAGTGCTGCAGAAGCGGTCTGTCAGGAAGCGCTGACACGCGGCAGTCTGTCGGTCTGGCCTGCCATGGATTCCGCCGACCGGCATGGCCTGCTGTGCCACCGTCAGTTTGCGGACGAGGCCGAGGCCGAGGCCGACTGTGTCGTCTCAAGCCCGTTACGGACCGACACAAATCAGCCCGTTGGCTGTCTGGTGGTCACATTTCAACAACAGACATCCGACAACACGGCAGCGGCGCCGGCCGACATCGAGGAATCAATCCGTTTTCTGCACGCGGCCGCTCATCCGGTGGCTGCCGCCGTCCACTCCGTGCAGCGCGCGACCCGGAATCCGATCGGTCGGTTGGTGCAGAGTCTTCGCCGGTTCTGTACGACACACATTTTCGGCACCGTGCTGACCGTGATCGCGGTATGCAGCGGCCTTCTGCTGATCCCGGTCGACTACAAGGTCAGCTGCGACACAGAACTGCAGCCGGTGGCGCGACGATTTGTTGCCGCACCGTTTGCGGCCCCGCTGAAGGAATGTCTGGTTGAACCCGGCGATGTGGTTGAGGCCGGTCAGCTTCTTGCGCTGCTGGACGGACGCGAACTGAGATGGGAACTGGCAGGAGTCCGGGCGGATCTGGGTAAAGCCACACGGGAATACGACGCCTTTCTGTCAGAACAGAAATTCGGCGAAACAGCGATTGCCCGTCATGAAATCGAACGTCTTCAGAATCGGGCCGCGCTGCTGACCGATCGAACGCGCAGTCTGGAAGTCCGCAGCCCCATTGCTGGCATCGTGGTGGCCGGCGACCTGAAAGATTCTGAAGGCGTGCCGCTGGAATCCGGACAGTCATTATTTGAAGTCGCGCCGCTGGACAGAATGGTGGTGGAACTGGCCGTTCCGGAAGACGATGTGCGGCACGTCGACGAGGGCCTGCAGGTGACGCTGACTCTGGATTCAATGCCTTCGGAATCCTTCCGGACAACAGTGGTCCGCGTGCATCCCCGAGCCGAACTCAGGCAGCATCAGAACGTGTTCATTGCCGACGCTGAGCTGGACAATCCGGAGCGAGAGCTGCGGCCCGGCATGCGAGGTTCCGCCAGAATCAGCACCGGCGTGCACAGCCTGGGATGGAACCTGTTTCACAAACCCGTCGCGCATGTCCGCGGATGGCTGGGGTGGTAACATGCCGGCAGCCGACTCAGCCACCGTTGATCTGACGCGCACCTGCGTCCGGCTTCGCCAGGACGTGCGGTTCACGCCCCAGGTTTATCGGGGAGAGAACTTCTATCATCTGGAACTCCGGTCCACCGGTGCGTTCTACCGGATCGGCTATGTCGAGTACGTTTTTCTGTCGCTGCTGGACGGCACGACCAGCTTCTGTGAAGCTCTGGCACTGACCGCCCGCGCCCTGGGCCCGGCCGCTCTGCCGCAGGAACAGGCTCTTTCCGTCTACACATGGGCGATCGAACGTCAGGTCGTCAGCTTCGCCGGTTCTGAAGAAGGCTCCGGAGCAGACAAGGGGGCCGCTCCGGCTGCGGCCAACCCGTTGCAGAAATTCAATCCCTTCTGGATTCAGATTCCTCTGGGTCGCCCCGAGCCTGTGCTGCGACTGCTGCAGCCGCTGCTGGGCTGGCTGTTCTCACCGTGGGCTACCGCCTGCGGACTCGGTTTCATGCTGGCCGCCGCCGTCCGTCTGAGCGCCGACTGGGATCGCTTTTCGGTCGCCGCAGAAAATGTCTTTGCTCGGGAAAACTGGATCTGGCTGCTGGTGGCCTGGATTCTGCTGAAAACTCTGCACGAACTGGGACACGGACTCGTGTGCCGCCGGTACGGAGGGACAGTCCGCCAGACCGGGATCATCGTGGCATTCTTTGCGCCGCTGGCCTACGTCGATGTGACCAGCTGCTGGGCTTTCCGCTCCCGCTGGCAACGAATCCACACGGCCGCCGCCGGCATGTACACAGAACTGCTGCTGGCATCAGCCGCCGTCTTTCTGTGGACTCATTTCCATTCACACGTTGCGGCTCATCTGCTGCACAACGTGATCCTGATGGCCAGTGTGTCGACCATTCTGTTCAACGCCAATCCGCTGATGAGATTCGACGGGTATTATATCCTGTCCGACCTGCTGCAGATTCCGAACCTGTACACGCAGTCCGGCGAAACACTGCGACAGGCCGTCGGGCAGATGCTCACCGGGATCAGCTCTTCTGTTCCGGCCGTCGCCGGCAGTCAGCGCCGAGTGCTGTTGACATACGGCATTGCGGCCTTCGCCTGGCGGATGTTCATCTGTCTGACCATGATCCTTGCAGCCTCGGTGCTGTTTCACGGAGCCGGCGTGGTGCTGTCCGCCGTGGCCGTCTGTGCCTGGTTTGCCATGCCGCTGCTGCACGTCGTTCGCAGCGGATACCGCCTGTATCGAAACACGCCGGCACGTTTTGTCCGAGCCGCCACGGTCTGCGTCGTGAGTGCCGTCGCGGTCTGGGCTGCTGCCGTCTGCACGCCCGTCCCGTTTTCCACGGTCGCTCCCGGAATGGTCTCGCTGCCCGACGGTCGCTTCGCACGCGTTGAAGTGGATGGCTTCGTGGACGACATTCATGTCGTCGACGGACAGTCGGTTCAGGCCGGTGATCTGCTGGTGTCGCTCCGGAACGAGGAAATTCTGCTGGAACACGAGGACCTGCTGCTGCAGCACCAACAGGAAACCATCCGCTATCAGACCGCCCTGAAAGACCACGATCCCGGTGCCGCCCGGGTTGCTCAGGGTAATCTTGCGTCGCTGAAGCAGCGTCTGACCGAAACCCGGACGCAGGTCGACGCGCTCCGGATTCGTGCCGCCACATCCGGTGTTGTCGTCTGCCGGGCACTGGACAACCTGATCGGCACCTACGTCGAAAAAGGCGATGAACTGCTGATCGTGGACGACAGTCACCCCAGAGAACTGCGCGTTTCTGTGGCTCAGGAAGACTTCGCCGAAGTCAGCAGCCTCATCGGACAGCCGACAGATGTGCGTGTCGGAAGTCGCCCCGTGTTGACGGGCAGGCTGGCACGCGTCATTCCGAGAGCCTCTCGCCGGCTGCAGTACCCCGCTCTGGCAGCCACCGAAGGCGGCCCCCTGGCGGTGGTTCCCGCCGGCAATGATTCGTCGCAGGACGCGGAACTGACGGCCCAACGGTTCGAAGCCGTGGTGCACCTCGCTCCGGAGACAACGCAGCTGGTGAAGCCCGTCGGCGAACGCGGCTATATTCGACTGCGGAGTTCGCACCGGTCGATGGGCACCTGGGCGATTCATGAATTCCGACACTGGATCCGGAGGCAGCTGACGCAGACCGCCGCTCAGGTAGCCGGGTAGCCGAAGTTCCAGGACATTCGGCCACGTCCTCCCGTCACTGCCACTGCCGAAGCTGCTGACGGCTTGTTGATTTAATGGAAACCCGCACCGGTTGTGGCCGAGTCTCCTCTGTTGTGGCTGGGTCTCCTCTGTTGTGGCCGGGTCTCCTCTGTTGTGGCTGGGTCTCCTCTGTTGTGGCCGGGTCTCCTCTGTTGTGGCCGGGTCTCCCGACCCGACCACGAGAGCGACCGAAGGTCTCCCGGTGCATATCACGCCGATGCGTGGGGCGGTCGGGAGACCGCCCCACAACGAGGCTGGTCATTCAGACCGCGTCAAAGCACTGAAACGACCCAAGCTACCCATTCACACTCTGTTGCGGCCGGGTCTCCTCTGTTGTGGCCGGGTCTCCCGACCCGACCACGAGATCGGCCTCTGTTGTGGCCGGGTCTCCCGACCCGACCACGAGAGCGACCGAAGGTCTCCCGGTGCATATCACACCGATGCGTGGGGCGGTCGGGAGACCGCCCCACAACGAGGCTGGTCATTC
>JAVKCM010000003.1:0-25273 GCA_040222735.1 Fuerstiella sp. | reverse complement strand
CACGTTTCGACACGACAGTAATTTTCCGCTGGCTCCTTACTGACCTGCATACGACGGAGACTCGTATGCAGGCTATGCCCCTGATCTGCACCCCGCCATGTAGAATTAGAACTTTACCACACTGACTACGTCAAGTGAAGTGGACCACGGTGCACCGACGGGTGGCCACGGTGCCTGGCCACGGTGCCTGGCGGCTGCGTGACTGTTGCTGGCGGAAGGCCGGCTGAATGGATTCGGTACGGTTGGCATCCAGGCGGCTCGAGGCGCGAAGGATGCCTGTCGCGGTTACGGTGAAGGCAGCAGCACGGGCGGCGCTTCAGACGGAAGCGTGGACGGGGCTGAGATCCTCGGCGTCGTTGTGTAACCCGTTGAAACGGCCGATCGGGATTCCTCGTCGGTGGGAAAGAAATAGTCGGCCGGCCGTGGTTTGTCTGTGCTGAAAACTTCGTCGGCCATGCGTCCCATATTGATGCGTCGGGGTTCGGTCACAGGATCCGGCAGTTCCGGTTCCCAGGGACGCGGCATGCGCTGCAGTGGACCGTGCAGCAGCGGTGTGGTGGCGCGCTGCAGCTGAGAATCCACATCCAGCGGACAGTGGCAGTCGACGATGTGCGGCACCAGCGCAATAATGATCTCACTGCGTTCGCGGACCACCTGCTTTCTCCGAAACAGTCTGCCGACACCCCAGACAGACCCCAGCACCGGGACCCGCTGCTGAGTATCGACATCTGTTTCGGTGATCAGTCCGCCCACAACCATTCCCATACCGTTGGACAGCATCAGCGTGGTAGACACTTCGGTGGTACGTTCGGAGGGCAGGCCGAGATCACTGACGCTGCCGTCTGAAACCTCAGGCATCACCTTCATCATGATCCGGCCATCGTCCGTGATCCGGGGAGTGACTTTCAGGACGACTCCGGTTTCCAGAAATTCAACACTCTGCAGCGACGCCGTATCCGTGGACGTGGTTACAAAGTAGCCCAGCTTCTCGCCGATCTGCACACTGGCTTCCTGGCCATTCAGCGCCATGACCTTGGGAGAAGCCAGCGTCTTGGCGTCCGTGGTCTTCTTCAGCATGTCGATCAGCGCCGACGACTTGCTGCCGTCCAGCAGGGCGATGCTGTAGGACGGTGGAGCAAACGTGGACAGATCGGACACCGTTCCGTTGAAGCTGGGTGTGCTGACCGAGATCGGGACGCCGGCCACTTCGCCCAGCCGTGCAAAGTCCACGCCGTGAGCCGAGTCATTCTTTAGGTCCACCTGCAGAATATGAGCTTCGATCACCACCTGCCGAGGGGCGATATCGATCGCCCTGACATATTCTTCGATGCGCTTCAGATACTTTGGCAGGTCTTCCACGATGATCTGTTCACGGGTCTTGTTGCTGTCCTGACTGCTGACCTCATTGATGGCAACCCGGCCGGCCGGAGATACCAGTGTGCTGACGACCTTTTCAACATCCACGGCAGCGATGAAATTCAGATCAAACACTCTTACCACGCGTCCCTGAGCTTCGGGACCGACTACGGAATCCGCACTCAGCTTTGTGACCAGGATGACATTTCCCTGCACCGTCCAGGTCGCGTCGGTCAGTGCAAAAACGGAATCCATGGCTTCCTGGAAGGTGATGTCCCGGAAGGTGCCCGAAATCCTGGCATCAACATCATCGGTGGTCAGGATGTTCAGCCCCTGTGCACGCGCCAGCACGGATAGTACGTCCCGAATCGGGGCGTCAGTCACGGAAATCGACATGGTGCCGTTCTGACCGGGCTCCAGACTGATGTTGCCGTTCTGATTCTGTTCGATCGGCAGAGTCTGCTGGTCTTTTCCGGCGTCTGGCGGTGCCTGTTCTGAAACAGATTTCGACGGCAGCAGGGGGACCAGCACTGCCGTGTTGTCAGCGGCCGGCAGTTCGTCCCGGCCCGTCTGCACAGGTTCGTGAGCACCGGTCTGCAGTCCGGTCCGCACGATACGACCTGCTGCCGGTATTGATGGATGCTGACCGGCGGTCACTGCCGGGCGAGTCGACGGCTGCGGGCTGCGGTTGATGGTCAGGACACTGTGAGGAATGGAATCCCGAGTGGCTGACGGCGACCGATCCGAGCCTTGACGAATGACCGGCGGCAGCAGCCCGATCGGTGCGGACCGTTGGCTTTCAGAGCCTGCCTCTGCTGATGAAGAACCAACAGCCTGGTCGGTCCGGAACCCGGTCGTCTCTCCGCGCTGACCGGCAACGACTTCCTGAGCCCTGCGTTTTTTCCATTCGCCGCCCGGCGCTGCCGTGCCGGACAATACCATCATCAGGACGACCGCGCAGCCGATGCCGGACGCCCGGGGCCGAATCTTCTTAAGAGTTTTCCGTCCGTGGAAAGAAATCATGGTGCGTCATCGTCTGGCAGGTGTCGAATGCAGGCCGAACCTCCGTCCTGCATCCTGTTCGTCCGCAAACTCCCGGCGTCGGGGCTGTGCGAATGATCAGCGAAGCTGAGTCGTCGTTCCCGCTGGCCGTGAATGTCGCTTGCGGCGACAAGTCCGACGAAGGGAATATCGGCAGCTGAGGCCGCTATATTTGGGATTACAGGAACAACCGTTATAACCGACAGGGTTTTCCTGTAGTCGCCAGACTTCCTGTTTGCCGGAGATTTTCTATTTGTCATCAGAGGAGGGCGAGGGCAGCAGCTGAAGCGTAACCCCATCTTCTGCGATGCGGACAATCTGCATGCCGTCGATCGAATCGCCTTCGTAATAGACCTTGTCGCGAATCATGGCCGCCCCGCCCTGTGGTCCGCGAAAGACAAATCGTACCGGGTATTTTGACACATCCAGTCGCGGGACAGGCGGATCGGCGGTGTTTGCCGTCGCGGCAGCGTCGTTGGTCTCTGAGTCGCGATCGGAGTCGGATTCGACAGTGTCGACCGCCTCGGCAGGCACCGATTCCCGTCGAAAGGGGTTGCTGCGAATCACGTCCGCCAGCGGCAGATTTGGCCACACAATCCGCCGGTCAGGGGGCTTCGAGACAGCATCAGCCGACACGCCCGCGTCAGCCGACACGGTCGCGTCAGTTTCGCTGGCGGATGCGCTGTCATGGCTGTCTGAATCGTCCTGTGGCCACACGTTCATGATCACCAACAGCAGCGCCAGTCCGCCGGCGACGATCTTCAGGCCGGTCTGGTTTTTGGGTTCTTCTTCGGCGAAGTCAAATGGTTCAGGCATGATGGCGATCCAGGTCGGCCAGAGGAAGTTTGCTGTCGGGGGCAAAGTAGATCGTCAGCGTCATCAGCATCTTGCAGCCTGTGTCATCCGCCAGCGGCGTAATATCCAGCGTCAGCACCCGCGTCAGTCGCGGCAGCTGGTCGATCCGGTTCAGAAAACGGCAGACGGATTCATAAGAACCGTCAGATGACAGGGTCAGCGTCATCTGTTGGTAACCTTTCCCCTCAGTCGCCGTTCCCGGCCGATAATCGATAATCGACAGACCGACCTCAGCGGCCAGCGTAGTGATCTGGCCCAGAAAGTCCGACTCGCGTGGTACATTGGGAATGCGATCGAGCAGTTTTTCAATCTTGTCATCCGCTTCCAGTCGGCGGGCGGTCAGTTGCTGATGTTCCGCTTTGACGGCGTCTTCTTTCGCCAGTGCGGCGGACAGTTCCGTGGCTCGGTGCCGCAGCTGCACGACGCGATTTTCCATCGGACGCAGCAGCAGCAACACGGTGGTGCACAGGACCGCAACGGTGATGACGGCGCCGCAGGCGTGGAACATCCACGACCACGTGGCCAGCTTTCTTTCGGCCTGATTCAGAAACATGGGGATACCTGCTCCGGGTCACAAACTGCAATCAATTATGAACGACTGAGCACGCTGCCGGTCGATCTGTGCGCCGACGGAAGACTTCAGATCGACCGATTCAAACACACCTGTATCTCTGAGCCCGGCGACAAACAGTGACACGGCAAGGTTGTCTGCGGCGATTCCCCGGACCGTCAGCCGTGTCGGCACGGCTGGTTCCGCGTCGGTTTTCTTTGCCGTGGCAGCTGCTGTCTGGCGGACGGCTTCGACCGGATCCGTCCGGGTCAGTCGGTAGGAATCCAGGCGGATCGCTCCCGCGCGGGCATCGACCTGCAGCGTGACCAGAGCCAGCAGCCGGTAAGGAACCTGTTCGTCGTCGAGTCGTGTCAGCAGTGATTCGTGGCTGTTCATTTCCTCCAGCTGCTGTTTCATCTTCCGGATGTCTGCCTGCATCTGTTTCAGCGGGCTGTAGCGGGTCTCCATCAGGGCGACCCGTTCCTCGGCTGCCCTGACGCGATGACTGCGCAGCTGCCACCAGCCCAGAGAAACAGCCACGGCCGCGATCCAGATGACGGACCACTGCGTGACGCGGCGACGGATCAGCATCAGCAGGCGAAACCGGGAGCTCAGCAGATTTGAGTAGCGTTTGTTCATCATTCCCATGCCAGTGCGGAGAGCGCTGCGGCATTTGCAAGCAGCGGTTCAGGTTGATCCGGGTCGGTCGCCCTGAGCGGCAGTTGCCATGCCCGGACCGGAATCTGCAGCATTCGTCCCAGCTGATCGGTGCTGCCCGGGATGGCGCCGCCGCCGCCTGCCACCACCAATTGCTGCGACTGCTGATCAGAAAACTGCAGATTCAGAAAATCAAAGGTCTGCATCAGTTCTTCCGTAAGATCGTGCAGCAGCGGACCTGCGAGTTCGGAGATCACTTCCCCCAGTTCCGTGATCTGGTCTGAATGATTCTGCGGCGGCGCGATTCCGTAGTTCATCAGCAGCGTGTCTGTCTGCAGGCGCGTCAGTTTCAGGCGTTCTGCCACGCGGCTGAACAGTTCTGCCGTGCCGCAGTTTCGCAGGCAGCGGGCCAGCATTGGCTGTCCATTCCGCAACACGATCAGCGTGGCCGCCGAATATCCCCAGTCCAGGATGGCCTGGGTGGACGGGATTTCGGTTGCCGGGGATATGGAAGTGCCGTCGATTTCCATGGCTCGCAGGGCGCAGAAAGGGACGGTATCGAGCAGTTCGCAGCGCAGTCCGGCGTCGAGCAGTGCGGTGCCGATGCCGTCGGCCAGCGACCGCGGGACGGACATGACGTGCACCTGAGTCATTCCTCTGGAAACGTCCTGATCTTCCGCGGCGCTGTCCCAGAAGTCGAATTCCCGGGGGACGGTCGTGTGTGTCAGGTCCTGCTGCAGTTCCAGGGAAATCAGTTCGCGCTGTTCGTCTTCGGTGCCCCGCGCGCTGATCAGCGTCCGCAGCTCACATTCTGACATGGACACGACACAGGCCGCCGACTTTCCGACAAATCCGCCATGCAGACTCAGCGCGCCGCGGATTTCCCCGGCCACACTTCCGTCTTCGATCCGGGCAGGATCAAAAGTCCCGCCGTCGGGAGCTCTCAGAATCACGCTGCGGGCGATTCGACAGCGACCGGCTGTACGTTCGACCTGAGCGATCTTGATCGCCCCGGCGCCGATGTCCACGCCGATCCAGCCGGTCTTTCGACGGCTCAGACGCGTGCGGCGTTTTCCGGACAGGACTGCGGTAATGGACATGATTTCTCCGAATGTGGCGGGCAGACCGCGGGCAGACTGAATCGGCGGGACCGCGTTAACCGCGCATGCCGGCCATCTGGGTCAGGGTGAACATGGGCAGCAGAATAGACAGGACCACCGTCGCCACCACGCATCCCATTGAAATGATGATGGCTGGTTCCAGCAGTTTCGAAAATTCCTGAAGGCGACGTTCGCCCTCGGATTCATAGAACGTTCCGACGCGGTCCATGACGCGTCCCAGCTGCCCTGTTCGTTCGGCTGTGACGACCATTCTTGCCGCACCGCGGGGAATGAAGCGGGATGTCGTCAGTGCGGTTCCGATTCCCCGTCCGTTCAGAACTTCGGCCTCCAGCTGGTCAAACAGCTTCCGAAACACGCTGTTACTGACAGACCGGCGTGTCATCTGAATGGCTTCGAGCAGCGGTACGCCACTCTGAACCATGGTACCGCACAGGCGAAAGGCCCGACCGACCATCAGGGACCGCGTGATTTCGGAAATGCCTTTGGCATGTAGTGTGAGATAATCAATTTCTGTCCGCACAGCGGTACTGCGAAAGCCGAACAGCACTGCGGCCATCCCGGCCAGGGCGGACAGCCCCCAGATTGCCGGGCTTTCCGTCAGGCTGTCGGACAGCGACAGCAGAATTTCGGTACTGGCCGGCAGCGGCACATTCATTCCGTCAAAGATCTCACCGAAGTGCGGCAGGACAAAGAACAGCAGCACGCCCAGTGTCAGTACGGACAGGCACATCAGCACGACCGGGTAGGCCAGCACGGTTTTCAGCATGCTGCGGAGACGGATTTCGCCTTCCAGAATGTCGCTCAGCCGGTTCAGCACGTCTTCCATCCGGCCGGAGGATTCGCCCGCGGCAAAGCTGGCCACGTAGGTCATGCCGAAGACGTCGGCCTGAGCCGCCATGGCGGTGGAAATCGGCTTGCCGTCGCTGACGTCACGATGGATCTGAACCAGAGCCTTTCGCAGGACCGGATGTGTGGCCTGTCGGGCAGATTCTTCGAACGCTTCGGCCAGGTCCACCCCGGTTTCGCACATGATGGCCAGCTGAGACGTCAGTATCAACAGTTCCGTCCGAGGTACTTTTCCTGTTCGTTTGAGCTTCCGGCGGGCACCGGCAAACGTACCGGTGCTGTTCTGCGAGATGGACAGCAGCAGTTGTCCGCGGCGGCGCAGATCCTGCTGGGCGGCGAATGTGGAATTCGCTTCGATGACGCCGGAGATCATGTCTCCGCCCAGTGATTTTGCCTTGTACTGATAAAGCATGGATCTGTTTCAGCGTGGTCCTGTCTCAGTCGACAAAGGCTACCCGGCTGACTTCCTCAAGACTCGTTTTTCCTTCCTCCGCCAGCCGCAGTCCTTCATCCAGCAGCGTTCGTCCGCCATGAGCTTTGTGCATCCGGCGGATCGATTCGACATCGGCGTCCCGGGCGATGACTTCGCGCAGTTCGCTGTTGACATTCAGCAGTTCATAGATGCCGGTCCGACCCGCATGGCCGGTATCGTGGCAGTGAGTGCACCCTTCGCCGCGTTCGAAGGCACGCCGCCGGTTGCCCGCATACTGAAGCGAATCCAGTATCTCGGCCGGCGGAAAACAGGATGTCCGGCAGTGCGGGCAGATCAGTCGTACCAGTCTCTGAGCCAGCACGCCGACCAGGGCGGCGGAAATCTTGAAACTGGCGATGCCCATGTCCAGCAGCCGCGTGACGGCGGCGGCGCTGTCGTTGGTGTGCAGCGTGCTGAGCACCAGGTGGCCGGTGAGTGCCGCCTGAATGGCGACTTCGGCCGTTTCCCGGTCGCGGATTTCGCCCACCATGATGATGTCGGGGTCCTGTCGCAGAATAGCCCGGAGGGCGCCGGCAAAGGACATGGCGGAACTGGTGTCTGCCTGCACCTGGTTGATCATTTCCAGCTGATATTCGACCGGATCTTCAACGGTGATGATCTTGTTGTGTACGGACTTCACCAGTTCCAGTGAAGAATACAGTGTGGTGGACTTGCCGCTGCCGGTGGGGCCGGTGACCAGCACCAGTCCGTGGGGCTTTTTCAGCATGCGCTTCATCGTGGCCAGCGTATCGTCGCGCAGACCGAGCCGGCCCAGATCAAACGACACGGAATGCCGGTCCAGCAGACGCATGACCACGTTTTCGCCGGTGACGGTCGGCAGCGTGGAAACGCGCAGGTCGATCCTGCGGCTTTCCACCACCACCGTCATGCGTCCGTCGAGTGGCATCCGGTGTTCGGCGATATCCATCCGGGACATCACCTTGATGCGCGACACGATCGCCGGATGAAACTCACGCCGGGGGCTGAGCACTTCATGGAGCTGCCCGTCCACGCGATAGCGGACCACACTCTTCTTTTCGCCCTGTTCGATGTGGATATCGCTGGCGCCCTTCTTGACGGCGTTCACAATGATGTAGTTCACCAGGTTGATGACGGGACTGCCTTCGGCGGCGGCCGAGATCTCACCCAGATCCATATCGATCGGGCTGGACGTGAGTTCGATCGCATCTTCGTCCAGGTCGGCCGTGACCGCGTCGACGGCGAAATCATCGCGATGACTTCGCTCAATCATCCGAGTGATATCCATCTGCAGTCCGAAGACGGGACGGATTCGCAGACCGGTAATGCGAGCCAGTTCATCGCGCTGCTGCAGATTGCGAGGTTCAGCCATCGCCACGGTCAGCGTATTGTGCACTCTGAACAGCGGCAGCGCGACCAGTGATTCAGCGACGGCCCGCGGCACCAGTTCCACAGCGTCCGGGTCGACCATGCCATCCCGCAGACGCACGGCCTTCACCTGCAGCCGGGCCTCCAGAAACGGAATCAGCTGAGTATCTTCGATAAAGCCCAGTTCCACCAGCAGTTCACCCAGACGGGCATTTTTGCCCTTCTGCTTGCCGAGGGCGATGGTCAGGTCTTCGCTGGAAATGAGGCCGGCCTGCACCAGCTGTTCTCCCAGCGGCAGGCTGCTGTCACCGTCTTCCGTCCGCCCGGGGGGACGATGTCGGGCATCGTTGCGGTGAGCGATCATCGTGCGAAGCTTCCGGTGGCGGTCAGAACGTTGTCGAAGATTTCAAACAGGGCAGCTACGCCGGTGGCGTCCAGTATGTCCGCGCACAGGGATGTGGGAGCACACAGCTTCATGCTGCCGCCCCGCGAAATACAGACCTGCTGTACGTCACACAGCAGTTCCAGCCCGCGGCCGTCCAGCAGCGACACGCGTTCCATGTTCAGCACAATCCGGGGCTGGCCGCTGTGCAGACAGCCGTCCAGCAGGGCTGACAGTTCTTCCGCGGTTTCCTTGTTGATGGGGGCGCTGCCGTGAATCAGATCCACGGCTCCCTGTCGTGATTTCTCAAACATGACCTCGGTCCTGATGTGTCGGTAGTGTCATGGTGAAGCGGGAGCCGTGGTCGAGTTCACTGCTGACCGTCAGGTTGCCGCCGTGAAGCCGTACCACTTCCTGTGAGAAGGACAGTCCCAGTCCGGTGCCGGTAATCTGGCGCACACGCTCGTCCTCGCTGCGGAAGAACTTGTTGAACACGCGCGGCAGTTCGTCAGGTGCGATGCCCAGGCCGGTGTCTTCCACACGCAAACGCACTTCATGGTCATGGACTTCCACCAGCAGGCGGACTTCTCCGCCGGAGGGTGTGTATTTTTCGGCATTGCCAAGCAGGTTCATCAGCGCTGCGGCGATCTTGTCCTTGTCGATCATCAGTTCGGGCAGTTTCGGCGGCAGCGCGGCGGTAAACGAAATCTGGTTCAGATCGAATCCGGGCCGAGCCTTCTCGACCACCTCGTTCAACAGTCGTTCCAGCTGCGTGCGGTGTCGGTTCAGCGCCAGCGAACCGGCTTCCATGCGACTGATATTCAGAAATTCATCGACGAATCGTCCCAGACGGGTGGCTTCGTTGTTGATCGTATTGACGTAGTGTTTCTGTGTTTCCAGATCGATGTCGTCAAACAGTTCCAGGGCTTCGGCACAGGCCTTGATGGTGGACAGGGGCGTGCGCAGTTCGTGCGTTGCCGTGTCCACAAACTGGTCACGCGTGTATTCGACCAGTTTCTGCTGAGTGACATCGCGCAGCGACCACAGGTGAGAGCGGATTTCGCCGTCTCTGGAACGCAGCGGGAATCGGCTCAGCCGCAGAATTCCGTCCGCCAGGTCTTCGGTTCGCCAGAGTTCCAGAATTCCCGGACGAGCTGATTCTGCCAGCAGCCGCTGCATGCGGTCGGCATGATCCGGTCCTCGCTGCGGCAGAAATTCCGGCAGCATTTCGCCCATCAGGTCGGACAGCGGGCGGTGAAGCAGCCGGGCGAAGGCTTCATTGGCAAACGTGATGCGGTCCGTTTCTCCGGTCACGGCGACGCCGTCCGTCAGCGCCTGCAGAATCTGTTCATAACGCTCTTCCCGGAATCCGCCCAGGACTTCGGACAGTCGCGTCTCCAGACTGGAAAACCGTTCGGCGCTGGCGGCGTGTGCCACCAGCCGGTTCCAGCCGGTTGATTCGGGCCCCGTTTCGTTCACAGGGCGCAGCATCGTCAGGTTTTTCGGAAAATCCTCAGCCAGTGTCGACAGCTGCTGCCCGACCACGGTGCTGGTACCGACCACCCGACGCAGCCGCGTGCCGCCGACGAGCAGCAGCAGGACGGGAACCGCCAGCGCCATGCCGGCATTCTGCTGCAGCAGTCGTACCAGTCCGGTCGTCGGTCGCTGTACGGCGACGGCGACCTGCAGCATGCCATAGGCTTTCTGATCGGTGCGCAGCGGAATCCAGTATTCCCGCGGCCCGCTGCCGTCTTCGTGCAGATAACTGATTCGTTCCACGACACCGGGCGCCTGCGCGGCAGAGAATATGACCGGGCTTGTGTGCCCGACGAATCCTGCTGAGGTATGGGCTCTGATGACACCCTCTGCGTCGAGCACCGCACAGAACAGGACATCCGGGTCCGCGTCCATGCCCGCCACCACCTGCTGAACATCTTCCTGCTGCTGGTCTTTCAGCAGCCGTGTTATCTCAGAAGCGACATGTGTCAGGCGGGTCAGCAGCGACTGCTCCTCCGCCGACTGCGAGACGGCATTGGCCAGCAGCCCCATGCCGACGGCCACGGCAACAATACTCAGCAGTCCGAACAGCAGATAGTTGCTCAGCAGCCGGCGGCTTAGTTTCAGCGATGATGAACGGCGCGACATCCGGGGCGATCATGTCCTGAAGAGTTACAGATGTTTTCCTGCGGTCACGACAGTCGTGGTCAGGAGGGCGAATGCAGTGATTCATTCTTCGTGGAAATGCAGCTGCGCAGACTGTCAATCAGTTCACGCGGACTGAACGGCTTGAACATCACTTTCCGGACATCGAACTCCCGCCGCAGCATTTCAGTATCCAGTTCCAGTCCCTTGCCACTGACGAAGATAACCGGCACGGACCGGTTGCGAACTCCGCTGCGAAGTGAACGGACAAACTCCAGACCGTTCATTCTCGGCATCTGATAGTCCGTGACGACGGCATCGAAATCGGTTGCCGCGCAGGCTTCAATGGCGTGCAGACCCGTCGCGGCGATCTGCACGCTGAAACGACCGTGTTCCAGAGCTCGCCGCAGCACATCCGCCATAATGGCGTTGTCCTCGACAATCAGGACTCTGGCACTGGTACTGGTACTGTCACACATAACGAACCTTCTGACTGTTCCTGTTCCTGTTCACGGTCGGACGGGGCCGCCGTCCCGGCGCACGAAAAACGGGTGACGGGATCTGAATCGCCGGCCACCCGCCCACTTTCGTTCCTGAATGTGTGCCTGATTAATGAGTGATGTAGTCGGCGTGGTTGATACGAAACTCACCGGTCTGAGTGTTGTAGGCCCACGATTCATTGCCGCTGGCTGTCAGCGGGTCCGTGTTCTCCGTGACGACTCGAATCGTGGCGTCCTTGTTGCCCACCGGGCACTTCGGGAAACCGTTCTGCAGCAGGGGTTCAATGATCGCCTTGAACGAGGCTTCATCGGTGCCCGGGTAGCTGGTGTTGTTCGCCTTGTACAGCTGAATGGAATTTCGGATGGTGGCCAGCGAAGAGATGGCCGCATTGTCCTGAGCATCTCCGAGTGAATCGAAGAACTTCGGGGCCGCGATCGTGGCGATCACTCCGATGATCAGGATCACAACGGTCAGTTCGACCAGCGTGAATCCGCGTCGTTTTCTCTGGGTTGTGTGCATCTGTAGTGTTGACTGCATGTGGAACCTTTCAGGTATCAGGTACGTCAGGAACGAACGGTGTTTTTTCATTTTTTGTCGTCCGGCAGGGTTCGACAGAGGTCGTCCATCTGCATGGCCAATCGTCTCAGTCGCCGCGTGGTCAGTTCGACAAGAGTTATCTAGGTCGCGTTTGATCATCACGCAAATTGTTTGGTGCAAAAGATCATCATCCCCCATAAGAAACGGCCGGAAGATCGCCGCCGGACCTGCCGGCTGGTTCCGGTTGAAGCAAAGCTGAGGATGACGCTGTTGATTTCCGGCAACATGCAGTCTCCGGAACATAAATACGGACCGTTTTCCTCACCGGCATCCGGACTGACCTAACTTTTCAGGACAGGTGAATTCGCGACACCCGTTCATCAGGCCCCGACCGAAAAGTGAATGTCACGTGGTAATGCTTCAGGAAATCGAAAGCGATTCTGTTGTCGCGTCGTCTGCCCGGGACGGGCTCAGGACGATCGCAGACCGGCATGCGTGCGCTCTGGCCTGTGTGGCCGACGGCACCGACTGCGAGGACGCGCTGCCGGGCCTCCGGTACTGGACCCTGCCGGACGCTGATTTCCGCGGCGTGCAGAATCCCGGACGCACCCGACTGAATCAGCACCAGTGGCTGGTGGTCTTCCCCGAGCCCGGAACGCCGCGGCCGCAGACGTTCGCCGTCGGCACGATCACCGGTGTCTCAGAAGACGCTCTGGAACGGCTGATTGATTCCGCCTGGCAGAACACTCGTCTGATTCACCAGAACAGTGCACAGCAGGAACAGCTGAATCAGTACGCTGATCAGGTGCTGCATGATTTCTCTGAAATCGACTGGATGCATAAGCTGGTGGCGCGTCTGAAACTGTGTTCGCTTTCAAATTCCACGACAGAGACTGCCACCGGCCTGCTGCTGCCGCTCCGCGAACTGGTGCGTGCTGAGGCGATGGCCTTCATCTCGGCCGACACCGAACAGCCCGGTCGCGTCCCGGTGCCTGACGCCGACGCCTTTCCCGGTGTCTGGATGGCCGACAACACTCGACTGCAGACGGAGGCTCTGCGACTGGTGCGACGATACGTCACTGAGGCTTCGTGTGAGGTGGTCGTCAGAAACCGCAAGGTCCGCTGGGCGGAAGCAGATCAGTTTCCACAGGTGACAGGCTTCATGATGTGCGCTGTGCGACGCGAGTCCCGCCTGATCGGATGGGTCATCGGAATCAATCGCCTGGCGGGTTACCTGCCGTTCGAAGACTATTCGATGGGGGTCAATTCGATGCACACTGAGGCTGAGTTTTCGACCGCTGAAGCCGGGCTGCTGTCGTCTGCCGCTTCGGTGCTGGCCACTCATGATGACAATGTGCGTCTGCTGAAAGGAAATATCAATCTGTCGCTGGGGACCATTCGGGCTCTGGCGAACGCGGTGGATGCCAAGGATGAGTATACACGCGGTCACAGTGATCGTGTGGCCCGGATGGTGAATCATCTGGGCCGGCTGATGGGGCTGAACGTCAGAGAATGTCAGCAGCTGCTGATGACCGGACTGCTGCACGATGTCGGCAAGATCGGCGTGCCGGACGAAGTGCTGCGCAAGCCGGGACGATTGTCAGACAGTGAATTTGCCCTGATCAGAAAGCACCCGGTGTCCGGGTTCAATATTCTGGAACCGGTCGCAGAACTCTGGTTCGCGCTTCCCGGTGTCCTGCATCATCACGAAGCCTTTGACGGCAGTGGTTATCCATCCGGCCTGGCAGGAGGACGTATTCCCGTGGTGGCTCGCATGCTGGCGGTGGTTGATGCCTATGATGCGATGACCAGCGATCGCCCGTACCGGCGGGGAATGGGGTACCATGAGGCAGAAGTCAGAATCCGCGACGGCGCCGGCAGGTTCTGGGACCCGGAACTGGTGAAGCTGTTCCTGAGGCACAAGGCGGACTTTCGCCTCATCTGCCAGGAAGCCCGCCCCCAGCATGATTCCGTCAGCATGCTCGATACCCGGGAAATTGTGCTGGGCGACACGACGCAGGATTCTGTGTTCGCGGAAGAGACGAGCTCTCATCGCCGCAGCAGACCGCTGTCAGATTTTGACAGGCCGCTCTGCCCTTCAGATCTGTCGCCGCTGACCCCGTCCAGTTAGCCGGAGTCCGCCATGAAGCGTCAGCAGTATTCCGACACGTCATGCAGCTTCCGCCGGCACGCGACTGGTCTGGACGGTTTCACCATCGTTGAGATGCTGGTGGTCGTTCTGATTATTGGTGTGCTGGCCTCGGTTGCGGTCCCCAGACTGGCTGAGGCGACTCATCAGCAGCGCGTCCGGGCGGCCGCCCTGCGTATCGCTGCCGAACTGAACCTGGCCCGGTACACGGCGAAGACACGTGGCCGTCATCAGGAAGTGCAATTCAGCGTGAACCGGAACCGCTATGATCTGCCGGACATGCCCCATCCCGACACGCCGGGGGCCGAGTATCGAGTGAAACTGGGGGAAGGGATGTACCCGGTGACGCTGGTGGCCGCCGATTTTTCCAGCGGCGACGGCAGCGAAGCCAGCATCCGCTTCGACATGTACGGCCGGCCGTCCGCCGGGAGCCAGCCGCTGGTCAGCGGACTGGTCACCGTCCGCTCCGGCAGCGCTTCGGCTGGAGTGAGTATTGATCCGGTCAGTGGAAAGGCAACCATCCAATGATACGCTGGCGGCACAGTGACGGTGCGGGAAACGCTGCCGCACAGACAGCCGGTCTGCCGGGCTCAGTACAGACCGATGATGCCTCGACCGCCGCACGCAAAGGATTCACGTATGTCGAACTGGTGGCCAGCACGGTGATCACCGGACTGCTGATGCTGGGCATCGGTTCGGTCATGTATGTCGCCGGACAGACGCTGAACAGCAGTGGCAGCGTCGTGGCGCGGCGCGCGGCGGCCGGTGAAATCGTCAGCGATCTTGCCGATGATCTGCGACACGCCATCCGGTTCTCGCAGCGAACCGCCACCGCCGTCGAATTCACCGTGCCGGACCGGACGGGAGATCAGCTGCCGGATACGGTCAGTTATTCCTGGAGCGGCACGCCTGGTGATCCGCTGATGTATTCATTCAATGGCGCCACTCCCACGGCCATTGCCGATGACGTTCATCAGTTTGATCTGGATTACATCAGCACCAGTCTTGGCGGTGTGCAGCCGCCGCCGACTGGCGGAACCAGTGTGCTGTTCGTGGTTGCCAATCCCAACGCTCTGACCAGAAATGAAACCGAACGCAGAGATCTGCTGGAAAGCTGGGGCTATCAGGTTCACCTGATCAACGACGGCACGCTTGATCTGTTCTACTATTTGGCCTTCCTGTCGCACGATGTCGTGTATGTGTCGCAGGATGTCGGTGCGTCAAAGGTGGGCAGCAAGCTGCGCTCGGCCCGGATCGGCGTTGTCTGTGAAGAAGAAGAACTGGTGTCGAATCTGGGGTTTGCCGACGGCTCTGCCGCCAGCCTGTACACCGATTCGGTGTCCGTGCTCAGCGATGGACATTATATCACGGCTGATCATCCGACAGGCACGCGGGTCGCCGTGGTGGCATCGCCGCATTCGCTGTCGGTGATCGTTGCGGAACAGGCTGGTCCCGGCAACTTCAGCCTGGCCGCAGCGTCGGACGGCATTTCCGAAGGGCGGTCAATTGTCACACTGGATCCCGGAGATTCCATGAACGGCGGCAGTCAGGTCGCCGGCCGACGTGTGCATCTTCCGTGGGGCTCGGCCAGCACTTCGGCACTCACCGGTGACGGGCTTTATCTGCTGAAACGCGCGATTGAATGGGGAGCCGGAGCGGGAGATCAGTCACCGCTGCGGCGCGTACTGATGGTTGTCGCTGATCCGGACAACCTGACCAGTCTGGAACAACAGCGTAAAGCTCTGCTGCAGGACATGGGATACAAAGTTCCGCTGGTGGCGGCGACGGCCCCCTGGTTCAGTTTTGATACAGCCGTCGCTGATGCGGATGTCGCCTATGTGCCGTCTCATATTTCCGCGGCTGATCTCGGCACAAAGCTCAGAGCTTCTGCCATCGGTGTGGTGAATGAATCGAATGATCTGCATTCTGAACTCGGTCTGGTCGACAGCGATGGAGACTTCGAAGCCGGCCGAGACGAAATTGTCGTTGTCGAAAAACGTCACTATATCACGCAGCCGTTGCCGGTCGGCGCGATGCAGATCTTCAACAGTGGTCAGCCCATGACCCGGTTCAGCGGAAATCTGGGCAGTGCCGTCCGGCTGGCTGATACCGAAGGCGGCTTCGGCGCAGCACTGGCGACTCTGGAGACCGGAATGCCGATGCGGGGGCCGAACAATGACCCGGCTCCGGCGCGGCGTGTCTATCTTCCGTGGGGTGGCCAGCCGGCGTTTGATGTGAACCATCTGAACAGCGACGGCCGGCTGATCCTGCAGCGTTCACTGGAATGGGTTGCCGGAGCGGAGTCTGAGATACCCGGGATTCTGCTGGTGGTCGCGAACGCGGGCAGCCTGAACAGCGATGAAGATGACCGTCTTACGCAGCTGGAACGCTTCGGCTATCTGGTCACGCCGATCTCTGATTCAGAATCCTCAGGCAGCTTCGATGACGCGGTCGCGTCGGCCGACCTGGTCTATGTCTGTGAAACCGTCAATTCCGCTGACCTGGGAAGCAAACTGAACGGGGTTTCGATCGGCATTGTGAATGAGCAACGCGACCTGATCGTGGAGCTGGGTTTCTCAGACGCGGAAATCGCGACCGACGGGCTGAACATCAGCCTCACTGATACTTCTCACTATATCACGGAAGGATTCTCGGTCGGGCCCCTGCCCGTTTTCAGCAGTGCCGAACGCATCAAATACCTGAGCGGAACGAAGGCGGCCGGCGTGCAGACGCTGGGTACAGATCCTGCCAGCGGCCGTCACCGGGCGCTGGCAGTCATGGCGACCGGTGCTGCACTGCACGACTCAGGAACAGCCGCCGGCCGCCGCGTCTCGCTGCCATGGGGAGACGGCGTGCCCTTCAGCCGGCTCACTCCTGAGGCACTCACGATTCTGGAACGTTCTCTGGCGTGGGCACGCGGCATCGGCGACGACGGAGTACCTGACGCTGCACCGGAAAATGTGGGCTATGAATCCGACTTTGCCAGCGAGCAGTCGCTTATTGAAAATCGGTCGGTGGCGATGAAGGTGACGCTGGAACAGGCTTCGATGTTCACCAGCCTGAGCGGCCTTTTCCATGACCAAGATCGATCTGTGCGATATGCGATCTATTCAGACAACAGCGGAGAACCCGGCAATCTGCTGGTGGAAACGGACAAAGTCAGTCCGCCCGGCAGCGGGCCTCAGTGGACGACTCTGAATGTGGCCCCCACGATACTGCCTGCCGGTGACTACTGGCTGGCGTTCGGCATCGACAGCAACAACCAGAAGTATTTTTACGATGCCGACGCGACGCAGCAGGTGCGGTACCGGAATTACGACCCGGTCACCAACGGTTTTCTGACGACGTGGGGCGTTTCTGATGCCGCTCTGACACAGAAGATCTCATTCTACGGAACGTTCACTCCACAGTAAGAATCCGTTTCTGCAACGACACTGTGCTCCGGAGACAGCAACCAGCCGAAGACTTCATTCGCCCCGCAACGGGACTGAATTATGAAACGACAATTTCGAAATTGTTTCAGGCTGCGTCATCGCCGAGGATTGTCTCTGGTCGAGGTGCTGGTGTCGTCCGTTATGCTGGCGACGCTGGCCATCGGCGCCCTGACCACCGTGGGAGCCGTGAGCATGTCCCGCAGCAGAATGAATGACCGCATGAAGGCTTATGCTCTTGCCGAGCAGCTGCTGTCAGAAGTCATGCAGGCCCGGTACACCGATCCGGAAACACCGGCCGGTCAGCCCGGGCCGGATGCAGGTGAAGCCGCCCCGCGTTTCAGTTTCGACGATGTCGATGACTTTGATCAGTGGAATGCCGCCCCGCCGGTGGACCGCACGGGAACGGCGGTGCCCGCGTATGCCGGCTGGCGGCGTCAGGTGCGAGTACAATGGGTTACACCGGACAGTCTGCTGACAAGCTCCTCCGAGACCGGACTGAAACAAGTGACCGTGCGCGTCACTGATCCGCAGGGTTCGTCGCTGGAACTGCAGGGGCTGCGAACGAATCGTGGCGCGGTTGAACAACAGCCCACACGGGACGAATCCGTGGTGACGTGGATCGGCATGCAGCTGCAGATCGGCAGCGACAGCCCGCCGGCCGTTTCCGGGACCAGTCTGGTGAATCATGCGCACGACGGGCAGGAAACTGAATCACCAGAACAGCAATCCGGCGCTGTCGCTTACTGATCCGACGGTCTTCTGAAGCACTCGAAACTGACAGTATGAGACAGATTCAGGTCATCTCACAAAACACGGCAGGCCTCCGACATCTGAACCGATGTCGGCGGGCGGGCTTCATGTACATTGTCGTGCTGGGGCTGACCGTGCTTGTCTCTGTCATGGCCCTGTCGGCGATGACTGTTGCTCGTACGGAAATCACCGTGGTGGGCGGCGTCAGCGACTGGCACGAAGCCAGACAGCTGGCATTGACGGCAATCGAGAACGGCATTGCCAGCATCAATTCAGACCCGGACTGGCGTACCGGCTACGTCAACGATACGGCCTGTCCCGGACCGTCCGGCACGGCGATGGGCAACGGATATTTTGTCTGGAAGCTGGTCGACAGTGACGGCAGCCTGGACGACAGCAATTCGGACTCCGTCCGCCTGCATGGAATCGGCTATGTCCGCGACACGGTGTATGCCGCCAGCGTGCTGCTGCAGCCGACGGGGGCACCGCTGTCGTGCCTGCAGACCTCGCTGCACGCGGACAGAGACCTGGACCTGGACTTTGGTACCATCACCTCCGGCCAGATCATCAGCACAAACAGGGATGCCGGTGCTGCCAACGGCGTAACGGTGAATGCCGATGTTCAGGCCAGCGGTTCGATCTCCGGAGCCACGTACAACGGTGTCAATACCGCCGGCTATCCGTCCCGCGGCATGCCGGACCCCGCAACGCTGTTCGACTACTACGCCAGCAACGGCACCGAGATTCCGATCACTTCCCTGCCGCAGCTGGCCGGCGTGCGGTTTCTGGAGGAAGTTGTCCTGAGCCCGGCCACCAGCTCGTGGGGACCGACGGACGCAGACGGCGTCTATGTGATCGACTGCCGGAAGGCAACTCTGGTCATCCGTAACTGTCGCATCGTGGGAACGCTGGTCATTCTGAATCCCGGTTCGGATTCCAGGATCGAACAGTCCGTCAGCATGGAGGCCGCCATTGATTATTTTCCGACTCTGCTTGTTGATGATGACTTCGAACTGTCCTTCAGTCAGACGGAACTGACGGAAAGTTCCTTCGCCGTCAGCTTCAATCCGCCGTCGACCCCGTTTCCCTATCTGCAGGGGAGTGGCAGTAATCAGGATATTGACTACAGCGACAGCTATCCGTCCCGCATCACGGGGCTGGTGTATATTGCCGGCAGACTGCACGTTCCCGGCAATGCTCCGACCGTTCATGGCTGTGTTGTCGTCGGCAGCCGTTTTGAACTCGGGGCCGCCGATCTACGTCTGAAGTACCGCCGCACATGGTTCAACTTTCCACCGCCGGGTTTTACTGTCGGTGACGTGATGGACATCGCACCCGGAACCTGGCGACGCGAGACGCCGTAGTTCAGCGTCTATGTGTCCCACTGTTCCAGCACGTTGCGAATTCACCACAATGATGCTTTCTGTCAACACGGCCGGCCGGGCCGGTGCCGGCTGTACGGCCGCAAAACACTGCGAACCCGCCGCGTGGAAGTGATTGCACCCGCATCGGAACAGGGATTGCCTGACTGCTGTCCATCATTCGATGGTCCGCTTCAGTCTGGTGGAAAATGCAATCCTTACCGTGCCCCGCTCTTCCGTTCAGCCTCGGGCTGGTCATGCTGCTTGTCATAAGTCAAGCTGTTGTTGCCCAGCACCCCGAGGCAATGGAGCCGCTGAATGTTCAGGTGACGCTGCTCGACGGCTCAGAACTGACGGCCGTGGCGGACGCGGAGACCAGCAATGAGTTTCTGGTGCTGAGATTCACAGCTCCCGGGATTCTGCTGCGGCGCCACATTGCGTGGGATCAGGTGTCCGCGGCGGTGTTTGATGGACGGTCGCTGACGGCCGCAGAACTCAGAGACACGTTCAGAAATCAGGCTCCGGATGCCGGAATCGATCCGCTGACGCAACTACTGACTCGCACGCCGCCGCCGCAACGTGAGACCGAAGCCGAACGCGTCGTCACGATTTCGTCTGTGCCCGTGGATGCCGCTGCCGTGGATGACGCCGGAGGGCGCGTCCGTTCGCTGGAGGTAATGGCTGAAACCGCCAACTGGGATCGTGATGCTTCCATCGATGGCATTCGGCTTTATGTGCGACCCCTGAATGCGGCGGGCGACGTCGTCCCTGTCGCGGGGCAACTGAACGTGAAGCTGTTCGGCCAGGCTTTTCTGCAGGCCGGCGGAATCCGGTCGCCTCGCCGGTTTGATGCGTTCCCGGGCCTTGGCGAGTGGACTCAGCGCCTGCGAACACAGGACTTTTCCACCGAGGGGGCTGTGTACCAGTTTGAATTTCGCCGCACCAATCCCGAGTTCCTGCGAAACATCGGTTCGTTTGGTCTCACGCATGCTCGGCTGCTGGTGCCTGGCCAGGGAGTTTTTGAAGCATCGGACGCGATGACACGTGTGCGTCCCTTCAGCGTGTACCGCGAGTGGCATCAGCAGGCCACCGGTCGCCGCTTTCTGCCCGCCGAGCACATTCTGCCCCGTCAATAACCCCGGCAGGGCACTCAGAAATTCGCATCACTTCTGCGTCCGGGCGAGGCCGTTTTGAAATCAGTCGCCGGATGACGCGTCTCAGGATTGCATCCCGGAGACGGTCAGCACGGCTGATCTTTGCAATTGCCATTCCCTCTGTATCGCAGAGCGATCCGGCAGATGCCTGGCTACACCGGGTGGCGCTGGTCCTCACAGGTTTCGACTCTGTGGCGGCGCTGCGAAAGAACCCGTCAAATCACGTCAACCTGGCAAATGCCGCCATAGTACCGGGTCAGGGAATAATCAGTCTGAAGTCGCCCGCATCACCCGGTGCGGTGCCGGGTTCGGGCGTTTCTGAACCGGCGTCGCTGGGCTCGGGTTCCGGTGATATCGGCTGCGGTTGTCCGAGTTCCGGCGTCGGAACGGGCGGCAGGCTGATGGCCCCGCGCATCCGAATTCCCGGTTCGATCGGCCGGTCTGACGGCGGTTCAGTGGTCTCCCGGGTTGTCCGGCCGTCGGTCCCGGCATTCGATTGTGCATTCGCCGACGGATCGAAGGCGTCGTTCGGTGGTGGTTCAGCAATCCTGTCCAGAACTTCAACAAATTGCGCTGGCAACCCGAGCTGCACAGCGGTGTCGGTCAGTTCAGAGGCCAGGCTGTGCTTGCCGAGTAATTTCTGGAAGGCAGCTGTCAGCAGCAGACGGTCCGTTGAACGAGGCCGTTGTTCAAGCCATTTCCAGAGTTCGTCGTTCTGCAACAGCGCGACTGAGTTCGTGCGGTGCCCGTACAGTTCTTTGGCGGCCGGCCACGACGTGGTGGCGTCCTGTGGCAGTTGAAGGCCCCGTTTCAGGTTGGAGGCTGCTTCGGGAAACCGTTGCTGGCTGATCTGCACCCATGCCAGACGCAGCCACGGGGCTCGGCGTTCGGGCGCCGTCTTTGCGGCCGTCTGATAGAACGCTTCTGCAGTCGCATAATCGGCCTGCCGAAAGGCATCGTCGCCGCTGGCCTGGTACCGCAGACTGCGAATTCGTTCGGCCGCTCCTGTGTTCCGGGCACCGACGGGATTCGACGGAAATTCATTCAGCACCGGCTGCTCGTCGACGGGCAGAACGTGCGACAGGGGTTCACCATTCTCCAGCGCCGGCGGCATGGTGGCCGTCGCGGGTGGCGGCGGAGCAGACTGGATGGCCGAAAAATTCGGATCCGGCAGAAACGGAGTCAAACCGAATCCCGTCGGTCCGAAGCCCGGCGGAGACAGCACAATAGGCGGCGCGACAATCGTGGGATAGCCGCCGACAAAGCCATTCCACGGAAAAGGCGGCAGCACCGGACCATAGTGGTGGTTCATTCGGTGGTCATGCGAATGATGATGGTGCGGTCCATGTGGATCAAAGGACCCGTAGCGGCGACTTACTGCGTGGCCATGGGCCGAATACTGAATGGGACCGGGATCGGATGAATAAGTCCTGCTGACACCAGCGGACGGTCCCGCCTGATGATGGACGCGATAACGGCTGCTCGACCAGGTGGGCGGGCCGGACGCAGTGGACTGATTGATTATTCCGGGCACCAGGACCCGGCTGCCGTACTGCCGCCGGGCCGGAGCACGCCAGTTCTGGCTGACGGTGGATCCTCCGGCGATGGTCTGCCGAACACCGGCCCCACCGCCGCTGGAACGATGTCGCGAATGGTTGCGGTCCTGAGCAGCCAGGGGCTGTGCCGTGATGTACGCACCGGCCAGCAGAATCAGTAGTACGGTCCGGGGAAAATTAGTCATGGGGAATCCAGAGTGCAGTGAGCATCGTTGTGCAATTATCCTGCGGTGTGGATCGGACTGCAATCAGAAAGATAAAGGATTCGCAGTGGAAACGTGCGGGCCGCGTCCGCATCTGGTACAAATTACAGGTGCTGTTCGATATGGCACGTGGCCTGACGGCGACGCCCTGCCGCAATCGTTTCAATCAGCCCTGTCGACTGGTCTCGTTCCTGAAGGAAGATTCTTGATGTCCGCCCGTCATCGTCCGTCAGCTCTGCTGATCGCTAACTGTCGTTCCGGAAAATTCGGAGGGCGTCCGTCCGGGATCAGGTTGTTCGCGACGCTGACTGTCTTGCTGGTCGTCAGCAGCGATGCGGTGCAGTCGGCCGAACGACCGAATATTCTGTTCATCATGTCTGATGATCATACGGCTCAGGCCGTCGGCGCTTACGCCACTCTGCTGAAACCGCTGAATCCGACTCCTAATATTGACCGGCTGGCGGCGGAAGGGATGTGTTTCGACAATGCCTTCTGTACCAACGCCATCTGCACGCCGTCGCGGGCCTGCATCATTACCGGGCAGTACAACCACATCAACGGTGTCTTTGACCTGGGCGGAAAGATCGAGCCGTCGCGCCAGATGCTGCCGATTCAGATGCGGAAAGCCGGCTACCAGACGGCGATTGTCGGCAAGTGGCATCTGAAGGTGGAACCGAACTTCGACTATTACAAGGTGCTTCCGGGCCAGGGGAAATATTTTGATCCTGAATTTCGGGTGCAGGGTGACCGGCCGTGGCCGAAGAATGTGGTCCGACATGAAGGCTATCATTCGTCCGACGCCATCACCGATTCCACGCTGGAATGGCTGCGTGAAAAACGTGATCCGGACCGGCCGTTCTTTCTGTGTCATCAGTTCAAGGCGCCTCATGATTATTTCGAAAGTGCGCCGCGGTATGACAGCTATCTGGCCGATGTTGAGATTCCGGAACCGGATACGCTGTGGACGCTGCCGGACACCTGGGGGTCCCTGGCCACACGAGGACACAACGATGAACTGGTGCCGCATATCGGGACGTCCATCGGTCGCAGAAATCCTCGTCGTTCTTACGCTCGTGACCTTCCCCGAGTTTTTCCGAAGGAATTTCAGTGGGACTACGACGATCCCACGTTGTCTGACTACGACATAAAGCGGCTGGCGTATCAGGCCTACCTGAAGAAATACCTGCGCTGCGTAAAGGGAGTGGACGACAATCTGAAGCGGATTATGGATTATCTGAAGGCCGAAGACCTGTACGACAACACGCTGATCATCTACACGGGCGATCAGGGCTTCTGGCTGGGTGAAAAGGACTATCAGGACAAACGCTGGGCCTATGACCCGTCTGAGCGAATGCCGTTTATCGTTCGCTATCCGAAAGCGATTCCGGCGGGAACACGCAGCGATGCGATCATCGAAAACATCGATTATCCCGCGCTGATGCTGGACTATGCTGAAGCCGAAATTCCCGCCACGGTTCAGGGACGATCGTTCCGGGCCATCTGCGAAACCGGTCGCGAACCGGAGGACTGGAAACAGGCCACCTATTACCGCTACTGGATGCATATGGCTCACCACGACAACCCCGGTGAAATGGCAATTCGAACGAAGACTCACAAGCTGATCTATTTCTACGGCTGCAATTACGACGGTGCTGATCAGACGCCGGCCGCCTGGGAGCTTTACGACCTGGTGAAAGACCCGGCAGAACTGAACAATGTCTACGATGACCCGGCCTATGCACAGATTCGCGACGACCTGAAAACCCGGCTGGCACAGTTGCGGACAGATATCGGCGACGACGGGTCGCACTATCCGGAATGTGAGCGAGTGGTGCAGCAGTTCTGGGACTACGACGACGCAGACCGCGCCCGGGCAATTCAGGTGTCGCACGACTTCCGCCAGCGTCGCGAAAAAATGCTTGAAGGTAAGTGACGACCGCTGGTCTGACTTCAGCTGAAGATCTCCTCACCGGTTGATTCAAATAGACCGCGTCTCCGCCAACCAGAGCGTGCTTGCTGTGGTCCCATTTGGGCGGTGGAGCGTGCGATTGGTCGAAGAGTTGAAAGTCGGCGGCGTCAATCAACGAGTGCAGCTTGTACAACGCGTGGCGATGCCCACGTTGGTCGAAAGGCAGCGCTTCGTGTTCGTGAAAGTAGTGAGCCAGGGCGTTTTCGATGCGGCGGAGCTTGAATACCGCCGGTGGAAGCGGGCGGTTCTCGGGGTCGGTGAACGCGGGGCGGAAGCTCGGATACGCGAGGACAACAATCGCGGCGATCAACACTACAGGAACTGCAAAGCGAGTCTGGCGCATGCTCTTGCCCGGTAACGAATTGCCATCTATGCGGCCGCAGGGATGCGGACTCATAGGTGGTGCGTTGAACTTTGCCGCTTCGTGAGCACGGTGGGCTCACGAAGTTCTTGCGGTATCAGTCACAGTGACTGTACTGCTGTTGGCAGATCATACCGCGGGCAGCACGTCGTGTCACCCTTTAAGCTTTGTTGTGCGGCAGTCGGATTCTGCCGATGCTGCGGCGGCGGACGGACAAATCGGTCGTGCCATGGCCACCACTGTGGTCGACCGGCTCAGCCGGCAGCAGCAGCATGCAGTTCTGCAACGCACCAACGTCTGGAACAGGGTGGCAGCTCTGAGTGTAAGAAACGGTCGATCGATAACTGACTGGTTGGTCGCCTTTCGCTCCGCGAAAGGGCGCTCTTTCGCGGGGGATGTGACGACAATTACTGGCAAGCATTCGGAGTGACTCGATCGTTTCTCCCTGGCGAAAGAGCACCAACGGTTCGTGCTCTTACTGTAGGTGCCGCCTGCCGGGCGGCACTTCGCGGCGCAGCCGCGACTGTGG
>JAVKCM010000002.1:0-36221 GCA_040222735.1 Fuerstiella sp. | reverse complement strand
GATTGCATGCCAGCCCGGTGTTGGGCTATGTGGCGCCTTGATGCATTTGAGTCCGATCAACTGATGGTCGTATCCAAGTGGACTCTCAAAAGACATTGGGCGTGCTTCCGGGTGGTCCTCCATCCATTCGCGAAGATAGATACGGTTTTGACCCCAGTCGAAATTGCTGTCGAGCAAAAACATCTGCCCGTTGTTCGGCCCTCCCGCGAAGACATTGAAGAACGCGAGCGAATGCGGAAAAACGAAAAGGCTGCTCATCGACATGCCAACCACGGCAGTACAGGCAAACACACGGAGACATTGCGTCCGGACGGACCAGTCACAGAAGGAACGGCTGATCCAGATAAAAAGGAATGGCAGAACAGGCATCGCGTAACGCAGATGGTGACTCATATTTGTCTGAGCGCTACACGTGGCCATGACAACCACCAACGGCACTCCGATAAGCAGTTCCACAACCGCGCCAGCCCGAACTCCGGTTCGCAGAAAACAGAATGAAGCCAGAGCCATCAAGAGCAGTGTTCCAATCGGCAGCTTGACTAAAAAGCCCGCAAGATAGTAGTACCACCAGCCCCCATTCTTCCATTCTCCAAACAGATAGGAACGAACGGGTGTTTCGAAGTCTCGGCGTTGAATATCGATTCCTCCGAGATAATTCTCCGGCAATGGAATGCGCAAAGCACCCAATACTGAACCGCAAAATCGATTGCCAAAACGACTCGCAGCGACGGTTGCGGGGTCGTCGATAATCAACGGCCCGGTGCGGTGCGGAACCCCAGGGCGATTGCGACACACTGGGGAAGACAGCATAACTGGCGACAATCGTTCTCTGCGTGACGTTGAGCGCAGGAAAACCTGAGGATTGAAAGGAGTCCCGCCATGTCTTCGCCTGCCAGTTTTGTCAATCATTTCTCCGAAGTGACAGATCCCCGACGCGGTGAACCAACAAGATCTGTGACATCGGGTGGAAGTCCCAGTGGTCTGCCGTGCCGCTTTTGGATGAGGGCAGCGATGCGGAGAGTCGGAAGCGGCTTACCTCGTACCCGGAATCACTGACAGCACAATCTGAGACAGAATGGGAGTGGCGCTCCGAGGCCGGAAAATGTTCCAGAGCCCCCAGAGGCTGAAGGCAATTCCGAATGCCAGCTGACAACGATGCGTCTTCAATGCCAACACTGGGATTGTCGCCAACATGGCAGCTATGGAGAAAGCAATCGTCAGAATGATTGCGGCACCTTCGGATGCGCCCCCTGAGCGCCAAACGCCGCTTCAACGGATGCTTTCCACCGCTGCCAGGATTCGACTTCCGGCTGGATCCAGGTGGGCCGTTTCTGAGCAACCGGGTCCCCTTTTCGTGCGACGTATTCCTTCCAATAACCGTTCCGCTGAAATTCAATGAGCTCCTCAGCAGAAAGATTGCAGACGGAACCGTTGTGCTTGTAGGTAAAGACAAAGAGACATGTTGAACCGTTCACCTCATCTGTGACGGCGATTGTGACGGCCTCCGGAATGTTCTCGACAATCCGCGGATTGACGAACTTCGCGGTGATATTGGGACTCATGTTGTCTGATGACCACGGTGTGACGGAATAAGGCTGTCCCGTCTGTGCATCCAACAGCAGGACCACTCGATGCTCACTGGCGAATACAACTTTCTGATTGTCTTCTGAAAGTTCTGTCAGCACCGCGTCGGCATAAGGAGTCTTTACGTGAAGAAGTTTTCCAACCACATCCACGGCTTCCCACGAATCAGACGTCGTCTGCAGTTCTTCTTTCCACTGCTGAGCCTGCCAATGCGGATAAGATGCCAGGGCGGTCAAGGCGACAATGATCAATCCGATGGCTGCGGCGAGGAGCCAGCGAAAACGGTTCGCTTTGGTCGGTTCAATTGAACTCATGGCGGAAAGGATTTCTTTTCGGTGTGTACTGTCCGGCTGTGACGATGAGATTTCCGGCGCCTGGTAGTGGTCAGGATGCAATGATTGCTGCTGTGCGACGAGCAGCCACTCGTAACGTTGCCATCAGGCTCCCTCGTCGCCTTGTTTAAGGACATCACGTGCCTGCTGCTGAAGCAGCATGACCTCATCTGCCTGTGTCGTCAGTCCCGGCTCAAGGAGGCGTTCCTGGATCACCAGTTCGGCTGCGTCGAACGCTTCACGTGCCTCGTCATCTCTTCCCAGTGACTTCAGAAGCAGACATCGCCACAGAGATGTCAACGCCTCCGTTCTCCAGTCACGTGGATCCGGTGCAACGGCATTCAGCATCTGCAATGCTTCGACAGTTCGCTCCATCCTGTGCAGAAGGGCAACGGGTGCGATCTGAAACCACCATCCGGATTGATGAGAACGGGCGAGCGCCGCGTTCAATAACTGTTCGTCATCAATTGTCCGTGGTGCGAGGGCGACGTGTCGTGCTGTCGACCACGAATTACGCAACCATTCTGGTTTCCTTGCGAGCTCTCTGATTGCGTCGGCATCCTGCTGCTGACGCGCACCCGTATCTCCCGCCAGCAGAGCGGTGACTGCGGCAGCTTTGAGTAAGTCCATGGAATCCGGCTGCAGATCAATCGCGTTTCGGAAGTCATCTGTGGCCGCGTCCCAGCGCCGCCATCGCCGATGGATGTTGCCCCGCGCTGTCAGCAAAATGGCATCGTCGGGTGTGCTTTCTATGGCGGCGTCGAGCGCCTCAATTGCGGTGCGGTCAGCCTCCTGACGCAATTCTGTGAGGGAAGCGTACATATCGAGCTGCACAGGCAGTTCGCCCGGGCTGCTGCGCACGTAGGTCTGCTCGACCAGACGCATCCCGGCTGCGAGCGACTCGTTGGCCTCGCTGATCCGTCCAAGGCGATAGAGGGCGATGGCGCGGAACAGCAGAGCACTCTTCCTTTCGCTTCCCCCGTGAGCCAGCAGTTCCTCCGATCTGGAGAGCAGCTCTTCGTCGTTTCCACGCTGGTGAAGCACAAACAGCAGGGCCGGGCCAGGACGGTTCTGGTGCCAGCTGCGTTCGGCCAGTTCCAGCAACAAATCGGCGTCCTCAACCACTCCTTCCCGATGCGTCGCCAAACGAGCCAGTTGCCCGGCTAACATTACATCTGTCGACTCATCGCTCGTTGAGGTTGCTGCGATCCCTTCGCTGACGATTCTGCGGTAATCCTCCTCGTTGTCAGCCAGCAGCGCGCATGCGGCCGCATCGACGCTCAGATGAAGGTCCTTTGACTCGGTGAACGCCCGCCTGAAGTTTTCGAACGCAGACTGCCACTGTCTGAACCCGGCCTGCTGGCGACCGACGGCAGACCAGTAACTCGGATCAGCGGCGCTCACGCTTCGCGTCCAGGAGCGCGCGCTGTGAATGATGAGTTCTTTTCGATTCTGCCCGGCGACGATCCACTTTCCGTCGGGACTGGCAGCCAATCGCTCGCCGTTCCATCCTTTCGGGTCTACTGAGGGAAATGTGATCAGGCTTTGCAGAGTCTTCAGGTCCCAGATCTTGATTTCTCCCAGGTGTGTCTTGGTGACCAGCCGTTGCCCGCCCGCGAGGAAGTCAAGAGAAGTGATTCTTTGCGAATGCGCTGGAACGTCCGCTGTCTTTCGTCCTGTCGCAAGGTCATACAGCTCAAGTCGTCCCACATTGGCAACGGCGAATGTTGTTCCATCGTGGCTGAATGCCACGCCGTAACTGTTGTTGGCGATCGCACGAAAAGTTCCTTCGATCACGCTGGTTCCGTCAAGTGTCCAGACTGCAAACCCGTGGTTGGAACAGGCGGCGACAAGACGGTTGTCCGGCGAGATCGACAGCCCTTCCACTGCTTTTCCCGGCAGCGAAAACACGTGTTGCTTCCATCCATCATGTGAGTCCCAGAGGCATACCCGGGACGTGCCTCCGGCAGCAATCGTCCTTCCATCCGATGAGACAGCCAGAGAAGAAACAGGTGTGTCGGCATCAATCGTGTGAATTGGCTGCTGTGACTCGATGTCCCAGAGGATCACGCGCCCATCTGCACCCGCGGAAACCAGTTGCCTGCCATCGCCTCGAAATGCAACACCGAAGACGCCGCCGTCGTGCCCGTCGAGCACAGCAACGGATTCGCGTGTCTGCGTGTCCAGAACTTCGACATGTCCCCGGCCGTCTCGCTCCCATGGCACACCGCACGCGAGGGCTGTCCATTGTCCGTCGGGACTGAAAGCGACATGAGGTGCGGGGTCACTTTCGTTGGGGAGCACAGTTTCCTGTTGCCTCCTCAGGTCCCACGCTCTGATCCATCCATCTTTACCGATCGTCACCGCCTGGTGAGTTCCCGGCCGAAAGGCGACATCAGGCACTTTGGATTCATGGCCGCGAACGTCACGGAGATGCTCGCCGGACCGCGAATTCAGGAGGTGGACCACGCCTGCCTCGCTGCCCCCCAGCAGGTGGACACCATCGGGGTGAAAGTTGAGCGAGAGGACGACCCCCGGCAGCGAATCCCAACGGGCTGATTCCGTGCCCGTCCTGGCATCACGAATCTCAACATTGCGTTCAGTGGCAGACAACGCGATCCGCTGCCCATCGGGACTGTATGTCAGGGCCAGCGTGAGATTGGGGCATGGCCAGCTTGTCTGCATCCGTCCCGTACGCACATCCCAGAAGTGAACTTCCCGAGCGGTACTGCTGGCGGCGAGAATTCTGCCATCCGGGCGGAAACAGACCGTATGGAAGCGACCTGGTCGTACAATCGCATGAACGGTCTCACCGCTGTCGATATCGATCAGGCTCACTTGTGATCGATCTGTACGTTCGTCGTGGTGCCGGCAGGCCACCAGAGTTCCGTTCGGATGAAATTCGATCTGGCGGATCCCGAGCGGCGTGGAGACGGTTCGCAACAACTGAAACGACTCCCGATCCCAGACCTCCAGCTTTCTGTTGAATCCCCCGGTGACGAAACGGGAGCCATCAGGACTGAAGGCGATGTCTCCTTCATATCCCGGCTGGACATCGAGTTGCATCAGGAGGTCACCGGAATCAGCGTCCCGGATTTCGACCGTCGTTTCGCCGCAACTGGCAATCAGTCGACCGTCCGGACTGCATGCCAGATGGTGACCTTTCTGATCGCCGGTCTGTACTGCGTATTCGTGAGAATTCACCAGTCGGGACAGGTAGTGCCAGACGAACTTTCGACGATCCGGTTCACCGTCACCCGGTACGTGCTGGTCCAGCAGTTGGCGCACTCGGCGAAGATTGTCGTTTTCCCATGCGAGCGCAGCCTGGTTCATGTGGGCCACATACAGCTGGTCATGCGTCTCACGCTCTCGTTGCTCTGCCAGCAGACGGGCTTCATTGGCGGCATCACGCTGCGTCTCCGCATCCGCGCGAGCTTCTTCTGCCTGACTTCTCTCGAAAGCTTCACGCGCCGCCAGATTTCCGGCGGCGTCTGCATAGTAGACAGACACGACGGTGCCGACAGCCATCGACATGAACACGAGCGCGAGCAATGATGCCACGACCGGGTTTCGCCGGCACCAACGGACCGTTCTGCCAATGGCACCGATGGGTCGAGCAAGAACAGGTTGACCTTTCAGAAAGCGATCCAGATCGTCCGCCAATTCCTCTGCTGAGCCATAACGTCTGTGTGGCTCTTTGGTCAGACACTTCAGGCAGATCGTTTCCAGATCTTTGGGGACGGACGGATTGAGGTCGCGAGGCGAAACAGGCTCCTTGTTCATCACCTGCAACAAGGTGTCGACTGGTGAATCGGCCACGAACGGTGCTCGGCCGGTCAGGCAGGCGTACAGGATCGCGCCCAGCGAATAGATGTCTGATGCGGGGCCGACCTGTTCCTGTTTGCCAGCTGCCTGTTCAGGGGACATGTAACTGGGCGTTCCCAGAATCTGTCCGGACGCCGTCAGCTCGGCTCGGGACTCGTCATCGACAGACTCCAGCATTCTGGCCAGTCCGAAGTCCGTCACATGCGGCTGTTGGTCTTTGTCCAGCAGTACATTGGCCGGTTTCAGGTCGCGGTGCACAATCCCCTGTTCATGTGCATAATGAACCGCTTGTGCCGTGACTCGCACGATTTCGGCCGCCGTACGAGGTGCCAGTGTTTCGTCGCGAATGGCTTCTCCCAAGCTTCGTCCTTCGACGAATGCCATCGTAAAGTAATGTCGGCCTTCGTGCTGTCCGACTTCGTGGACGGGCACGATATTTGTATGTTTCAGTTGTCCGGCCGCTCGGGCCTCGCGATGAAACCGTTCCACGTCGGCTGCGTCTGCCAGCTTTCCCGCCAGAATCATTTTCAACGCGACCGTTCGCTGCAGCTTCTGTTGCCGGGCTCTGAAGACGACTCCCATCCCGCCACGGGCAATTTCGTCCAGAATCTCGTATTCACCGATATAACGGACGGTTTCTCCCACCGTGAAATCGTCTGATGTCTGGTCCGAGTCAGACGTGATGGTCTTCTCATAGGCCGAAATGGCGACGCGCGACGGTTCCACATCGCCAAGGTCAGCAGCCACCTGTTCCAGCAACCGGCGGTCCGTCAGAAACTGCTCGATTTCGCCCGCGTACTTCGGGAAGTCGCTGGCCAGAGCTTCGCGATCAATTGTTTCTCCGCGCTGCAGAGATTCCAGACAGCCGACCAGCAGCGACTGGAATTCCGGATCGTCAAGGAATTTTGAGTTCAACGAGTCAGTCACGGGGTGTTTCCGTTTGGGCGACATCATTTGGCGCGCGGTCGTCTGTTTCTCCTGCTTCGAGCAGTGGTGCCGACAATTGTGCCCAGCGCCGCAACCGACATGCTGGACAGCATTTCCGCGTTCGTGAATTCCGATCGGCCGAACCAGTAGCAGGACAAACACAGCAGTGTGATGGCGGCAGCAAGACAAACCAATTGAAGGCGGCAATCCCCGGCCGCAGTCCCGACAATCCAAAGGACCAGCTGAATTACATGGAACATCTGTCAGCCGCTATCACGTCATACGGTTGATTATTCATCTTCCTTCTCCAGCAGTTCTCGCAGCTTCTTCGTTCCCCGAAAAATCAGGGCGGCAACTGCTCCCTTGTTCTTCTTCATGCGTTCCCCAATACATTCCAGTGGCAGGCCCTGCAGATGATGCAGTTCAATCGCCTGCCGCTGACCTGTCGGCAAACACGCCATCGCCGTGACCAGCCGTAGCTGCTCTTCCGCTTTGACGGCCTTCTGGCTGGGTGTCGAATGGTCGCTTCTGAGCCAGAAATTCAGCTTTGATGCCGATTGCTCCACCGCCTGCTCAATCGACCGTTCCCGTTTCACGTCACGGGCCTCCGTGCGAAACTTTCGGATCTCGTCCAGCAGGTTGTTCGCGAACACTCGCCGCAGCAGCGGAAGACGCTCGTCTTCCGAACGCGATTCCCAGCCGCTTCGAATCACCTCGAACAGACTCAGTTGAACGACCCCCGATACATCCACTTTTCCGGCCAGTTGGTCGTCAAGCTGCATTCGTCCCAGCAACCCGAGATATTCGCGGTATTTCTCCAGCTCCTGAGCGATGTCATCGCACATAGTCGCCACCTATTCTGCTCAGCGTGCCGGCCACCGCAAGATTACGGTCAATCCGGAACTATTCTCCGGAATTTACCTGCAAAGGGAACCGGTCACTCTGAACGAAGACACGCTCAACCTGTTTCGGTCCATTGGCGGTGCTCACCCACGTACAGCCTGATCCGGAATCTTCAGACGCTTTTCGATCAGGTGCTCGACCGTTTCCAGAGCTTCTCGATCGCTGATCTCTGAGAACACTGTCTGATTTGCGCCGTAATGGGAGATCGCCAGCAGGTCCCAGCGGATGTCCGATTCGTCTGACACGCTCCAGTAGGCATTCTTCCGAACCAGAAACTGAGTCAACTCGCGAGTCGGCAGCACGCGCGGCTGTCTCCATGGCAGCGGGCCGTGCCAGATGCGAAGGGACGTTGAGTCGACCGAAACTTCCGTGCGGTTGTATGCGTAACAAACCGCGATGTAGCCCAGAGCCAGCCCGCAGCCGAGTGGGATCAGGCTCAGCCCGTATGGCAGCAGCGAACCTTCGAAATACCAGGTCAGGCCGATTCCGAGCAGACCGATGGCCACCAGCACACCGACGATTTTGAACAACATCCCCGGGACACCACGGTCCCAGTCGGCAACGAAGAACAGCATCTTGCCCTGTTCACGAACAGTAAACGTTGCCCGCAGCCGTTCTTCGTCATGCTGACGCGGCAGATCCAGTCCCAGTTGCCGCTGCACTTCAGCGGGGATCGGCACATCGGCTCCGCAGTGCCGGCAAGTCAATTCGGCTCGCTCCGGAGGCGGGTCCAGCGTACCTGCGCAACGCGGGCAGATGAGCGTGATGTGCGGCGTTTCCGGAGTCGCTTCGGACGATTGCAGGCCGACAACAGGATAGCCGTATGCGCCTTTCCGGTTCGTTCGGCGTCCAGTTCGATTGTCGTTGCGTCACAGCAGGGACATCGGAACTCAGGCCCACGCCTGGGCGTCATGACCCTCACACCGCACTGAGGACATTGGTTGGTGGATTGAGCCATGATTCTGCTTAGATCAGTGAAACAAGTCATGATGTCGGAATTCTGTCGAAAAACACCGTCATCGCGAAGCCGGAAGAACGCTGATTCAGGAAGATGATAGTCGTTCAAGAATGGTGACGGGCGATTCCAACAATTGTCGAGGATCGATTAGATGAAAAATTGCCATCGCCGGGCAGCATCAAACACACAGACACGAACTTCTGGCGATACGTGGTCGCGGTCGTGTTGTTGTGCTGTGGCGTGGTGATGATTGGAGATGGTGTTGTCAAATGGACAATGGTGGAATCGGACACATCGATCCAAAAAACAATGGGTTTGACCAATGAAATCCACCGAGCGAAACTCCTCAAATTCTTTGGCGGTCTGCACCCTGTTTGTCGGTGTAGGTATGATGATCGGAGAAGGACTCGCCAGTTGGATAAATCAAAAACCCTATACATGGCTCGTGGCTGGAGGCTTTATGACATTTCTGGGTATCACTGCGTTGCCCCGAAAAAAGCTCGGGGCAGTCGAAAGGGTTGAGGCGCCGCGTTCTGAGAATTTGGAAGGCGACGAATCGTGAATCTCGTCGAGCCACCGACGCGCCGCACGACGCAAACGACTCAGCATGCGTTCAACGGACGTCGCGTAGTCGTCTGGGCACGCTGGCCGGAGCGCTGCTGCTACCGATCTTCATATTCATCAGCTGGGAACGGAGGCCGCTGTCGCCGGGCGAACCGTTTGGGGAAGCTCTGCCTCTACTGCCGACGGTGGCAAGCACCACATTGGTGCCTTCGTTGGGTGCGTTCTCGGCTTTTGTTCCTGGTTCATCTTTGCTCGTCGTGTCATCCACCCGCTGTATGTGTCTCTGGCGTGGGGATTTTCGAACTTCACGGTGTCTCTGCCTCTGTACGTTTTGTATTGGAGTGCCGAAACACCTCCCAGACCATCGGGCGGCGGACTGGGATCGACGATGCGAGCCATCGGACTGTTCTGGAAATATGTACTCATCGTCCTGCCGGCATCCATGATTGGTGGACTCGTCCTCCGCTGGATTGTCGGCGTCGTGAAACGAAATCGCCGTGAAGGGGACGCTCCTGCATCCGATGGCGAGTGACCACGCGGCTTAGTAAACGTCTCCAGAGAAAGGACACGTCGTGACTCTTCAGCAGTGCTTTAAATTACTTCGGTTTTCCCTCGTCTTGCTGGCGCTATGGAAGTGTCAGCTTCGAGCAACAGCGGACGATGCCAGCGTGAACATCGAAGTCATCGGCGTCTACCGCGATGCTGATGTTGCGTTTGTCCGTGACGCACTTAAAGCGTTGCTTCCGGACGATGTCGACGAATATTTCTGGAGTGCTTCCGGTAATCGTTTTAAGTACGAGGCCTCGCCGGTGGACGATGTTGCCGCGTTGGCGACGAAGATTCATTTCGGGCGATCGGTTCATGTAAACGGACGACGTATTCGCGTCATCTACCGCTACGACAATAATGTGCCCGAACTTCCCCCGCGCGAGCCAAAGTCTTACGAAGAACGGATCGAAGACCCGCTCGGCCCGGCACTCGAAAAGCATGACAACGACTGGTGGGCGGCGCTAACTGAGCTTCGATTCACTCGGCAACGCAATAAGCAGGGTGAGATCACGCGTCTGGACCTGCCATCGTTCAAGACGACCGACGAAACCCTGGCCCGGATCGCCCGGCTGAAATCTTTGCATTATCTGAAGCTGACGCTGGCTCGGCATGTGACCGATGACGGAGCACGACATCTGGCGGGACTGACCAATCTCGAAACGCTTCAATTGTTCGGCAGTTCTATTGGCAATCCGGGACAAAAACATCTCAGCAACCTGACCAAACTGAAATGGCTGTCGCTGTCGGGCAAAGGGACAGAACACGGTCTGCGGCACATCGCCAATCTCACAAACCTGGAGAGTCTGTCCGTCGGATTTGGGCTGGGTTATCCCGTGACGATCGTTGGGCTGAAACATCTTCGGAAACTGAAAAACCTGAAGAACCTGCGGCTTGACGGCTGCGAGATCTCCGACGCTGGCCTGCAAGTGATCGCAGAGTTTCCCAGGCTGGAGTCGCTCCGGGTGACGGGTGGTACCATGACCGGAACCGGGCTGGCTCATCTGTCTCACCTGAAACAGCTTCAGCGGCTGGAACTCGGCCAAAGCAGCAACGTGGGTGACGACGGTGCCGCGCATCTGGCATCGTTGCCGTCTTTGACATTCCTCGACCTCAGCGAGACCGCAATCACGGATATAGGCGTTTCAGATCTGGAGTCGTTGACCAAACTGACGTATCTCGACCTCGATGGCACGCAGGTCACAGATCGCAGTCTCAAATACCTGCAACCGCTGAAACAGCTCTACAACCTGTCACTTTCCGAAGCTGCAATCACGACGGCAGGCGTCGAATTGCTGCGTCCGTTGTCGAATCTGAAGTATCTGGATTTGAGTCACACAGCAATCGCTGACGAAGCTCTGGAGCATCTGCAATCGTTTCCGAAACTGAAGCGGCTGTCGCTGTCTGGAACAAACATCACCGACGCTGGCGTCAAACACATCAGCACACTGCCGCAGCTGGAATCGCTGAGCATCGATGGAACACAGGTCACCAACGCTGGCCTGACACACCTGTCCGGAATGACAAAGCTGTCCACGCTCGACATCAGCAACACGTCCGTGACGGCCGAGGGATTGGAACATCTTTCTGCGCTGAAGAAACTGTACGACATCCGGTACAGGGACACAGGAATCACGCGTGAGGCGCTACAGGAGTTCCGCAAGCGCTAACATCAATGTCGAACGGAAATTGATGTGCGCACGGTGCGCCCATTTTTTCTGAGCGACGAAGTCGCGTTTCCGAAAGGGAGCTCGAACGGCGTCAACGCGTGCTTGTGGGACTGGGAGTCGAACTGCTGTCAATGCTCGGTGTATTTGGCGGCATACAGCCGGGACTGACTGCATGGACGGTGGCTGCCTGTATCACTACTAATTTCGGAATTCGGCTCTCGAACGAGCTGTTTCCAATGTCGATCACAGTTGGCTTTGCGATTGCACTGACCATTCCGTGCATCGGACTTACCCGACTCACACGTTCGTCGCATGGCCGCCGTTTGGCTAAACATCGTCGCCACGGTTTCCGATGACGAAAACGAACGCAGAGTCCTGCGAGTTTCTGACGTCGGTTCACCGGCGCGAGAGATCGGATTACAGGTTGGTGATGTTATTGTTGGCATTGGCCCCTTTCGATGGCCCGAATCCGAATCCCGCGACGCCTTCAACGCTGCGATGCGAACGCAGATTCCCGGACAGGAATCAAAGGTCATCGTAAAACGCGCTGGTAAGCTCATCACGTTTCCCTTGACATGGGAAGAGTCTACGGCACATCGGTTGTTGTGCGGCAATGCCATATCAGCAACGCAGCGACATGCGGTTCGCGCGGCAAAGCCCGATATTGATGAAGCTTCGACGATCGACAACATTCAGGCATTCATAGGAAAGTGGGAAGCATCGCAGGCCGATGAAGCCGCGCAAGAAAAAACGCTGGGAAAAGCGAAATCCCCAGCGTTATCGTTGTGTACGGATTACACCCGGGAGGATTCGAACCTCCAACCCCCGGTTCCGAAGACCGGTGCTCTATCCAGTTGAGCTACGGATGCTTGTATTCGTATTGCGATGTACTGTTGTCAGCGAACGGACGTCATTTTGATGCCCCGCGGCCGGACTGCCTGTTCATCGACACTGAAACCAGCGGAACCATACTTAGACTTTTCAGTTTTTCCACAGAACTACGGCTCGTGACCTGAGAAAATTCGCGGAAAGTTGTGGTGGTGCGGAATGTGGGAAAAAACCTGCCCTCCGGTGGTAGTATCAACCGGACAGCTGCCAATTTCAACCCCCACCCGACTTCCACGCCCGACGGAACACTTTGTTGATCGGCAACGTCCTTGAAATGGCCGCAAACCTGCCGTGGTCCCGTCCCAGCCGCATGTGTCAGCCGTCCTGGGTGCCAGGTTTCTTTCCGAAAACTGAGTTCAAGTCTGTCACTTTTCGAATGACCGTCTGGTTGCCCTCGGTACTGCCTGTGCCGGACAACGTAATGCCGGTGCCACAGTGGTAAGCCAGATTGAAGTTGTGGAAGTCGCGGAATTCAACTTCGACTCGAACCGGCGGCCGGCCGGCCACGTCCACAAAGAAGATTCTGGCCTCGTCCAGATTGTCGGACATCCGCAGTCGTCCCTGCACGGTGATGGTGCCACCTTCGGTTCTGACCCAGCTGTCAAATGGCCGTTCTGTGTACGGTTCGAAATCGGATGAATCCAGCCCCGGCAGCGTTTCCGTCGATCCGCCGAAGCTCTGCGCTTCAATGCCGAACTTCTGCAGCAGCGTCAGGTGCAGCCGTCCGATCTGCTGGTTTTCTGAATACCGAACGTAACGCCCGGTTTTCAGCAACCCTTTGCCTCCGGCCAGAACCATGGGAATTCGGGTGGCCGTGTGATTGTCGCTGTGCCCCATCCCCGATCCGTACAGTACAAGCGTGTGATCCAGCAGCGTGCCTTCACCTTCGCGACGTGACTTCAGCCGCGTGAGCAATGAATTGAATTTTTCCATGTGCCACCGACTGATCTTCAGCAGCCCTTCCAGGTTTGAACGACTGAAGTTGCGGAAGAAGTGCGACAGATAATGATGCTGTTCCGTAATGCCCAGAAAATCGAAGACCATGCGACTGTTGCTGTTGCCCAGCATGTAGGTGATACAGCGCGTGGAATCCGTCCACAGTGCCAGTTCAATCAGATCCAGCATGGATTCAACCTGATCATCAAGGCCGCCGCCGATCGGTGGGCGGGTAAAGCCGCTCACGTCGCCGCCCGGCCGTGTCTGCTGGATGTTTTCCAGACGCTGTTCGGATTCCCGGACCACGTTCAGATATTCGTCCAGCGTGCGGCGATCTTCTGTGCCCGCCCGGCGGGACAGCGAGCGGGCATCGTCAAGAACGCGGTCCAGTACGCTGGACATCTGCCGGCGACAGGCGGCATTCGACAGCGTGCTGCGAAACAATCGATCGAATACCAGCTGCGGATCGCTTTCACGAGGAATCGGAGCCCCCTGCCGGTCGTAGGAAATGTAGCTGCAGCCGATTTGATTCGGGAACAGGCCCTCAGTCGTCAGTTCCAGCGACCGATGCAGCGTGTCCCCCTTGATCTGGTCCGCAATCAGCTGATCAACGGATGCTGATTTGGTGTTGTTGTGGCGGCCGGACAGAAAACGTCTGGTTGAATTGGCGTGTGATGAGAAACCGAAGTCTCCCATGTTGTCCAGAATCAAGATGTCGTCCCGGTGCTGTTCGAAGGGCTTCATCAGCGGTGACAGACGAAAGTCATGCTCTGCGCCGCCGCTGATATTCCAGGAGGGCGGATGAACGCCGTTTGGCTTGAACAGGGTGAGAAACCGCATCGGTGGCTTTGAGACCGGAGCTGTATTTGCCGAACTCTGCATCAGATTCAGGAAGGGCAGCGGCAGCAGGACTCCCGTGCCTCGCAGAAATGAACGTCTTTGTATGCAGGTGGCCATATTTTCTGTTGTTCTTCTGAATGAATCGCAGCAGCGAGGCGTTGTTGATTCTGAGGACCCAGCGGAAAATAAGTGGCGTAAGCTTCAAGCTTGCGATGTAGAGAAACGCAGGCTGGGAGCCTACACCACGTTTCGACGCGACAGTAATTTTCCGTTTGATTCTGAGTCAGTTGGTGTTGTCTGATGCTTCTGCTGAGGTGTCGCGGAGGACAATTGTTTCTCTGAACGGCAGACTGTTGACGATAGCGTGGAACAGATCTCGCCACGTGCCGTTCGATTCGGTCATCCGTCGAGTGATCGACGTCACCACGGGCTGGTCGTAAATGGTAAGCTTTCGGCACAACGCGTACGACATCGTTTTCTCAACGATGTTGCGAATCACGGCTTCTTGTCGGCTGGTCGTCAGAATCTGCTTCAGTTCGGCAATATTCTGAAAAGATTCGCCGGATGGCAGCTGCCCGGAGGTGTCGATCGCTGTTCCCGAATCACCAGAACCGCGGCCCTGTTCTACAGCCTTGCCCGGAGCATTGTTTCTGCTGCGGAGGTATCGGCCGTTGTTGTCAAAGTCCTGCAGGGCAAATCCGAGCGGGTCAATTCTGTCATGACAGACCGCACAGGTTGCGTTGCTGCGGTGTTGTTCAAACCGCTGGCGAAACGTCAGGTTCTCACCCGCCCGGTTCGGCGACACCTGCCCGACATTCGCCGGCGGTTCCGGCAGAGGTTCTCCCAGTACTCGTTCCAGTATCCATGTTCCCCGCAGAATCGGTCCTTTATTCATGGCCAGAATACCGGGCATGGTCAGAATGCCGCCACGTTCGCTGGCATGCTGCAGCCGGATCTTCTGGTTGGGAATCGCTTCAATTTCAATTCCCTTCTGCCTGACATACCTGGTGAGCTGAGCTGCGTCACGTCCGTACATTCTGGCGGTGTGAGGGTTGATGAAGGCCGTCTGTGAATCGATAAGCTCCAGCAACGGACGGTCTTCCGTAAACAGATAGTTCAGAAAGTCCACCGGCTGTGATTTCAGCGCCAGCATGTGAGGCGGATTGTCTGACACGTGTTCGATCTCACTAAGCGTCAGCCATTCAGATGCGAAGACCTCTGCCAGCTGCCGGCCTCCCGGAGACGTGATCAGGCGGTCCACTTCAGCAGCCAGCACGTGTGCGTCCGTCAGGCTTCCGTTTTCAGCAAGAACCATCAATCGTTCATCCGGCATGTCCGCCCAGAGGAAGTACGACAGCCGCTCCGCAAGTTCAAACGCATCGACAGGACGGCGACCGGCCGCACCGGAATGCAGCAGGCCACGGTAGATGAACCGCGGTGACATCAGGATTGTTCTGAGTTCAAATTTCAGAACTTCGATCATCTGTTCCGGAGCCGCCTGACGCACGCGGGCGACAAATGGGGTGATGTCCTGTTCCGGTACCGCGCGACGCCATGCCCGCCGAATGAAGATTCTGAGCAGGCGTTCGGCGTGTTCGTCAGTGAACTCGCCATGGCTGAGCTCTCCGGTGAAGGCCTGCAGCTGTGTCTGCCGTTCCTTACTGAACAGCTGCTCAATCGCGGTGTCGACCAGATAAGAGTATTGGTCCCAGACAACAGTGGTCAGTGGGTTTGCGTGTGTGTCATTCTTAAATCCGCTGTTGCCCGGTGGATCGGTGGGCAGCAGCTTTACCACCAGAGAACGTTCGGCCAGCGTCTGTTCTGCTTCGATGATGGTGACCTGCAGGTCGAAGCCGAATAGTGATCTGAGCGTGTTGCGGTATTCCGTGACCGACAGACGCCGCGGCCGGAAGACGGCCGGCTGCGGTTCCACACTGTCGACAAAACGCTGATACCATGAAATCACCAGCGCCCGTTCTGCGTCGGTCGGCTGAAGTTCCTGTTCCGGCGGCATCGTGTGAGCCTTCAGCTGCTCGACGACGGCTTCCCATGTTTCAAACGCTGCGTCGATGTCCTCCGCCGTCCTGATCGCGGCAAAATCCACGTCGCCGCTGGGGGCATCGGTGTTGTGACACCGGACGCAATAGCGAGTCAGGATGGGCTGCACAGTCTTAGCAAAGTCGTCGCTCGCCACGGTGCTGTTGCCCAGCGACGGCAGACACAAGGCAACCAGAACAAAGGCGGCGTGGCGGATGATCGGCATAACGATGCGGGGATGGTGTGTGGCGTGTGGCGAAAGCTGATCGCCGGCAGGAAACGTTGAATCGTATTGTGAGTTCCGGCAGCAGAGATTGCGAGAACCGCGCAGAGACGCGGTCGGGAATTACCTCGGTTTTTCTGCAATCCGGCCGGAATGAACGTGCGTGACTCTTCGCCACGCCGCCTTCAGCATAAAGACGTCGAGTGATTCAGTGGGCGGTTGAATGAAGTCGCATAGCGATCGGCCAGCGCAATCGGTCGGCGAGGCCAGTCAGATGGATTATTGTTTCCTTGTGTCTGGATACCGCGCGAAAGCTGTGGTCGGCAGGGCTGTTGTCTTTCGAACTGGAACGGCTGCCACTCAGGGGAAACTTACTGAACGGGAGTGATCGACGTCCGCACCACGCCGACCAGAATGCCACGAATTTCGACTCGATCCGGAGGATAGGTTCTTGGTTTCAGTCGCCGATTGGCGGGACTAAGCACGATTTGTCTGTCTTTGCGGGTGTAGGTCTTCAGCGTGGCTTCTCCGTCATCGACGATGGCCACCACCACCTGGCCGTTGGTGGCTTTGCCGCTGTGCCGGACTATTGCCATGTCGCCATCGTTGATGCCGGCCAGGATCATCGAATCTCCGCGCACCTTCAGCATGTAGTGATCACGCGGATCAAACAGTTCTGTGAGATCAAAAGTTGCGACGTGCTCAGTGGCTTCGATGGGCGTCCCGGCCGCGATATCGCCCAGCACTCGGTACGGCAACGACTTGTGACCGGCCTGGCCCAGCAGCAGGTCCACGTCCGCATCCAGTGCTTCAGCGATTCTGCGCAGAGTGGCCTCGCCGCAGGTTTCTCTGCCGTTTTCGATCTTTGACAGCGAGGCGTAGTGGATGGCGACTTCCGCAGCCAGCGCCCGCAGGGATATACCCCGAGCCGTGCGGATTTCCCGGATTGTTTCACCGACGTTGTTATTCAACTGGGGACCCCCATTCCCGCTGCGGTCCGCTGCAGCAACTGTTCGGTTTCCATCGGCAGTTCACAGCGGCGTACGTGCTGGCTGCGAGGTGCTTCAATGGCGATTTCGCATCTGCCACGACTGGTCTTTACGATCCAGATGAAGGTTTCTTCGTTGATCGCAATACCTTCGCCTTTTCGTCTGGTTAGTTTGAGCATGTTTTTCCCCTGGCTAAACGTCCCGAAAGTTGCGTTGCGCAGCAACACAACAGGCGGATGATAACCAGGCGGGGACGGTTGCCAAGACCAATTTCAGAAAAGAAAAAAGGTCGGCAACGGGCAGGGAGCCTTTTTCCTGTCGCGCAGCAACTTCAGGCGTCCGGTTTTGAATCGGGTGCGCGGGCAGAAGAGCTGGGGCTGGGCAGGACACTGGATGGTGTTTGCAGGGGCCCGTGCGTATCGCTTAGAGACTTTTCTATGACGGACCTGGAAGCCCGTCATACAATTTTCTGCGGATGAGTTTGACGGACATTGACGCGGAACGACGGCAGTCCCTGCATCGGCACGGCTTATTCAGCCGTGTCCTGGTCCGTGCCTTTGGCGGCGTGCTGGCTTTCGCTGGGCTGGCCGGTGCTGGCTGGGCGTCCCTGTAATACGTGCGCTCTGGCCATGGCGTCTTCGGCTTCCATAATCCGTCCGCATCGCTGGTAAATCACGGACAACTGCGTGAACGAAAACGGATCGTTGGGTTCAATCTCCGTCACTCGGACTGCGTACTTAATGGCTTCATCGATCCGGCCGAGTTTCTGCATGTAGACGCCGAGCGCCATATTGGTGTGCAGATGGTCGGGATCAACTTCCAGAATTTTCAGAAGGGCTTCGACAGCACCCTCCAGATTACCGTCTTCTTTCATCTGGGTGGCGGCGTCGTACATCTGATCTGGGGTTGGCTGTTCACCGGACATCGTGAGTTCTTTCAGGAAACTGGGGGAGCCGAAACCGGGGATGCTTCCGCGGGATCCGTTCGTCTGGCTGAGGAGAGCGTTCGGCGTATCTTAGACGCTTATGTGGTCAGTTCAACGGACTGTGCAGGGCCGTTTCCAGGGACCGGAGACGCCGCGGTTTTCGTCCCCAGGGTGACGTAGAACGGGCATTCGGGTGGGTGTTCGAGGGGTTCTCGGTTGTGGGTGGGGATGGGTGGGGTGACCAGCGGACAGGAATGTCCGCTGTACGAACGGCTGGACGGGAGGCGGTGAGCGGACAGGAATGTCCGCTCTACAAAGGACTGGACTGGACGGGGCGGGCGGGTGAGCGGGCAGGAGTGTCCGCTGTACAAGGGACGGGACTGGGCGGGGCGGGGGGCAGATTACCTGAGGGTTGGCGGGGCGGGGGCAGATTACCTGAGGGTTGTGGCTGTGGCTGCATCAACTGTCCGTCAAGTCTGAACAGTCAGGTTCGCCGACATCCGGCGCACGTATGGCACCGCGTTCCGAAGGGACGGCTCAGGCGGTGCATTCGTTCTGACCGGCGTGCTTCGCTGACAGGTGCATTCGCTACGTCCGCTTCGTTGGACGAGGCCTGAGCCGGAGTCCCCGAATTTTCGCTCACCAGGCTCATGCACGAATGATAGATTTCATGAGCAGTTTGTCCCTTCCTGCTAAAGCTCGGTGACTTAAGTGTCGGCGGGGCTGATGCTCGACCTTCCCGAGCGGACCATTCACTTATTTTCCGCAGATTTCAGAAAGACGGATCGTACCGTCCGGGATCGCTGCCTGCGCAGATTTTTCCGCGACGTCCTTCAACTCCTCCAGAAAACTCCCGAATGTTCGACTACGAGCGATTTCGAAACGACGTGCTTGCCCTGGGGCTGATGGCCCTGGTGGTCTTCGTCGGTCTGAGTTTTCTGAGTTACGATCCGGCCGACCCGCCATCCGACCTTGTTTTTCCGACTCGCCGCACGCCGATCAATATCTGCGGATCGCTGGGTGCGGCGATTGCCTACTATGGGCGGCAGTTGCTGGGAGCCGGTGTCTGGATGCTGATGACTGCCATGGTCGCGTGGGATGTCAGCCTGTTTTCACGTGAAGTTCAGAAACGCAACCGACTCGCTCTGGCTGGCACAGCACTGCTGGTGGTGTCGACGTGTGCGGCGCTGCAGCTGGCACTGCCCGGTGTCAACTCGGGTTCGACCTATGGCAGCGGCGGCGTGCTGGGAGCCTGGCTGGGCGTCAGTCTGCTGAACGCATTTTCTGCGATTGGTGTGTTTATCCTGGTGGCCTGTGGGCTGCTGTCGGGGTGGCTGCTGTCGCCGCTGTGGAGCATTACGTCACCGGGCATGAAACTGGCCTCACTGCCGCTCGGCCTGGTCTCGGGACTCGGTTCGGTAACGAAAGTTCTGAAGCGGTCACCACCGAACACGCGGCCTGCGAAGGAAGTGCCGCCTGAAGAAGATGAGCCGGCGACGCTGTCGATCAACACGCCGGTGGAAGCGAAGGCGGATCCGGTTGAGGACATCGACGACGACGATCCGGAATCCGACGACGATTCCGGCGGCGGGCTGAAGATCAATCCACCGGTGGAACTGGTGGTGCACGCGCCTGAGGAAGGGGAGTACTTCGAACGTGAATACAATCTGCCCGATCTGAACCTGCTGGAAGAGCCGGAGGAATTTCCGTACGAACTGCTGGCCAAAAAGGCGCGCGTCGCGGCGGCGACGCTGGAAAGAACGTTCGAGCAATTCGGGCTGAACATCAAGGTTTCGGAAGTCGACACGGGTCCCGCCGTGACTCAGTTTGAGCTGGATCTGGAGCCCGGACTGAGGCTGAACAAGGTGACGGCACTGGAAGACGACCTCGCCATTGCCCTGCGCGTACCGGCGGTCCGCGTGGTGGCGCCGATTCCCGGCAAGAACACCGTCGGTGTCGAGGTACCCAATGAAAAGCAGGTCACAGTTCGCCTGCGAGAACTGATTCAGTCGTGCGGCGCCAAAGCGGACGACTTCAAAATACCGCTGTTCTTCGGCAAGGACGTGAGCGGTCATGCGCTGGCCGTGGATCTGGCCAGGATGCCTCACCTGCTGATCGCCGGACGGACGGGAACAGGAAAAAGCGTGTGCCTGAACACGCTGATCCTGTCAATGCTGATGACGCGGACGCCGGACGAAGTCAAGATGCTGATGATCGATCCGAAGATGGTGGAACTGAGTCCGTACAAGAACCTGCCGCACCTGATGCACCCCGTCATCACGGATATGAAGAAGGCTGAAGCCGTGCTGGCATGGGCCGTGGACAAGATGGAAGAACGCTACGATCTGCTGTCGAAGGTCGGGGTGCGGCATCTGGAAAGCTTCAACAAGCTGGACCGGCCCACGGTCCTGCAGAAGATGGGCATCAGTGAACTGCACGAGGAAGCTCAGAGTATTCCTCATCGCATGCCGTACATCGTGATCATTGCCGACGAAATGGCCGACCTGATGATGACCAGCGGCAAGGATGTGGAAGCTCATATTATCCGGCTGGCCCAGAAGTCACGGGCGGTGGGAATTCACCTGGTACTTGCGACTCAGAAACCAACGGTTGACGTGATCACCGGGCTGATCAAGTCAAACCTGCCGGCCAGGGTTTCATTCCAGGTCGCCAGCAAGATGGACAGTCGCGTGGTACTGGACGAAGGCGGGGCTGAGCGCCTGCTGGGCTGCGGCGACATGCTGTACCTGGCTCCGGGCACCAGCAATCTGACGCGTGCTCAGGGGACCTACGTCAGCGACGAGGAAATCAACGCGGTGATCGACTTCTTCAGCGACGCTGAACCGGAATACAACGACGAACTGCAGCAGGTGGTGGCTCGCAGCGGTCAGGCTGCCAGCGAAGGCTCGGGAGAAAGCGGCCCGCGCGTGCATGATGCGCTGTATGAAGACGCCATCGACGTGGTGGTCCGCGAGGGCCGCGGCAGTTGTTCTCTGCTGCAGCGATGTCTGGGAATCGGCTACGGCCGGGCTTCCAGAATGATTGACTGGATGGCTGAGGATCGCATCGTGGGTGAACACAACGGTGCCAATGCCCGGGAAGTGCTGTACACGGTGGATGAATGGGAAGAGGAAAAGGCGGCTCGCGCGCAGCAGGTGGATTAGCCTGCGCCCGAAGTTCTGTCTGGAGATTCCGGGCTTCGCATGCTCGACTGGACTGGACTGAGCGGTGCAGTGTTGTCCGGAGTCCTGTCCAGTCCGGATTTGTCCATGGGTTCTGCCCGGACGATGTCTCAGGCGTCCGTCGTTCGCTGTGCGTGCGGGTGAGCGGCTTCGTAGGTTTCGCGCAGTCGTCGCGTGCTGACGTGCGTATAGATCTGGGTGGTGGTGAGGCTTTTGTGTCCGAGCAGTTCCTGCACACTTCTGAGATCGGCTCCACCGTCCAGCAGGTGAGTCGCGAAGCTGTGGCGGAGTGTGTGCGGTGATGTCTGGGTGGACAGACCGGCGATGCGGATATGTTTTTCCAGCATGCGGCCGATGCTGCGGGTCGTCAGGCGTCGGCCGAAGCGGTTCAGAAACAGGGCGTCCTGTTCCTTACCCTGGGCGCGGGGATCGGGTGTTCTGACTTCCAGCCAGCGGTTCAGTGCCTTGATGGCAAAGCTGCCGATCGGTGCGATGCGTTCCTTGCGGCCTTTCCCCAGCACTCGCAGCACGCCTGAGGAGCGGTCCACATTGCTGAGATTCAGGCTGACGACTTCGGCCACACGCAGCCCGGCTGAGTACATGGTTTCGAGAATGGCGCGGTCGCGGAGTCCGTCCGGCTGGTTGGCGGGGGGTGTTTCCAGCAGTCGGCCGACTTCTTCCGTGGTAAGAAAGTGCGGCAGTTTGCGTCCGGCGCGGGGGGTGCGCAGCGGTTTGGCGGGATTGGTGTCGCAGATCCCTTCTCGATTGCAGTAGCGGAAGAAGCTGCGGAGACAGGCCAGACGCCGGGCCACGGTGGACCGGGCGTAGCCGCATTCGTGCAGCCAGGCCACATAGGATCGCAGCTGGCTGACATCCACGTCGCGGGGAGCCGGAACGCGGCCGGTCTGTTCCTGAAAGAATTCGGTCAGGTGAGTCAGGTCGTCGGTGTAGGACTTGATGGTCAGCGGCGAAGAATTGCGTTCTACCTTCAGGAAATTCAGAAATGAGCGAACGGCGTTCTGCATGCAGCGAGATCTTTATCGGACGAAAGGGCCGCCGGGACAGATTCTTCGGAGGCAGATTCCGTCTCAGGACGCGCGAGGATAGTGTTTCAGTTCTTCGTCATATTGCTGTTGTTCCAGCATTCCCCGGACTCGCTGAGCGAGCACCGCGGCGTCGTGCCAGTTGAATGCCATGTCCGGATCTGACGCATAGTCGCTGAGAGTGGCCAGCAGTGTGTCGACGCTTGTGTCGTCGTACAGAAACACAAATCGGTGTTCGTCACGCACCAATGCAAGTACATTTACCGCCTCGGACATTACGGCCTCCTGCCGTGTGTGGATGTATGGGAGCAGTGGACGGGAAGGCGATCTCGCAGCATGGCCGAATGCTTTTGATCGGCCGGAGCTGTTTTCGCCCGAGTCCATCATCTTTGTCAGCACGATGATCCGGCACCGGGTTCGATTGTTGCGTTCGTGCGAGGACGCAACAGACGTTGAGTAAGGTGTCTGCCGAGTAGTATCGGCCCGTGCCGGTCACTGCATTTCGGAGTCTCCTGAGTCACCCTAAAGTCGGCAGAGCCGGCATAATGGCAACCGGATGAAAACCCGCTGTGGTCTGAGTGTTGAACCCCGGGCGGCGGGCGTTATTCTCTGACGGTATGAAGACACTGGTGACGGGCGGAGGAGGTTTCCTTGGCCTCTATATTGTTGAACAGCTGATTGCAGCGGGCCACCAGGTCCGGGTTCTGTGCCGGGGACGGTATGTCGAGCTGGATCGTCCGGGCGTGGCAGTCGTGCAGGGAGACGTGCGGGATGCTGAATCGGTGCGGCAGGCATGTGCGGGCGTGGAAGCGGTTTTCCACGTGGCTGCGGTGCCCGGCATCTGGGGAAAGTGGGATCACTATTTCAGCATCAACACGCAGGGCACGCAGAATCTGCTGACCGCGGCTCGGCAGTCCGGCGTGCAGCGATTCATCTTCACCAGTTCTCCGAGCGTGGTTTTCGACGGGGCTGATCATATTGAGGCGGACGAGTCGCTGCCGTATCCGTCGACGTGGCTGTGTCATTACCCGCATTCCAAGGCGCTGGCGGAGCAGGCGGTGCTGGCGGCCAATGATGACGATTTTTTTCGCACCGTGTCGCTCAGGCCCCATCTGATCTGGGGGCGTCGTGATAATCATCTGATTCCTCGTCTGCTGGCCAAAGCGCGGTCGGGCCGGCTGCGGCGGATCGGAGACGGATCGAACGTTGTGTCGGTGGTGAATGTGGAAAACGCGGCGGCCGCTCATCTGCAGGCTGAGGCTTCTTTAAGAAAGTCACCGGCGGCGGCGGGCAATGCCTACTTCATCAACGAACCAGAGGCGGTGAATCTGTGGGGCTGGGTCAATCAGCTGCTGCAGCTGGCCAGGCTGCCTCCGGTGACAAAAGCGATTTCGTATTCAAACGCGCGTCGCCTTGGGGGGCTGATGGAATCGTTGTGGACATGGCTGCCGCTGCCGGGAGAGCCTCCACTGACCCGATTCGTCGCCGCTCAGCTGGCGGGGTCTCATAGTTACAGTATTGCCGCGGCCCGCCGTGACTTTGGGTTCGAGCCGATCGTGTCGATGGAGGAAGGGCTGCACCGACTGGCCTCTGAAATTGCCCCATAAACGCAGCGTGCGCGAAGATCGGGTTAAGAGTGTCCGGTCAGTTATTGTCGCCTTTCGTTCCGCGAAAAACGCCCTTTCGCGGAGCGAAAGGCGACCAGCCAGTCAGCTATTGATCGAACGTTTCCAGGTCGGCAGACCTGCTGTCGGCTGATCTGCTGTCGGCTGATCTGCTGTCGACGGTCACCGGGTCGGGAGTTCCAGGTCTGCAGCGGACGCCGAAACAAAGAGTCAGCTTCAGCTCATCTGACTTCAGTCTTCGTGCGGAAAGTGATTCCGGCGTCACTTTCAGACTAACTCCCGACCCGCGGACGCTGAGTTCACTCGTGGCTGAACTCAACAGAAACAGGGACTCTGACGAGGCCCTTGCGTCGTCGCCACCGACATGACGATTCAGGCGACGGTATTGGGGATCCGGATGCGGGCGAAACGACGGCCCAGAGCATCATAGAACAGCACTTCGTTCTGCTGGCGGTCCCAGACAGCGCTGAGCTTGACGCTGCGCGGACCGTGCAGGATGAACTGAGATCCGCAGTGCTGCCCGTTGCGTTTCAGTTCCAGTTCGGTCATAGGAAAATGGTGTTCAAGCAGGTTCTCTTTCTGACACAGGGCAATGTGAATGAAGTTGCGAAGGTCTTCCAGTGAACGGACGTCCGCAGGGGCGGTAGGCATCATGCCGCGAGGAGCTGGCTGACACATAAGGCGATGGCAAACCTGTTTAAGGAAGGAATAAGGATTGCGAGAAATCTTCGTCGGACAGAGATTTGGTAAGCTGCAGGGGTCTCTGCCGGTATGGGAAATTCTATCGTCTCTGAGCTTCGAAAATCTTCCCGATTGTTGATGGCCCAGGTACATCCGTCACCAACAACCGCAGCGTCAGGATCGTGCAAACCATTCGTGTTCACCAACCGGATCCGATTTTTTCGCCCGTCGTTTCCGTTGGGCGCTAAAGCCCGACGGAAGAACAGAACAGCACGGCAGGATCCCGGCAACTTCATCTGCATCTTCAGCCGGGTCGGTTGACGTGACCCTGGCTCAGCGGACAAGATGTGACGAGCTGAGATCATCGCCGTCCAGACCCTGCGGCGCTGACTCGCAGCAGAGGCGGCAAGCTCCGTCCTGACACACTCGACAACAGACGATTCTTTTCGGCTGCGAACCGGAACGACGTTAGCGACTTTCCAACGGGACTGCCGCGAAGTCCGAAACCGGTTCTGTACTGCCGGAGCGGACGACCATGCAGAAACCCTGCAGGAAACAGCGTCCTGAAGGGAATCGAGGCAGGCCGTTTCCGGTTTTCGCCGGCTGCTGTTTTTGTCGCTCTGATGCTCTGCGTACCACCGATCCCCTGACCTCAAATCTCACACAGGCCACCGCCATGAACCGTCGCTTTCTGTCTCGATGCTGTGCCGCTCTGGCTGTCTGTGCGGGTTTCGTCGCGGTGACCGCGTCTGCGGTCGCTGCCGGTCGTTCCAAGGCCGATCGTCCCAATATAGTCTTCATCTTCACGGACGATCATGCTCCGCACGCGATTGGTGCTTACGAAGGCTGGCTGAAGGACGTGAACCCGACACCCAATATCGACCGCCTTGCGGCCGACGGAATGCTGTTCAGAAACAGCTTCTGCACCAACAGCATCTGCGGCCCCAGTCGCGCCGTGATACAGACGGGTCGGCACAGTCACCTGAACGGATTCAGAGACAACGGCGACCGGTTCAACGGCGACCAGCAGACATTTCCGAAACTGCTTCAGAAGGCCGGCTATGCCACCGCCATGATCGGCAAATGGCATCTGGGAACAGATCCACAGGGATTCGACTTCTGGAAAGTACTGCCGGGGCAGGGTGCTTATTACAATCCGGCCTTTCTTTCGCCCGACGGCCGCGAAGTCATTGAAGGTTACTGCACCGACATCGTGACGGATATGGCTCTGAACTGGCTTCAGCAGCAGGCCGGCGCTGACCGGCCGTTCATGCTGATGTGCCAGCACAAAGCGCCTCATCGCACATGGATGCCGGCCCTTCGTCACCTGACACTCTACGACGATGTGGTTATTCCGGAACCGGCCACGCTGTTCGATCAGTGGACAGACAACGCCAGTCCCGCCCGTCACCACGAAATGGGAATTGACGGCCATCTGAATCTGGTCGCCGACTGTTTTGGCCCCGAACTGCCGGGCTGGAATCCCACCGGTAAATCCATGGACCGCTCGGGGCTGAAGAACAAGACAAAAATGACGCCCGCCCAGCTGGCCGCCTGGGACGCCGCGTTCGAACCAAAGAACAACGAACTTCGCAAGCTGAATCTGACCGGACGGGATCTGGTTCGCTGGAAATACCACCGCTATATTCGCAATTACCTGCGGTGCATCAAGGGAGTGGACGAAAGCGTCGGGCGACTTGTGTCTTTTCTGAAAGACAACGGCCTGGAAGAAAACACGGTCGTGATCTATTCGTCAGACCAGGGTTTTTATCTTGGCGATCACGGCTGGTTTGACAAACGCTGGATGTACGAGGAATCGCTGAAGATGCCGCTGATCGTGAAATGGCCGGGCGTGACTGAACCCGGCACGGTGAACACCGATCTGGTTCAGAATCTGGATTATGCCGAAACATTTCTGGACGTGGCGGGGACCGATATTCCCGAGAACATGCAGGGCCGATCACTGGTGCCGCTGCTGAAGGGACAGGCTCCCGCTGACTGGCGAAAGTCGATCTACTACCACTATTTCGAATATCCCAGTGTGCACATGGTGGCTCGCCACAACGGCGTTCGAACCAGTCGTTACAAGCTGATTCACTTCTACCAGTTTGGTGAGTGGGAGTTCTACGATCTGGAGAAGGATCCGGACGAACTGCAGAACGAATACAACAACCCGGACTACGCCGCGGAAATCGCCGCTCTGAAAACCGAGCTGGCCGCACTGCAGCAGAAGTATCAGGACGATACAGACATGTCTGAAATGCCCGACGACTGGAAGAAGACGGTGCGGGCGGGTCGATAGCTGTCGCTGAACAGCCCGAGACCGGTTGATCACTGCTCGCCCGGCGCTTGGTCCGGCGCTTGATTCTCCGCTGATCCGGACGGCCCGGTGTGTCCGGACGGTCCGGTGTGTCCGGTGTGTCCGGTGTGTCCGACCGATGCACTCCGGAACGCCGGATAAGCTTTCCGGCAGCGTTAATCGCATCATTCTGTTCTGCGTTGGCGTGGCTGGGCGTGGCTGCTGCACCGCCCGACGCGTACGGATGCCTTCGGATGCCACGACGGCGGCGGCGGCGGACCTGCGGCGGCGGCCATCATGCCTGCCCGGGACCACACGCTCCGACCACACGCTCCGACAGCGCCGGCAGCTGAGAATTCTCAGCGACCGTCGGCCTGCCGTTGATGCGGCCGCCCCTTCCCGCGTTGGGGTTTGATTGCTTGTTGACGGTGATTACCGGCCGGTTCTGAAGTGTTTGCACGCTTTGCGGAAAATAGGCCTTTCAAGAGAATTGGGAAAACGGGCAATCCTGGGCTTTTCGCCTGATTTGCCTTCTTTACACTTCTCCGGTCGTTTGTGGCGATTAGCGAAACATCAACCACGGAACGGGCCGCTCTTTTCGGAAGGATTCCACGACATCAGTCAGCGTCACAACTTGCAGACTGTTCGGACGGGTTTGAAAGGGGGCCATTGTGAGCATAGGTATTCGAGGGATCCTGGCAGTAGTGGTTGTCTGCGGAATCGGGTTGGAACGGATTCAGGCTCAGGGTGCAGAAGGCTGGCTGCTTGATTTCGAAGACGCTGAGCATCAGTCGAAGTCGAGCAATGTTCCGCTGCTGGTGCATTTCTATGCTGACTGGTGCGGCCCCTGTAAGTTGATGGAACGCGACGTGCTGGGCACTCCGGAAGTATCAGCTGCCCTGGGTTCCGGAATCGTGGCGGTCAAAGTGAATTCTGATCGCCGCAAAGACCTGGTCGCACGATTCGGCATCAAGACACTGCCAACCGACGTATTTGTGTCACCCAGTGGCAAAGTGATGGCGCGTTACGTCGGGTCTTCAGGTCGCAGCGGTTACCTGGCGCGACTTGCCAGATTCAGCAGGCCGGAGCTCGCCGCCGGGTCTCAGGCGACGGTATCGGGTGAAGCGATTGCCGCCGGCGATACAACACTTCCTCCGCGACCGCCGTTGAACAACGCGAACCCGGTGCGCCCGGCCTCAGAGGTCCGGAAAGTCAGGGACTCGTCAACGGCTTCTTCGACACCGGCAACCGACGTCGTGGCCACCACAGCGCATGAGTCATCCGGAGCAGAGACCGGCCCGGAGACCGCTCCAACTGACATGGCGGCCTCTGAGAACTCCACCAGGACCGCCGTTGTCAGTATGAAGTCTGATCTGCCGCGTCTGACCGGCGCCCTGCGTCGGGAACGGGCCAGGCAGATCGGGCTGAACGGTTACTGTCCGGTCTGTCTGTCGAGTTCGTCTGAATGGCGGCGGGGGGCACCGCAGTTCAGATGTGATTATCAGGGCGTCAGTTATCTGCTGAGGTCGGCTCAGGACCTGAAACGATTCAAAGCTGATCCGGAACGATTTGTGCCGGTGCTGCACGGCTACGACCCGGTCGTTCTGAAGCACCAGAAAAAGATGCAGACGGGTGCGATCGAACTGGGGGCGCGGTATCGCAACAGAATCTTCTTCTTTGCCACTCAGGGCAACCGCGAAGCCTTTATCAGGAATCCCGGGCGGTACTCGAAGTCTTCCGAACTGTCATTCTTCAGGTCAGCCACAGACACAAATACCGATCTGTGAATGATTCCACTGGTCGCTCATGCAGATCCTTGATGGCAGAGCGGCGTGACCCGGGGCCGCGGGCCGCGGAATTTACGAGGCAACGATGAGTTCGGGCTGTCGGCCGACGACGGCGTGTCCGGCGACCGCGTCGCCAAAGAACGGCACGTTCGATAAACTCTTAGACAATCGATCGCTGCTGACCGGTCTTTTCGACACGGCCGTCGGGCTCATCGTTACTAAATCTGTTTCACAAGGCTGCTGCCATGCGTTCTGTTGTTGCTTCGCCGTTCCCCGTGCTGTCCTGTTGTCGCGCCGGCGCAGGCAGCCGCAGCGTCTTCACGTGGCTGGTTGCTATGACGCTGTCGTGTCTTGTTCCCGGTCTGGCCCTTGCACAGGCAGGGCAGAAGCCGCTGTCGGTGACTGGTTACATCACGACAGACTATGTGGCGGGCATGGTGCTGTCACCGGCACGACTGCTGGAGAGCAGATATGTGTCGATGTGGGCGGAGGCCGCCGGAGAGAAGGATCTGCTGGATCAGCCTCTGCGGGAACTTCAGAACGGTACGGGCATCGACCTCCGCGAAGTGGAGCAGCTGGCCATTCTGCTGGACCGCAAAACGCTGTTCAGTATGGCACGTATTCCGGATTCAGAAGATGTTTCCGTCGTCGACGAGCGGCAGCTGAAGAACAATCTGAAGCTGATCGCGCTGGCCATGCACAACTTTCACGACGCCTACCGCGCTTTTCCAGATCATGATGGCGGCGACAACGACAACAAGGGGAACCTGAGCTGGCGCGTTCACCTGCTGCCGTTTCTGGGGCAGCCACAGTTGTATGATCGTTTTCACCTGGATGAGCCGTGGGACAGCGAACACAACAAGTCGCTCATCAGTGAGATGCCGGACGAATTCAAAACACCGGGCGTCGACGAACCGGGCCGCACATCACTGCACGGCATAGAGGGCGAGAATACGCTCATGAGCGGCAAGCGGGCGGTTGCGATCCACAACATCATCGACGGCACATCCAACACGATTATGTTTGCCGTGGCGGCGGTCGAAAAATCCGATGTGTGGACGAAGCCCGGTGCCCTGAGCTACAAGGCGGGCCCGCCAACCGCCACGCTGGGAGACGTGGGCGATCGTTTTCTGATGGCTCGCTGTGATGGTTCCGTCGATGCCTTGCCCGCTGATCTGAATGAGGAAACATTTCGTCGTCTGGTGACATATAACGATTCGATGCCGGTGCAGGATCTGACCAGTTCGCCGTCCGCCCCCGAGCGTCTGCCGACGTGGATCGTTCGCAGTCGCGCTAAGATTGATCAGAACGCGGTGCTGGCGGCGCTGCGACCGATGGGTGAACCGGTCAAAGGCAACATCGGTACGGCAATCAGTTATACTCTTGGTCAATACATACTGGCCTTTCCCGACGAACGCACGCTGCTGGCGGCGCCGACAGATCTGCTGCCGGATCTGCTCAAAAACGAGTCAGCGGCAGGAACCGTGGGCACTCAGCTGGCTCAGACGGCCGGCGACAGTGATCTGGCGGCAGCCGTTGACCTGCAGACGCTGCAGCCGTTCAAGGATCGCCTGGCCGGAAACCTGCCGATGGCGGGAGTTCTGCAGGCCGTCCGTACTCTGCAACTGACGGTCAACATGGCCGGCCCGGGTGATCATCTGCATCGGATTGTGGCTGAGATGGAGAATGAAGCCGCCGCCGCGCAGCTCAACGCGCTGATGCTGGGGCTTGTGCAGATTCAGAAGGCTCAGCTGCTGAACCTGGTCAACTCGCCGGAAAACCCGATCCCGGCCGACGTGATGTCCGGCGTTGTTTCGTGGTTCGATCACGTGCAGGTCCGGGCGGAGGGCAGACAGGTCGTCTATCAGCTGCCCAGGCCGGACGATTTTGACGATGTGTTCCGTCGAGTGCTGCCCGCCGTCACCAAAGCTGCCATGCAGGCCCGCACGAGGGCCGCACGCATGCGGCGCATGAATAACCTGAAGATGATCGGCCTGGCCTTTCACAACTACCACGACGTGTATAAGGCGTTTCCCAGATATAACGGTGACGGTCGCCGTGACGCGGATGAGGCCCGCCGAGGATTGAGCTGGCGCGTGCATCTGCTGCCGTTTCTGGAGCACACGGCACTGTACGAAAAGTTCAACCTGGAGGAAGCCTGGGACAGCGAGACCAACAAGGCATTGATCGACCAGATGCCGGATGTGTTCCGGACACCGGGCGTCGAACAACCCGGACATACCAGCCTGCACGTCTTCATCGGAGACAAGACTCCGTTTGACGACGGCCGCGAAGCCATCCGTATCCGAGACATTCTGGACGGCCTGTCCAATACGTTGCTGGTGGTGGAGGCCGGGCCCGACACGGCGGACATCTGGACCCGCCCCGGCGGTCTGAAGTTCACAGGTGAAGATACATTCAGCCTGCTTGGCGACATCGGCGAAACATTTCTGGTACTGATGGCTGATGGTGCCGTCCGCAATGTGTCCCGGGATCTCGACCCCGCCGTGCTGGAACGGTTGATTCAGCACGACGACCGCACTCCCGTCGGAAATTTCTGACCGTTCGACAACAGGCACAGATCTTTCTGAACAGGTCAGCCAGGCCAATACCGAAGCGGATTTGCGGTGAGGCTCAAACGCCACCGGTCGCTTCTTCCGCCCATTCGCCGCCTGTACAATCACCGTCCTGAATCTGATGTCCCCTGCGCTCAACTCTGTCAGGAGAAAACGCATGTCCCCGGAATTGTTGTTGAAAAAGATGCAACAAGAATGGGAAGGCGTCTGCCGGACGTGGTTTGAACCCGGCAAACCTGCTGACGAGTCGCCGGTAGTCGGCAAATTGACGGCTGTGCTGGACGGCAGGTTTCTCAGGCACGTCTATTCAGGCACGATTCAGGGAAAGCCGAGGCATGGCGAAGAGCTGATCGCCTTTAATTCCGTTTCGAAACTGTTCCAGACGTCGTGGGTGGATGACTTCCACATGAACTACGCCATCCTGTTTTCGCAGGGGCCCGCGACAGAACGGGGTTTCACCGTACGAGGGGATTATGACGTCGGCGAAAATCTGCCGAAATGGGGCTGGAGAACGGAGTTTGAGCTGGTGGATGATGATCATCTGACGATCACGGCGTGGAATATTGACCCGGACGGACCGGAAGCCAAAGCGGTCGAGACAACCTACCGGTGCGTTCACTGACCGGCCCGGCCCGATCCCCTCCGGAATCGGCTCAACAGCCACGAGAGAAAACATTGCAGCCACCGCTCTGTCTGCAATACAATTCTGTGATGCCCTGGTGAGTTCTTTAAGTTATTCCCTGGTTGCGGTCATTGGCGAATGGTCCGGTACGCGGCTGATCAGAAATAGTCAGCGGGGTTGCACGCGGTTTTTCCGTTCCGTTATCAGCTTACCGCTACCGGCTTGACGCTACCGGCTTGACGCTACCGGCTTGATGGTGCCGGCTTGACGGTGCCGGCTTGACGGTGATGACGGTCTGGCTTTTGATGGAGTCCTGTCATGCAGATTTCCGCCGCCGGTGCTTCTGCCGGAGCTCTGATCTGTGCCGCAGCCCGCAGCATGGTGATTATTCTGAATCTCGGAGGCATTCCGTCTCCGGTGTTTCTGTTTCCGTCAGCCTTCATCGGCATTCTGTTCGGGCTACCGCAGCAGCAGATTCTTCACGGTGTTGAACACTCCCCAGCTGCCGGCGGTCAACAGACCGAGGCAGGACACGATCAGAAACAGATCCCAGATTCGGCTGGGATGCAGACGCTTGTCGGTCTCGCAGTACCTGAAGTAGATCGAACTGAATCCGATCACCGGCAGCATGACGGCCTGAGTCATGCCGGCGATGGTGACCAGGTAGACCGGCTTCGGAAACAGAAGATAGGCGACCACACAGGCCAGCGGCAGGATCACGGAAAAGCGTGTGACCATGCGCGTGCGGCCGGCTGAGTCGGGATTGTCGGTCCCGAGTCCGGTGATACCGACAAAGTCAGCGACCATGCGGGCGTTGCTGGCATTTGCCACAAGGTATGTCGAATACAACACCGCGATGGCGCCTCCCAGAAACAGCCAGCGGGCGTACGCACCAAAGATCGGCACGTAGCTCTGAGCCAGCGTGCTGACCATCCGCGTGCCTTCGGGATTGCGGCCGTCGGAATGCAGCACGGCAACCCCCATCAGATAAAATGCGGCGGTGGCGATGGTATAGATGATCATCGAGGCAAACGCGTCGTATCTCATGACCCGAAACCAGCCCATCGCGCGTTGCAGCCAGCTTTCGCTGTCGTCACGGGGGCCGGCCGAGCGCGCGTATCCTTTTTCCAGGCACCAGTAGGGATAACTGATCAGCTCGGTCGCTCCGACGCCGATGATGCCGAACGTGGCGAAGGCCGTCATCAGTGCTCCGGGACCTTCCGGAAAGCCGAAGCTCAGCCCCTGCAGTATCGTGTCCAGAGACAGAGCGTAGTCTTTTGTGGACTGCAGGGCCGCGACGTTGCCCATGGTGATCAGCGAGAAGGAAACAACCAGCGCGACGGAAAAACGTTCGATCAGGCGATAACGTCCGACATACAGCAGTGAGGCTGTAAAGATTCCGATCAATACCACCCAGATCTTGTCATCCCTGGTGGTGAATGAGACCAGACTGTCACCGTGCTCATCGACGAACGGATCACCGGCTTCTGCCAGGATCAGCAGGTTTGCTCCCAGATCCTTCAGCTGGTTCAGATCGTATTCCACCCATTTCATCTGACGATCAAAACGAGCCCGCGTTTCCGGATTCAACGCCGCCAGTCTGTCGGCGGCCTGTGGGTCATGGACCGGCGGGCGACCGCTGTTCACCAGTCGGTAATCTGCGAGCTGCCGGATGTTTTCTTCCGAGGGAATGCTGACGGCCGTTCTGACGTCTCCGGTGACCGGCAGTGTCAGCGCCAGTGCCTGCCCCACGCCTCCCACAATTCCTCCCAGCTGCCCCACCGTGGTCAGCATCATGAAGCCCCACAGCATGACAACCCAGTTGATCCTTCCGGCGCGGGGGCCGGGGACCCGGTTCAGCGATGACAGTGTGGTCTCTCCGTGACTGATTGTGAATCGGCCGAGTTCCAGCTGAACAAACACCTTCACGACGCAACCCAGCATGATCAGCCAGAGCAGCGCGATGCCCGCTTCTGCTCCGGTCTTGGTGGTCATGATCAGTTCGCCTGACCCGACGATGTTGGCCGCAATAATCAGGCCGGGGCCGACCTGTTTCAGAATCCGCAGAAGCGATGTCGGTGGCTCGACAATATGTTCCATCCTGCGGCGGTCGATCACCGGACGCGGTGTCTTCTCTGGCATCAGCAGTTCCTGTCCAATGCGGCAGATTGCCGCGGTGTACGAGCTGCCGCTCGGAATAGCATCGATCGCTCCCGCTGGTCGCTGCGGGTCGTCTGACACTATAGCGGGTCGTTGAACGATCGACAGGTCCTGGCCACAGAATCAGAAACGTCCGTCGGGCCGGTTTTCGGCAACCGGGCCGAATCTCTTCGGCGGCAGAACCGGTTATCGGCGTGGTTCTTGTGGACGCGGCAGCCGTTTTCGCTTAGATGTTCGTGACAAGGGCGGCCGTGCGGGGCAGTGCCCCGGCGGCAGACCGCCACATCAACAGTTTTTTAGCCGCCCGGACAGGCTTTCGATCGTTACTCCCGGAAACAGTGTTCATGACCATCGATACCCCGGAATGGGTTCACAATGCCATTTTCTATCAGATCTTCCCCGACCGGTTTGCGCGCAGTGGGCAAGTGTCCATGGATGCAGAGATTGAAACCTGGGAAAGTCCGCCGACGACTTATGGTTTCAAGGGCGGCGATCTGATCGGTGTTGTGGAGAACCTGGACTATCTGCAGAACCTGGGCGTCACAGCCATCTATTTCTGCCCGATCTTCGCGTCGGCGGCCAATCATCGTTATCACACCTACGACTATTTCAGCGTGGATCCGCTGCTGGGCGGCAACGACGCGCTGAGGCAGCTGATTGACGCGGCTCATGATCGTCAGATGAAGATCGTGCTGGACGGTGTCTTCAATCATGCCAGCCGCGGGTTCTGGCAGTTTCATCATGTGCTGGAAAACGGTCACACGTCTCCGTACCGCGACTGGTTTCATTTTGAACCTTCGCGGCTGCGAGGTGAGCGACCGTTTCAGCCGTATCCCGGCAGGACGGCGACCGCAGCGCTGGCGGCCGGGCAGGGTAGCTTTGACGCCATCGGCTACAGTGCCTGGTGGAATCTGCCCGCGCTGCCGAAGTTCAACACAGACTGTCCGGCGGTGCGTGAGTTTCTGTTGTCGGTGGCCGAACACTGGATGAAATTCGGCATCGATGGCTGGCGTCTGGACGTGCCCAACGAAATTGATGACGACGACTTCTGGCGCGAATTTCGCCTGCGGGTACGGGCCATCAATCCGGAGTGTTATATTGTCGGAGAAGTCTGGGGAGAAGCTGAGCGCTGGCTGCAGGGCGACATGTGGGACGCGGTGATGAACTACCAGATCACCCAGGCCTGTCTCGGCTTCTTCGGCGGTGACCAGCTTGATCTGGAAGAGGCTCGGCGACCGTCCAGTTTCTCCACGCTGAAGAAACTGTCCGCCGATGAATTCGCTCGGCAGGTCGACCGCAACTCGTCCATGTATCCGCCCGAGGTCACCAGTGCTCAGCTGAATCTGCTGGACAGTCATGACATGCCGCGGTTTCTGACCTGTTGTCGAGGCAGCGTCGAGGCGTTGAAAATGGCGTGGCTGTTTCTGTGCACCTCAGCCGGAGCTCCCTGCATTTACTACGGTGACGAAATCGGTCTGGACGGACGTCATGACCCGGACTGCCGCAAGTCATTTCCGTGGGACAGGTCTGTCTGGAACGAAGATCTGCGTCGGTGGTTTTCTGACTGCATTCGACTGCGCAAACTGCTGCCGGTGCTGCGCAGCAGAGATCGGCGACTGCTGCAGGTCACGGAACAGGCCATCTGTTTTCAGCATGGTAAACGCAGCAATTCGCTGATTTCCGCGTTTAATGCCGGGCATCAGCCGGTTCATTTCGTGATCAGCAAGCCGACTTCAGATTCAGCCACCATTCTGATCGCCAGCGATGACCATGCTCGCGTGACCCTGAAAGACGATGTGCTCGAAGTGACCCTTCCCCCTCGCTCGGCGGCCGTGGTACGCTGAGCACGGAGACTATCTTTCTGCGGACCGGCGGCCCCCACTGAACAACTCAGACAAAGCCGCTCCGGCCTGCCTGCAAGGACACCATGCCGTGCCGAAACTGATTCTCACGTCTTCCGGCCTTCCGCATCAGCACGTCGAACTGTCACCGGGCCAGCTGCCGGTCGTCATGGGACGCAGCAAGAATGCAGATATCGTCATCGAAGACGCCCTGCTGAGTCGGCGACATTCAGAGATTCGATTCAGCGAACGCGGGCA
>JAVKCM010000001.1:0-15838 GCA_040222735.1 Fuerstiella sp. | reverse complement strand
GACTGCTGGACGCGTTTCGTAGGCGCTGGATTCCGGCGCTGGCCGTGGCGTTGCCGGCAGCCCTGCTGGTTGCCGGCCTGCTGTGGCAGATGGTCCCGGCCGAGTACGAATCGTCGGCCCTGCTGAAGATTCATCAGTTTGAAAAACGAATCGCCTTCGAAACCAAGGAACGAGCGTCTGAGTTTCTGACGTATCGCGATTCGCAGATCAATTTTCTGAAGAGTCGCCCGGTGCTGACGTCGGCGTTGCGCGTGGAAGGAGTTCGTGACTGTCAGCTGATGCGTGATATGAAATACCCGGTTGAATGGCTGGAAGAAGAGCTGGAAGTGGACTTCGACTACAGCGACGAATTCATTCGCATCAGCCTGGCCGGTGAATTTCCGGAAGACCTGGCTACCGTTGTCAATGCCGTCAAGGACGTGTACCTGGACGAGGTCGTGTACAACGAACGCAACGAGCGGATTCAGGAACTGCGCACGCTGGAGGAAAACTTCACCGAACTGGACGAAACGGTTCGGAAGAATCAGAAACGTATTGACCAGCTGGCAGAAAACCTGGGGACCGGCGATTCCAAGATAGCCGTGGTCAGCCTGGGGCTGGTTCAGGAAAAAATGCAGGGGCTGCAGGCAGATCTCAGAGCGATCAATGCCGACATTCGCGAAGAGGAAGCGATTCGTCAGTACATGAAGGAACGGGGCCTGTCTCCGAATCAGCTGCCGTCACGGGTGCCGGGCTTCGGAGCGGCCGTGCCGTCCGGTCTGCCGACGACAGCCATGGATCAGCAGACGCTGCTGCAGCGCCAGCTGATGGCAGTGCAGCTTCAGATTCGCCGTTTCAAGGCGTCCATTCGCGATCCAAATCACCCGGACCTGGTGGCTCTGCAGCATCAGGAACAGGAACTGAAGCAGTTGCTGACCGGCGTCCCGGACGCCGGTGCCGGCAGTTCTCCGATGGCCATGTCGAAGTACGACTGGCTGGTGAAGCAGCGTGAGAAACTGGAAGTGGAACTGAAGCAGACTCAGGAACACCTGGATCTGATGGGAGCCCGGGTTGTTGAACTCGAACGCGAAAAGGCGGACATCGAATATCTGGTGAAGACTCGTGACGAACTGGCTCAGCAGATCGCGAACCGACGCATCGAACTCAACGCCCCGCTTCGCGTGACTGAGGTCCAGAAGGCAAATGTGCCGGAAAAACGTGACATTAAAAAACGTATTCAGGCGGCGACCATGTCCGGCATGGGCGTCTTCATGCTGATCGTCGGCGGGTTCACCATGTTTGAATGGTTTTCACACCGCGTGGGTTCCACGTCGGATATCGCCAACGCGGTCAACCTGCGACTGGTGGGAACGATTCCCTCTCCGGACCGGGGCGGCCTGCTGGGGCTGGGCATCTTTGCCGGCAAGGTGGACTACGACGAATGGAACCGGGCCGTCATTGAATCCATGGATGTTGTGCGGACGTATCTGATGAGACACATTGATCCCCGGCGACCGGCTTCGATTCTTGTCACCAGCGCCTCGGCCAACGAAGGCAAGACAACCGTATCCTGTCAGCTGGCCGCCAGTCTGGCCCGATCCGGCAAGCGTGTGGCCCTGGTGGACTGCGACTTCCGACGCCCCTCGGCTCACCTGCTGCTGGAAGGTCACGACAGTCCCGGCATCTGCGAATATCTGCGCGGCGAAGTGTCGCTGTCGGAAATTCAGCAGCGAACGCAGGCCGGCGGACTGACCTTCATTGCCGCCGGACAGGTGGATCAGACGGTCCTGCAGAAACTGTCAGCCGATGGCGGTCGCACCCTGATCGACACGCTTAAGAACGCCTTCGACTTTGTGATCATCGATACGTCGCCGCTGTTGTTTGTGGCCGAACCGTCCATGCTGGCTCAGAACGCTGACGTCGTGCTGATGTCCACGCGGAAGGATTACAGCCGGATTCCCTATGTGGCTCAGTGCCGTGATTCGCTGCGGAGTCTGCAGGTGCCGCTGCTGGGAGCCGTCATGGTGGGTTCCGATTCAGACTTTCAGCGACAGTCGTACGGCTACCGTCAGGAAGTCCAGCGGCAGAATCAGGCACAACATCACGCTCCGGTGGGTTCGTAGTGTTGTGGGAACAGCAGTATTCAGAGCAGCAGAAGCCGCACGACATGCGCACCGGTTCAGCACATTCTGACGGAACATTCACCGTAGACGTGGAAGATTACTTCCAGGTGTCGGCCTTCGCATCACGTATTCGCCCGGAAGACTGGGACCACTACGAATGCCGCGTGGTCGCAAATACGCGAACAGTGCTGGAGCTTGCCGCGGAAAGCGGTACCTGTGGTACCTTCTTTATTCTGGGCTGGGTGGCGGAGCGGTTTCCTGAACTGGTGACGGAAATCCGGACGGCCGGTCATGAAATCGGCTGTCACAGTTACGGACATCAGCTGGTGTACGAACTTGGTCCTGAACGCTTTCGTCAGGATCTGATTCGCGCCAGAAATGTGCTGCAGGACATTACCGGAGAACCGGTGACGCTGTACCGTGCTCCCAGCTTCTCCGTCACCCGACGATCGCTGTGGGCACTGGAAATTCTGGCGGCAGAAGGATTCGACACAGACGCCAGTATCTATCCTGTGCATCATGACCGATACGGGATTCCCGATGCTCCGCGGGTACCGCATCTGATCCGAACCCCTGCCGGTCCGATTCGCGAATTCCCCGGCATGGTCTGTCGCTTCGGTCGGACAAATATTCCTTTCGGCGGCGGCGGCTATCTGCGCCTGCTGCCGTGGATGATTACCGAACGGCTGCTGCACCGGGTCCGGAGGCAGCAGCGCCCGCTGAACGTCTACATCCATCCGTGGGAATTTGATCCCGGACAGCCGCGGATTGCTGCTTCTCTGAAGTCGCGATTTCGCCACTATCAGAATTTAAGCACCACATCGCGGAAGATCGGTCGTCTGCTGAACCAGTTTCAGCTGGGGCGAATGTCAGCGGTCCTGGATTCTGTGTCGCTGACGGATCCGGAGCGTGCCGTCCCCGAAAATCCGGAACTTCAGGCCGTCTGATGAATTCATGAAACCTCGCATTCTGTATATCACTCACCGCGTCCCCTGGCCTCCTGATCGAGGTGACCGGATCCGGACGTGGAACATTCTGAAGTTTCTGGCCCGGCGCGCCGAAGTGGATCTGATCTGTCTGGCAGACGAACCGGTTACCAGAGAGACCCGGGCGGCGCTGGAATCGGTCACTCGGAGGCTGGCTGTGGTGCCGCATACCGGCCTGCGCCGTTTTCTTCGCGGAGCTCTGTCGCTGGCCGCCGGCCGGACGGCTACCGAAGGTCTGTTCGAATCACGACTGCTGCGTTCCGTGCTCCGCCAGTGGGCGATGACAGCCAGCTATGACGCCGCGATGGCGTCTTCCTCCGGGATCGCTCGTTTTGTACTGCCCCCCTTTCTGAAATCCTGCCGTCGGGTGTGGATTGATCTGATTGATGTGGACAGTCAGAAGTGGCTGGACTACGCCGCGTCGTCACATCTGCCGGTGTCGCTCGCCTTCGGACTGGAAGGTCGACGACTCAGAAACCTGGAAACCCGGCTGGCGGATTCCGTGGATCGGCTGCTGGTTGTCAGCGAGGCAGAGCGGGAACTGTTCACCAACTTCTGTCCCGGTGCCCCGATTCAGGCCGTCGGCAATGGCGTCGATACCGACTACTTTGCCCCGCTGGGCACGGACACGGTTCCGCATTCGTGCGTGTTTGTGGGGGTCCTGAACTACCTGCCGAACAGTGATGCGGTCACCTGGTTTGCGAGGACCGTCTGGCCGAAGGTTCGAGAACGATTTTCTGACGGTGTGTTTCGCATTGTCGGACGCAGTCCGACGGCTGAAGTGCAGGCGCTGCATGATCTGCCCGGCGTGGAAGTGATCGGCCCGGTGCCTGACGTGCGCCCATGGCTGCATCGCTCAGACTGTGTGGTTGTTCCTCTGAGAATTGCACGCGGCGTTCAGAACAAGGTGCTGGAGGCCATGGCCTGCGGCCGACCGATTGTGTGTTCGTCCGCCCCGCTGCAGGGGCTGGATGTCGAACCCGGTCTGCAGCTGCTGCAGGCGGATTCCGCCGACGAATGGGTGGACCAGATCGGCCGGGTGTTTGACGACCGCTGCCGTGCTGAGGAACTGGGTCTGGCGGCCAGCGCGTGGGTGCAGATCAACCATCGCTGGAATGCATGTCTTGAGCCTCTGATTGAAATGATTCAGACAGACTGCTCCGAACCGGAACACGAGATCGGAGTCGGTTCATGAAGGGTTTGATCTTTACCTGGCTGCTGACGGCGTTCGGAGTCAGTTCGTCCCTGTTTTCTCCGTACTACGGCTTTCTGGCCTACGTGGCGCTGGCGCTGCTGAAACCGGATTCGCTGTGGGCATCGCATATCTCGAACGGTCGTTTCAGTCTGATTGTGGCAATGGCCATGCTGGGCAGCTGGATCTGTCGAGGATTCGGAAACTGGAATCTGGGGAAGGCACGTCCTGTGGTTCTGCTGTTCACCGGCTTCTGGCTGTGGTCAGCGCTGCTTGCCTGTTTCGCCCCCAGCCAGACTCATGCCTGGGGCTATGTGGAACAGATGGCCAAGATTCTGCTGCCGTTTCTGGTGGGTGTCACGACCTGTCGCACAATCGGGGACCTGAAGGCGCTGGCATGGATCATCGTGCTGTGCGAGGGATACGTGTGCTTCGAAATGAATCTGTATTACTTCCGCGGATTCAACTTTCTGTACTTCATCGGCTTCGCCGGCATGGACAACAACTCGGTGTCCATCGGTTTCGTGGCTGCTCTGGGAGTGGCCTTCTTTCTGTTTCTGAATTCCGAGCCGCTGTGGCAGAAGGCCATTCTGGGAGCCTGCATGGCGTTCATCCTGCACGCCATCCTGTTTTCGTTCTCACGCGGAGCAATGCTGGCCACGGGCATCGGGGTGACGCTGTCGTTCTTTCTGATTAAAAAAAATTCGATGCATTATTCGATGTTCGCCCTTGGACTGGCGGCCACACTGTTTCTGGCCGGACCCGAAGTTCGCGCCCGGTTCTGGAAGACATTCGAAACAAAACACGGCCGGTTCGAAGAATCGGCTCAAAGCCGACTGGAACTGTGGGCTGACTGCTGGACCGTGTTTCAGCGGTCGCCGATCATCGGCTGCGGCCCCGACCACTGGCCGCTGGAAGCAAAAAAATTCGGCTGGGACAAAGTCAATGAAGCTCACAGCCTGTGGATCCAGACAGCGACCGAAACCGGCATTCCCGGTATCTGTATGTACGCCGGATTCTACCTGCTGTGTCTCTGGAACTGCTGGAAGCTGCTGCGACGGCTGCCGGAACGTGCTCCGCCGTGGTTCGGAGATTCCTGCCGCATGACGATTGCCGCGCTGTGCGGTTTCGGAGTCGCGGCTCAGTTTGTGAGTCTGGAAGCACTGGAAGTGCCCTACTACGTCGCTCTTGTCGGAGCCGGCTCGCTGGTCGTCTACGGGCGCATGGAACGCGAAGGCCTTATCGCCGCAGATGACGAACCGGTCGCCGACTGGCGGGACGCGGTCGACGACGAACAGTCCCGAATCCCGAACGGAGCCGCTCCGCCGATTGATTCCGGACCGATGATCGGCCAGCCGCCACTGGGGATCCTGAACTGAAATCGGCAGCCGGTGCCGGGACTGACACCCAAGTCACACCGAATCATCAATGCTGTCCGGAGACGGGAATCATGAAGTATGCGTATCTGATACTGGTGGTCGCAGCGGTTGCCGCCGGCGCAGAGATCTTCGTCGATGTGACGGCACAACCGTCCAAAACCGAAACGGCTGCCGGCGATACACGCGCAGACCAGTCAACGGGGCCGTCAGTTGCTTCGGGATCTCTGGCGGTTCAGCTCGATCCCGGCGTCGAAAAGCGCATTCAGGAAATTCTGAACCGGGATGAATCGGGCGCATCATCAACGGCACCCGCCAGTGACACGCAGTCATCGGCGGACAGCCCGGAAGAAGTTTCTGACCCGGGGATCGTGACTGCTGCTGCATCCGCCTCTGTCTCAGCCTCTGCACCCGCAGCCGCACCGATATCCGCCTCTGCGTTCCCCGCGACCGGTGGATCAGCGCCGATCGAATCTGTCACAACATCCATCGGAACAGCGAGCCCGACAACAACACCAACCGCTGGTGGGCACCCGCCGATTCGTCAGCAGACGCCTCTGCATTCGCAGATGGTGACACCGGGCAACTTCGAATATCTTGGCGCCTTTCGGCTGCCGCATCAGTCACAGGAAAATCAGAAGTTCAGCTACGGAGGCTGGGGGCTGACGTATCGTGCGGATGGCGACACCGACCGGGCCGCCGACAGATATCCCGGATCGCTGTTCATCGGTGGACACCGGCATTTCGGCCTGGTTTCAGAAATTGATATTCCAGCGCCCGTCATTTCGCCGGATCGCAACATGGATGACCTGCCGGTGGCGAGCGTGCTGCAGCCAGCCGCAGACATAACAGGGGGAATCAGAGACGCGATGACGAATGGTGCGTCAGAACCATTCGAAATCGGAGGTCTGCAGGTCGTGAACGACCAGCTGCACTGGACGCTCTACAAGTACTACAACGTGGAAGGCGTGGACTATCCGTCACACGGCATTTCTTCGACGCGGCTGTCCCGACCGATGGCGCAGGGACTGTGGCATCTGGGGCCCGAGCGTACAGGAGATCCGAGGTGGCACAGCTACAAGCACGCCGGCTATATCTGTGAGATACCTCAGACCATCGCTGATCAGTATCTGGGTGGACGGAATCTGATGTCGGGACTGCAGATCAGTACCGGTCACCAGACATCCAGTCACGGTCCCGCATTCTTCGCCTATCGGCTGCCGGAAACATCGCCGCGCGTGAACCCCGTGATCGACGCAGTGCCGCTGCTGTGGTACCCGATGAATCGGCAGATTCCCGGTCACCACTATGCCGACCGCTGGACGGGCGCCGCATGGCTGACACTGGGTGACCGGCACACGGTGATTGTGGCGGGACGCAAGGCGCTCGGGCCGGTGTATTATGGTCCGGCCCGGCCGGGTGACTGCTACCCGGACAAGGGATATCACGGTTCAGCTTACGAAACGCAGCTGCTGTTTTATGCGCCCGGAGCACTTCTTGAGGCCAGTCGTGCTGCCGTTCCGATCGTGGATCCGTGGTACCGCTGGGATTCGAACACACCCGGCGGCGGAATTGACCGCTTCACCTTTCGCGAATGCGCCAAGGACATCGGGGGACTTGCCTACGACCGGGATCGCAACCTGCTGTACATGTCGGAGGTGGACGCCGGTCACACGTCCGACAATGAATGGGAGCCTCTGCCCGTGATTCATGTGTTCCGGCTGGTGGACGACTAACCGACCGGAGGCCGGAACTGGTCTGAGGTCTGTCGCCGTTCTGGCCGGGGTTCCCGACGCGGACAGGCGGCGGCGAGCAGGTCTTTGCGTGCCGGTGAGTGCCTGTTCCGCTGCGGGGCCTCTGGTAAGGTGGTCTTATTAACGCGGCTGGCCCTGCAGGTGACATCTTTCAGCAACGGCAAGCGACCATGGGCAGCCTGCGTCGTCGACGTCACCATCCGATCAGGCTCAGGCATCCGCCTGCTGCTGCGAAGCGGCGAGCAGCCGGTTATCCTTGACCCAGTCCTCACGCGTATAGATCAGTGTGGACGTGTCGGTTTCCTGCAGCTCAAGGCGGTCCAGGCGAAACCCCATATCGGTGATTTCGGTGAACATGACCCATGCCAGATTTTCGACACTGGTAGGGCCATCCAGCACCTTCAGGCGAAAGTGTTCGCCCGTGCGTTCGGTATGATCCAGCAACGTCTGATACAGCGGATCGTGGCGGTTAATGAGCATCCCGTGGTCGAAGTTGTTCTTCAGATACGGTTCGATTCTGGCATCGAAGTCACCGAACAGCGTGCTGATCGCTCCATCCCGTTCGACTTCGAAGTGGATCCGCAGCCCGTAGCGATGGCCGTGGATATTGCTGCACTTGTCCGCCAGCGTCTCATTTCGATGAGCGGCGTAAAACTTGTACTCTTTCTTGATGATCATCGGTGTTTTCCCTGATTTTTCGTGTCCAGAGCCAGTATACCATTAACCGATACAATCGTCGAATTGTACAGATCTTTACGGTCAGCATCTGTGTTCCCGGGCCGAGCAGTGAAGCTGACGGCAAAAACTGCCGTTTGCGACCGATGGGTGCGGAATGAGCGGCAGCTTTGCCATTCAATAACTTTGCAGCCCGGTAACTTTTCCGTTCAGAAACCCGGTCGCGCCCGGAAAAGCCTTTGAAACCCGGAACCCTTGCCGACACACGTGAATATGCTGACATCTGACCGCATGAGAATTGTTCTGGCTGCGTCTGAGGCAGTGCCGTTTTCCAAGACCGGCGGACTGGCCGACGTCTCAACGGCCCTTGCGAAGGCCCTGGACGACATGGGCCACGACGTGACGGTGGTGATCCCGGACTACCGGGAAATTCGCCGCCTCCGCCGGAAACAGCTGCCGGTTATCACGGATACCGGTATGCGGTTTTCTCTGTCGATGAACGGGCGCTATGTGAACGGTGGCGTCAACTGGACCATGCTGCCGGGTACCGGCGTGAAGGTGCTGCTGGTCACCCAGCCGTACTATTTTGACCGGCCGCAGCTGTATATGGAAAACGGCGATGGCTACAAGGACAACTGCGAACGCTTCTGCTTCTTCAGCCGTGCGGTGCTGTCCATCTGTCAGCAGATGGTGCTGCGGCCGGATATCATTCACTGTAATGACTGGCAGACCGGACTGATTCCCGCACTGCTGCATTCGCATTATTCCCGCCTGCCCGGCTTCGAAAACGCCGCGACCGTGATGACGCTGCACAACATGGCTTATCAGGGGCGGTTCTGGCATCTGGACATGCACCTGACCGGCATGGAATGGCGGTACTTCAATATGCGTCAGATGGAAATGTGGGGCGACCTCAACCTGCTGAAGACCGGCATCGCCTTTGCCGATCAGATCACGACAGTCAGTCCGACGTACGCTTCCGAAGTCTGTTCACCCGAAGGTGGTGAGGGGCTGGACGGGCTGCTCAGCTTCCGCCGGGACGATCTGGTCGGAATTCTGAATGGCATCGATGACACGATCTGGAATCCTGAAACAGATCCGCATCTGCCGGCTCACTATTCCGTCAGCTCGGTGCGGCCCGGCAAGCCGGCGTGTAAGGCTCATCTGCAGGAACGCATGGGCCTGCCGCAGCGCGAAGCCGTGCCTCTGATCGGCATGGTATCGCGGCTGTCCGATCAGAAGGGCCTGGACCTGTTCGCTCAGTGTGCCGAACGACTTCTGTTTCACGACGTTCAGTTTGTCTTCCTGGGAACGGGTGATCCGCAGTACGAAAACTTTCTGCAGCACCTGGCAGACCAGCACCCCACCCGCGTGGCGGCGATGATCGGCTTCGATGAGTCACTGGCTCATCAGATTGAGGCCGGTTCTGATGCGTTTCTGATGCCCAGCCGTTTTGAACCCTGCGGTCTGAATCAGATGTACAGTCTGCGGTACGGCACGCTGCCGATTGTCAGGAAGGTCGGAGGCCTCGCCGATTCAGTTGTGAACGCCACGCCGGAAACGCTGCGCGACGAAACCGCCACCGGATTTGTCTTTGAAGAATATTCCTCGACCGCGCTGGCCGAAACCATTGAGCGGGCGGTCGACGTGTATCGTCAGCCGATCGTCTGGCAGCAGCTGATGAGATCCGGAATGTCACTGGACTGGTCGTGGCGCACCAGCGCACTGCGGTACGCCGATGTTTACCGCCGAGCACAGGAACGCCGCCACGATCGGGCAGCTGACAGTCGCGAATAACGCGGTTTCACAGGGCGGCCTGTTGACCACAATCACGCCATCCGAATGACCATGCGTCATCGTGGAACACAAGGCCCGTATCCGGCCGGTGCAGTCACGAGCGGCGACGTGGCTCTGCCGTTCAGACGAAGTCATTGAAGAGCGTGCCTGAACGCGGATATGGCACGGCGACTTCCCACAAACAGCCCCCACCGACAACGAAAGCTCCCCTCGCTGCGCGCGGCCCTGGCGCAGCCGTGAGGCGCGTCGTTTCCTGCGTTCAGCAGGGAAACGCGGGGAGCGAGGGCCCGACTGGAATTCTCTGCCGAACGTGCCGCAATGATGCCCGTTTCTGTGCTCGTGGACTTCTGACAGCGGCGCTGGTAGTCTGGTTGTCAGTTTCAGGGCCTGAAGCTTCAACCCTGCCTGCAGAGGAAATGTCATGGAACGAATCAAGCCTCCTGCGGTCCGTTTTGTCGACGGTGTCTTTGTGATCGAACCGGGCGATGACTACTCGCACCTGCACAAGAATGTGCTGGAACATCTGACGTTGTTGCCGCTGCTGGCCGAATCTATTCAGCCGCCGCTGCTGGTTCTGGATATGAAGCCGGTGCAGTTCATCGGATCCGCCGCGATCGGTGAACTGGTGCTGGTCAGCAGACGACTCAAGTCGCGTCACGGCGCGTTTGCGCTGGCCAGCGCGAATCGTTTCTGTCAGACCACGCTCGGACTGGCCAGCCTGGAATCCATGCTGCCCAATTTTGAATCGACCGAGGCGGCCATCAGGCACCTGACCTCGATGGCGGTGCCCACCACGTAACCGGCTTCCATCAGCCATCTCGTAACACGGCAGGCGGGCTCTTCGCATCGTTGCCTGACGGGCCGTTGTCGTCAGAACGTTTCCTTACGCTCCGGCGGCGTCGGCCGTTTCTTCCGCCGGTGTCGGCAGCGGTTCCATGTTCAGCAGTTCGCGAACCCGGTTGTTCACGATTTCACGCCCGCGCGTCAGCAGTGTTTCGCGGATGATTTCGTCTTCCATGTCGATATTCAGCTGACCATCCCTGATCATCAGCTGCAGAAACGTTACCACGTTCTTGCTGAACATTTCACTGGCGTGGACCGGTACATCCGACGGAAGATTACACGGCCCCAGTACGGTGACGCCCTGGTGGCTGATGGTCTCACCCGGTTTTGTCACTTCACAGTTACCACCGCGTTCTGCCGCAATGTCCACCACGACGGATCCCGGGGCCATGGCTTCCACCATTTCGGTCGTGACCAGCACAGGCGCTTTTTTGCCGGGAATGGCGGCCGTCGTGATCACGATATCGCAGTCGGCAATCACCTTCTTCATGGCTTCCCGCTGCCGCCGATAGAAATCCTCATCCATCTGTTTTGCGTAGCCGCCCTGTGCTTCTGATTCTTTGGTTTCCAGCTCCAGTTCCACAAATTTGCCGCCCAGGCTTTCCACCTGTTCGCGAACGGCGGGTCGAATATCGTAACCGTAGACCACGGCTCCCAGGCGCTTGGCTGTTGCAATGGCCTGCAGTCCGGCGACTCCGGCCCCGATCACCAGCACGCGTGCCGGCTTCAGTGTGCCGGCAGCGGTCATCATCATCGGAAACATTCGCGGCGCCGCGGTGGCAGCCAGCAGCACAGCTCGATAACCGGCCACGGTGGCCATCGACGACAGGATGTCCATGCTCTGAGCACGCGTGATGCGAGGAACCAGTTCCAGTGCGAAGGCCGTCACGCCGCGATCCGCAACGGACCGCACGCCCTCCGGAAAGCTCAGTGGATCACAGCTGGAAATCAGAACCTGCCCGTCCTGCAGCAGATCCATATCGGCACCGCCGCCTTCGCCGCTGGCTCCGAGCGACCGCACCTGCAGAACAAGGTCCGCCTTCTTCAGCAGCTCGGCCCGGTCGGCGACGATCTCAGCGCCTTTGTCCACATAGTGCTGATCCGGAAAGCCGGCGGCCAGCCCGGCCTCTGTTTCCACACAGACCCGGAGTCCCAGACGCGTCAGTCCCGGTACCATCGCCGGCACCAGGGCCACGCGTTTTTCGTCAGCAGCCGCTTCTTTGGTGACGGCAATCACAAGTGATTGTTCTGGCATATCAGTTTCTGACTCAGCAGCGTGAAAACAGCAAGAAATGAATCCGGAAGGCGACGTCGGCAGCCCGCTCACCCTGCCGCCGCGGCGGCAGGCGTGGCACGTCTGCCCGGACGCCCGGTGGCCACAGGTGGCGTCTGTAACACGCGCCTGCACTCACCGGGTGCTCAAACTACCGATCAGCCGCCCGGGCCGCAACCATGACCATCGGCTGCGATGCTGCGTCCCGGAAATCCGCCGGCAACCCCGGACGTTTGGCTGGTGAGGTCCGGTGCTTTATGCTGTGACATGGTCCGTCTGCGAACGGCAGAAGTGCATTAAGTAACGTCCGGTTCCCTGTCTGTCTGGAGTTCCGATGCTGAAGCCTGTTTTATTCGTTGCTGTGACGGCCGTGGCCATGCCCGCCCTGCTGATGTCTGCGGCCGCAGACGATTCTCTGAAGGGGGCGAAGCCGAATATCATTCTGATGATCACAGATGATCAGGGTTACGGTCCGGTGGGGAAGCACGGTCATCCCTGGATTCAAACGCCGAATCTGGACCGGCTGTATGACACCAGTACGCGGTTCACCCGGTATCTGGTCAGTCCTACCTGTGCACCGACTCGGTCTGCTCTGATGACCGGACGCCACCCGATGCGCAATGGTGTGACTCATACCATTCTGGAACGGGAACGGATGACGCTGGACGCCGTCACTCTGCCGCAGGCACTGAAAAAGTCCGGCTACACGTCCGGCATCTTCGGCAAGTGGCATCTGGGTGACGAGGAACCCTATCAGCCGCATCAGCGCGGCTTTGATGAGGCCTTTATTCACGGGGCCGGTGGCATCGGTCAGGCCTACGCCTGCAGCTGTGCGGACGCACCGGGCAACAAGTATTTTGATCCTGTTATCCGGCACAACGGCAGCTTTGTCAAAACCCGAGGGTTCTGCACGGACGTTTTCTTCTCAGCAGCTTTGAGCTGGATCAGCGACGTCAAGGACCGACAGGAACCATTTTTCGCGTACATCACCACCAACGCTCCGCACGGACCGTTTATCGCTCCGCCGGCCAGCCGCAAACGTTTCGAAGACATGGGATTTGATGACAGGACGGCCGGCTTTTATGGCATGATCGAAAACATCGATGACAACGTGGGTCGTCTGCTGACAAAACTGGACGACTGGGATCTGTACGAAGACACGCTGATCATCTTTATGTCAGACAACGGGATGACCGGCGGTGGATCGGGCCGTCCGGGAAAGGAGATCGGCAGAACGGCTGAGGGCCGGGCGCTGTATCCCTACAACGCCGATATGAAGGGGCTGAAGGGCAGCAGTGATGAAGGAGGCTGCCGCGTGCCGTTTTTCGTGCGCTGGGACGGGCACGTCAGGGCGGGGCAGGATATTGACCGCGTGGCTGCTCACATCGATCTGTTTCCGACGCTGGCGGCGCTGGCGGATGCTAAGTTGCCGCCCGGGCAGGTCGAAGGCCGCAGCCTGCTGCCACTGATCGAAAACCCGGCGGCGGAATGGTCGGACCGATTTCTGTTTACTCATAAAGGCCGCTGGAAGACCGGCGCAAACCCGGACGATCATCAATGGAACGGATTTGCCGTGCGAAATCAGCGGTTTCGCTTCGTCGACAATACAGCCCTGTACGACATGCAGGCTGACCCGTCTCAGACAACCAACATAATTGATGACCATCCGGAAATCGTCAGACAAATGCGGGATGTCTATGACTCGTGGTGGAAGGAGACCCGGCCGCTGATGGTCAACGAATCGGCTCCTATGTCACCCGTCCGTCCGTTTCACGTGCTGTACGAACAGCAGTTGAAACAAAGTGGAATCCCCGAGTGGCCGGCGCCGAAGTTTTAGACATGGCACCTCGCTGATCATCCGGCCGGGCTCTGTTTGGTTTTGCGCCGTCGGTTCCAGTGAACCTTTCGTGCCATGGGCCTGCCGGATTCAATCCAAAGAGTGAACCAGCAGACCGCTGCGCAGTTTCGGTTCAAACCAGGTACTTTTGGGCGGCATCATCTGACCGGCGTCGGACACGGCCATGAGCTGTTCAATCGACGTGGGAAACATGGACACGGCACAGGCCCATTCACCTCTGTTGACGCGTTTTTCCAGTTCGCCCGTGCCTCGGATGCCTCCGACGAAGTCGATGCGGGCATCGGTACGGACATCACCAATACCGAAGATCGGCCCCAGGACACGTTGTTCCAGAATCGCCACGTCCAGCGAATTGATCGGATCATCGTGAGGAATGGATTCCGGCGGGATGGTCAGGCAGTACCAGCGCGACCCCAGATAGATGCAGAACGAACCGGCCGAGGCGGGTACCGGATTGTCCGTCAGTTCCACCTTACCAATGTCCTCAAGCAGATTCAGGACGTCTTCGGGAGACTTCTGATTCAGGTCTTTAATGATGCGATTGTAGGCCAGAATGTTCAGCTGCCCTGCCGGAAACAGGACAGTCAGAAACCAGTTGTATTCTTCGTTTCCGGTGTGATTCGGGTTGGCCGCCCGGCGTTCGGCACCGGCTCGCCAGGCGCTGGCGGATCGATGGTGACCGTCAGCCACGTAGAACACGGGAACGCTGCTCAGGTGCCGGGTCACGTCGGCCGTATCGTCGATTGTCCAGACGGTGTGCTGCACGCCGTCCGGCGCGGTGAAATCGTACAGAGGCGTCGTCTGCTGAGCGGACGCCACAATGGCATCGACCGCTGCGACATCCCGGTACGTCAGGAATACCGGGCCGGCATGAGCATTCAGGGCCAGCACGTGTCGCGTTCGGTCGTCTTCCTTGACCTTCCGCGTCTTTTCATGCTTCAGAATCAGGTTGTTTTCGTAATCGTCGATGTGGCAGCAGCACACGATGCCGGCCTGAGCGACACCGTTCATGATCTGACGGTAGACAAACAGCTGTTCCCGGGAATCGCGCGCCAGGATACCATCGTTCATCATCCGGTCCAGACTGGCCCGGGCCGTCTGGTAGACGACGTCAGAGTACGGATCGGTGTCCGGCGGGAGGTCGATGTCCGGCCGCACGACGTGCAGAAAACTGTTCGGATTCCCTTCCGCCAGTGCCGCCGCTTCTTCCCGGTTCACCACGTCGTAGGGGACGGAGGCGACCTGAGCCACTGATTCGGCAGCGGGACGAATGGCCTGAAACGGCTTGACGCGAGGCATGACAAGGGAGCCTTTTTCTGAGCAATCGGGTGTCAACAATGAAGCGGGGATTGAAGCGACTGACGCGGTCGGCGGAAGGGCAGATGCGAAAACCGCCAGAGAAATTCACGGATTTCCGGAACCGGGACCGCGTGTCGGCGATTTCTGGCAACAGACAACCGATCAGCCGGGATGATCGTCGAATTTCAGACGCATCTGGTTGTCGTCGCGGACCCCCAGTTCTCTGAACAGCAGACTGGGCTGAATATCCGTGTTGTGCTGATACTTGCTGCTTTTGTATTCCACCACGTCGCCTTCGATGCTGTGGTAGAAAATCTGGCAGACCTGCACGCCCCGGTAAATTCTGACGGGCTGGACGGCAAACATTTCCAGCGTCCAGTAACCACAGAAACCGACATCGCCGAATCCTGCTGTCACGTGAACAAACAGCCCCAGCCGGCCGATCGACGAACGTCCTTCCAGCATCGGTACCAGATTGTGAGTCTGCGTGTATTCGATGGTGCGTCCCAGGTACAGCTGATTTGGCTGCAGCACCAGCCCGGCTTCCGGTATTGTCAGGCGAGGAAATCGATTCGGACGGTTCCTGTCCAGCACAATTTCCTCGTAGACCAGCCGGTCGTCGGGCAGGGTCCGGTGGTAGCTGGTGGGATTCAGCTGGTCTTCACACCACGGCTCAATGCTGA